>NZ_JACFQV010000004.1:0-205817 GCF_016101265.1 Lactobacillus sp. M0403
CCTTAGAATCCTACTTTGATTAAATAAAAGATTAAAAAATCAATCTACGAGAAAAATCTATTTACACAAAAAATTTGACAGTTTCATTATTTTCTCCTAACGATCATTAATTTAATGACTATTTTATCTAATATATTAAATTTTAATACACGATTTTATAAAAAACAACTTGTACTTTGCTCACTTTATAGTAATAACCATGGTACTAAATTTTTGCTAAACAAAAAAAGCCTTTGCTATTTGCAGAGGCTTTTTCATTTATACAGTTAAAATTAGTCTTGGTAATTTACCAAAGCTAAATATGAATCAGGTTTAAGTGATGCACCACCAACTAAACCTCCATCAATATTTGGCTTACCCATCAATTCTTTAACATTAGCTGGGTTAACTGAACCACCATATTGGATACGAACATTTTCAGCAGTTTCATCATCGTACAAGTCCTTGACAGTCTCACGGATTGTCTTGCACATTTCTTCTGCTTGTTCTGAACTAGCAGTCTTACCAGTTCCGATTGCCCAAATTGGTTCATAAGCAATAACAAGGTTTGAAACTTGTTCAGCAGTTAAACCATCCAAATCAGCTTTAATTTGGCCAACTACCCATTCTTCTTGCTTGTTAGCTTCACGAGTTTCAAGTGACTCACCACAGCAAACGATTGGAGTTACGTTATTAGCAAATAAAACTTTAGCTTTCTTGTTAATATCTTCATCAGTTTCGTGGAAGTATTCACGACGCTCTGAGTGACCAATAATGCAGTAATCGATTCCCATTTCGTTAAGAACTTTAGGAGAAGTTTCACCAGTAAAAGCACCTTCAGTTTCGAAGTAGGCATTTTCTGCACCTACATGTAGTTCTGAACCTTCAGCAGCCTTTTTCAATGCATCAAGGTCAACGGCTGGAGCACAAATTACTGATTCTACTTTACTTGATTCTGGTAACTCATTTTTAATAGAAGCTACGAACTCAGCAGTTTGTTCTGGGTTCATGTTTAGTTTCCAGTTACCAGCAATAATTGGTATACGCATTTAATTATTGTCCTTTCTGATAGCTTATTTGTCTGAAATGCAGGCAATTCCTGGCAATTCTTTACCTTCAAGGTATTCCAATGAAGCTCCACCACCAGTTGAGATGTGAGTAATCTTAGGAGCAATACCTAATTGCTTAGCGGCTGCTGTTGAGTCACCACCACCGATAATAGTAGTAGCATCAGTCAAATCAGCTAATGCTTTACCAACTTCTAGAGTACCTTCAGCGAAGTTAGGCATTTCAAATGCACCCATTGGTCCATTCCAAACAACAGTCTTAGCATCTTTCAAGATATCCTTGAACTTTTCAACAGTCTTAGGACCAATGTCAAGACCCATCATGTTTTCAGGAATGTCGTCACCAACAACTTTACGAGCAGCATCATTTGAAAATTCAGTTGCAGCCAAGTTATCTACTGGTAAAACAATCTTACCATCTGCTTTTTCAAGCAATTCTTTAGCCAAGTCAACCTTATCTGGTTCAAATAATGACTTACCAATTTCATGACCTTGTGCTGCTAAGAAAGTATAAGCCATACCACCACCGATCAAGATGTGGTCAGACTTAGGAATCAAGTTAGTGATAACGTCAATCTTATCAGAAACCTTTGCACCACCTAAGATAGTAACAAATGGGTGAACTGGATTTGCAACAGCATCACCTAAGAACTTGATTTCCTTTTCCATTAGGAAACCAGCTGCAGCAGGCTTACCAGCCTTCTTCATTGCTTCAGCAATTCCAACATTTGAAGCATGGCTTCTGTGTGCAGTACCAAAGGCATCGTTAACGTAAACGTCACCTAATGATGCCCAGTATTCACCAAGCTTAGGATCATTTTTACTTTCACGCTTGCCAAAGTCGTTGTCGATATCTTGGAAACGAGTGTTTTCAAGAACAACAACATCGCCATCTTGCATGTTGTTAATAGCATCTTCAACTTCTTTACCTTCGTTTTCAGGAACAAAGGTAACAGGTTTCTTCAATAATTCACTCAAACGATCAGCGATTGGTTTAAGTGATAAGTCCTTCTTGTCTGCATCTGACTTAATACGACCTAAGTGACTTAGTAAGATTGCCTTACCACCATTGTCGATAATGTAGTTAATAGTTGGAAGTGCGGCAACGATTCTGTTGTCGTCACCAATCACACCATCTTTAATAGGAACATTAAAGTCAACACGAACTAATACCTTTTTATCTTTAACATCAACGTCTGAAACGATTAATTTAGCCATCTATATCCTCCGATAACTTAATTATTTTTCTTGAAAAAAAGGCGGAAGGAAGAATTTCCCTCCGCCTTCTCTTTACTACTTATTCAGTAATCTAATTTACAGATTAAAGAGTAGCAAATTTCAACAAAGTACGAACCATTTGGCAAGTGAATGAGTATTCATTGTCGTACCAAGCAACAGTCTTAACTAATTGGTTGTCACCGGCAGTGGTTACCATAGTTTGAGTTGGGTCAAAGATTGAACCAGCAGTCATACCTACAACATCACTTGAAACGATTTCATCATCGTTGTATGCAAATGATGGGCTTTCATATTTCTTCAATGCTGAGTTAACTTCGTCAGCAGTTACCTTCTTGTCAAGGATTGAAACTAATTCAGTCAATGAACCATCAGTAACTGGTACACGTTGTGCGTGACCGTTAACTTTACCGTTCAATTCTGGAACAACAAGACCAATAGCCTTAGCAGCACCAGTTGAGTGAGGAATAATGTTAACTGCAGCAGCACGAGCAGCGCGCTTGTTACCACCACGAACAGGTCCGTCCAAAAGCATTTGAGTTGAAGTGTAAGCGTGGATAGTAGTCATAGTAGCTACCTTAACACCAAATTCTTTTTGCAAAGCGTCAACCATTGGTGCCAATGAGTTAGTAGTACATGAACCAGCAGATACGATTGTGTCGCTTGCGTCTAAAGTATCATCGTTTACTGAGTAAACAATAGTCTTCAAGTCGTTACCAGCAGGTGCTGAAATTAAGACTCTCTTTGCACCAGCATCAAGGTGAGCTTGTGACTTAGCCTTGCTAGTGTAGAAACCAGTACATTCAAGAACAAAGTCAACACCATCGTTCTCAACCCATGGAATGTTTTGAGCTTGTGGTTCTGCGTATACACGGTATTTCTTACCATCTACAACGATTGAATCATCAGTAGCTGAAACTTCGTGGTTGAAAGTACCATGAGTTGAGTCATACTTCAATAAGTGTGCTAAAAGTGCTGGAGTAGTCAAGTCGTTAATAGCAACAACTTCGATATCCTTTGACTTTTCGCCCAAATCCATGATTCGACGGAATGCTAAACGACCAATACGGCCAAAGCCGTTAATACCAATTTTAACTGTCATATTCTAAAGTCCTCCTTAAGAACTATAAACATCTTTTTATTTTAAATGAGAATTATTTCTCCTTTAAAATCTTCTTTGAGGCTCCCTCATCAGTAATTAACCAGGTTTGATGAGGAGCATTGGGCATATAAGCTTTGATTGCTTTGGCTTTTCTGCCACCACAAGCAAAGGCAAATATGTGAGGTATTTTGTTCAGATTTTCGAACTGCAAGCCAACCTGATGCACGCGGTCGACAATCTTACCATCGCTATCGAAAAAACACCCAAAACATTCGGTAACGACCTTTTTTTCACGCAACTCAGACAAACGAACCGAATCGTATCCTCTGCGCCGCGCCATATCTTGAGCTAGCCCTATTCCATGAATGACAACATCAGTTTTTGAAATATCTTCAAGCACATCAGCAACAGTTGATTCACGAATCAGTGACTTATAGGCTTCTGTAGAAACCTGCTCAGGTAAATATAAAGTTCTATATTTACCACCTGTTTTCAGTGCCATTTCCTGAACAATTGTGTTGCTTTGAATCGCAACATTTTCACCCAAGGCACCTCTACCAGGTACAAATTCTAATTGCCGATTTTTACCTAAATTTCTAGACAAATTTTTTGCTGACTTGGCAAGTGCAGCTCCACCTAAAACAGTGATAATTGAGTGTCCTAGAGGCAAAAGCAAGTCAAGAGCTGAATTGAGTTCTTCACCCATTCGCTCATAAACAAGTTCTTGCAAGTCACTATCACCAGGAACAATAATCGTCCGTTCAATTCCAAGTTTACGAGCTAAATCAACCTCAGTCTCACGTGCATTGAATAGTCGATCAATCACCGGTGCTGCATCCTGCAACATCTTCTGACCTTTTTCTGTCATAAACATTCCAAAGCTTTTAATCTCGATTAAGCCGAGATCACGAAGATACTCCGTTTCAGTTCGAACGTTCCTTTCAGAAAGTCCTAAAGACTGAGCAACACTTCTACGCCCAATTGGAGCTTTAAGTGATATCTGCTCTAGAACAAGATATCTTTGTCGAAAAACTTTTAAAATGTCAGGAACGAGAGCTTCTAGCACAGGAATTTCCGAGTACATCGACTTCTCTCCTTCTCCTGGGACATTTTTGACCTAGCTATTGTCATTTTTTGTCCCAGATTGTCTAAAAATATAAGAGAAACGTGAACTTATATCAATTAAATTCTTCATTCCTCAATCGACATCTATAGTATATCAACCACAAAAAAATAATTCAAGCAAAAATGAACCGATTAGAAAGTCTTAATAATTTAACTGCTTTTTCCTTAGTTTTAAGTAATAACTGAGTCCTGCTTAGCTTTTGGAACAAAAAGAATTCAATTTTTTGCTTTTTTCTGCTATACTTGTTCAAGTGCTAATTGGGTCCTTAGTGTAATGGATCGCACGTAAGATTCCGGTTCTTAAAATCTGAGTTCGACTCTCAGGGGACCCATAATTAAACAATAAAAGAGCTAAATGAATTGTTGTCATTTAGCTCTTTTTGCTTTTACGGTCTTTGTTCTAGTATTTCTTGCAATTCATTTTGATACCGACTAGCAATCTTGATTGAATCAGCGTCTGTAGCAAAATTGGCATTAAGTAAATAAACAAACACTGCACGCATAGCAGCTTTCTTATTGGCTGCTTGCTCCCACGCAATTGATTTTTCACCTTCAAGAACAGAAGCACTGACCTCTTCGCCCCTATTAGCAGGCAAGCAGTGCATAAATTTAACATTAGGATTTTCGGTTTTTGCAATTAACTCGTCATTAACTTGATATTTAGGGTAAAAGATCTTCATGTATTCATCTTTATTCAGTTCTTGATCATATAAGCCGTACCAAACATCTGTATAAATGAAGTCTGCGTTTTTTAAAACTGCTTCATCTTCAGATAAAGTGATTGTACCACCTGTTTTGTCAGCAATTTCTTGTGCTTTTTCTACTATTTTCTTTGGCATTTGCTTAGATTTAGGACCATATTGCACAAATTGCATGCCCATTTGCGCACAAAGATAAATTGCTGAAACAGCTATTTGCGTAGCATCCCCGACAAAAACAAGCTTTACTTCAGATAGTTTCTTACCTTCAGGCAAATACTCCTTAATGGTAATCAAATCACCTAATGCTTGAGTAGGATGATCATCATCGGTCATAAAGTTAACAACAGGTACCCGAGAATTTTGAGCTATCTCTTCAACATCTTCTTGGCTAGCCGTTCTAACTCCAATAATATCGAGCAAGTCTCCTAGAGCACGACTGGTATCCGCTAATCCTTCATGACCACCCTCGCCTAATTGAATTTGACCAGGTGCTAAATATAATGCATGGCCACCTAATTCAGTCATTGCAGCTTCAGCAGAGCAGCGCGTTCTTGTTGAGGATTGATCGAAAATCATCCCCAAACTCTTGCCCTTTAGTAATGGTGGATAATATCCGTGCTCAATTGCCGCTTTTAGCTTCAAGCCCAGTTCGGCCATATATTGCATTTCAACTTGTGAAAAATTACAGCTATCAATAAAATCTCTTTTAGTCAAAAGGTTCTCCTTAATCAAAATACTTGGTTTTATCAAATTAAGATGATAACTGATATCTTTCCTTTGAAAAATTATTTTATTGAAATTATAAAAAGTCTTAAACATTGCCATACATAGCAAAATTACTCACATACTTTAGCATGTTAATATCTATTTTTAAACAAAAAGGACTAACTTCGATTAAAAATCGAAAGTTAGTCCTCATCTAAATTATAATGCACTACTCTAATTTTTAGTGTTGCCAGTTTCTATATGCCTTTTCAATCAACAGGCTAAATATAACTGTTAAGAAGAGTGGAATTAGCATCAATAATCCTATGACTTTTTGGGAGCCAAGACTCATTTCTTTCTGCCAAAAAGCAATCAAATAAATTTGCCATGACCAGGGTACAATCGGCCAAATAAAGTCGAAGATAACTGTAATGCTTAAAGCAGAAATTACGGATCCAAAGAATCCTAAAATCATTGCTCCCCCAACGTTCCATTTAAGTACAATTAATTGAGCAATTGCGTATTGCAAAAAGCCAAAAAGAGCAAAAGCAATGCTTGTTAGAAGAAGCTTTAAGAAGGAGATACCCGTTACACGGAACCCATATTTTAGAATCAAATAGTAAAAAATACTTGTCCCTACTATTTCAACAAAATACCACAGCCAATAGTATAGCAATTGCGTCATTATAGTTTTGCCCTTCCCTATAGGATTGGACAACCAATTTTTGCAGCCGCCGGCTTTTTCTTCTCTATCAAAAACAAGACAAACCACAACGCTAATGACTAAAGGAGAAACAATTGCTAATATTTCATAAAAACTTATAACCATGGTTTGGGAATTAACAAAATTCTTCTTACTTCCATAGTAAAGTCCCATAATTAGCGGGAAAATAAGTAGCACAAATAGATGCATGTATAATAAAAAACTACGCTTTAATTTTTCGTTTTCGGCTTTAAATATTTTATTAATCATTCTTCTTTACCTGATTTCTAAATGATCTAGCACCCAAGTAACTTAAAATCACAAATAAAACAAGTGCTGCTCCAATCGTCCAGTAATTATTCGATAAGCCTGAAGTATTTGCTATCGGGAGACCATTTATTTTAATCTTAATTAGAGAAATTGGGAAAATTTCAGACCAAGTAAATGGCCAAATTTTCCCCCAAGCATATTCATTAATTTCTATGCCAATAAAAACTCCGATAGCCGCAATAAGCACTGTAACATACATATTCGTCAAACGACTAATCCATGTGTATAAAGGTACTTGCCATAAATTCACAAGCCATAATCCCAAAATCGCCAAAACTATTGAGGAGACTGAAACACTAGTAACTGTCACAAATGAAAGTACGCAAACCAAAATAACTAGGACAAGGGAAGTAATCAGGCCTTGTAGAGACCCATGAAGTATTCTACCTAACTCATAACTAAATAAGTCATCCGGTGAGCTCAGAATCATTTTATATTCAGTACTATTTTTTTCATGGCGATCATTTAGCCCAATGATTAGTGCTAAAAATAATGGAAACCAAATACAACTCCACTGATTAATTATGCTTTGAGCCACATAGCCGGCTGCTGCAAATAATAGAAAAGTGACAATTGCTACTAAGAATGGAAAAAAACAGATTAATTGTCTAACAAGAGTTCTTTTAGTTTTAAGAGTTTCTATTGATAGAGCTTTAAGCACCTGTAACACCAGCTTTCATCAACGTACTATTAAACAGTTCTTCCAAGTTTTCCTGATGATCTATCGGCTTTTCTAAGAGAAGTTTACCGTTTCCGATAATTCCAATGTTATCTGCTAAATGCTCAACTTCTGATAACATGTGACTTGAAATAATAATTGTGATATCTTTCTTTTTAAATTCAGCAATCAGGTTACGTAATTGTTGAATTCCTAGTGGATCAAGTCCGTTTGTTGGCTCGTCTAAAATCAATAGCTTAGGACTACCAACTAAGGCTAGCCCAATTCCCAATCGTTCTTTCATACCTAAAGAAAAATTTTTAGCAAGTTTCTTTCCAGTTTGATCCATACCCACTGTTGCTAAAATATTATCTATTTCATTAGTATCTACGCCTCGCAAATTACAAATGACCTGCAAATTTTCTCTTGCAGTTAGGTTGCCATATAACGGTGCATTCTCAATCAACGAACCGATAGACGCAAGATCTTTTCTAGACCATTCATGTCCAGCAAAGGAAATCAATCCTTCTGTGGCTGAAATCATTCCAGTTAAAATTTTCATCAGTGTCGTCTTACCGGCTCCATTTGGTCCAAGCAAGCAATAAACCTGATTGGCAGGTACATGTATATTAACATGATCAAGTGCAACTTGATTTTTGAACTTTTTGGTTAAGTTAGTTGTTTCTAGTATGTTTTGCATAGGGACCTTCCTTAAACTATTTTAAAAATACTATAAATGAAATTATATAATAATTAAAATAATATGCAAACTTTATAAGGATAGTCAATTTATTATTAATCCGGACTAAAGCAAAAACAGTCTTCCTTTCGGAAAACTGTTTTTAATTCATTTTATTTTGTCTTACCAACGGTTAATTCTCCACGTTGAGCAAATTCAGCGTAAATCTTATTGCCGGAAATAGACAGACCCTCAAGCTCACGTTTTACGTTGAAATGATGCGTCTTCTTGTAAGTTCCGTCTTTGGCCACTTTGAAAATGTAGTCGTTAAAGCCAACGTAGAATTGGTCATGCAATGGATCATAAGTAAATCCTTGAACAGGTGAATGGTTGCTGACGAAGTTACCCTTTGTCGCACCAACTTCTTCTGGTACCCAAGAATCACCGGTCCGCGTTACTTTCCAGTATTCATAACGGTTGTTGCCACCATTATGGAATAAGCAATACATCGTGTTATCATCAGGGAATGTTGCATTGTGAATATATCTTGGTGATGAACCACTCCAAATTCTGAAGCTCCAAATTTGGTTAACCATCATGTCTGACTTACGAATTTGATAAATTTCTTCAGAAGCAGTGGAATTCTTCATCTTGTTATCATTAGCAATTACATAAATATAATTTGCTGAAGAGCCGATTGCTTGTCCATGTCCAAGCTTAATGTATGGACTGACTTTAATATGTGATGCATATTTTTTGAAAGTTGACCATTTTAAGCCTGGTAAATTCTGGGCGCCATACTTGCTAACATGGTTTAAATCATATGAAACCAAGTGGCCGTACTGATCACTACTTGAATTGAAGACAGCAACTGTAAAGTTGGAACCACGTACTGTTATTCCTTCTGGTATCACACCAACTTGTCCCATTTTATCAGCTGCCTTGTTGTAATCTAAACTGACAAAACGAGGTTGGAAAAACTTAGTTTTAAGAGTTAAGCCATTTGATTTAAAAGTATTCGGTCTGGTTTCAAAAGTATAATTGTGAGCTGCGTTCCAATTTCTTGAACTAGATTTTGAACTGCCCTTCCAAGTAGAAACTTCTTTAGGACCATTTTTAGGCGTAACAGAAGCTCTAGTTATACCTTCATTTTTGTCAGCACGAACAGTTACTACTGTACTTGCCTTTGCATTGCCGTAACTGTAATTAACTGTTGTAGCGCCAGGGGTAGCGGAACTAACACTAGACGTTGAAACTTTAACTTTATTTGCGTTAACAGCTGTTCCTTCACTGTTTGTAGCATAGTTAATTGCATCTCTTGTATCAAATGAAAAACTTGGATTTTGTACTAGGCTTACTTTAGAAACGACTGCAATTTTGTTTCTTGCAAAAAAGTCTTGGCTGACCCAGCCAACTGTACGTCCATCAACAATAATTTTCCAAAACTTACCCTTTTTAGTATCAAGCGATTGCTTTGATTGAATTTGAGCATGCTTAAAATACTTAGTTGAAGTAAATTTACCTGATGGACCTTTTTTGCTTGCCTTATGGTAAATAGCATAGTTACCATTGCCAGCAATTTTAGTCACAGCTTTGTGGTAGCTCTTGGCATTTACTTCAGTTGTGTTACTCCCGACAAATAAGCCAGTTACCATAATTGAGCAGGCAACTAGCAACTTACTTATAAACTTTTTCTTCATTAAATTCTTTACCCTCCTAATAAAACATATATAGATAGTTTCACACTTTTAAAAAGTTAAATCAATAGAGTATTTTTAGGATTCTAACAAAAATTAGATTTTTATAATCCTCTGCGTTACAATATCAAAGTTATTATTTTTTCTGTAAGGAGAACTAGGTTATGGAAACATCGCAAGAAAATTCCAAAAAAATGATGTGGCCCACCCTAGCAACTATGGCCTTCTCTATTGTTTGGAGCTTTGGTAATGTTGTTAATGGGTTCATTTATTTTGATGGAACAAAAGTTATTCTCAGTTGGATTATTATTTTCCTTCTGTTTTTCATCCCTTATGCATTAATGGTTGGTGAGCTCGGCTCTGTCTTTCAAAACTCCGAAGGTGGAGTCTCATCATGGATTAATGCTACAATCGGTCCAAAGTGGGCATACTATGCTGGTTGGACTTTCTGGGCTGTTCATGTCGTTTATATCTCAAGTAAAGGTACTGGTGGCTTAAGAGGTATGTCATGGGGTATTTTTGGCAATACTACTTGGTATGACAGTTTACCTACTACTTGGACTCAATTAGCAACTCTTGCTGTCTTTTTATTCTTCTGCTGGGTTGCTAGTCGTGGTGTGCCAGTTATTAAGACTTTGTCAACGATTGCTGGTTCATCAATGTTCATCATGTCAATTTTATTCATTATCATGATGTATGCAGCACCTATGATCAATCCTCACGCGGGTTTTAATAATATCAGCTGGAACTGGAAGAATTTTGTACCTGACTTTAACCTCAAGTACTTTACTTCATTATCAATTTTAGTATTCGCAGTTGGTGGAGCTGAAAAGATTTCACCATATGTAAATAAGTTGAAAGATCCTTCTCGTAACTTCCCTAAATCAATGTTAGGTTTAGCTGGAATGGTCATGATTTCCGCAATTTTAGGAACAATTGCTTTGGCAATGATGTTTGATCCTAAGGTTGTTAACGCTAATTTAAACGAATACATCTCTAACGGACCTTACATGGCCTTTGCTAAATTGGGCCAATACTACGGTGTTGGTGGATTGTTCATGTACATTTATGCTTGGTGCAACGTTATTGGACAATTCTCAGCTTTAGTAATCAGTATCGATGCTCCATTACGTATCCTATTAGGTAGTAAGGAAGCTAAAGATTATATCCCTAAGAAGCTATTGAAAGTTAACAAGCATGGTGCCTACATCAATGGTATTTGGATGGTTGTTTGCTTATCTGGTGGTCTAATTGTTTTACAAGCTATCATGCCAAATGCTCAAGCAGTCATGGCTCAACTGGTTAAATTAAACTCTATCGTGATGCCAATGCGTTATTTATGGGTATTCATTGCTTACATTGCATTACGTAAGCAAGCAGCTAAGTTCCACAATGGCCAAAACTACGAAATGACTAAGCATCAATGGCTTGCATATACGCTTGGTGTTTGGGGATTAATTGTTACAGTTGCATGTTGCTTAATGGGAATGTACTCTGATGATCCATTTACATTATGCTTGAACATTGCTACCCCAATTGTTTTATTCTTACTTGGTATGATTTTACCAACGATTAAGCACCATCAAGATGCTAAAGAACAGTAAATACTAATTAAAGATTAATTAAGTCGCCTAATAAAAGGCGACTTTTTTTGTGCATTTAATGCTAAACTATACTTAATAAACTAAGGAGATGAAACCTGTGCCAAACTACTTAAAAGAAACAGAAGATTTACTACGTGAGCATAATTTGAAAGTCACCAAGCCACGGCTTAAAATCTTGAAATATCTGCGGACACATCATAATCATCCTACTGCAGCTACTATTTTTAAAGCAATTAGCGGCGACGAGCCAGCATATCGAGCAACAGTCTACAACACACTAAACAAATTAGTTGACGCAGGCATTGTTATCGAAATCAAAAATAGTGATGATTCCATTCATTATGACTACTTTGTAGAGCCTCATTTCCACATTATTTGTAAACAATGCGATAACATAGCTGACGTCTATTATCCAGACTTTGAAGCAGTTGAAAATCGTATGCGTGCAGAAGCTGAAAAACAAACGGGCTATGTTACGTCGGCAAGTCACCTAGAAATTTTTGGTATTTGTCCTGAATGTCAAAAGAAGAATCAAAAAAAGAAGAGCTAATTAGCTCTTCTTTTTATTTACTTTAAATACTGCTTATTTTTTAATCAATGTTCATGCTTACTAATAACTCTGCACGTTGTGCTAAGTTAACGTAAAGTTTACTATCATGTACTGAAATACCTTCAATTTCACGACCAGTATCAAATGAATAGTGATCCTTTAAAGTTCCATCGCGACCAATTTTGAAGATTAAATCATTAAATGCTAAGTAAAAATTCTTATGATCTGGATCATAAGCAAAACCTTGAACTGGTGAATTGTTGTTAACAAAATTGCCATCTGTCTTACCAACTAATTTTGGATTCCAGTTGTCACCAGTACGAGTTAGTTGCCAATATTCATAGCGATTATTCTTAGTATCATGATATACCGTGTACATTTCATAGTCGTTCATGATTACACCGTTATGGAAGTAACGCGGACTATTTTGGTCACCTACCCAAGTTTTCATTGTCCAAATCTTGTTAATTTGTAAATCACTCTTACGAATTTGAACAATTTCTTCTGAGTCAGTAGTTTCATTTAATTTATTATCATTGTTAATCACATAGATATACTTGTCACTTGCACCCATTGCTTGACCGTGACCAATTGGGATATATGGACTAACTTTAATATGCTTAACGTAATTATTAAAGTCTTTTTGTGACATGTCTAAAAGATGTTGAGCATTATATGGATTAGTTAACTTATTCAAATCATAACCAACAATGTGACCAGAGCTTAAATAAGTGTGACTCAATAAACTGGTATAAGCCCAGCCGTTTGAAACAGTTACACCTTCTGGAATATGGCCAACACGATTAATATTATCATCGGTTGGATCCTTTACGCTCAGAAGAACTGGTTGATAAAATCTTGTCTTCAGAGTCATATTACCACTTGTTAGAGTATGTGATTCTGTTTCTGGTGTGTATTCTGTAGGACTAATGTAATTAACTGAAGAACCATAATGTGTTTTCCATGCTTGGTGTTCATTTGTACCAGGCTGCGCAGGGAACGAATTAGTTACATCAGGATCAGCAATTCCTTCAGTAGTGCTTTTTCTAACAGTTATTTTGACGCTTGCTGTCGCATCACCATATGTATATTTAACTGTATAAGTTTTTGGAGTAGCACAAGAGATAGTCTCACGCGAAACTTTTACATCATCATTACTAATAACCGTACCCATGTAATTAGTTACGTATGAAATTGCATCCCGTGTGAAAAATTCATAAAATTCGTTGTTAACCAGGCTAATAGTCTTAGGAACAGCAATTTGGTTTCTAGCAAAGAATTTTTCATTTACATAACCAACTTTTCGACCATTAACATAAATTCGCCAATAGCGTGCACTTTTAGTTTCAATTAGTTGGTCTGATTGAATATGGCTATATTGAAAATTAATCCCGTCAGCGACTTTTTTGCTAACTTTACCGTCTGTTACATTTGCCCAAACCTTATAGTTTTTGTTACCAGCAACTTTAGTCATCATTGCATAGCCTGTTATTACTTGTTTAGGTGTTTTCTTTTTTACTAGCGGCTGCTTATCATTCTGAGTATCAGAGTTGGTATTACCAGGATCAGGTTGACTATTGGGATCACCACTGTCATTTTCCTCATCGGTATTTTCTCCCTGATTACTATTCTTGCTAGGAGTGGTTTTAGTTTCTCCTTGCGTTGGCTGCTGCGATTGATTAGAATCAGCCTCAACCGATGTAATTGCAAGACCAGTTGACAATGCTAGGCCAGCAAGCATTGTTGTCACAAGAATTGCAATTTTCTTAAAAAGCTTCAAAATTATTCCTCCAATATTTTAGTTTACTTTCGTATTATATAATAAGAACATTGTAACTTAGAATACAAAATTAATACACTTTCATTGACAGCATTTAATGTAAGTGATTTAATTAGCACTGTACTTATTAGAGTGCTAACAAAAATGACTTTAATTTTAGGAGGTAAAAAGATGCTTGTACCTACAGTTATTGAACAAACTGCTCGTGGCGAACGCGCTTATGACATATATTCTCGTTTGCTAAAAGATCGAATTATCATGCTCAGTGGAGAAATTAATGATGACATGGCAAATACAATTATTGCCCAGTTATTATTCCTTGATGCTCAAGACAACACTAAGGACATCTCCCTTTATATCAACTCACCCGGTGGTGTAATTACTTCTGGTTTAGCAATTATGGATACGATGAACTTCATTAAGTCAGATGTATCAACTATTGCAATCGGAATGGCAGCTTCAATGGCTTCCATTTTATTAACCAGTGGTGCAAAGGGTAAACGTTTTGGTTTACCTAACTCTACTGTATTGATTCACCAACCTTTAGGTGGAGCTCAAGGCCAACAGACTGATATTCAAATTGCAGCTAATGAAATTTTAAAGAGTCGTGAAAAGATCAATAAGATTCTTCACGAAACTACTGGTCAACCACTTGAAAAGATTCAGAAAGATACTGAACGTGATAACTACCTAACTGCTGAAGAAGCAAAGGATTATGGCTTAATTGATGAAATTATGGTCAACCAAAAGAAGTAGTTAGATACTAATTAAACTAAAAGATCTCCAAGCTAAATAGCTCGGAGATCTTTTTTATTCTTCTAATTTCTGTGCCATTTCATGTAGTTTAGCAAAACGATGATTTGCACCTGACTTTGAAATAGGTCCATCCGGAACTTGCAGAGCAATTTCTTTTAATGACAGTTCCGGATTGGTCAGCCGTAATCTTGCGATTCCCTGCAGCTTTTCTGGAATATTTTCAAGCCCGATTTTACGTTCTATTAGTTCAATATCCTCAACTTGTTTAGCAGCAGCATTGGCAGTCTTTTTCAAATTTGCCGTGTCACAATTAACTAAGCGATTAACCGAATTGCGCATATCACGCATAATCCTTAAGTCTTCAAAGGATAACATTGCGTTGACCGCACCAACAACATGAAGAAAATCACCAATTTTTTCTGCTTCCTTAAGATAGACTATATAACCACGCCTTCTACTAATTGTTTTGGCGTTAAGATTAAAATAATGATTCATTAGTTCTAATAAATCATTGTTGTGATCTTCATAAGCAGAGTATATTTCCAAGTGATACCTGCTTGTTTCCGGATTATTTACACTCCCGCTTGCTAAGAACGCACCACGCAAATACGACATTGCACCCTCGCGCGAATCAATTATTCTTTTAGGTATTCGCGTGATTAAACCTGAATCTGGTGCTAAGATTTCCAAATTAGTCAAAATTTCTTTGACATGATTTTGCAGACGTACCAGATATTGGTTATTCTTCTTCAATTTCATTTTACGCGAAACGATTAATAACGGTTCTACACGATACGCTGTTTTTATTAAAGAAAAAATTCGTCGAGCAATTGCTGGGTTTTCAGTTGTGATATCAAGACTAAACATACGGTCATGATAATTTAAAACACCGTTCATCCGCAAAAAAGCAGCTAGTTCAGCCTTTGCGTGCTCAGGATGAATTGGTAAGGAGGTTAGTTCCTTCTTTACCTCACTTGCATAACTTGCCATTAGTTACTCCGTAGTCTTTCTGGTCGACATTGCCGTAAATGCACGATTAATTATCTCGTTTGCCACTTTTTCACCATCATGGAACACAAGGCCGCTTCGTTGGTCAATAAAGTCATCTGTGATTACCCGGCAGCCTTGCTTTCGCAAGCCAACATAGTCATTTTTAACAGGCTCAATGTAGGCATCATAATCCTTAGGATTAAATTTTGACATGTCAATTTTGGCACCATTAACCAAAGTTGTGTTTACATAATGACCCCCAAGATGCCTGTTGATAACGTCAACATGATCACAGTCGGAGAAGTGATCAGTCTCGCCAAGTTGAGTCATGATATTACAAATATAAATAACTTCGGCTTTTGTTTTTCTAACAGCCTCACCGAGATTAGGTATCATCAAATTAGGAAGAATTGAAGTGAATAAGCTTCCTGGACCCAAAACAACCGCATCAGCTTGCATTATTGCGTCCAGAACAGGTGAAACAGCCTCCGGTTCTTTATTAGAATTCGTATCTGTTACCCAAACACGCTTGATTCGCTTGTCCTTGTTAGTTATTTCCTTTTCTCCCGCTTGGATTGTTCCGTCAATAAATTCCGCATTCAATGTTAAAGGTTCGTTTGAAGCTGGGAAAACATGCCCATCTACGCGCATCATTTTTGACAATGATTGAACAGCATCAAAAATATTACCATGCATTTCATTTAAAGCGGCAATAATCAAATTACCTATCGCATGGCCTGAGAAAAACGAGTCCGATGAATCAAAGCGGTATTGAAAAACATCTTTTTGTTCTTGTGGTATGTCACTTAGAGAAACTAATACGTTACGAATATCACCTGGTGGAACAACATTAATGAAGTTACGAATTGTTCCAGAAGAGCCGCCATCATCTGAAACTGTCACAATTGCTGTGATTTGCGCATCTTGCTCTTTTAACGCACTCAAAACAACTGGTAGACCCGTTCCACCACCAATTACAACAATTTTGGGTCTTCTACTTCTCGTTACCCTAATCACTTTGGAATCGCTATATGTCATATTTTCACCTTTTTCTGGTATACCTGCTAATTTCGCGATGAGTTATATCAACTGGATAGTCTTGTGACAAATCATGTGCAAGCTGCCTTGCAATTGCTACACTACGGTGTTGACCACCTGTACAGCCAATCGCAATAGTTAACTTACTCTTTCCCTCTTTAATATACCCAGGCATGGCTGTTCTCAATAAATCTAACAGTTTTTCATAAAATACTTGTGTAATATCTTTATCCATCACATAATCGAAAACTCGTTGATCAAGTCCCGTGAAAGGTCGTAATTCAGAAATATAAAATGGATTTGGTAAAAAGCGTACATCTATCACAAGATCAGCATCAATTGGCAGACCATATTTAAAGCCAAAAGAAAGAACTTCAATTGAAAATGGCTGCTTTTCTTGATCACTAAATTCTTCAAACATTTTTTCTTTTAATTCTTGAGGAGTAAGGTTTGACGTGTCAATAATGTCATTAGCACGATTTTTAATTCCTGCAAGAATATGTCGCTCTTCAATAATGCCATCAAGTAGCCTCCCACCATGAACTAGTGGCGGAACACGCCTTGTTTCTTTATAGCGAGCAACTAATATATCATCCGAAGCATCCAAAAAGATAATCCGTGTTTGAACACAGCTATTATCCTCAAGTGAACTTATTTCATTTATTAAGTCCTTATAGAAACTGCGCACTCTTAAATCAATTACCACTGCTACTTTAGAATAATCATCCGAGTTGACAATTAAATCCCAGAAACTTGAAAGTAAGGTTGGAGGCAAATTATCAACAACAAAATATCCCATATCTTCTAAGGAATGCGAAACGACAGTCTTTCCAGCCCCACTCATTCCAGTGACAATCAACAATTGTTTTTTATTATTAGTCATGTTGCACTCCCCTCTACTCAAATTATAACATACCGGGTGTTTCACATTTCAGGTCAAAAAAAAAGTTCATTACGAACTTTTTCAATCTTTATCTATGAGCAAATGCTGCAATTACTTCGCTTATTCCAAAAATAAATAGCCAGAAGGCAACGAGCCAAATTAATGTCAATGCTGAAAGCATTGGGTTGAACATTAATCCTACTGCAATCAAGAGCCCGAAAATATTCAGTATCATGTTTACCCAGAAATAAAAACCAGATAAACTGCGTAAATGCCACGTGAAAATAATTCCAGAAATTGAATCAAACAGGAACCAGAAGGCAAATAAGTATGCAATGGTTAAACCTGCTGCATCGTATGAATAGAGGAATAAAATACCAATGATGATATCCAAAACCCCCGTAACGATTGAAATCCAACTAAAGGAAACAAAATAACGAAAGCGACTATAAAATGCGAGCCAGACAAAACCTTGGACTATTGAAATAATCGCAAACAGCAAGACAAATGCATGTAAAGCCTTATTTGGGTGACTAATTAAAAATACTCCTGCAATAATCATTAATATGCCGGAGATAAGTGCAGCCCAATTAAAGCCGCGTCTTTCTCTGTAATTTGAAAAATTATCCATTTCTATTCCTCCCTGTCCGATATTTTACACTTTTTGTATGTAAATAAATACTATTTCTTTGCTTTTTTCGCTGCTTCTTTAGTCAGCGCAGTGTCTCGTTTAAGAACAGGGGCAAGATATTGTCCTGTATAACTTTCCTTTACTTTAGCAACATCTTCAGGGGTACCAGTTGCAACAATTGTGCCACCACCTTCACCACCGTCAGGACCAAGGTCAATTAGCCAGTCAGCATTTTTAATCACATCAAGGTTATGTTCAATAATTAATACTGTATTACCTTGATCAACTAGCCGCTGCATTACTTCAAGCAGACGCTTAATATCATCAGTATGAAGACCAGTTGTTGGCTCATCTAGAATATAAAAATTCTTACCAGTCGAAATTTTTTGTAACTCTGCTGCTAACTTCATTCTTTGCGCTTCTCCACCAGATAAAGTAGTCGCAGATTGACCTAATTTCACGTAACCCAATCCTACATCGACGATTGTTTGCAACTTGCGGGCAATTTTTGGAATATTCTTGAAAAAGTCGCAAGCTTCACTAATGGTCATATCAAGGACTTGGGCAATATTCTTCTTACGATATGTGACTTCAAGCGTTTCTGAGTTGTAACGATTGCCGTGACATACCTCACAAGGTACGTAAACATCTGGCAAAAAGTTCATTTCAATTTTAATTATACCGTCACCGCGACAAGCTTCACAACGTCCACCTTTGACGTTGAATGAAAAACGAGCTTTAGTATAACCACGTAATTTTGATTCATTAGTTTGAGCAAATAATGCTCTAATATCATCAAAAACACTAGTATAAGTAGCTGGGTTACTTCGAGGTGTTCTACCAATTGGACTCTGATCAATATCAACTATTTTTTCGATATTTTTATAGCCAGAAATACTCTTATATTTACCAGGTTTAGTTTGGTTACGATTCAGTTTTTGCGCTAATACGCGTTTTAAAATCATGTTAACCAAAGTCGATTTACCAGAACCTGACACGCCAGTGACAACAATTAGCTTACCAAGTGGAAACTCAACCTTAAGATTTTTCAAATTGTTCTCTTCGGCACCGGTAATGGTAATCTTT
Source organism: Lactobacillus sp. M0403 (assembly GCF_016101265.1). Taxonomy (NCBI): domain Bacteria; kingdom Bacillati; phylum Bacillota; class Bacilli; order Lactobacillales; family Lactobacillaceae; genus Lactobacillus; species Lactobacillus sp. M0403. Next base: position 19,301 of record NZ_JACFQV010000004.1, read on the forward strand.
TTTCCGTTACCTTTACGTCTTTCTAATGGAACCGGCACAAATTTTTTACCAGACAAATATTGTCCTGTAAGTGATTTTGGGTTAGCTTCAACTTCTTCTGGAGTTCCGGCGGCCATTACTTCACCACCATAACTACCAGCACCAGGACCCATATCAACGAGGTAATCAGCTTGGCGCATTGTCTCATCATCGTGTTCAACGACGATTAACGAGTTACCTAGATCACGCATTCGTTTTAATGCAGAAATTAAGCGATCATTATCACGTTGGTGCAGCCCTATCGATGGTTCATCCAGAACATACATTACACCAGATAAGTTTGAGCCAATTTGTGTAGCTAATCTAATTCTTTGAGCTTCCCCACCAGACAAAGTGTTAGCGGAACGAGATAACGTTAAATAGTCTAGGCCAACACTGTTCAAGAAGGATAGTCGATCTCGCACTTCTTTAAGAATTGGTTTAGCAATAATTGTTTCTTGTTCATTTAATTTAATGTTATTGAAAAATTCCAAAGCCTTGGTAATCGACATTTCAGATGCTTCCGAAATATCTTTTCCCATAACTTTAACTGCTAAAGCTTTTTGGTTAAGGCGCTTGCCGTGACAAGTTGAACACGTTAATTCTGTCATGTATTTACCCATGACATCGCGCATAAATTTGGACATTGGGTTCATGTAACGTCTTTCAACGTTTTCCATTACGCCTTCAAATGGTGCAGTGGTGTTCTTCACGCCAAATTCACCAGATAAATGAAAAGAAATTTCTTTCTTAGAGCCATGCATCAAGATTTCTCTTTGATTTTTGGTCAATTTACTATATGGTTTATCCATTGGAATCTTTAATGCGTCACATGCTTGTTGAAGCATCCCACCATAGTAATTTGAAGTCTTCCAAGGGACAATTGCCCCCTCAGCTAGTGTCTTACTTTTATCAGGAACAACTAAATCTTCATCAACTGAACGCTTCACTCCCAATCCATCACAATCTGGACAAGCACCAAACGGTGCATTGAAGGAGAACAAACGTGGTTCCATTTCACCTACTGTAAAACCACATTTAGGACAAGCATAGAACTCAGAAAAGTTCAGTGTCTCACCATCAATAATATCAACATCCATGTATCCTTCTGACAGCCTTAGCACAGCTTCCACTGAATCAAAAAGACGTGATTTGATACCTTCTTTGACTACCAACCGGTCAACGACAATATCAATGGTGTGGCGTTTATTTTTGTCTAAATCAAAATCCTCACTGATATCATGCATCTCGCCATCAACAATCACACGCACATAACCAGCACGTTGAACCCTTTTAAATACTTCCTTGTGAGCGCCACGCTTAGATCTGATTACAGGTGCGAGTAGCTGAATTTTAGTCCTTTCAGGCAATGCTAAAATTCGATCAACCATCTGCTCAACGGATTGTCTTTCAATTAACGTTCCATCATTCGGACAGATTGGATGACCCACTCTAGCCCATAGTAAACGCAAGTAGTCATTGATTTCAGTAACTGTACCCACTGTTGAACGAGGATTGTGTGAAGTAGTTCTTTGATCAATTGAAATTGCCGGATTTAAGCCATCAATTGAATCAACATCCGGTTTGTCCATTTGACCCAAAAATTGACGAGCATAGCTAGACAGTGATTGAACATAACGTCTACGACCTTCAGCGTACAGTGTATCAAAGGCAAGCGAGCTCTTACCAGAACCCGATAAACCAGTGATTACCACCATTTTATCTTTTGGAATTGTTAAATTAATATCTTTTAAATTGTGTTCACGTGCCCCGCGAATTACAATCTTATCATTTGCCATTTAGTGTTTTTCCCTTTTTCTCAATTGGTTTTCTTGTTGAACTTTCAAGTTCCATGATTGCGTCACGCAATGTTGCAGCACCTTCGAAATCAAGTTTCTTAGCGGCTTCTTGCATTTGCTGACGAAGATCTTTAATCATCGTCTTCTTCTGTTTAACAGTTAGTTCATCAAAGTTAAGATCAGCAAAGCTATCAGTCTCAGCAACTTCATCAACAGCCTTGGTGGCAGAAATCACGTCTCTAATCGGCTTAACGATTGTCTTTGGTGTGATACCGTGTTCTTCGTTAAACTTGATTTGCAATTTACGTCTTCTCTGCGTTGCCTCAATTGCTTCCCGCATAGAATCTGTGATTGTGTCAGCATACATAATTACTTCACCATTAGAATTACGCGATGCACGTCCCATTGTTTGAACAAGTGGGCGGTAAGCTCGTAAAAAGCCTTCTTTATCGGCATCAAGAATCGCGACTAATGAAACTTCAGGAACATCGATACCTTCACGAAGAAGGTTAATTCCAATTAGCACATCATACTTGCCCATTCGTAAGTCACGCAGTATTTGCATTCTTTCAAGTGTCTTTACATCAGAGTGCAGATATTGAACCTTAATCCCTAAATCCTTTAGATAATCGGTCAAGTCTTCTGCCATTTTCTTAGTTAATGTAGTGATAAAGACCCGTTCATTACGCTCAATTCGCTTATTAATTTCACCGACCAAATCATCAATTTGACCTTCAACCGGTCGGACCTCAATCTTCGGATCCAACAATCCTGTTGGTCGGATAATCTGCTCAACCTTGTGGTCAGTTCGCTCGAGTTCATAATCACCAGGTGTAGCAGAAACATACATAATTTGATTTACATGCTTTTCAAACTCATCAATTTTTAAAGGCCGGTTATCCAATGCAGATGGTAATCTGAAGCCGTAATCAATTAACGTTTTCTTTCGATTACGGTCACCATTGTACATTGCTCGAATTTCGGGCATCGTGGCATGGGACTCATCAATTAGAATTAAAAAGTCATCTGGGAAGAAATCAAGTAAAGTATAAGGTGGCTCGCCCTCTTTTCGATTTTCCATATGTCTTGAATAATTTTCAATTCCACTGGTAAAACCAACTTCTCCCATCATTTCCATGTCAAAAGTAGTGCGCTGCTTAATTCTTTCCGCTTCAAGGAGTTTTCCCTCTCCCTCAAACTTCTTAACTTGAAGTTTCATTTCTTGCGAAATAGCTTTAAGCGCTCTGCGCATTTGTTCTTCATTAGTCATGAAGTGCGTAGCTGGAAATAGTGAAATACTCTCACGCTCACCAATTACCTCACCTGTTAAAGAATCAATTTCAACGATTCGGTCAATTTCATCCCCAAAAAATTCAATTCGGTAGGCATGACTTGAGTTACCAGCTGGAAAGACTTCAACAACATCTCCGCGCACTCTAAACCGTCCGCGCTGGAAGTCAATATCATTTCGATCATACTGAATATTTACAAGATTGCGCAGCAATGTATTACGCCCATAGTCATCGCCTTCATGAACCGTAATCACACTTGCAGAATACTCTTTTGGATCACCCAAACCGTAAATACAAGAAACAGATGCTACGACAATCACATCGTTTCGCTCCATCAAATCACTGGTAGCTTGGTGACGCAACTGATCAATTTCGTCATTGATTGATGAATCTTTTTCAATATAGGTATCCGACTGGGGTACATAAGCCTCAGGTTGGTAGTAGTCATAGTACGAAACAAAGTAGTCAACTGCATTGTTAGGGAAAAACTCCTTAAATTCGCCATACAACTGACCAACCAAAGTTTTATTATGTGAAATTACTAATGTCGGCTTGTTCAAATTGGCAATAACATTAGCCATCGTGAAGGTTTTACCTGTACCAGTAGCTCCTTCAAGAATTTGTTCCTTATAACCTTTTTTAAAGCCGTCAGTTAATTTATTAATTGCCTGCTCTTGATCTCCTGCAGGTTTAAACTTTGAGACAAGCTCAAATTTTCGTTTATCTTGTCGTTTAATCATAGATAGGCTCCTCATAAAAAAATTGGACCAAAAAGTCCAACCTTTATTTCGTTTATTCTATTCTACTACCTCGAACGTATTTTCGCACGTCTTTTGTTTTTATTTTAAAAGTTGTGCTAAAGCTTCTTGATAGTCCTGCGCTGCCGCTTCAGCTTGTTTAATGTCCGGCTTGTTAACCCCAACGTATGCTTTAATAACTGGCTCAGTGCCTGATGGTCTTAGAGCAAGCCAAGTATCATCGGCAAGATAGTACTTCAATACATTGGACTTAGGCAAGTCAGTAAATGGTTGTTTTTGCTTTCCACTAAACTGTTCTTGCAATAAGTAGTCTTCAATTTTAGAAACTCTTACCCCATTTATCTCGGTTAACTGACTTTCACGCAATTTAGCCATTAATTGAGTCATTTTCTTTTGTCCACCGATGCCAGGCATTTCAATTGCGCGTGTGATTTCATATGATGTGCCATACTTTTGCCAGATCTCGTTTAAGCCATCCAAAACAGTCATTTGACGAGAAGCATAGTACGAGGCAACCTCTGCAAACATAATTGCGCCCTGCATTGCATCCTTATCGCGTGCAAATGGTTTGAATAAATAGCCATAGCTTTCTTCAAAGCCCATTAGGAAAAGGCCATCGTGCTCCTTGTTCATTCGGTCAATTTCTTCGCCGATAAATTTAAAGCCGGTTAACACTGTTTTGGTTCTAATTCCAAAGTCTTGTGCGATTTTCAGTGGCATACTACTTGAAACAATTGAAGTGATTAATTCATAGTCACTTGCTAGTTGATGATTGTCTTTTAAGTTAACTAAAAGATAATAGATCATCAAAGTGGCAATTTGATTACCAGTCAGAACCTGGAATTCACCATCTTTTGTCCTTACACAAGCTCCCATTCGGTCTGCATCCGGATCCGTCGCAATAATCAAGTCAGCATTTACTTGGTTGGCAAGTTCAATTCCTGGATCAAAAACATCACGATACTCAGGATTAGGCTTCTTAGTTGTTGGAAATTCAGGATCAATAATCGATTGACTTGCTACAGGGTAAACATTAACGAACCCGTTTTGCTTAAAGGCACGCTCATAAAGCATCTTGCCTGTACCATGGAGTGGTGTATAGACAATTTTTAATTGATCTGCATTCTGCTTAATCTGTTTTTTATCAACATTAACTGTTTTTAATTCAGCTAAATAGGCTTCATCAAGATCTTCACCAATTAATTCCAAAGTGCCATTGGCACGTAATTCCTGAACTTCAGCAGTCTTAACTTGAAAAATGTTTGTTATCTTTTGTGCATAGTCGAAAACACGATCAGCATCGTCTGGTCCCATTTGGGCACCGTCTTCACCGTACACTTTATAGCCGTTATATTGTTTGGCATTATGCGAAGCTGTGATGTTAATACCAGCAAATGTATGGAGATAACGGACTGCATAAGACAATTCAGGCGTTGGTCGCAAGTCATCGAAAAGGTAGACGTGGATACCATGGGCTCCAAGAACCCGAGCCGCATGTTCAGCAAAGTCACGTGAATGATATCTTGAATCAAAAGAAATGACTACGCCTCGTTTTTGCGCCTCAGAACCTTTTTCATCAATTAATCTTGCTAGCCCTTCTGTTACCCAGCCAATTGTAAACAGGTTTATCCGATTAATTCCCGGTTCAAGTCGGCCTCGCATACCGGCAGTTCCAAAATTAATTTCTTGGCCAAAAGCATCTTCAATCCATTTCGGATCTTGTCCCAACTGTTCTAGTTGCTTCTTTAAATAATCGGGCACATTAGGCGCTTTTTGCCAAACTTGAAATATTTCTTTAGCGTTCATTACAGCACTAAACCTCTTTTTCTTGTTTTTAAATGGCTAATTCGTTTTCATAATTTCTATTCTAGCATTTATCAACTTAGCTATCCGCAATAATAAAAAAAGAATCCATTTTTTATGAATTCTTTCTTAGTTTTATTTATCATTTAAATCTTGTAGATAATTGTAAGCGGCTTGACCAGCTATACTACCGTCACCAACAGCATTAGCAATCTGCCGCAAATCCTTTGCTCGAACATCACCTAAGGCAAAAATACCATCAGCCTTAGTTCGCATGTGATCATCTGTTGGAATCCAGCCCTGCTTATCGGTTATTCCAAGCTCTTTAAAAGGAGCAGTTTGAGGAATCACACCAACGTAAATGAAGACACCACGTGTAGCTAATTGCTTTTCTTCACCAGTTTCTTTGTCCTTGTATGTAACACCTGTTACGCGTTGGCCATCGCCATCGATTGATTCAGTTATCCCATTCCAAATGAAATTGATTTTATCATTGGCAAAAGCACGTTTTTGCAAAGTTGGCTGAGCCCGTAACTGATCTCGACGGTGAATAACAGTCACTGATTTAGCACTCTGAGCCAAATAAATTCCTTCTTCAATCGCTGAATCGCCACCGCCGATTACTGCAATGTCTTCATCCTTGAAAAATGCAGCATCACAAACAGCACAATAGGATACACCCTTACCGGAATATTCTTCTTCTCCTGGTACGTTTAGGTGCCGATGATCAGCACCTGTTGCAATAATCAATGCAGGAGCACTATATTCACCAGTGTCAGTCTTAACAACCTTATTTTCACCGTCTATAGTTACTGACTGAACATCACCATATTCAAATTCGGAACCAAATTTCATTACCGAATTGTACATTTTCTCGCCCAACTCTGGTCCCTTAATTTCAGTAAAACCAGGATAGTTGTCAATTGCATCAGTATTATTCATTTGACCACCGTATAAACCACGATCCAAGATTAAAACTGAAAGGTTAGCTCGCGAAGCATATAGTGCTGCAGTTAGTCCGCCTGGGCCAGCACCAATTACAATTACATCATATTTTTTTGTCATAATTACACCTTCACTATACTCTTATTTTTCGTAAGTAAATCTTACATCTAAAGCCGATTAAAGTCTAATTTCTTGCTTTGGACTTCTTCCCATCATTTTGGTAATTTCAGCGTCAACATTAGAGTTTTCATATAGTACACGATAAATTGCTTCACTAATTGGCATATCAATTTGTTTTTCTTGGCATAATTCATGAACTGCCTTCACGGTTGTGGCACCTTCAACAACTTGTCCCATATTTTGTAAAACATAATCAAGACTCTTGCCTTCACCAAGTTGTTTACCACAACGCCAATTACGTGAATTAACTGAAGTACAAGTAACGATTAAATCACCGATACCAGATAAGCCACTAAATGTCATTGGATCAGCACCAAAGTAGTTAACGCCAAGTCTTGTGATTTCAGCAAGACCTCTGGTCATTAAAGCTGCTTTAGCATCATCACCATAATGCTTACCAACCAAAATTCCTGCAGCGATTGCAATTACGTTTTTAACTGCACCTGCAACTTCAACACCAACTAAGTCGCTATTAGTGTATAAGCGGAAATAGTCATTTGAAAACATTTCCTGTACTTTTTCGGCGTATTCTTTACTTGTTGATGCACAAGAAATAGCAGTGAGATCTTTTTGAGCAACACTTTCTGCATGGCTTGGCCCAGAAATTGCCACAATTTTATCCGTGTCGTTAGGATAGATTTCTTCGGTTAGAATTTCTGAGATTAATTTCTTAGTCCCTGGCTCAATTCCCTTAGTTGCAGTTACAATTAAAGGTTTGCGACCAGTTTCAGTCAAAATTTGACCAACTTGCTTGGCAACTATTCTAATTGCTTGCGTTGGCAACACAAAAAGAATGACTTCAGCCCTATCAAGCGCCTTGTTTAAGTCACCTGTGGCCGTAGCTGTTTCATTAACACTCCAATCCTTCATGTAGTGCTCATTGGTATGATGCTCGTTAATTTCTTGGTTAACTTGTTCATTATTACCGTAAAGTACGATTTCATTACCTTTATCAGCAAGCATCGAGCCTAAAACTGTTCCCCATGAGCCTGCTCCTAAAACTGCAATTTTTGTCATTGTTTTTCCAATCTTTCTATTTATATTTTTACTAATCTCTTGAATACGGGAATTTGAGCCCACTACCGTCAAGATACCATTTAGGTTTGACGACTTTTCTTCGATAAATGAATAAAGCAATTACAGCAATAAACAAAATCAAACTTAATAATTGTGAAACCCTTATTCCACTTGTTAAATATAAACTATCTGTACGCAATCCTTCGACAAAAAAGCGCACGACAGAATACCAGCCTAGGTACAGCATAAAGACCTCACCTTGTTTAAACAAGTGCTTTCTGTGTCTTAATACCAGAATCAGAATTAACCCGATGAGGTTAAAAAATGATTCATATAAAAATGTCGGCTGATAATAAGTTCCGCCAATCTTCATTTGATTAATGATAAAATCTGGCAAATGTAGGCTCTGTAAAAAATGCAAAGTTGTTGGCCCACCGTGAGCTTCTTGATTAAAAAAGTTACCCCAGCGTCCAAGAATTTGTGCTGCCATGACTCCTGGTGTAATTACATCTAACATTAAAAATGGTGGTAACATTCTTCGATAAGAAAATATTAGTAAAACAATCAAGCCAGCAATTAAACCGCCATAGATTGCAATACCACCATTCCAAATTGCAATAATTTGATCAGGATGCTTTGAATAATAACTCCATTCAAAAATTACATAATAGATTCGAGCCCCAATATAGCCAAGTGGAACTACCCATAGCAATAGGTCAAGAAAGTCTTCACTTTCGATTTGACGCTTTCTACCTTCAACAATTGCCATTGAAACCGCCAAAATGATTGCGACAGCCATGATAATGCCGTACCACTTTACACTAAAGTTACCAATTACAAAGGCGTCAGGACTAATCACTAACTTCATTTACTTTCACCCTTTGTTGAGTCATCTTTAGAATTTTCAGCAATCAAACTAGTCAAATTATTGTCAAAGGTAGTCGTGGCATTATAGCCCATTCTTTTTGCCCTAAAGTTCATTGCAGCAATTTCAATGATATCTTCCATATTGCGACCAACTTTGACTGGAATAGTAATCTGTGGAATTTCAACATTGCAAATTTCACGTTTACTTTCTTCGAAGCCTAACCGATCATAATTGGCCTTTTCATTCCAATTAACCAGTTTAATTACAAGCTGAATTACCTCGCGATTTTTCACTGCACCAACACCAAATAAATCCATCACATCAATAATGCCGATACCACGGATTTCCATCAGATGCTTTAAAATTTGTGGTGCCTCACCCATTACTGTTTCAACATCACGTTGGTAAACATCAACACGATCATCAGCAATTAGCCTGTGGCCCCGATGAATCAAGCCAAGAGCAGTTTCTGACTTTCCGACCCCAGAATCTCCTGTTAGTAAAATGCCCATTCCTTTTACTTCAACTAAAACACCATGAACGGTATCTCTAACGGCCAAGCGTTCACGCAAATATTCCGTTAGTCGACTTGAAACATAGGTTGTTGACTCAGTTGAAGACAAAATTGGAATCTTAGCGTCCTCTGCTGCTTCCTTAAGTTCTTTTGGCACAGGCAAAGAACGTGAAACAAAGAAACATGGCGTTTGCGGCGTACATAGTCGCTTAAAGACATTGACTAAACTCTCGTGGTCTAGCCTAGCCGCATAAGATATCTCAGTTCTACCTAAAAGCTGAATTCGCTCTTTGGGATAAAAATCGAAATAACCAGTTAATTCAAGTCCTGGACGGTAAATATCAGAGACCATTATTTCCTTATCATCAATGTATTGCTGTCCTTGGACAACATATGCAATTTTGTTATCTCGAACTAAATTTTTTAATTTAACAGCGTTTACCATTTAAAATTGCCTTTCAGTTATTTGTCAACATCCTTAGTGTGAACATTACGCACTTTTTTCCGTTTGGGCCGCTCATTCGAATTAGAATACCAATTGTTTTTCTCAGAAAAATCTGGTCGTTCACCAAAACTACTTGGTCGCTGATCATCGTCTTTCTTGGTGAAGTGGTTAATCAGCCAGAGAATAGCTGCAATTACCAAAACAGCTGGTAACAGCATAAATAAAATGTGAAAGAAAGCAAATATCGCACTTAGAATGATAACTGCTAATAAAACAATTCCAATAATTCCCCAAAAACTCATTTTTCCACCTACTCTGGATTATCTTGACTAAGTAACCATTGCAAATATGCATAGACAAATGGCTGTAACTTTCCATCCATTACACCACTTGTATCAGAAGTTTCATAGCCTGTACGCAAATCTTTAACTAAATTATAAGGATGAAAAACATAAGATCTGATTTGTGAACCCCAGCCGTTTTCCATTTGTTCACCCTTGAGTTCTTGTTTATGCTGGCGCTTCTTTTCCTCTTCTAAATGGAAAAGCTTGGCTCGTAATTCGTTCATTGCCGTTTCACGGTTCTGGAGCTGCGAACGCTGTGCCTGTGATGTAGTTACAAATCCAGTTGGTAAGTGGGTAATTCGCACCGCACTAGAAGTTTTGTTAATGTGTTGTCCACCCGCACCACTAGAACGATAAACATCAATTCTCAAGTCTTTAGGGTTAATATCAATTTTGATACTATCATCAATTTCTGGAATGACTTCAACCGAAGCAAACGAAGTGTGGCGTCTTTTGGCTGAATCAAACGGTGAAATTCTTACTAAACGATGAACCCCATTTTCTGATTTCAACAAGCCGTAAGCATTTTTTCCACTTATTCGAACGCTAACACTTTTCAGTCCTGCTTCTTCACCTGGCTCATAGTTGTTAATTTCAAACTTAAAGTTTCTGCTATCTGCATATCGTTGGTACATTCTCAGCAGCATTTGTCCCCAATCCATTGCCTCTGTACCACCAGCGCCTGGGTGAATTTCTAGCAAAGCATTGTGATTATCATATTTGCCAGACAGTAACAGATCCATTTCATAGTTATGAAATTCTTCTTGTAACTTGGCTAAATCTGCTTCAACCTCTTTTTGAAGTTCTTGATCCGGCTCCTCACGTAAAAGTTCTAAAGCTGTCATTGCATTTTGATAGTTTTCCTGCAGACTTAAAAAAGAGTCACGCTTTTCCTTTAATAGATTATTTTCACTAATTAAATTTTGTGCTTTTTCTTGATCATCCCAAAACGAGGGTTCCTGCATCTTACTTTCATTAACAATGATGCTTTCGTCAATTGACTCTAAGTCAAAGAGACCCCCTAAAGTGGTCTAACCGCTTTTTTAACTCGTCTAACTGATTTTGGATGTCACTAATTTCCATTAATTTTTCTCCTAAATTAGGTTTAATACAAAAAAGAGAAAGCATAGCCGCTTTCTCTTTAATCTTAATTTTTAACGACTAAGATTTTGTCTGATTTCAGCCTTCATGAATAAACGAGTTACATCAAATTCAATATTTGAAACCATTTCTTCAAACATGTTGTAACCGGAATCCTGGTATTCAACTAGCGGATTAAGTTGTCCATAGCCACGAAGACTAATTGATTGGCGTAATTGATCCATTGCGTCAATATGATCTGTCCAACGATCATCTACCACACGTAGAATAACTACTTTTTCAAATTCCAACATTTGTGAAGGATCAGCCAAAACATCAGCTTTTTCGTTATAGTTCTTTTCAACTTCATCATACAATTTCTCTTTTAATTCAGGAACTGTGATTGTCTTAAAGTCGATTGCATCTGTTTCATCTTCAGATAGAAGACTAGAACTAATGAAGTCACGAAGAGAATCTATCCGCCATTTGCTTCGATCACCTTGTGTGAACATGTCAACTTGACTGTTAATAGTGCGACGAATCATTGGAATTAAAACATCCTTAAGTGAATCTTCTTCACCGATGACTTGCATCCGTTCACCATAAATAATTTCACGCTGAATACGCATCACGTCGTCATATTGCAAGGTCTGCTTACGCGTATCATAGTTATTACCCTCTACTCGTTTTTGAGCAGATTCAATTTGACGAGTGATAAATCTATTTTCGATGACTTTATCATCATCATTATCTGACAAACGATCCAAAAAGTCCTTAACTCGTTCTCCACCGAAACGCTTCATCAAATCGTCTTCAAGTGATAGGTAAAAACGAGTTTCACCAGGATCCCCCTGACGACCTGAACGCCCACGAAGCTGGTTATCAATTCTACGTGATTCATGACGCTCTGTACCAATAACTGCCAAACCGCCAATTTCTTTAACGCCAGGCCCTAATTTAATGTCAGTACCACGACCAGCCATGTTAGTGGCAATCGTTACAGCACCACGTTGACCTGCATTCATGATAATTTGTGCTTCTTTAGCGTGGTTTTTAGCGTTCAAAACTGCGTGCGGAATATTTTCTCTATCAAGCAAGTTACTCAATCTTTCAGAACTTTCAACCGCAACCGTACCAACTAAAACTGGTTGTCCATTTGCGTGACGCTCTTTAATCTCGTCTACTACTGCAGCATATTTCGAATCCAAGTTAGGATACAAAACATCTGGACGGTCTTTTCTAATTACCGGACGGTTAGTTGGAATTGCAATAACTTGCATATTGTAAATTTCACGGAACTCTTCTTCTTCAGTTTTGGCAGTACCAGTCATTCCGGCAAGCTTTTTGTACATTCTGAAGAAGTTTTGGTAAGTAATCGTTGCTTGTGTCTTAGATTCTTCTTGAATCTTAACATTTTCCTTGGCTTCAATTGCTTGGTGCAAACCATCTGAATAGCGACGTCCCTTCATTACACGACCAGTGAATGAGTCAACAATCAGAACTTCACCCTCTTGAACAACGTAATCGATGTCCTTAAGCATGATGTAATTTGCACGTAGAGCTTGATCAATGTGGTGAACAAGCTTTTGATTTTCAACATCGTATAAGTTTCTCAAGCCAAAGTGGTCACAAGCCTTTTGAATACCAGTTCTAGTTAAAGAAATGGTCTTAGTTGGCCAGTCAATCTTGTAATCGCCATGATCCTCTTCATCATCAACGTCATCATCGCTCTTATCTTCTTTAAGAGTTTTGACAAAACGATCTGCACGAATATAGTCGCCATTAGCTTGCTCTGCTTCACCAGAGATAATCAAAGGAGTTCTTGCTTCATCGATTAAGATTGAGTCAACCTCATCAAGAATGGCATAGTTAAGTTCACGCTGAACCATTTGTTCTTTATAAACAACCATGTTGTCACGCAAATAATCAAAACCTAATTCTGAGTTAGTTGAATAAGTAATATCGCACTCATATGCTTCCCGTTTTTCATCAGGAGACATTGCGTTAAGGTTCAAACCAACAGTTAGGCCTAGCCATCTATATAATTGGCCCATTTCTTCTTCGTCACGACTCGACAAATATTCGTTAACCGTGACAACGTGAACACCTTTACCTGTCAGTGCATTCAAATAAACTGGCATTGTAGCAGTTAAAGTCTTACCTTCACCCGTCATCATCTCAGAGATGTTACCGTAGTGTAGTGAAATACCACCCAAAATTTGAACGTGGAATGGGTATAATCCCAGAACACGCTTAGCACCTTCACGAGAAACTGCGAAAGCTTCAGGCAATAGTGAATCCAATGTCTCACCATTTTTCAAGCGTTCACGAAATTCTGGTGTCTTAGCCTGTAGTTGCTCATCAGAAAGTTTACTATATTCATCAGCATAACTTTCTACACGCTTAGCTAATTTCTCGAATTTCTTTAGTTCTCTTTTATCACCATTGTATATTTTCTTTAAAATATTAGCCATTTAATCGATCCTTATATGTACTTAAGTATAAAAACACATCATAATTTTACCATGATTAGCCCTAAATGAAAAATAAACAAAACAAAGACCTCACACTAAATGTGAGGTCCAGTCTCAAAACAGCACTTATTTATTTAGTTTCAATTAAGCCGTAACGACCATCATTCCTACGGTAAACAACACTAGTACCATTTGTTTCAGCATCTTGGAAAACGAAGAAATCGTGTTCCAACATGTTCATTTGCAAAATTGCTTCTTCTGGACTCATTGGCTTTAAACCAATTTGCTTGTTTCGAACAATAGTAAATTCTTTTGTTTCTTTTTCTTGTGCCTCTTCTTCAGCACCCTCAACAAAGAAATCACCAATTCCCTTTTCACGGGTCTTACGATTTACGCGTGTCTTATATTTTCTAATTTGTCTTTCAAGTTTTTCAGAAACAAAGTCGATGCTACGATACATATCATCAGTTGTTTCTTCTGCTCTCAATACTAAGTATGGAAGTGGAATAGTAACCTCAACTTTGGCATTACGATCACGATACACCTTTAGGTTGACGTGCGCAATAATATCTTGGTTCAAGTCAAAATATTTTTCTAATTTCTTTAAACGTTTTTCAACGTAGCTTCTTAGAGCATCGGTTACTTCGATATTTTCACCACGAACATTATACTTTAACATATGAGATTCTCCTTTCAACTGCATTCGCAGTCTTATCTTATCTATATTATAACAAAACTTGAAAGCGCTGAACAACATATCTCATCGACAAATTGTAAAGCTAGAAATCTTTGCTTGCGGAAAGGCTGTTTGAAGCGCATCACGGGCATAATATAACGTTCTTCCGGTCGTGTAAATATCATCCAAAAGCAGGACCGAGTGGTTACTCACATCAACCTTAATTCCCTCTTTAACAAGAAAACTTTGCTTGCTTTTCAGCCGCTCACTTCGCGTACGCTCACCCTGGGCACCTTGACCTTCTTTTTTGGCAAGAAAAAACGAAAGTGGCACTAGTTGACTATAAATCGCAGCAACTGTATCAAACTGCCTTTTTGCGATGTGTTCAAGGGATGTGGGAATAGGAACATAAAAATCGGCTTTAATTTTCTTTAGCTGCTCAAAACACAGTTCCTGCAATACTTCACGTAAAACATAGTCACCATATCGTTTATAATTTACCATTATCTCGTGAAAAGCATTATTGTAACGATAGATTGCATGGTTATGAAGCAGATTTTGCCCATATACTTTTTTCCATTCTAAGCAATCCAGACAGAATTCATTTGCGGCGGCTTTGCCATAGCAAATTTTGCAGTGCTGATTACTTATTGATGCAAATTTAGCCAAACAATGCTGACACAAACATTGTTCATGAAACTTTTTAAAGGAAAAAATCCGCAAAAATGAGGTGGCGGGAATGAAATCTTGCCCACATAACAAGCATTTTTTCATTTATTCATCTCCCTAATTTGCTTAAGTGCATTACGAATATTTTTCGTGTATTTGTGATAACAAAATAAAACAAGTCCATCTGCATCATCTTTTGCCCGGCCGACACGCCCTGCAATTTGAACAAGGCTAGCTGATGTATAAATCTCGTCATCAGCTTGCACAACAATTACCCATACGTGCTTAAATGTTACTCCTCGTTCCAAAATTGTCGTCGTCACAAGAAGTTGCGACTTCCCCTGCCTAAAGTTTTCCACTTTTGCCAACCTATTTTTATCCATGGCATGAACGCCTTCAACTATCACACTACTAAACTGAGCATTATTTTTTAATGCACTCACATAGATGGGGATCTGTTCAACTCTTGGCACAAAAAGCAATAATTGATGACCACTCTTAATAACTGCGTTAATTTCTTTTAACAATCTAGGATTAATTTTTTGTTTTAGTAAAAATGGACTGTTAAAAAATAATTCTCGCGGCACTGGTAATAGTCCACCATGAAACCGCCGGTTAAGACGTAAGATCTTCAACTGCTTTTTCTTAACCTTTTCAAGTAGATCATTTGTTGGAGTTGCCGTTAAGTAGGTTCTTACACCATCCTCTTTCACAGCATTCTTTGCGGCAAAATGTAGTTGTGTATTTTCGACATACGGGAAAGAGTCCACTTCATCGATTACCAGTAAATCAAAAGCATGATAAAACTTCATGAGCTGATGTGTGGTACAAATCGTTAGTTGATCCAGTCTGGGTTCGTGATGCTCTTTGCCATGATATTTACCAATTTTTATTGTGTTAAACGCTGCCTTAAATCTTGGGTACAGCTCATTAACAACATCTATTCTTGGCGTTGCAATGCAACTTCTTTTTCCCTGCGCAATGCACTCCGCAATTGCCGCAAAGAGCATTTCTGTTTTTCCAGCACCAGTAACTGCATGAACTAGCGTATCTGCTCTTTGGTTGAAATTTTTAACAAGTTCGCACGAAACAGCTGACTGACGTTTTGTCAGACTGCCATGCCAGGTTAGACCGCCATTCTTCATTCTTGAAAATTCAGCTAACTCTAAGTTACGAACAAGTAAATCACCTTCTACTATGCGTCCTAATTCAATACAGTCGCGGCAATAAAATTTGCCATTTGGTAGCTTCGCATAAACTCTTGTACCGCAACGCATGCAATGGCTTTGCTGAATTGCGCTAATTTTAGTTAAAGCTTCATTTGTGCTAAAATCCTCTTGACTGCTAATCCACTGGCGGCCAGCGAGGCAAGATGAATTTTCCATTTCTCTGCCCTCCTAATAATAAATACGTCAAAAGGAGGCAAACTTTTTTGGTCAAAGAAGAAAATTATTTAACAATTAAAGAAAATGGTTCAAACGAAATAGTCATTAAAAAGAGTCGCTTTATTGCAAGTCTTTTTCGCACCGAATCAGTAGCTGAAGCTGAAGCAGTAATCGCTGCAACCACAAAAAAATACCGTGATGCAACTCATAACACTTATGCTTATACGATAGGATTAAACGATGAGCAAGTAAAAGCCAGCGATAATGGTGAACCTTCTGGAACCGCTGGTGTTCCTGAGCTAAAAGCCCTACAACTGATGAATTTAAAAAATGTTACTGCTGTAGTTACGCGCTACTTTGGTGGGACTAAACTTGGTGCTGGTGGATTAATTCGGGCATATTCTAATAGCGTTACCGAAGGAGCTGAAGCAATCGGCGTTGTTAAGCGTGTCTTGCAACAAGAGCTTTCTTTTCACGTTGCATATAATCGGTTTGATGAAGTAAACCATTTTCTAAAAGAAGAAAACATTTGGATTGAAAAAGTTACCTATGGGGTCGATGTTGTCATTAGCATTTTTATCGATGAAGATGAGCAGCAAGAGCTTGAAAAAAAGCTCACCAACCTTATGAGCGGTCAAATCGAGTTTACGCCAGGTGAGAAACGCTATAATGAAATTCCAATTACCGATCATAATTATCATGACAAATAAAAAGGACTAGTACCTAGTCCTTTTTATGTTTGCTTTTTAATTGCTCTGGTTTTTCTTGACCTAAATGCCAAACTTCAACCGTTGGATCTTTCTTACTACGTGAATTGATTATTTTTTGTATCAAACTTAAAAGGGGTTTGTATTTTTCACCCAATAAGCCAATTGATTCAACAAATAACTCTAGTGCTACTGCTAACCCTGCAATTAGTAGCCATAGGCCCCACACCGGTGAAAGTAAGAAAAGCAATGAAATAAATGAAAAAATCAGTGAAATTCCATATATTGCTAAAACTGCTTGCCGGTGAGTTAGCCCCATTTTCATTAACTGGTGATGCAAATGGTGCTTATCTGCCTGTGAAACAGGCTGATTATTAAGCTTACGCCTAATCATCGCATAAATTGTATCAGTGATTGGCACACCCAAAATTGTGACTGGTACTAGCATTGAAATAAAAGTTACATTTTTCAAGCCTTTAAGCGAAAATACCGCAATCATGAACCCAATATAGAGTGCCCCTGTGTCACCTAAAAACATTTTTGCAGGATGAAAATTGTACGGTAAAAATCCCAAAAGACATGCAGCTAACATAAAACAACTAATTGGAATGTAAAGCTGACCTGTATGTAAGAAGAAATAGCCAACTATTCCCATTGTTGTCAATGATATCATTGATACACCATCGGCTAAGCCATCAAGGCCGTCAATCAAGTCGACAGCATTAGTCAACGCTAAAATCCAAAAAATTGTTATTGGTAAGCTCCACCAGCCTAGATTTATTTGCTTATTTAAAAATGGTAGGTTTAGTACACTCATTTTTATTCCAGCCAAAAAGTAAATTACCAATGAACCAATGAAAATACCAAACATTTTTTGCCTTGGCTTAAGTTCCATAATATCATCAATAATTCCAGTTAGAACAATTACACTTGACCCAAGAAGGACACTAAAAGCTTCATGAGTAGGAAATTGCTCACGCAGGAGAATAAAAACTCCAATATTAAAAGTAACAAAAATACCCAAGCCACCTAGAGTCGGCATTGGTTTCTTGTTTACTCGTCTTTTGTTGGGGATGTCTACTGCCCCTAAAACAAAGGCTAACCTTCTAATAAAAGGTGTGATTGCAGCTTGAATAATCACTAAGAAAAACAGTTCAACGATAATTTTAAACATAATCGGCTACTTTCATAAATTAATTCTCTTAATTATACCGACTTGGCGAAAAATGTACAAATTAGGCTTTTCCTAGCAAAAAAAATGGATTCACTTTACTATGAATCCATTTTTGCTTTTAAAGTCCTAAGCTTGATTTAGTGCTGCCATAACAGCCGCCTTAAATGCCCGACTTGTGGCAGAAGCTCCTGAAACGACATCGACATCTGCAGTCTGGTTTGCAATCATTTTTTCCTGCAACTGCTTAATTGCCTTTTCACCATAATCCGGTGATTCGCTTTCTTTCAATACTTCAATTTTACTTGGGTTCTTTTGGTCATCCACAGTAACACGAACCACAATTTCATTACCCATTCCACTAGTTGACGTACCAATGTATTGATTGTCGCCAGTTGTATAATGCTCTTCTTTTACATCAGAAACTGGAAAATCAGTGTCTAAATTTTGTTCACTAACACTGGCACCTGTAACTGCTTGATCATCTTTTACAGTGGCTGCATTTTCACCAGCAATCTTACCGAAAATTAGGCAATCGGCAATATCTCCACCACCATTATATTGATTGGCTCCGATATGACCTAATTCTCCGGCAACGTATAAATGAGGCAACACTTTTTGATCAGTATCCAAAACTTCAGCGTTTTCATTACGTCTTGGACCACCCTGAGTATTAAGCATTGTATGTTGCTGTGCAATTGAGTAAAACGGTCCTGAAAGTGAAATTTTTGCCATTGATTCTGGTTTCCTGCCGCATTGGTAATCTACCTTTTGATCTACGAAGAAGTTATAGGTCTTAATTGTATTTTCCAATACCTCAGAATCAACACCAATTGTCTTGGCCAAGTCAGCAATTGTATCTGACTTAATAGCTTTAGCCAGAGTCTCTTTTTGAAAATCTTCTTTAGCGCCAGCAGTTAATTCATCAAACTTCTTTTGATCAAAAATCATATGTGGATGAATTTGTGCAAGTGGTATTCTCCAAAGGCCGTGGTTATAGCGGTGACCATGTCTAGTTGGGTCATCTTCTGGGACATATCTTGTACCATCATCACCTACTGAAATGAGTGAACCCGTAAATAAAGCTTTCCAGCCCATAATATTATGGGCTCTTTGGCCTTTTGGCGCAGCAAAGTTAACTGTTCCACCCGGCTCATAGTTGTTCATGTGCCATAAATCAGCACCAACTTCAATCGCCATCTTGATACCATCGCCATTGTTATACAGTGTCCCGTATGGTAAGAGGTTTGTTTCACCTAAGTAATCCTGTATCATTTGATCATTATTTTCAAAACCACCTAAGGCTAGAACAACACCGTTTCTTGCTCGAACATTGAATAACTTGCCTTTGTTTTCAATTTGAACACCAATAATAGTTTTATCATCATTTTGGATTAAATGCTTTGCAGGAGTGGAATAAAGTACATCAATCCTATCGCTTCGGTCTAAAACATTTAGACGCAGTATTTTCCATAAAGCTGCATCAAAGATTTGATCATGGATTAAAAGGTCATCATTTGTATCTGCACCTTCAAATTCCGGGTACTCGGCACTCATATATGCAAGCATTGCTACATTCTTATTACCAGGATTATTCTTAACGCTGAATGCTTTGCCACCTAAGTACTTTTCAAAGTATTCTGGTAGATTAACCATTCCTCTAACGAAGGTATCGAGTACCTTTTCGTCCAAATCAAGTGGCTCAGTCATTTTTTGATAATACTTTTTAAGCTTGTCATAATCATAACCTGCTTCAACAATCTGGCCACAATATCTGGTGTTACCACCTTCATGGCCCTCAGGAGCACTGTCTACTAACAAGACTTTGGCTCCCTTGTCTGCAGCAAAGCGAGCAGCAGTGGCACCTGCACCACCAAAACCAACTACTACAACATCATAAGTTGCATTCCATGAATCTTTATTTTTTAAAAACATCTTTTCTCTCCTCAACAATTTAATTTGTTGAATTAAATTGATTTTTCCGATAGATAACTTCGTGTCGGTATGATAAAACGGTCTTTCCAGTCCACTTTTTGAATGCTTTATAAAAAGACGTAACATCCGTGAATCCTACTAAGAAGCTTACTTCCGCAGTTTTCATAGTTGCATCTTGCAACAAGTTAAGTGAAAGAACTTTTTGAACCTTACCTAGTTCTTTTTTAAAGGTAGTTCCTTCCTTACCAAGCCAGCGTTGTAAAGTTCGTGTCGAGATACCAATTTCTTCTGCGACATCTTTAACTTGAAAATTGCCACCAGCAATCAATTTAAATAAAACATTTTGAACTACCGCTGAAAAAGGTGGATTGACGTTTAATTCATCAATGTACTTTTTTAACCCAGGCTCCATAAAATTCCAAACAATATCATTTTGAGTTTTAAAAGGAATTAGTAAATCTTCTAATTTAAAGACCAAATAGTTATCCGAACTCATTTGAGCTTGAATCCCTATATAGTTAGTCAAAATCTGACTATATTCAAAACGACTACCAATTGAGATGGGCTTGACTTCTTTTCCTGTGCCAGTTCTAATTAAACTGATTATCGATAGTTGATCAACTAGTAAACTAAAACGTGATATTTTACGATATTGATTAAGGCATCCAATGTGGATCCTTAACTTATCACCCTCTTTAAACGTTCCGATTTCAATTGGACCAATTAGTTGTTCGTACGATGCTAAACGTGAAATTGCTTGCTGCCCATTTTTACTTGAAAGAGCGGCAAAGTAGGGAGGAATAAACTGATAAAATTTTTGGACATTACTACAGGTTAATAACTGTTGATCATTTGCATTTTTATCCAGTATTTCAAAAATATGGGCACTTTGGATCCACTTTGAATCTAAATACTTATCTAGATTTTTCGATTCAAATAAACTTGATAATGTAGTAAATGGATAGCCTAATTCACTAATAAAATTTTGAAGTTCTGAAGATATGCGTAAACTCACTTTTATTTCCTCTCTAAAATAGATTGTATACTTTTTCACTAATTAATTTTGTGATTTATAATGACATTTTATGTCAAAATGCGCCAAAAAAATCTTAAAAAGCGCACAAAAAAAGGTTGAATGAAAATTCAACCTTTT
Source organism: Lactobacillus sp. M0403 (assembly GCF_016101265.1). Classification (NCBI taxonomy): domain Bacteria; kingdom Bacillati; phylum Bacillota; class Bacilli; order Lactobacillales; family Lactobacillaceae; genus Lactobacillus; species Lactobacillus sp. M0403. The sequence goes on from NZ_JACFQV010000004.1 coordinate 40,534, forward strand.
TATTTTGCAACTGCAACTACCCTTTTTTCACGAATGACCGTAATCTTAATATTACCCGGGTAATCAAGCTCTTTTTCAACTTGGTTTCGAATATCACGTGCTAAAACAGTGATGCGATCATCTGAGATCTTGTCTGGCTCTACCATTACGCGAACTTCACGTCCTGCTTGAATGGCATAAGCCTGTTTAACTCCGTCATACCGATTGGCAATTTGTTCTAGTTCAGTTAACCGTCTAATATAGTTTTCTAAACTTTCACTTCTTGCTCCTGGTCTTGCAGAAGAAATCGTGTCTGCTGCTACTACTAGTTCAGCAATAAACGAAGTCTTCGGTACATCCCCGTGATGAGCAGCAATTGCATTAACTACTACATCTGGTTCATGATATTTTCTTGTTAATTCCACACCTATTTCTACGTGTGAGCCTTCAATATCATGATCGATGGCTTTTCCTATATCGTGTAATAATCCCGCGCGAACCGCTAATTTTTCATTTAAACCTAGTTCAGCCGCCATTGTGCCAGCTAATTTTGCCACTTCAATCGAGTGACCTAAAACATTTTGTCCATATGATGTCCGATACTTGAGTCGACCTAATGTTTTAACCAATTCAGGATTCATTTTGTGAATTCCTAATTCCATTAGGGCACTTTCACCTGCTTCATAAATATCGTCGTTGACCTCTTTACGAGCCTTATCAACCATTTCTTCGATTCTAGCAGGATGAATCCGTCCATCTTTAATTAAGCGTTCCATTGCTCGTTTTGCAATTTCACGCCTAATTGCGTCAAAACCACTTAGTGTAACTACTTTTGGAGTATCATCAATAATTAAATCAACACCAGTAAGGGCTTCAAAAGAACGAATATTTCTACCTTCTCGGCCAATAATTCGTCCTTTCATTTCTTCATTAGGTAAATCAACAACAGAGACAGTAGTCTCGGCCACAGTATCAGCTGAGCTATTCTGAATGGCATCAATAATGATTTTATGAGCATAATGGTCAGCCTTTGCCTTAACTTCCTCATTACTATTTTGAATCATTTCCGCACGTTCTTTAACTAACTCATCAGATAGTTGACTAAGAACCATCTTTTTACCCTGCTCTTTATCCAAATGAGCTACTTCGTAGAGCTTATCTTGGCTTTGCTGTACTAGCTCATCAGCTTCTTTAATTTTTTCATCTAAATCAGCTTTTTGTTTTACTAATTGGTTTTCCTTCTCGGTTAGTCCATCCTCTTTTTCGATCAACAAAGAATTCTTGTGATTGAGTGTATCTTCTCGTTGTTTTAAGCGATTATCATCACGTGCAATTGCGTCACGCTTTGTGTTTAGCTCATCTTCAACTTTTTGTCGATATTCTTGAATCTGTTCTTGAGCTTCAAGAATTTTCTCTTTTTTGGTATTTTGTGCACTTTGCTTAATAGCATCTGCTGCCTGCTTTTGTGCGTTGACTTCAGCTTTTGCGGCATCTACTTGTGCTTTTGCTTCGGTTAAAATATGGTCAGCATCACTTTGCGCATTTTGGACTTTTTTCTCCCAAATGTTCTTTCGAACAGCATAGCCAATGACTGTACCAACTAAAATTGAAATAATAGCAACCGCGACGGGAATCAATATTGTATTTGTCATGATTACTATCGCCTTTTTTATTTTTAGATTATTTACACATAATTAATAATAATGAACCGCGAGAACGATGTCAAACAAGTAGAAAAAAACCTTGATCCAAATTATAGATCAAGGTTAATCTCCTCAATTTTAGTTACTTTTGTTGTCGGTTTCCTTTTTTTCGGAAACCTCCTTTTCAGCATTCTCGGCTTCTTTAGCCTTTTTGCTTTTAACTTTTTCAGGATCTTCACGCTCAGCAATTGACTCTTCATCAATTCCATAAGCCTGCCTTACCTTCTGTTGAACTTCATCATAAATATCAGGATGGTCTTCAAGATATGCCTTGGCATTTTCACGCCCTTGACCAATTCTTTCATCGTTATATGAATACCAAGAACCCGCTTTAGCAACAATATCTTTATCAGCGGCCATATCAAGTAATTCACCACTTTGTGAAATACCCTTGCCGTACATCATATCAACTTCAGCAACTTTAAATGGCGGTGCAACCTTGTTTTTAACCACTTTAATTTTTACTCGGTTACCAGTAATTTCGCCACCAGTTTGCTTGATTTTTTCTGCTCTTCTAATCTCTAGTCTAATCGTAGAATAGAACTTAAGGGCACGGCCACCAGGAGTAGTTTCTGGATTACCAAACATAATACCGACTTTTTCACGAATCTGATTAATAAAAATTGCAATCGTTTTTGTCTTATTAATGTTTCCTGACAGCTTACGTAAGGCCTGACTCATCAAACGAGCCTGCAAACCAACGTGACTGTCACCCATTTCACCATCAATTTCTGCTTGAGGTACTAAGGCAGCTACAGAGTCAACAATTAAAATATCAATCGCGCCACTCGTAATCAGTGTGTCCGCAATTTGCAAACCTTCTTCACCAGTATTTGGCTGGGATAGGATAAGTGAGTCAACATCAACACCTAAAGCTTCCGCATATGCTGGATCCATTGCGTTTTCCGCATCAATATACGCAGCCGTTCCGCCACGCTTTTGCACTTCAGCTACAGCGTGCAAAGCAACCGTAGTTTTACCTGAAGATTCAGGTCCATAAATTTCAACAATTCTGCCTCGCGGATAGCCGCCAACCCCAAGAGCTGCATCTAATGCAAGCGAGCCGGATGGAACGGTTGAAATTTTGGTATCCGCCTTGTCGCCCATGCGCATAACGGCACCTTTACCAAAATTCTTTTCGATTTTTTTCAGCGCATTTTCCAATGCAGCCTGCTTTTCATCTTTGGCCAAGAATTTTTTCCTCCTCTAGTATCTAGTCCTCAATTTAGTACTTACTAATTATACTTTGATTTAGTGTATATTTGCAAGAAAAAGCGAACAAATGTTTTAAAATTACTTTCTTACTAATAAGTACGCCAGAACTAACAATAATTTTTTGCAATTTAATTTCTTAGCCCTTTTGGTTGCAACCATTTTTGTAAAAAGTTCAGAAGTAAATCTGCCAAAATTGCCATTAACGCGGTTGGCAATGCACCTGCTAAAATAATTGCACTACCGTTAGTTGCATTGGTACCACGGATAATTATATCGCCTAATCCTCCTGCACCAACAAAAGAACCAATTGATGTGATTCCAATTGCAATCACGAGAGCATTTTTTAATCCGGCAATAATTACTGACATTGATAACGGAAGTCGCACCAGATAGAGCAACTGCCATTTAGTCATACCCATCCCTTTACCTGAGTCAATGACATTTTTATCAACACTCTTCATTCCAGTATATGTATTTTTAATAATTGGCAATAAAGAATAGAGCGTCACCGTCACTATTACTGTCATTACACCTAGTCCCATCGCAATCATAATTATTGAAAGCAATGCAAGTGACGGAATAGTTTGAATAAAGTTGGCAATTTCTACAACAAAGTTACCTAAGTGTGCATTTCTAGAAATAAAAATTCCAATGGGAATTCCAACTACAGCAGCAAACAGTACACCGTAAATCGAGATTAAAAACGTACGGTTAAATTGTTGCAAAACGTAACTGCCATTGTGCTGGTAATAATAAATAAATTGTTGCCACAAACCTAATTTTGACATTATTTTTGCCCCCTAAAGTAATTGTGCTTGACCAAGAATTGATGAGCGACAGTAGCAGGCTCAAGTAATTTATCATCCACTTGATAATTCATTGCCCTAATTTCATGGACATTAATATTACCTACTAATCTACTTAAAAGCGGCTTCAAATCTGGATGCTCACGTAAAAGATAGTTATTAATCAACATCCCGCAGTTATATGGTGGGAAAAAGTGCTTATCATCTTTTAGTAAGTGTAATTTATAGCTATCAATCCGGCCATCAGTTGAATAGCCTAAAATGACATCCATCTTTCCACTCTTCAAAGCTGAATATACTAATCCGATATTCATTGGGTGTGCTTTTGAAAAGGTAATGCCATACGCTGTCTGAAAGGCAGGATAACCAACACCAGGAGCATTGACCCATTCGGATGCAACTCCGAAAGAAAACTTATCCTTCACCTTTTTCAGATCAGAAATATTATATAGATGATATTTTTTCTGATCTTTTGCTCTCACCATAAAGGCATAGTTGTTTGCAAAACCATAAGTTGGCAGATAAGTTTGATCCCATCTTTTCTTTACTTCTCGCCTAACTGTTTCATTTGCCTTTTTTGAATCCTTAATTGCTGGTAATAGTAAATTGGCGGTCAACTCACCACCATCATAGGCCGCAGCTTGAATGTCAGCATCATGCCGATAAAGAGCTTGGTGTTGCATTGGCGCTGAACCTAAATTATTGATAATCGAAGTTTTATAATTCGTTTCATGTTCAATCAATTGAGCAACAATGTTAGCCACAATTTGTGATTCAGTAGTCGTTAGAGCCGTAATCCTAATATCGTCATTTTGTCCCTGAGTATCCGCTAAACCAGGTAAGCCACAAGCACTGCTGGTCAATACAAGTAAGACTGAAATGAATAACAACAATAAATTTTTAAATTGCTTTTTCATTAGACATGCCTCCTTATATTCCCTTTGGCGAAAGTTTCTTCTCTAACTGGCCTAATAAGTAATCTGCCAAAAGTGCCAAGATAATAACTGGAATCGTACCACCAAAAATTAAATCTGGTTGATATAAACTCAAGCCATTGAAGATAAAGTCACCTAATCCTCCTGCCCCGATATATGAAGCTAAAGTAGCCCAAGCGATGACATAAATAGCTGATAATCGAATGCCTGACATAATTACTGGCATTGCTAAGGGAATATCAACCTTGAGAATTAATTGCATTTTCGTCATTCCCAGCCCGCGAGCTGAGTCTATCGTGTCTGGATTTACATCAGTCAAACCAACGTATGTGTTTCGCATTATTGGCATTAAACTATAAAGAAATAAAGCGATAATTGCTGGTACACGTCCTACGCCAAAGAAAGGAATCATCATTGCGAGCAGTGCTAGGGCTGGAATAGTCTGCAACATACTCGCAAGTGCAATTACAACTTTGGCAGTCTTAGGAAATTTAAGCAAAATTACGCTAATCGGTACCGCAACTATGATTCCTAAAAACAATGAAATTGCGGAAATATAAATTTGTTGCCAAGTTTTTTCAAGCAACTCTGAACCATGCTGTGCAATGAAAGCAGACATACTAATTCGCCTTCTTTTCTAACTCTTCTGTTGCAGGTTTCTTTTCTCCCCAAATTTTTTCATAGACAACATTAACTAAACTAGCTCGAGTAACTACGCCAATTAGCTTTCTCTCTGCGTCAACGACTGGAATATATTGACCATTGCGGCTTAAAATTCTGCTGAAATTATCACGTAAATATTCTTCAGGCCCAACGGTAGCATTAATTGGCAACATAATATCGCTAACTGAACTAACATGAGGATACTTTCTTTGTAAGTCAGCAATCGAAATGTAGCCTTTCAAATGATTATCATCATCAATTACAAGCAAAGTATCAACGTGACGTTCTTTCATCATAGCTAATGCATCATTCAAAGAAGCACCCAAATTAATTTTCACGGGTGCTGTCATCACATTTTTAACCTTAACAGTTTCATATTTTGCTTCAGAAAGTCGTTCCTCACCAATCAAGCTCTCAACAAATTTGTTTGCAGGATGATGCAAAATTTCTTCCGGACTTCCTACCTGAATTAACTTGCCGTCATGCAAAACGACAATCTTAGTGGCAAGCTTTAATGCTTCATCCATATCATGTGTTACAAAAACAATCGTTTTGCCTAACTGCATTTGTAAATTTTGCACTAAGTTTTGTAGGCTCTCCCGCGTTATGGGATCGAGTGCGCCAAAAGGCTCATCCATTAAAATTAAATTTTGATTTGCAGCCAAAGCCCGCACTACACCAATACGTTGCTGTTGTCCTCCAGAAAGTTCAGCTGGATAACGATCTAAATAAGATTCGGGTAATTCAGCCAGTTTGATTAACCGCTCTGCCTCTTCATTGAGCTTTTCTTTTGGCCATTTTAAGAGTTTGGGCACCAAAACGATATTTTCACGAATTGTCATATGGGGCATTAAGCCATTATTTTGAATTACGTAACCAATCTTTCGGCGTAAGTTAACTGAGTTAAACGTCTTTACATCCTTACCGTTAACCAAGACTTGTCCTTTAGTTACGCTATTCATCCGGTTAATCATTCTCATTAACGTCGTTTTACCTGAGCCGGAGGTACCGATTAAACAGCAAAATTCACCCTTATTTATTTTAAAGCTAATGTGCTCCACTGCTGGTTGCTTCGACTTGGAGTAAATCTTCGTCACATCTTTGAATTCAACCATTGGAATTTCTTCTACCATAAAATCTCTCCTTTTCATTTTAATTATAATTTAATCTTAACAGTATTATTACTTGTTATCAATCTTGTTGCTTTATACTAGGCTTCACCAATTAATTTTTGGCAAACAAAAAACACTAACTAAGTTAGTGTTTTATAGTTATTCAATTTGTTTTTACATAGAACCTTTGAAAACATCCCATGAACTGCGGAAGTAATCCCAACCAGAGTATATTGTAAAAATTAAAGCTAGATATAGCAAAATTGTTCCAATATGGTAAAAATCACCAATTAATAAGAAGATGATTGATAGCATTTGGCATGTTGTCTTAATTTTGCCTGGCATAGCAGCTGCCATTACTTGACCCTTGTTTTCAGCTAAGATCAAACGTAAACCAGTTACTGCTAACTCCCGACAAACAATAACTGCAACGACCCATGCTGGAGCTAAATTTAATGAAATCAACATAACGAATGCTGTCATTGTCAACATCTTATCAGCTAAAGGATCAGCAAACTTACCAAAGTTAGTAACTAGATTCCGGGAACGGGCAATATGTCCGTCAAACCAATCTGTTGCCGATGCAACTGCAAAAACAATCGCAGCAACTACTAATTTCCAATAAACAGTTGCTCCAGCAACTTTAACACTGGCATCCCCACCGAAAATAATAATTAATACAAACACCGGTATTAAGAAAATTCTAAAAACCGTCAATTTATTAGGTAAATTCATTCTAAATTACTTCCTTCTACTACTTGGCAGTCTTTTACCGGCCACCATTGCTGTTATTTGTGGACTGGTTAGAATGGTTAGCTTCAGTCCCTTGTCCATTGTTAGTTTGCTGGTTTGTTTCATGACCAGATTGACCATTATCAGTTTGACCGTTCTGCTGGTTATTAGTAGTACCATTTGACTGATTTTGGCCTTGATTATGCTGATTTGTATTAGTATTGGTATTTGAATGAGTAGTCGTTTGATTATTATTAGTTTGCGTTGAATTATTCTCAGTTGTATGAGATTGCTCTTGCTTATGCTTACCAATATAGAAAGTCAAAGTGCTACCAGTAATCCGCGGATCAAAGTGCATTCTCTTACCGCCAATCCTAATTGTTGCACCATATGGATTAGTAAATGTCACTACCATAGTTTTAGCAGATTCAGGAATAGCTAAAGTACGTTTCTGATTTGAAGTTAGTACTTGATTGGCTTGGCTAACGCCGTCAATTACAACGGAAACATTGGTTTGTTGATTACCAGCACGTACAACTAAATTGCGGTTTTCCTTTAAGCCAGTTACTTGATATTGATTATTACTCAACTGCTTAATTTTTACATTAGCTTTTTTGACTTGCTTGCGCTTCTTAGGCTTTGTTGTATTGCTGTTATCTGATGAAACAGAAACATCGTTAGCAGAATTATCAGGTTGATTGTCGCTAGCTGAAAAATGAGCATAAACCATGTAACAAACAAGCACAGCCAAAATAATCCCTACACCAACAATAATTCTTGGAAGATACTCTTTCCAAATCTTCTTTTTATTGCTAGTTGTTTTGCTGACTTCTTCGCTTTTGTTATCGATTGAATCCTCAACGTATTCGTCAGGCTCAGCTTGGGGAATGTCATTGTGGTATTCACTAAGAAGCTGTTTGCCATCTAATCCGACTACTTGCGCATATTGTCTGATAAAAGCACGTACATAAAAGTCACCAGGAAGCTTATCAAAGTCATCTTGCTCAATTGCCGTCAGATACCTGCCTTGAATTTTGGTTGCTTTTTCAATATCTTCAATTGAAAGTCCCTTTGCCTCTCTGGCACTGCGTAATTTGTCTCCAATATCTGCCATAGTTACCCCTTTTAATTTTTAACTTTACACACTGAGTATAACATATATACTACTAATTTCTCTTACCATTATATAAACTAAGTTAACCAGCCACCACTAACATAAAGCGTTTGTCCAGTTAAATAAGTTGAATTGGGATCAAGTAAGGCTTTGACCCAGAATGAAATGTCGTTGCCCATAGCTAATCGTCCAGCCGGAATTTCTTCTACTACTTCTGCCATTTCTTCGACAGAAAGCATTTTATTCATTGCTGTGTCAACCGCACCAGGAGCAATAACATTAACCGTTAAGTTAGCCGATGCAACTTCTCTAGCATATGCCTGGCTAAAGCGACTAAGTCCAGCCTTGGTTGCACTATAAACTGTTTCCATTGCACTGCCCTGAGCTCCATAAACCGAACCGATAAAAATAATTCGACTAAAATCATTTTTTAGCAAGAGCGGTTCAAGTAAGCTAGTCAACTTAATTGGTGTAACTAAATTGACCTGCATTACCTCATCGACTTTATCCAAATTTTGGTCACTTAGAAGATGATAATCTGTAATGCCCTGAGCAAAAATAACTGCATTAATTGGCAACAAGCTCTGCACCATTTTTTCAAGCTCATTATTTTCTGCTAAAAAACTGAACTTGAGTGGTAGAAAGTCCTGCGATGGATATTGCTTCATGAAGCTTTCACTCATTTCACAAGCAGCTGTCCAATTACTGCTACAATGAATATATAAAGACCAACCGGCTTCAGCTAAATCGGTACAAATCGACCGACCAATACCACCAGTTGCACCAAAAACTATCGCTCGCTGCATCAAAACATTTCCTTTTTTGTTTTAGTGAACAAAACACCAAAAACAGCATTGCAATTATATAATAATTACTTTTCAGATGCTACAATTTCGACTAAAGTTCACATTCGAATTAATTTTAACATTATTTTTTCTCAAAACTTGGCAAAAAACCAACATGCTAAACTTTCTTAAAAATTAGCTCTTATTTTCAGTTTTTTGAGGTTGTATTAATACTTGACGCGGCTTTGATCCTTCGGAAGGGCCGACTACACCCTTAGCTTCCATTTCATCAACGATGCGCGCTGCACGATTGTAGCCAATTCTAAACCTCCGTTGCAACATTGACACACTGGCTGATTGTTGTCTTCTTACTAGATCAACAGCTTGATCATATAATTCATCCTCTGGCTCAGCGTCAACATTATCAGCTGTTTCTTCAGTTTTTTTCGGAATCATACCCTCATCATATTTTGGCTTTTGCTGTTGACTTACCCATGAAATGACTTTTTCAACTTCATGAGAAGAAATATAGGCACCTTGAATTCGCTCAGGCTTTGAAGCACCCACTGGCATGTACAGCATGTCTCCACGCCCCAACAACTTTTCTGCACCGTTTTGATCAAGAATAGTCCGAGAGTCAATTCCACTTGAAACCGCAAATGAGATTCTGGAAGGCACGTTAGCCTTGATTAGTCCCGTAATGACGTCAACACTTGGTCGTTGCGTTGCTAAAATCATGTGGATACCGGCAGCACGAGCCATTTGTCCTAAACGAACAATTGCACCTTCTACGTCGCGTCCACCAACCATCATTAGGTCACTTAATTCATCAACTACAACTAAGATGTATGGTAAAGGTTGCATCACAGGCTTGCTTTTATCCTGATTATTGATTTCTACCTTTTCATTAAATTCGGCCATATTACGTGCACCGCTTGCAGCAAATAGCTTATACCGACGCTCCATTTCTTTAACTGCTTTACTTAAGGCATTTGCAGCTAATTTTGGATCTGTGACTACCGGAATTAACAGGTGGGGTACACCATTATAGACTGAAAGCTCAACCATCTTCGGATCAATTAAAATCAATTTTACTTGATCTGGGGTAGCTTTCATTAAAATACTCGTTAATATCGTATTCACTGCAACAGATTTACCAGAACCGGTTGAACCAGCAATCAGGAGATGCGGCATCTTCGTCAAATTGGCAGAAATAATTTGACCACTGACGTCCTTACCAAGTGGAACTTGCATTGGATCAACTTTAGCCTTGCTATCCTGATTCTGCATCACATCTTTAAAAGCCACAACCGAAGTTGCACGATTGGGGACTTCAATTCCAATGTACGGTTTTCCCGGAATCGGTGCTTCAATTCTGATATCTTTTGCTGCAAGAGCCAGCGCAAGGTCATCGGCTAAGTTAACTATCCTGCTTACCTTAACACCGACGGCTGGTTGAACTTCATATCGCGTAACCGTAGGTCCCAGAATTGCTTTCTTAATATTGACATTGACGCCAAAGCTCTTAAAGGTAGATTGCAGGGTCTGGGTATTTTTCCTAATCAAAGCTTTGTCAGCACTTTGGTCAATATTTTTAACTGAATCGAGTAATGTCAATGGTGGCTTTTGATATTCGGGGTTAACTACTTCTTTACCATCAAATTCACCATGATCAACTGATCCAAGCTCCTGCATCAATTTCTGGTCTTCGTCTGCAAAAGAATGAGACTTAGGTAACTCAGTTTCTGACTGCTCTTGCTGGTCATCATGACTGGAATATTGAACTTGGCTATCATCTTCAAGCGGCTCCTGATAAGCTGGCTGTTCTTCAATTGGAAGTTCTTCTGCAAAATCACTTTCTTGATTGGACGAAGTATTACTTTCATCTTCGGTATCATCTTTTACAGTAAAATCATCAACATTTGGAAAAACTGGTGATTCAGAAGAAAGTGGGTCTTGAAAATCGTCCTCTTTTTCTTCTCTTTTTTGAATCTGCTCTTCACGAATTTCACTGTATTTTTCTTTGATTTTTGAGCCAGCTTTTTTATTTTTGGCAATAAACAACTGGCTAACAGCCTGAAACTTCCTAATGACATCAGCAAACTTAACATCAAAGAACATCAAAATGCCAATTGGAATAAACAGAATTGCAAACACACGCAGACCAATATGTCCAAGTAGCGGATAAAATAGTTGATAGCAAATAGCACCAATTAATCCACCACCAATTGATTCAGTAATAGCTGCGCGTCCAAATTCTGCCGACATCTCATGCCAAAAAGCGTTCATGAACGCATTATTGACTAATTCGCGTTCAAAATAAACGCTGCTTTGAATAATCAAAAAACCCAAAATTGCCAAGAGCAATCCACATGTTCTTTTCAGCTTAAAGTGCATCGGCTTGTTGTATATCAACATCACTAAGCCAAAAATTGCGCATAGTCCAGCAACTAATAGGTAGGAATCGCCAAAAAACAGACGGAAAACATTAGCAATTTGTTTACCTAAAATACCAAATTTGGCAAAAGCTAAAATTACAATAATTATTTGAACAAGGCCGACAACAGCCCAAGTTATTCCTGTATTTTGTGCCTTCTTACTTGCTTTTGTTGTCCTCTTCTTTTTCTTAGGCATAAAATCACCTAATTAGGCTTTAAAAGTTGGCTTGGAAGTTCAAATTAACTGGCTCATCCAGCGCAATTTGCGTAACTTCATAAGTCAAAGTTTCAATATATTCAACCAATGGGCGACTTAAGATTTTATAATCTGTTTTTGAAAGGTCACTACCATCACCGAAATAATCTTTAATTTTAACAACTTGGCTAATCATGCCACTAACAGTGAATTCACCAGGAGCAGGGGCCACTTCAAAGACAACGGTAATGTCGAAGTAGTTACCATCTTCACCCGGATCAGTGGTGCCATCTTCATTTTGTTTTTCGACTTTTTTCAAACCAAAGTTCACATTGTCCTTAGTTTCAAGTTCTTCATTAATGTCGTAGTGAAAATTCTTTACGATGACTGGTGTTTCTTTATTAAATTCCATTATTGTTCTCCTTTTAAATTACGTTCATATCTTTCTGGACGATTATAACTGTCCTTAAGCTTATCATTTTCGTAGTGATGCTCTTTTTCCAATCCTGGAAAACCTTGCTGACGAATTGCTTCCAACAGGACAATCGCAACCGAATTAGCTAGGTTATAGCATCTGATATTATCAGACATTGGAATCCGTAAATTGCGTTCATAATATTCTCGCATAAACGTTTCTGGTAAACCAGTTGTTTCCTTACCAAAAACAAAATAATAATTCTTTTTTGGATCTGTGTAACTTACTTCCGCATAGTTTTTTGATGAAAATTTGGAAATCAAGTACATTTCATCGTCTGGACCAAGACTGTTTAAAAAAGCTGTAAGGTCATCGTGCAGCCGCACGTCAACCTTATCCCAATAATCAAGTCCGGCACGTTTCATGGTTTTATTATCAATACGAAAACCAAGTGGTTCAATTAAGTCCAATACAGTATTAGTACCAGCACAAGTACGTGCAATATTACCTGTGTTAGCAGGCATTAATGGTTCATATAAAACAACGTGATTAGTCACTTTTTTCTCCTTAACATAAAAAGTGTGGCCCAGTGACCACACTTTACTCTAATTCTTTGTCACTTCTTCGTTATCAACTGTCTTCTTTGGAACTAAAGAAGTTTTTTCGTCTTCATCAAAAACTTTTGAAACCTTACGATAGTAATTATACACACGCATGATGATGATTTTTAAAATTGCGTAAATTGGAATACCAAAAATCACACCCCATAGGCCCCAAACCGCACTTGAACCAATCAAGAGAAGAATAGTTGTAACTGGATGCATTTCCATTTTGTTCCCCATAACCAACGGACTAATCAGACGTGATTCAATTGTTTGCTCAACAGCGAAGACAATTAAAACTTTAATGACCATCGGTAGAGAAATCATGATACCAATTACGATTGCTGGAATGAATGCAATAAAAGTACCAAAATATGGAATCAGGTTTAAAAAGGCACTTAAAACAGCGAGCGCAATCCCATATGGCAGACCGATGATGCTATAGCCGATTGCAAACATAATCCCTACCCAAAAGGCAACTGTTAATTGACCTCTGATATATGAAGAAAGAGCTGTATTAATATCATATAGTAATTCGCCAAAGCCGTTTTGCCAACGCTTAGGGGCAAATTGTGTCAAATAAGGACGTAGATTATGTCCATCTTTTAACATGAAGAATAAGATGAATGGCGCCGTCAATAACGTCATAAAGATCATCGTAACAATACTAATTGCCGACGAAATATTATCTAGTGCAGCGTCAATCGCATGCTGGCCAGATTTAAATATCATGTCCTGCGCACGTGCAATTGCATCATTAATATTATTTTTCACACTATGAAATTGTGGATCACTTAACATATTTTGAACAGCAATTGTTGCATCATTCCAAATATGAGGCCAGTGTCTTATTAAAGAATCGACTTGCGTTTGCACAATTGGCAATAAAGTATTAACAATCCAAACAAGTAATACCGCTACCAGTAAAAACAAACCAATAATAGTTGCAACCCGTGGTACTTTGAACTTACGCTCAAGAATGTCGACCAAGGGGTTCATAATGTAATATTGAATTAATGCTAGTAACAAAGGCGGCAAGATTGCACTTACAAATAGCTTTGCCGGATTCATCACAAAAGATATTTTATTAAAGACCCAAATAATCAGGAAAAACAATAAAATATTGAGTAAGACAACGCTAAAGCGATTATTCAAAAACCACTTTTGAAAAATGCTCTGTTTTCTAGGCTTTTCTTGTGAGTTCATTAAATCCCCCTATTTAAACATGCTCGTAGATAATTTCATCACCTACATTAAACTCTGGGAATGTTTGCTTATCAGTAAACGTCAAGTAGACAGCATTTGCCATGGGATTTTTAGGCTTTTTTTGATCAAAAAAGATTGTAATATGACCTAAAGCTTTCATATTACTTTCGACCATTGCTCCGACATAATCAGCCACGTAGGTTTGACCATCAATCGTAATTGTGTCGCCCTTTTTGAACACAAACTGACTAACTGGTGTTGTGTCATCAAATTTTTGAATGACTGAAACATCATCTAAATCAGCTGTCACATTATCACTAAATAAAATCACCATTTTGCCATCTGCTTCAATAGCTTGTTGACCAATTTTGGTAATTGTTGAGTTCCATTTCATTTTATTAAGCTCCTTAGACAATAATTTTAGCATAACAAAAACCGCTTAACTAATATATAAGCGGTTTTATTTGTCTAATGACTATTTTTCACGATATAACAGCCATTTTTTGATTTCATCTATGATTACTAATGGGATTGGTAAGCAGAATAAGAAGAGCCAATCAATCGGCATTAATCTTGTAGTGTTAAATAATTGTTGTAAACCTGGAGTTACAGTTAAAACAAGGAACAATAAAATTTCAAAAATAATTCCGTACCAGATATTACGGTTACTGAATAAACCTTTTTTGAAAATTGATACCTTATTTGTACGACAGTTTAGCACATTAGCAATTTGAGAGAAGATAATTGCTCCAAGTACCATTGTCGTAGCACGCATATAAACTGAACCACTTGAAGCAAGTGCAACTTTTGGCCAACCATTTTGCATATTAACAAAGAAGTAAGCACAAATTGAAATAATACTTGAAATCAAACCGTACCATAAAAATGCTTTGATAATTACACTTCGGTTGAGTAGATGTTCACTTCGTTTACGTGGTGGTTGCTTCATCACATCTGGATCAACCGGTTCACCACCGAGTCCCAATGCAGGAAGCATATCAGTTCCCAAATCGACCGTTAAAATTTGCATAACTGTCATTGGAAGTGGAATCAAACCACCAGAAAGTAAGAATAGAATCGATGGAAAAGCTTCCGGAACATTCGAGGTCAAGATATAAGTCAAGAACTTACGGATATTACTATAAACCGCACGACCTTCCTCAATTGCAGCAACAATTGAAGCAAAGTTATCATCAGTCAAGATAATATTGGCAGCATCCTTAGCAACATCTGTACCAGTCATCCCCATTGCAATACCGATATCAGCCTGTTTCAAAGCAGGAGCATCGTTAACACCATCACCAGTCGAGGCAACAATTTCACCATTTTCTTGTAAAGTCTTAACAACTTTATATTTTTGCTCAGGTGCAACTCGAGCAAAAATCACTTCGCCCTTAAGTGCCTCACGGAGTTCATCATCGCTCATCTTGTTTAATTCATCACCGGAAATAACTCTCGCTTTATCTGAAGTTAAACCAATTTGAACAGCCACAGTTTTGGCAGTCAACTTGGAGTCTCCGGTTACCATGATAATTTTGATTCCTGCTTCATGACAACGTTTAACGGCATTGTAAATTTCAGGACGTGGTGGATCACTCATCGTGGTTAACCCAACAAATACCAAATGTTCTTCGGCAGTTTCAATGGTTAACTTATTAATATCAGTGTCCTTAGAATCAATGATTCTGTAGGCCATTGCCATACTACGTAAGCCTTTAGCAGCATATTCTGCATTACGCTTATCTGCAACATTGCGGTCGTCTTCAGTCAGCGACCGAACTTCACCATCAACTTGGATCTGATCACACTGCTTAATTACATCACTAAATGAACCTTTAGTGAAGATAATGTCTTGTGTGTCATTCCAACGATGGATAGTTGACATTCTCTTTCTGTCGGAATCAAACGGTAGTTCACGTAAGCGTGGGTATTTAACCAAGACCTTTTGGCGATCAAAGCCCGCCTTTTCCGCCATTATTATTAATGACGCTTCAGTTGGTGTTCCTAAAATCTTTGGTTTGCCACCCTTGGTTTTACTTGGCTGAACAGCTGTATCGTTATCAAGCGAAGCAATTTGAACCAGCTTATGTAAATCAGGATTTTCTTCGTACCAAAGTTGTTTTTTATTTAATTCTACCTGACCATTGTTTTCATAACCATTACCGGTAACTTGAAACTCATTTTTAAGTGTCCAAATGTAATGAATGGTCATTTGATTTTGAGTTAAAGTTCCCGTCTTGTCTGAACAAATGACGGTTGTTTCACCCAAAGTTTCTACAGAATTAAGTTCCTTAACCAAAGCATGTTTCTTAGCCATTCTTTTGACCCCTTGGGCCAGACTAAGAGTAACAGTCGGTAAAAGACCTTCTGGGATGAATGCAACAATCATCCCCAAAGCAAAAATGAATGCTTTTGCAAATGGGTATTTAACAAAAGCGATTGCTGCAATCATGAATACAATTCCGATTGAAACCGCAATAATTGATAACTGTTTAGTAAGTCGGTTTAATTCTTGTGTAAGTGGACTATCGACCTTGTTCTGCTTTTGGGTAAGCTTGGCAATTTTACCAAACTCGGTATTCATTCCCGTTGCAAATGCAATCGCGCGTGCAGTTCCTGCTCCAACTGTAGTACCAGAATATACTAAGTTAGTTTCAGCGTAACTGCCCTCTCCAGGTGAATAGTCGGTTGTCTTTGATTCAGGAACAGACTCACCGTTTAAAGCACTTTGGTCAACCTGCATTGAACTTGCAGAAATCAACCGTGCATCAGCTGGAATTGAATTTCCAGCTTGCAAAACAAAAACATCCCCAGGAACTAATTCCTTAGCATCAATTTGGACCTTTTTGCCATCACGAATGGCTTCGACATATGTTGGCAGCATATTGTTTAAAGCATCTGTCGCTTTTTTAGCTGCTCGCTCTTGCCAAAAACTAAATAACCCGTTGATGATATTAACTAGCCAAATAGCAATTCCCAATTCCAGTGTGCCACTAAACATGGCAACCGCGCCTGAAATCCAAAGCAAAATGGCCATCATACTAATAAAGTTTTTAAAAAAGGCCTTCCATTCAGATTCTTCTTTAGCTTTCTGAATTTGATTCGGACCATACTTCTCTAATCGACTAGCAGCTTCTTCGGAACTCAAACCGTCCGTAGAAGATTGCAAATTAGTAAAAACTTCAGAAATATCATTCTGGGCATATAGCTCACGAATTTTATTTTCGTCCATTCATTTGTACTCCTTAATAAAAATGTGATTTAATCGGAATATTCCGATACCATACTTTACCACTTTTAAACTAATGTAATCATGCAAATTTTTTACAAATAAATGTCATGTTATACTTATCTCATTAGTTCATATCAATGAAATTAAATGGAGGCTGAAAAATGAAATTATTAATTGGTGGTTACACCAAAAAAAAGGCTACAGGAATTTACGAATTACCACTTTATAATTCTGATAACGGCTTAAAAGTTGAACTGGAAACAGCAAAGGAAGTAATCAAAATCGGCGGTCCTACTTACTTTGTTCAAGACCAGGATTTGATTTTCACAATTAACAATGCCGGTGATAAAGGCGGAATTAGTTCTTTCCAGTTAGTTGATGGTGCATATCAAGAAAAAGATTCTTATTTAACTGCTGGTTCTTCACCAGCTTACATTGGAATTGATTCAGTAAAGCACCTACTTTATACAGCAAACTATCACACTGGTGTTTTAGCTGTCTTTTCTTATACAACTGATGGTCAACTAACTCTAATCGACTCTGTCACACATACAGCAGACACACTTGGACCTCGTCCAGAACAAGTTGACGGGCCTCATCCACACTTTTTTGATGAGACACCAGAACAGAACCTGGTAAGTTGCGATTTGGGTAACGACTGCGTTGATTTTTATCGCCTTCAAAACAACAAGCTTGAACACTTAGCTAAGTATCAAAATGAAGCCGGCTTTGGTACACGTCATATCGTCTTTAGTCCTGATGGAAATTACTTCTATGTCGTTGGTGAGCTTTCAAGTAAGGTCAATGTGGTTCAATTTAATGAAAAAGATTGGACTTTTAACAACATTGCCACATATTCAACTATTCCTGACGATTACACTGACCACAACGGTGCTGCTGCTATTAAAATTAGTCATGATGGTAAATTTATTTACGTATCTAACCGCGGTCACGACTCAATTACTGTTTTTGCTGTTAAAGAAGATCACACGTTAGAGCTTAAACAACGCGTTTCTACTTTTGGTGAATTCCCTCGTGATTTCAACTGGGATCCAAGTGAGCAATTTGTTGTAGCAACCAACCAAAACACTGACAATGCTACCTTATACAAGCGTAGTGCTGAAGATGGTTGCCTTACTCCAATTCAAAAAGACATTTACGTACCTGAAGGTACTCGTGTTCTCTTCAGTGAATAAATTTTAAGCCAAACAAAAAGAACTGTTTTTACAGTTCTTTTTTTGTGCTATTTTGCCATAAAGCTTGCATATCTTCCGGATCCTCAATTTCAATTTCTACCAGCTGGTTGTGTGCAAATGGATCTGGAAAGGCTAAGTAAAAGCAGTTCAATGCTTGGCGGTTAAATTCGTCATTTATGCCATACAGCGGATCTCCAAATAAAGGATGGTTAATTGATTGCATATGAAGTCTGATTTGATGAGTCCGTCCAGTATAAAGTCTTAGTTCAACTAGACTAATTCCGGGCTCTTGTTTAAGAACCTGATAAGCTGTAATTGCTCTTTTGCCATCCGGAGTAATACTACGCTTGACTGCATCTCCCTTTTTTCCAATTGGTTTATCAATCACACCCTTTAATTCATTTTCCGCAAAATTACCATGAACAAGCGCATGATACTTTTTAACAAACTGATCTTTATCTAGCTTACTAAAACGTGAATGAGCTATTGCATTTTTACCAACCAATACTAAGCCTGAGGTTTCGCGATCAAGCCTGGTTACAACGTGCGGCTTAACGCCCTGCAGCTTTTGTTGCTCAAAATAACCCAAAACACGATTTACAACCGCATTGTCATCATATCTTGAAGGAATTGACAAGAGATCTGCTGGTTTATTTATGACTAAATAGTTTTCCGTTTCTTTAGCAATCATTAAAGGCCTAAACGAAGGTTTTAGCCATGGATTTTCCTTTTCGTTTCCAGGAACAAAAATCACTTCGTCACCAAGATGTAACTGATAATTGGTAAAACGCCGCTTATGATTGACTAAAATCATTCCGTCATTGTTTTTTGCATCATTAACAGCCTTTTTTGAAAAACCATTTTTCATTAAAAAAGCCCCTAATTCTATGGGAGCTTTATTTTCTACTTTAACTTTAAATAGTGTCATGCTTATCCCCAATGAATGCACTCTGAACTCGAGACCAAAAATGAGTATGTCCAAACCGGTCAAACCGAATTTCCTTGTTTGAAATTCGAAAATCTATCTTTTTGGCATTATGAATATTAATTCTATTACCGTCAACCGTCATTACAAAATGATCTGAATTAGGGACAATCGTAATCCACTGGTCGGGTGCAATGACAATTGGAGATGAAAGGGTTCTAAAGACACGATTATTAATCGATGCAATTTCCGTCATCTGCAACGCCTTTAGTTTCGGGTGAATTACTGCTCCACCAATTGATTTGTTATAAGCAGTCGAGCCCGTTGGCGTTGAAACACAGAGACCATCACCACGAAAATTTTCAAATAGCTTGCCGTCAATATAAACATTGGCTTCAAGTGTATGGGAAACCCGTTTAACAGCAGACTCATTCAAAGCTAAATAATGTTTGCGCTCATTAGATTCTGTTGTCAGTTCTACCTCTAATAACGGATACTTGGCTGATTCAGGTTCACGCAAAAAGAGTGCATCAACCATTTTATCAACATCTTGCCCTTGCCAATCAGTATAAAAACCTAAGTGTCCTGTGTGAATTCCAATAAAACGAATCGAACTGATTTGTTTTTCATACCGGTGAAAAGCGTTTATTAATGTGCCATCACCACCCACAGTAATCACTACATCAGGATATTTTGCGTCAAAAACCACGCCCTCTTTTGTGGCAAGAATCTTTTTTAAATGAGCTACTACTTTTAAAGTTTCTTCATTGGTGTTATGAGCAATCGCTATTCTCATTATTTTTCCTTACCTTTGTTTTTGGTAAAAACTTTCTGTGCCTCTTGTACTTCATCCTTGATTAGCGACATTTCTTCATCAAGCTTATAGGCTGTTTCAGCCGTAGACTTTAATCTTTGCGAAATGTCTTCAGGATACGAACCTTGATACTTATAGTTTAGCGTATGTTCTACGGTAGCCCAAAAGTTCATTGCTAGAGTTCTGATTTGGATTTCAGCCAACAATTTTTTCGAGCCTTCTGGAAGATAAACTGTATATGAAATTACCATGTGATAAGAACGATAGCCTGAGGGCTTGGCATTTTGAACATAGTCACGCTCTTCTAACACTTCCATGTCATCACGCTCGTGAATCAAATCTACCACTTTGTATATATCATCAACAAATTGACAAACAATTCTAATGCCCGCAATATCCTGCATATCGGTTTCAATTACATCAGGACTAATAACGCGCCTTTTCATCTTTTCTTTAATCGAATCTACCGTTTTGACGCGTCCAACAACAAATTCGATTGGTGAGTGCTCACCTTTAGTCAAAAAGCTCTGGCGCAGCGAACGGAATTTTACTTTTAATTCGCGAACGGCTTCAGTATAAGGCCATAAAAAAGTATCCCAGTCAAAATTCATTGAAATATTTCCTTTCTTAGTTGCTTCTTCATTCTAACATAAAACAAATGATAGCAATTTCATATTGGTGGCAGAAGCTATTATCTTGCTTGCTTTTTTTAATAACAAAAGTATAAAAAGTGCGATTAATTAGCTTTCTCAGTAAATTAATTTTTTTAAAAAGCTATTCTTTAACAATCCTTCAAAATTATGATAAATTTATTAAATAAAGTCAAAAAAGTTGCTCACTTTGATTTTTCAACTGCAATTCACATTTGCTTTATAGCAATAGTTTGGATAACTCCATTCTTAAAATCCAACTTTTCTAAGCTTATTTTTTGACTCTTATGGCAAAAGTAGTTCAGAATGAAAAACGTTGCCGCATTATAATAAATGTGATCAAGTTGTAAAAAGTTGACTATAATATAGATAGGCAAGATTGCTAGTTGTAATTTTTCCTATGATAGCTTTTAAGGTAAGGTACCTATTACAGCTAAATTGTTGATATACATTGGGGTAGATTAATGTCAGAGAATAATGAAATTGAAGCTAAGATAATTTTGCCCAAAACAACGTATTCCCAGTTATGTAAAAGTTTTCCTGTTAAAAATGATTTTAAGCAAGAAAACTACTACTTCGACACTGATAATGGCTTATTAAAACAAGCACATATCAGCTGCCGGATACGCTTGTTTGAAGATCATGCCGAGCAAACGTTGAAAGTACCGGGTAAAAAACCTGTACAGCATCGTTATCATGAAGCGATCGAAATCAATGATGACTTGAATCTAGAGAAGGCACAAGATCTTCTAAAAGATGCTGAAGAAAAAGGCAAAATCATCTTTACTGGTTCAGTTGGTGATTATCTTAAAGAACACTTTGGTTCCAAAGCAACTTTATGCTTGCAAACATTCAGTAAAACACATCGAATTCTTGCTCAAGGACCACAAAATTGTGAACTTACATTTGACGACACAATGTATCCTGATGGTTTTGAGGACTTTGAACTAGAAGTAGAAAATGATGATCCTACTTTAATTGAAGCTACATTGAAATTGCTTAAGCAACAATATGAGTTAGTGCAAAATTCTGCTAACACAAACCGATCAAAAATTGCACGCGCTTTCAGTCATCGTGGTAAAATGTGACTGTATGGATTTTTTCATTTTAAAGGATAGATATTTGGTAAAGTTATATTGATTAATCAAGTTATGGAGGAGCCTGATCATGTTTGAGATATTTCTTTTTGTCAATCCAATTGGCGTATACTGCTATGATACAGAAGTAGCTGTTAAGAAAACGGTCGAAGAACTTGATATTAGTTCTTCTTTCCATTTTGTTCCTATTACCAACTCAAAAGTAATCAGAGACGACATTATTCGAAGAAAAACTTGCGGTCAAACGATAGACGATATTCCTGAATACACAATGGCTGCTTATCAGGCATTGCGTAATTATCATGCAATAAAACTTGAATATGGCAATAAAAAAGCACGTTGTTACTTAGTTAGTGTGCAAAAGGCTGTGAGTAAGGACTTTAATGTTTATTCGCAAGATTTGCCTAAAAAAGTTGCAATTGATTTAGGGTTAAATTACAAACGAATCTGTGATTCTAAAATCAATAAATATATTGATGATTCGATTGATCAAGACAAAGAGCTCGCACGGAAATTTAATATTCAAACCATTCCTACAACAATCTTTTTTAATGAAAGTGGCGACGACAATGGACTTTTAGTTGAAGGAACAATTGCTCACGATAAATTGCTTGCTTTGTTAAAAAATAGTTACTGTAGTGAACCTCAAGAAGAAGAACAAAAGCAAGTGGAAAATGGTTACCTTCCTAGAAGGCACCTTCGCTTGATGTAAAGTATGTTGTAGCATTATCAGCTGAATTGACAGAACGAACTTGGCTAAACACCCATTGTGGTAGTTCATCAACCGTCATCTGTTTTTGGTACAACTTTGCACCTATCTGCAATCCCTTGATACTTTTATGTGCTAATTGCATTTTAAGATAGTTCTTCTGAACGCTAGAATCAATCTGGTATTTCTGCAAACGTGGCTTAAAATACCATAACTTCTCCAATCCAATAGAATCCAAACTAAAACTAGCAGTTTGAAAATGTAACATATCCGTTAGTGGTTCAAGTTTGACGTTATATTTCAAACGTAAACTCCTTTGATACGGATTAACTTCTAAATAATAATTATTCCACAACTCGTTTTCACGAAAGAAAATGAGTTGTGTTTTTTTGAGATAATGTTGAAGAAAGTGCCTTTTTCCTACAATCCAAATGTCCTTAATGCCAATTTGTTGGTACAAAAGATGTCGGTGCATAAATTCTGATTTATTGAGCGGCGCGCATTGCACCTCAAAAGCCAACTTAGGACTTGCTAGCACATCTGCTCGTAATCTACCATTTGCAAGTGAAACTTCCGTCTGCGCATCAAATTTAGCCGCTTGCAAGGCATTTTTAAGTAGTTCCTTACTTTGCGCATGCTCATCTTTTTCTCCTGCCATATTGATAACCTGTGGCAAGTGCTTAAAGTAAGCTGTCTTCTTTTTTACAATTAACTGAACCTCTCTTTTACAATGCGGACAGAAATAATGTCGCCTCGCAAACTGCTTGGGGTTAGTACTTTCTTTTACTGCTTCTTCTCTGGCAGTAACTAATTCATTATTCAAAAATGCTGCGTACAAAATAATCACCTATTATGAAGTACGCAAAAAAACGACAGGTTTTACTCTGTCATTTTTAATTAGTTTTATTTTTTAGCAAAAGTCTGGCGTAATTGCTCTAGTGCATCCTGTTTAATAAGACACTTTGCAGTGGTCCGGACACGTCCCATCTCTTCAGGCTTTACCTTGGTACCGTACTCATTAGCAATTGCCCACGCATCAGCAGGTTTAAGTTCAGAATAGTTTTCATTATCAAACGCTAAGTCAAGGTAAAAACGATTTCGTTCATGGTAAAGACTTGAAGAAAGATCTGGTGCCAATAAATTATCGGCAAGTTCAACTACAAATTCAAGATCAGAAAAACTGTAACCCTGTTTTGTCTGCAATTTCCAAAACGATTTTTTAACTTTTGGAACTGTAGCTTCATCAGTGTCTTGACTGTCTTCATCATCCAAATCTTCTTCATCATCGTCTTCTAAATCAAGGAAAGAGCGACGTGCATCATCAGTATTTTCGTTTTTAATATCGCCAAAATCCTTCTCAAACAGTTTTGATAAGCTCTCTGGATCCTGATTCGTTGCCTTAGTGATCAATAGATCGAGTCCACCATTATTTGGCATTACTTGAAAAGTGACTGGAGCATCTTGGCTAAAAGAATGGTCGGTGTCAATTTCATCTAAAATTGAATAGAAAAATTGTTGGATCTTACCTTTATCGCCCAGCAAATCTAGAACTTTCAGACCACGTTTAGCTAATTCAGACTTGTTAATTCTCACGCGGATAGTATTTTCATTAATATGTTCTACTTGCATGAGTCATTCACCTCCATCAGATCCTTTGTTCTATTGTAGCGTATTTTGTACATAAAATAAAAGCGTTAGTTCTAAAACTAACGCTTTTTTTGAAAGATTTCAAATTATAAATCTGCGATTTTTTGCATTTCCTCAAGTTCAAGTCGACGAACTTTTCTAGGCAAGAATCGTCTGATCTCGTCTTCGTTGTATCCAACTTGAAGACGACGATCATCCATAATAATTGGTCTTCTTAAAAGACTTGGGTCCTTCTCAACCATATCTAGTAATTGATCAATTGACAGATCATCCAAATTTACTTTAAGTTGTTGGAATGCTCTGGATCGTGTAGAGATAATCTCTTCAGTACCGTTTTCAGTCATCCGCAAAATTTGGATAAGTTCCCCTTTAGTAAGTGGTTCAGAAAAGATATTTCTTTCCTTAAAATCAATATCATGTTTCTTCAACCATGCCTTCGCTTTCCGACACGAGGTACAACTTGGAGATATATATAAATTTACCATATATTTTCACGCTCCTTCTGATCAAAAAATGATTCGTTACCTCTAGTATTATATCACATTACTTTCTTTTTATAAGTAATGTGTCTATGCTATCTATATTTTATGATAGTGAGTAAAAGTGAAGAAACTGTGAAGAATTTCTCAAGAAAAAGTAAAGAAATAAAAAGAGTGCATTAATATCTAATGCACTCTTTGTTAACCTATGAACTTAATTATTCACTTTTTTCATTAAGTCGTCAACTAATTTTTCGTTTTCTTCAGCAGTTTCTGAAACAAAACAAGCAGTATTAGCTAATTCCTTAATATCTTCTGTGTTTAACTTCTTCATTAAGCTTCTAATTCTTAAAATTGAAGTTGCACTCATTGAGTATTCATCAAGACCCATTGAAAGCAAAATTGGGAACATGGTGCTGTCGCCAGCGGCTTCACCACACATACCACACCAAATGCCATTTTCATGAGCAGCATCAATTGTGTGCTTGATCAAACGCAATACTGAAGGACTAGCTGGTTGGTATAGGTATGAAACATTATCATTACCACGGTCAGCTGCCATTGTGTATTGGATTAAGTCATTGGTACCGATTGAGAAGAAGTCAACTTCTTTAGCGAATTGGTCAGCAATAACTGCAGCAGCAGGAACTTCAATCATCATTCCAACCTGTAAGTCTTCGCCAACCTTAACACCGCTTTTAACTAACTTATCTTTTTCTTCAGCTAAAATTGCCTTAGCCTTACGCAATTCACCCAAAGTACCGATCATTGGGAACATGATGCCCAACTTACCGAATGCTGATGCACGTAAAAGCGCACGTAATTGTGTACGGAAGATTTCTTCATTTTGCAATGACAATCTGATAGCACGAACACCTAAGAATGGGTTCATCTCTTCTGGAAGATCCCAGTAGTCTAAGTGTTTGTCACCACCGATATCCATTGTTCTAATAACAACTTGCTTGCCATTCATTCCTTCGATAACTTCTTTATAAGCTTCGAATTGGTCTTCTTCACTTGGGAAGTCCTTGGAATCCATGTACAAGAATTCAGTTCTATACAAACCAATAGCTTCAGCGCCGTTCTCATTAACGCCTTCCATATCATTTGGTGTACCAATGTTAGCTGCAATAATGAATTGCTTACCATCAGCAGTTACAGAAGGTTCGTTCTTGAGTTTCTTCCATTCAGCCTTTTGCTTTAGGAATGCTTCACTCTTAACTTTGTAATCAGCAACTTGTTCATCAGTTGGCTCAATTACTGCATCACCGTTCAAACCGTCAACAACTAATGTTTGACCGTTTTCAACGTCTTTAGTAATTGAATCTGTACCAACAACAGCAGGCAATTCAAGTGAACGAGCCATGATTGCTGAGTGAGCAGTACGACCACCGATATCAGTAACAAAGCCCTTAACAAATTTCTTGTTTAATTGAGCAGTGTCACTTGGAGTAAGGTCATGAGCAACAACAACAACTTCATGATCAATTGAAGCTGGATTAGGTAATTCCTTACCTAATAAGTGAGCCATGATTCGTTTTGAAACATCGCGAACATCAGCAGCACGTTGTTGCATATATTCGTTATCTGTCATGCCTTCAAAAATTGTAATGAACTTTTGAGCGGTTTCATCAAGTGCAGCTTCACTGTTAATTTTTTGCTCTTTGATTTCATTTTCAATTGCACCTGTAAATTCAGGGTCATTCAAAATCATCAAGTGAGCTTCAAAAACTTGAGCTTCTTCTTCACCTAAACTCTTTTTGGCACTATCACGAATTTTTTCAACTTCTTCAGTTGATACTGAAATAGCTTCATGGTAACGAGTTAATTCACTGTCAACATCTGAAACAGTTGTCTTCGTGAAAGAAAGATCTGGTTCGACCAAGAGATAGGCTGGTGCTACAGCAATACCATCACTAGCAGCAATTCCTTTTAATGTCTTGGTCATTATTCAGCTAATCCTTCTTTTTTCATTGTTTCTGAAATAGCGTTGATTGCATCTTTTTCATCATCACCATCAGCACTAATTGTAACGTCAGCATTCTTACCAACACCGAGTGACATAACACCCATGATTGACTTCAAGTTAACTGATTTGCCATTGTATTCCAAGTTGATGTCTGAACCAAACTTTGAAGCAGCTTGTACTAACAAAGTTGCTGGACGAGCATGAATACCTGTTTCTGCAATAACATGAAAATCGCGTTTTTCCATTATAAATATCTCCTTTGAATTGAAAAATCAAACCGGTAGTAACTACCTATTCGCTTACTTAGACTATCATTTTTTTGTGAATTAGACAACATAAATGTAACAGTTTACATCATCAAAGTTCCGTCGTTGATTGCTTGTAAACTATTTTTCCACCACGTAGGGCTTTACCAGTTATGTTCTGTCTTTTGCCAAAAGATCTCAAAGCAGCCTGAAACGCAAATGCATCTTTAGGTTCAACTTCATAATGATCTAATTCACCACTTGCTAACTGCTCTAAAATTTTTTGATAATCCAAATATACCACCGTTTTTCTAAAACATACACTAAAAATTAAGCATTTTTGCTTTTACAAGTGATTATTTTAGCATATTTGGATTCAATAGATAATAATGTATATTATTCCGAGTTTTAGCACTTGATTATTGAGAGTGCTAATTATATAATTTAGTCATTGAAAAGAAAGGCGGTAATGTAATGCTCTGTCAAAACTGTCAAAAACGACCTGCCTCTATTCATCTTTTTGCAAAGGTAAATGGAGAAAGCCGCGAAATCAATTTATGTGGACAATGTTATCAAGAACTTAAACAACAAGGAAATATTAACATGAGTAACGACAACAACGGTTTCTTTGGCGACTTTAACGATCTCTTTAATTTTAATAATGAAAATGCAATGAACGGCAACCCTAATAACCCAGGAAACCCTGGAATGAACAATGGTAATCCTAATAATGGTGGTGGAGGCCGTTCACTACTTGATCAATACGGTACAGATTTAACTGCTCTTGCTAAAAAAGGCAAAATCGATCCTGTTATTGGTCGTGATAAAGAGATTGCGCGTGTCATCGAAATTTTAAATAGAAGAACAAAAAACAATCCTGTCTTAATTGGTGAAGCCGGAGTTGGTAAGACTGCGGTTGTCGAAGGATTAGCACAACAAATAGTTGATGGTTCAGTACCTGCAAAATTACAAGATAAACGAATTATTTCATTAAATGTTGTTTCTCTTGTTCAAGGAACTGGAATTCGTGGTCAATTTGAGCAACGGATGCAACAATTGATCAAGGAACTGCAAGATCATGACGACATCATCTTGTTTATTGATGAAATTCATGAAATAGTTGGCGCCGGAAATGCTGAAGGCGGCATGGATGCTGGTAACATCATTAAGCCTGCCCTTGCCCGTGGTGACTTGCAACTAGTCGGTGCAACTACCTTGAACGAATATCGCGAAATTGAAAAAGACTCTGCTTTGTCACGTCGTTTCCAACCAGTTGATGTTAAAGAACCATCAGTTGCAGAAACTATTCAAATTCTGAAAGGTATTCAGAAGCGTTACGAAGACTATCATCACGTTCACTACACTGATGATGCAATCAAATCTGCTGCTGAATTATCTGAGCGCTATATTCAAGATCGTTTCTTACCTGATAAGGCCATTGACTTGCTCGATGAAGCTGGTTCAAGAATGAACTTAACCATCCCTTACGTTGACAAAGAAAAACTGCAGGAAAGAATTGCAGCAGCTGAAAAGTTAAAGCAGGAATCATTGCAAAATGAAGACTACGAAAAAGCCGCTTACTATCGTGATCAAATTGAAAAATATAATAAGGTAAAAGACCAAAAGGTTGATCCTGATAAATCACCAGTTATTACCAGCAAGATTATGAATAAGATTGTTGAAGAAAAAACTGGTATCCCAGTTGGTGACTTACAAAAACAAGAAGAAAATCAACTGCAAAACTTGGCTTCTAACTTAAAAGAACATGTAATTGGTCAGGATAAGGCTGTCGACAAGGTAGCACGTGCTATTCGTCGTAACCGGATTGGTTTCAACGAATCCGGACGACCAATTGGCTCCTTCCTCTTTGTTGGTCCAACTGGTGTTGGTAAGACTGAGCTTGCTAAACAATTAGCCAAGCAAATGTTTGGTTCAGAAGATGCCATGATTCGTTTTGATATGTCAGAATATATGGAATCCTATTCAGTTTCTAAACTAATTGGTTCTGCACCTGGCTACGTTGGCTATGAAGAAGCAGGTCAATTAACTGAACAGGTTCGTCGTAATCCATACAGTCTAATCTTGTTAGATGAAATTGAAAAAGCTGATCCTTCTGTAATGAACTTGTTCTTACAAATTCTAGATGACGGTCGCTTAACTGATTCTCAAGGTCGTACTGTTTCATTCAAAGACACAATCATCATCATGACATCTAATGCGGGACAAGGCATTAAGGAAACTAGCGTGGGCTTTACAGCTGAAAATGCTAGTGATGAGCCAGATGCTGCTCGTTCTTCAATGAGTCAATTCTTTAAACCTGAATTCTTAAACCGTTTAGACGACGTAATCGACTTCAACGAACTTTCTAAGGAAGACTTAGTTAAGATTGTTGACTTAATGCTTAACAGTGTTAATAACATGGTTAAGAGCCGCGGAATGCAAATTACTGTTACTGACGATGCAAAGAACAAGTTAGTTGAGGAAGGCTACAACCCTGCTATGGGTGCACGTCCACTTCGCAGAACTATTCAAGAAGAAATTGAAGATAAAGTAGCTGATTACAAGCTTGATCATCCAACTGCTAAAAACTTAACTGCAAGTGTTAAGGACCAAAAGATTGTTATTAGCGATGAAGAAAATAATTCTTCTGATGAGAAAATTGATCATTAATCTCTCGGCTTTATGCAATAATATTTTAATTAATTACAATATAATTGCTTTTTTGCAAAGAAAAATGTTGTAATTAGCGTTATACTAATGTAAAAGATAACTACTAGAAGAAACGGGTGAAATCCATGCACTTAATAGATGTAACCAATAGCTATAAGGATCTAGTTCATAGTCAACTGAATTCGACTAACGTTAATTATGTAAAAGTTTATTCATTAGGAAATACCTCTGTCATCTATACCGAAAGCAATGAAGCAATCGAAATTGCTCTGGAAAATCATGATCGTCGTATTCGTAAAGAAGAAGCTGAATTTGTCATTAAGCGACTAATTAAGGAAGATGATCCTTCCTACGTTATAACCTTTGACAAAAACCAACAGTTAATTGAAATCAATATTGATAAATAGAAAAAAGGTTGATAAATTTATCAACCTTTTTTTGTTTGCTTATAATTTCTCAGTTAATTTAACATCCGGATACTTATCTTGGAAAAAGCGCTCAGCAAACTGATTTTCAAATAGAAACAGTGGCTGATCATAGCGATCTTTAACCAATAAGTTACGGCTATTCGACATAGCAGGATCAAGTTGATCCGGATCAATCCAGCGAGCCACACGATGACCGATACTATTTAGCTCTACATCTGAGTTATATTCGTTCTTCATTCTGAACTTAAAAACTTCAAATTGCAGTTGACCAACGGCACCCAAAATATATTCATCAGTTTGATAGTTACGGTATAACTGAATCGCACCCTCTTGAACCAGTTGCGTCATTCCTTTATGGAACGATTTTTGCTTCATTACGTTTTTCGCAGTTACACGCACAAACAATTCCGGTGTAAATTCTGGTAATGGTGGGTAAACGATTTTCTTTTTACCAGAATAGATACTGTCACCTATTTGGAAATTACCAGTATCATAGAGACCAACGATATCGCCGGCAACGGCATCGGAGACTTGAACACGTTCACTAGACATGAACTCGGTCGCATTATTTAGCCTAATTGGCTTATCAGTCCGCGCAAGAGTAACATCTAAGCCCTTCTTAAATTCGCCACTACCAATTCTAATGAAAGCAATTCGATCCCGGTGATTTGGATTCATATTAGCTTGAATTTTAAAGACAAAGCCTGAAAATTCCGGGTCATCTGGACTTAGCTCTTCATCATCATTAACTGTGTGTGCTTGTGGAGCTGGAGCCAATTTTACAAAACTCTTTAAAAAGGTTTCAACGCCAAAATTAGTTAAGGCAGAACCAAAGAATACGGGGGTCTGATCTCCTCTGAGAATCTTCTCAGAATCAAAAGTATTACCAGCTTCTTTGATTAATTCAATTTCATCTAAAGTATCCTTAAATTGTGGGTTCTGGCTTAATGGTTCGCTTTCAGGCAAGTTGCCGTCTTGATCAAGTGGCAAGAAACGATCTTCACCGTCTTTGTGATAAAGCTCAACTTGATTATTGGCAATATCATAAAGACCCTGCAAAGTTTGGCCGGAACCAATTGGCCAATTCATCGCAACACCTTCGATGCCAAGAAGATCTTCCAATTCCGCAATTAAATCTAATGGCGGACGACCATCACGATCCAACTTGTTCATAAACGTGAAGATTGGAATACCACGTTGCTTGACAACTTTGAACAGCTTTTTCGTTTGTGGCTCAATACCCTTAGCCGAGTCAATTACCATGACTGCTGCATCGACCGCCATCAATGTTCGATAAGTGTCTTCTGAAAAATCCTCGTGTCCTGGTGTATCAAGAATATTGATTCTTTTACCATCGTATTCAAACTGCATTACGGAACTAGTAACGGAGATACCACGTTGTTTTTCGATTTCCATCCAGTCACTAGTTGCATAATGGCCTGTTTTACGTGCTTTAACGGTACCAGCACTACGAATAACGCCACCAAAAAGAAGCATTTGCTCCGTAATCGTTGTTTTACCCGCATCAGGGTGCGATATGATAGCAAATGTTCTTCTTTGTTCTACCTTATTTTTAAGTTCATCACTCATTAATTACTTTGCTCTTCTTCCTTTTGTCCTTTGTCTGGTATCGTCAACAAGACCGTGAGTAATCTTGACCGGTTCATTCTTCTTGTGGTCAAAACCATCCCATTGTCTAATTTAACTGATAATTTTTCTCCTTTGGCAGGAATAATTCCCAATTTAGTGATTACGTATCCGGCTACTGTATCAACGTCTTCCATTTCAAGATCAGTACCAAACTGTTCGTTAAATTCGTCAAGCGGCATTTTCCCGTAAATCACATATTTATTCGGAGCGATTTGTTCGGATAAAACTTCAGTATGGTCGACTTCATCGTCAATGTTACCAACAATTTCTTCGATCAAATCTTCAATGGTTGCAATACCAACAACTCCACCATATTCATCGGTTAAAATTGCTAATTGCTGCTGTGTTCGCTGCATCTCAACTAGTAATTCAGCCAAATCAGTTGTTTCTGGAACAAATAGCGGTGGATTCATGACATCTTCATAGTTAATCTTATCAAAGCCTTTTTCCCAAGCCTTTCTAAGCACTGTTCTGATATGAATGACACCAACAATCTTGTCCTTGTCCTGCTTGTAAACAGGGATTCTTGAATATGGCTCGTGCAAAATTTCTTTAAGGTTATCCTGCAAGCTAACTCCATAATCGACCATAAAAGCATCGATTCTAGAAACCATGACTTCACGGACCATTCGTCCTTGAAAATCCAAAACATTATTTAACATTGAAAACTCAGTGTCACTCACTTTTTTCTGATCGTGCAGTTCCTTTATTTCCTCAGTTAAATGTTCTTTCGTCTCTCCATCGCTTGAAGAGGATAATTTATTTTTGAAAATTTGAAATAAATTCCCCTTATCAGGGTCGCTAGCCATAGTTTTTTCTCTCTTTCTAAAAATACGAAGTTTAATAGTGCCATTATATCATGTACGCACAGGATATGTTAAAATAGCACGTAAGAAATGAGGTTTATTAATGAAAAAAAGTCATGTTTTACTTGTTTTTACGTTTTTATTGCTAATACCATACATCTGCAGTCTCACCATCATCGGTATCGGTTACGATGCATTAGTACTGCATTCAGCTGACTTGTTCAGAACCTCAATTGGTGCATTTGTCGGCGCTCTGATTATGTTTGCAATTAAGGCAACCATTCAACGTCCGGTCGACCTCTTGGCTGTGGAAGTTGATGACGGCTTACTAAAACAACTTTTACGTTTTTTCAGTATTAGACGGCGTCCACTTTTGCAATTAGCCAATATGATTTTGGACTTTGTTCTCTGCTTTGGCGCAACTTTTGTTGTTCGCCAATTTCTAACTTTGGATCAGATTGTTGGCAAATCGGCAGGAATCGTAATGTTAGTTATGTTACTTTCAACCTGCTTAGGTGCCTACGTTGAATACGATAATTTATCAATCGATCCTAATCAGCATTAAGAATTTTACTCACTGGCATCCAGATATAACATCTGTGCCAGTTTTTTTGTCGCTAAATTTAGCGTTTGAACAAAATATGGTGTTAGGCTATCACCTGGATTTTCATACATTTGAATGCCTTCATCGCCCACTTTTTGTAAAAATGTTGGCAAAACTGAATTAAGTGGTTGGCTGAAAAAAGCAAGATTTTGCTGGTCAAGTTCTTCAAGTGCGACCTCATTTTGAGGTAAGACAAATCTCATTAGACCACTAGGAACTTCTACTTCATTTGGAACTAATACACCGTACCAGTACATAAAATTTTCTGGCCCGAAAACGATCATGCTAGCCCGTTGATCAGTCAATTCATGCTCGGCTAAAAACGCTTGAAAAACCTGATCTTGTTCCATTTCCACATTACAACTAGAAAATGTTCTTTGGTCATCCATTAATTGATCGGAAAAAGGACGACCAACAAATGTACTTTTTTCTTGTAACTTTTTCATAAAAACTCCTTAATAGTCTGCTAATTCGTCAAGCGGGATAATTTCTCCTGCTAAAAAAGAATCAATTTCATTGCTGGCAAAACCATGTGTATAAAGATAATTACGGATTTTACTGTTGCGCTCTTGTTCGGGCAACCTTCTGAAACGCTTATACGCCTTAACGCCCTGTTTTTTCAAAGCATCAAGTTGCTCACTTTCATCTTGCGCAAGATCCAGTTCGGCAATTATCTCATCAGCAATTGAACTAGAAAAGCCATGGCTCATCAACTTGGTCCTCATTTTACGCTCAAGTTCACGTTGTGAAATTCTGCCAATTTTACTTTTCATTGACTTCAAGACCCGTTGTCCCGCATCTTGCCATTCACTGTCATCAATCTGTTCCAACCCAATTTGGACTAATTCAGGATCAATCCCCTTTTGCGTAAGTTTACGTGAAATCGTCATGGGCCCATCAGTACCAATTCGCAAATTTTGTCTAATTGCTAGATCCACGTACTTTTGATCGTCCAAAAAGCCCATTTCGGTTAATTGATTAACTGCAGCTTGTGCAGGTTCATTATCAATTCCATGATCCTTTAAGTATTGTAAAACTTCATAAACCGTTCGCGGTTCATAATTTAAATACCTTGATGCTAAATTAGTTGCTTTTGCATCTTCATCATATTGCTTGACCTCATCTACTTTTTCGTCAGTCAGCTCTTGTCCTTTTAAAAGAACAAATTCTGCGACAGTCTGCTCACTGGCGGAAAAAGCATACTTGCCATCTAAAAAAATATTGTACCGACCCGGACGTTTTTGACTGCTTACTTTAGTAATTATTGGCATTTTACTCACCTTTCTACTAGATTATAGTTACATGCTAGCAAATTTCTTTCATTCTTGCGAAAAAGTTTTGTTAGGTAGTACAATAAATTGTTAACATTGTAACGTTTTATTGTAGAAAGAAAATTATGTACAAAAATTTTAAGCAAAAAGAAACAAAAGAAAAAGACGTTATCATCACGATTAAACGCTTAGGAATTAATGGTGAAGGTATTGGCTATTATCGCAAGAAAATCATTTTTATTCCAGGCGCACTGCCAAACGAAGTTGTTGTGGCAAAAATTATCAAGGAATATCCGCACTACATTGACGCTGAACTAGTTCGCATTAAGGAAAAAAGTCCAGACCGTGTTCCTTACCCTAAAGGCGTTGATCCAGCAATCGGCGGACTTGAGCTGGCACATTTAAGTTACGAAAAACAGCTTGAATTCAAGCGTGACAATGTTTTGGAAGCATTAAGAAAATATCATCCACGCGGTTACAATAAGTATAAAGTCAAAAAGACAATCCCTGCTCCAAGTGAATGGCACTACCGTAATAAGGCTCAATATCAAATTGAGCAAGATCATGGTCAAACTAAACTCGGTTTGTTTGCTCCAAATTCACATGAACTATACGATTTACCTGTCATGCCAACGCAAAACAAAGCAACGCAAGAGACTGAACGTAAAATAAAGGAGCTGGTTGACAAGTTACACGTAGCAGTTGCCGATCCTTTCAGACATTATGATGGTTTAAAGACAATCGTTGTTCGCCAAGCGGAAGCAACCAAAGAAATTCAAGTAACACTAATAACGGTTGGACACAAAATTAAGAACTTACCTGCTTTAAGTAAGGAAATCATTAACTTGCCTAATGTTGTTAGCGTTTTTCAGAACGAAACTGATTGGCGCAACCCTCAAGTTTGGGGTAATAAGACAGAAAAATTGGCCGGCAAAAATCAAATTATTGATGAAATCTTAGGCAAGAAGTTTGCCCTTTCACCACGAGCATTTTTCCAATTAAACCCAGTTCAAACTGCAACCTTGTATTCTGAGGCACTTAAATTCCTCGACTTAAAACCCGAAGACACTTTAATCGATGCCTATAGCGGCGTCGGTACCCTGGGAATTTTAGCAGCGGATCAAGTCAAACAAGTAGTTGGAATTGAAACTATTCCTGAAGCTGTTGAAGACGCTAAACACAATGTTGAGCTTAATCATTTGCGTAATGCAGATTACTTTCAAGGCAGTGTGGAAAAAGTTCTTCCTGAATTGCAGAAAAATGGTGTTCCAATTGATGCCTTAATTGTTGATCCGCCAAGGACCGGACTTGCAAAGAGTCTAATTAAGACCCTATTGAAAATCAAGCCTAAAACTTTTGTTTACATTTCATGTAATCCTTCCACTCTTGCACAAGACTTAGTGTTATTGAGTGAAGCATATGATGTTCGGTTAATTGAAAATGTTGATATGTTACCTCAAACACCACGCTGTGAGTGTGTCGTCAAATTAACCTTACGCTAATATAAAAAAGTTGTCGCAAATTGCGGCAACTTTTTTATTTGTGGATGGAGGTATTTTAATGCTTTAGGTGAATAAATAAAGACCAACCTTTATTATTTGATAAACCGATCTCTTTAAGTAAAGATCATTATCCCTTAACTATTAGAAAGCCAACTCATATATGACATATACTTTACTTTAACAATATACAGAATATGGAAATAAATTAGGTTATTTGTTTCCCCTTTCCACAATTTAATCATAGCATTTTATTGCTAGTCCTTACCACCAAAATGCACTTAATTATTTAACATAATCTTTTAAAAAGCTTGCGATACGCTTACGGTACTCCTTCGGGTGATCGGCAAATGAATCAGCATGTTTGGAATTTGGTGCAACCCATATTTTTTTAGGACCTTTAGTCGCTAAATAATTATGGTATACCATTTTAGTTGGAACAAAAGTATCATGACTACCATGAATAAAGAACATTGGACGATGATTTTTATGTAGTTGCTTAATGCTCGATGCATCTTTCATGAAGTAACCAACTTTTACGCGATTGATGCCGCTCAAGATTTCCACTAATGGGAACCGTGGAAAAGAAGGCATATTATATAGTGCTTCAGCCTCGTGTTCAATTTCATCTTTAACGCTGGTATAGCCACAATCTTCAATAAAGGCCTTAACCTGTCCTGGAAGTCTTAGCCCACTTGTCATCATCGCTGTCGCTGCGCCCATACTAAGACCATAGACGACAATTTGTTGCTGACTACCTTTGCGCTTGAGTACTAAATTAATCCACTTTTTGACATCATCTTTTTCTGGCCAGCCATAGCCGATATATTTTCCTTCACTTTTACCTTGAGCACGTGGATCAGGTGTTAGAGTATTATAGCCCATTTCATGGAATAGCGCGTCATACTCGCCCATATCTTCCTTAGTGTCCATGTATCCAGGCAGAATAATTACTGTCTTATTAGAACTAGCCGCAGGAATATAGTTTGCGACTAATTTATATTGATTGTCAGCCGACTGCATGTACCATTTTTGTTTAGCAGTCTTTTTGAACCACTTTTTTTCTTTGTATAATGGATCCGACTTTTTCAATGTGTCACTGGATGAACTTAAAAAACTTTTTGGTCCTGGTACACAGGCCATTTTAAAGAAATAATAGCCTGCACCAGTAAAAATTACGCAAACTAGCAAAACAACAATTATTAATGAAAGCCATAGCTTTTTATGCTTTAATTGTTTCAAAGAAATGTCACCTTTTCTAAAAATAATATCAATAGTATAACACTTTAAAAACGTATAGGAATCATTATTATGAAATTGACTAACTTATTGCAATTAACGAATGATATAGATGGCCAAACCAAGCTGTTTTTAACAATCAATCAACAAGTTTACCCTTTGGCAAAATTAAAAATTTCTAGCAAAGAGTGTCTGTTGTATCCAGGAAAACAGGCGATGACCAAGGGTAAAATCATTCATTTAGTAAAAAACATCCATGGCCTTGATATCCCCACATATATGGTCAATCAGCAAGAACTCCTTCCAGTATTTGGCATTCAAATATTGCCCGAACAAAATTCAATTAGATTAACTTAGTTTTGATTCAAGGGTAAGCGAGGTCCATCATATTCATGAGTTTTTTTATTTCATAAAAATATGAATTGTTAAAGACAGCAAAAAACAGTTAGTTCCATTCGACTAACTGTTTTTTATTCTTGATTCCTCTAAACAATGAAAATTAAAAAAGCACATTTGAAATGCATAGTTTATTCAAAATAGTTATGCAATAAGCAATTATAAATTAATCCTAACAAAAGCTGATACACTTCGGTAAATTTTAAAAATGTTTAGTAACTTTTGTCTTATCTTAGGCTGGGTAATAACCACTTGTTCTTAGAAAATGAAACTATTTTGAAGGTCCCCACCAATTATGGATTATATCAATTAGGGCTAATAAACCTAAAGCGTTCATAATAAAGCCCTTAGTTTGTGCATGTCTAATCTTAGCGTCAACATCTACTTTTTTCTCTTTACCTGATTTTTTCACTTGTAAGTTAGCATCATAAGGTGTGTCACGCTCTACAGTTACTGGCATATGTAACGCATTTTGTTTTTCGACATATTCAAGTCGCTCGCTTGTTGTTAGCTTATGGAATTCTTCATCAGTAAGGATGCCTGCTCGTTTAAAGGCTTCCCTTCGATTCTTTTTTAATTCTTCCTGCTGGCTATATTGCTTTCCACTAATCATTTTTAGTGCCTCTATTCTCAGCCTTCTTTTAATTATGTATTAGTCTCACTGTTTTGATTTAACAACCATCTAAAACTTTTCCCTGCTGGTAAATGACGCCACGTTTGTTCTAACCATCATTGATTTAACAACCATCTAAAACGTGATTATGGAAAGTACATTGGATATATGGGTTCTAACCATCATTGATTTAACAACCATCTAAAACCGTCCTGGAAGCTTAGCGAGGGCAACTTAGGTTCTAACCATCATTGATTTAACAACCATCTAAAACAAAGGGAAGTTTTTACAAACAGCGCTAAAAGTTCTAACCATCATTGATTTAACAACCACCTAAAACCGATTTTTTATCATCATTTTTTAATGTTGTCTTATCAAAAATAGTTCCGGCAATTATCAAAGTATTTTTCCGTCAACCCAACTATCTCGTAATTGCGAAAAACACACTTTTGAATTAAAAATTAGCTACATTTTTAGTTCAAAAACTTTTAGACTAAAATTAAATCACCTAAATTATAGCACAAGGTTAATTAGCTTAATGTTTTGGTTTCACTTTTTATAAAAATGTGCACAAAAAAAGACCCAACTTTAGGGTCTAAATTTATTTTTGCTTGTATTGACGAACGTGATCTTTAGTTCCAGCAAAGTACCAATAACCGGTTTCTTCATCGCTCTCTAATTCAAGGTTATCTTGAGGAAGTTCAAGTGTCTGAGTAAAAATTTGCTCATATTCTGAAACACTGACTTTCTGCCGACGGGCAATCATTTTCTGGTCACCATCAACATCAAGCGCATTTTGATACTCTGCCACGACTTGACCAGCATAAAACTCACCCATTGCACCTGAGCCATAAGAAAATAGTCCAATTAACGCTTCTGGAACCAAATTACCGTTTTCTAGTAAGCTCAAAAGACTTAAGTACAGGGACGCAGTATAAATATTACCAATTTCACGGCTGTATTGCGCAGAAGCTGTAAAGTTATTTGCTAATATTTCTGCAGTTTCTTGTTCCTGTTTTTCAATTGCCAATTGATTTGCTTTAAATCCCATCTTAACAAAAGGTAGATGATAAATTAGTGCAGCAAAATCGCCAGTTTGACAGTCATTTTGCGCTTTGTAATTGGTAAATGTCCGTTTGAAAAAGTCAAGATAGACCTCGGTAGAGTATTTACCATTGACTAAAGCAACAGCAGAATCGTTTGGACGCCAAAAATCATTAATGTCGGCACTGTAGGCGCTGTGGCCATTTTTCAAGGCTAAAATTCGTGGTTCAGCCTTAATTAGCATGCTGACGCTACCTGCACCTTGCGTCACTTCACCACCAGTGTTTAAACCGTAACGAGCGATATCACTACCGATAACGATTGCACTATGATGTGGGTGAAGTCGAACATAATCTCGCGCAATCATAATTCCTGCGCTCATCCCAAAACAAGCTTCTTTTATTTCAAAAGTTCGCACTTCAGGTGCAAGCTCTAGCGCACTCTTAACAAAAAGTGATGCAGACTTAGATTGATCTA
Source organism: Lactobacillus sp. M0403 (assembly GCF_016101265.1). Classification (NCBI taxonomy): domain Bacteria; kingdom Bacillati; phylum Bacillota; class Bacilli; order Lactobacillales; family Lactobacillaceae; genus Lactobacillus; species Lactobacillus sp. M0403. Next base: position 80,095 of record NZ_JACFQV010000004.1, read on the forward strand.
CTCCACTTTCCGTTCCAATGACTAGCAGACCAACTTGTTCACGATCAATTTCATCAATATAGCGCATAGTTGCGTTAATTCCCATTGAAACAGCATCCTGCGTTTGATCAGCCACGCTCATTTTACTTTGACCAATTCCAATCAAAAATTTATTAGGATCTTGATTACGCGCATGTGCTAAATCCACCATATCAACGTATTTATTGGGGGTGTAAAAACCAATTCGATCTATTCCAACTTGCATTATTGTCCCTCTCTTATTTGTCTTAAAAACTGCTCCGCAGCTGCTAATGAATACTCTTTTTTGTCAATCATCATTTGCCGCACCTGCTCTTTTTCTCGCGAAGTTGCAGTTAAATTGGCAACAGTATTTTTAGCTTGCAATTTCATGTGTCCTGCTTGAATTCCCGTGGTAGATATTGCTAGCAAAGCAGCTAAATTGTTAGCTAAGCCGACGGCTGCAATTACGTTAGCCAGTTCGCTACTAGTGATATCTTGGCCTAAAAGACGGTAGCTCTGTTTTACATCAGTCCGGGAGTTAATTGAGCCCCCAACCGTACCAATTGCTAATGGAATCGTCAAAGAGCCAATCAACTTGTCATCTTTGACATCCCATTGACTTAGACTACTGTATTTGCCCTTTTCACTGGCCCAAACACCGCAAGCCGCTTCAACGGCTCTGGCATCATTACCAGTTGCTAACAGAACTGCGTCAACACCATTCATGATGCCCTTATTATTAGTAACTGCGCGAAATGGATCGTTTTGCCCAATTTTGCTCAATAAAGCAATTCGTTTAGCCACTTTTAGTCCGCCAACTGTGGCAACATCTAATTCAACTTGTGCGGTAGTGAATTGACTCGGATAATTCGATAGAATGGCAAATAACTTGTCAACAACTCCTGGAAAAGTGGCTAATTTGTTAGCGATAAACTCCAAAATTGAATTTACCCGATTAGCACCCATTGATTCAGCCGGATCGACCAATACTCTGAGCATTACTAAGTCATCTTTTTGTTGTAGATTAATTTGACGAACACCACCACTGTGTTTAACCAAGCTGGCAAATTGAGAGTTTGCTTGCTCGATTATTTTAGGAAAAAGTTGAGAAAGCTCACTTGCATTAAACTTAGTGTCAACTTGTAAAGTGACTTGACCGTAAATTCCGGTACGTTTACTTACTGCTGTAACACCACCGTTTTTTGCAAAAATGCTAGCCCCATGATTGGCTGCGGCAACGACCGATGGCTCTTCTGTTGCTAGTGGAACAAGATACGACTTGCCGTTTACCAGCAAATTCTGCACAACGCCTACCGGAAAACGCAATTGTCCAATAACATTTTCACTTAGGTTATCCAATTCGTGCAAGGTAGTTTCATCGATGTCATCTAATTCTATCCCTTGATTAATCAAATATTCTCGTCTTTTTTCAGGCGTCAATTCATAAAATTTCATTCGTTAAAAGTCCCGAATTAATTCACAGGCAATAGCCTGGCCTCCACCAATACAGAGTGTGACTAAAGCTTTGTGCCCATTAACGTGCTTTAATTCATTGATTGCCGTTCCGACCAGTCTAGTTCCAGTTGCGGCTAAAGGGTGCCCTAAAGCAATTGCACCACCATACATGTTCAACTTTTCACGTGGGATTGCTAAAGCACGTTCTACTGCCACACATTGAACCGCAAAGGCCTCATTTAGTTCGATTACATCATAGTCTGTAATCGTGTTACCCGTATTTTTCAGTAGTTTTTGCACTGCATAATACGGTGCAAATCCCATTTCAGCAGGATCATTACCTGATTCGGCAAAAAAACCTAGCTTTGCAAGTGGCTGCAAACCTAATTCTTCCACCTTGTTTGCAGTTGCCAGAATTACGATGCTGGCTCCGTCACTTATAGGCGACGCATTACCAGCTGTTACAGTACCATCTTCCTTAAAAACTGGCTTTAAGGTGCTAAGCTTGGCAACATTTGTATCTTCGCGGATATTTTCGTCGTGCACTAAGTCATTATTTTCATCAAAAACTTCAATTAACTCATCTTTAAAACAATCATTTTGCACTGCTGCCGTAGCCTTTTCATGTGACCAGCTACTGAATTCGTCCATTTCTTGCCGAGAAACTTGATACTTGTCAGCAAGTCGTTCAGCAGTCAACCCCATCGGCATCCCTGAAAATGCATCGGTTAGTCCGTTAGCAAACATTTCATTTTTTAAATTGCTGCCAGCTTTATCTTCAGCGATAAAAGCCGCATTAGTCATGCTCTCTGCACCACCGACTGCAACTAATTCAAAGTCACCGAGCTCCATTTGTCCTTGAGCCAAGCGCATTGCCTTTAAACTCGAGCCACAAACCTCATTTACTGTCACACTGCTGCTAGTTTCTTTCATTCCAACATTCAGTGCAACTTGCCGAGCCATATTTTGTCCAAGTCCTGCGCTTAGCACGTTACCCATAAATAGTGCATCTAGTTCCTGTGGCTCAATATCAATGCTTTCAAGTGCCCCAGTCAGTGCTAATTCGCCAAGTTCAGTTGCATTTTTTTCATTCCACAAACTGCGGTAGCGGCCAAAAGGTGTTCTTTTAGCTGCAACAACATAAATATCTTTCATAAGTTAATCTCCTCACAAAATATTCAAGTTGAATCTTACCTAAAAATCACGCAGAAAAATAGTAATTTGGCCCACGTTAAGAAAAATTTTACACAAAAAAAGAAACCATTAAGATTTGGTTTCTTTAAATTGTTATTTATTTTTTCTTATCTTCAGCCTGCAACTTTTTAGCTAAATCAATAATATATTGACGTAACTGATCCTTAGTTTCAGGATGTTGAAGCCCGTATTCAATTGATGTTTCAAGGTAATTCTCTTTATTACCAACATCATGACGAACACCTTCAAACACATGTGCAAAAACGCGCTGCGTTTTATTCATTGTATCAATTGCATCAGTTAATTGAATTTCGCCACCCTTATCAGGTTTTTGTTCTTCTAAAATTGCAAAAATCTCCGGGGTAAGCAGATAGCGGCCAATAATCGCATAGTCACTTGGCGCCTTGTCAATTTCTGGTTTTTCAACAAATGACTTAACATTAATCAAACCAGGCATAATTTCATTTTCGGGTTCAATAATACCGTATTTTGAAACTTCTTTATGTGGCACTGGCATTACTGCAATAGTCGAAGCATGAGTTTCATTGTAGCGATCAATCAATTGCTTGGTTAATGGCTCTTTGTCCATCATCAAATCATCACCAAGCATTACTACAAATGGTTCGTCACCGACAAAACTGCGTCCACGCGCAATTGCATCACCTAAACCAGCTGGATAAGGCTGTCTAGTGTAGTAAATATTAATTCCTAAATGGGTAATTTCTTGCGATAGTTTAAGTAAGCCAGTCTTACCTTTTTCTTGTAAGTTTTGTTCAAGTTCTGGGTTAGAGTCAAAATGATCTTCAATTGTTCTTTTGTTTTTACCAGTAACAATTAAGATATCTTCAATTCCAGAATGTTTTGCTTCTTCAACAATAAATTGAATTGTTGGTTTATCAACAATTGGTAGCATTTCCTTTGGCATTGCTTTAGTGACAGGTAAAAATCTTGTACCTAATCCAGCCGCCGGAATAATTGCTTTCCTTACTTTCATCCCTTGTACGCTTTCTTTATTAATCTAAAAAATAATATAACAGATTAGTGCATCTGATGCTAGTTTTTCCGGTTGCGCTTTCCTTGCACATATTCAGCCAAGTGACCTACCGAATAACTCACTTCACCGTAGTTCATTGTCACAATTGCTGCATTCACACAGGTTCCAACCAAAAACAAAATGGAAGCAATATTGAGCCACAACATGAAAATGATGAAAGTGCCAACAATGCCATAGTTTTCCCAGCTAATATGGAAATTATGTAAATAGTAACTAAAGAGCCACGAAAGTGCCACCCAACCAATTAAAGTTGTAAAAACCCCAGGCCAAATGACACGTTTTTTTAATTTTATATTGGGCAAAAAATAATTTAAGTAATACAATGCACCAATTAAAGTAATAATGACCACAGGATAGCGGTAGCTAAAGATTTTTTCAATTTCACCGACTGATAATGAAAAAATTGGACGTAAAAATTCCAATACCTGCTGACCAAAAATAAAAGTCAAAATAAGTAAAGCAAAAATCAATATCATCAAGTTGGTTAAAAAGATGGTAATCGATCTTGTCCAGACAGTAATCTGCCACTTCTGCTTCAGCTCAACTTCACGTACACCGTAAATCCGATTCATGCCAATTCTGATAGCATTTACAAAAGACGAGACCGACCAAAATGCCAGCAAAATACCAAACGAAATATAACCAGTTGAGTTACTTTTTAACAGTGAATCAATGATTGGCATAATAAATTTGGCAATCCGATCAGGAAAAATCAATTTTAGATAGCTAGCAATCGGTTCCGTATTAATGTGAAATAATGGCAAAATGTTTCCGATAATAATGATCAACGGAAAAATTGAGAATAAAACATAGTACGCAATTGAAATTGCACTAGTTAAAACTTCGCCCTGAGTGAACTTGTTAGAAACGGTTTTATAAAATAAAGCAACACGTTGACTGGCTGCGCTCGCTTTTCTACCCATTCAACTTAGTCATCCATTTCGTCAAAGTGTGGCAAATACTTCTCATAACCATCATATGGCTTTTGTAAAGTTAAAATCTTAGGACCATCTTTAGTGATGGCAAAAGTGTGCTCAAATTGTGCAGATTTAGAGCCATCTGGAGTAGCGTAAAAAACCCAATCATCGTTTGGATCAGAAACAGTTTTTTGCTCAATCCGCCAGTCACCCCCGGCTTCAACCATTGGTTCAACCGTAATTGTCATTCCTTCGCGAAGACGTAAACCATGTCCTGCCTTACCCCAATGAGGAACTTCAGGATCTTCGTGAATACTTGGTTGGATACCATGACCAACTAGTTCTTTTACGTCACCATAATGGTGTTCATCTTCAACGAAATGTTGGATAGCAGCACCAATATCACCGATTCGGTTGCCTAAAACAGCCTGATCGATTCCAAGGTACATTGCCTTCTTAGTTGTTTCCATTAAGTCCCGATCTTCAGGAGAAATTTCACCAACTGCATAAGTGGTACATGAATCAGTTTCAAAACCGTTAAGGTTGCAAGTTACATCAACCTTAACCAGATCGCCTTCTTTTAAAATGGTGTCCTTACGTGGGGTTGCATGAGCAATTTGGTCATTGACTGAAATACAAGTACCATATTTGTAGCCCTCAAAACCTTGTTCTGATAAGCGACCACCACGGCTTTTAACAAAGTCTTGGCAGAATTCTTCAATTTTCCAGGTCGTAATTCCTGGCTCAATGACATCGCGCAATCCTTCAAACATTGAAGCCAGTAGACGGCCAGAAGCTTGCATACCTTTAAGTTCACGAACAGATTTAATTGTTATCAAAATTAAACTTCTCCTCTTAGTAAAATGATGTTTATTATCATTATAGCGTTTTTTAAAACTTTACTAAAGAATTTCATCAATACAGTGAAATTATGTATAATGTTATGATGAATAAAAAAGAGGAAAGGTAAGGAGAAGTATGAAAGCTAGAATTGTCTATGCTAGTATGACTGGTAATGATGCCGATATGGCAGATATCTTGGAAGAAGATTTACAAGACTACGGCTTTGATGTGGAAACAAGCGAAGCAGAATTTACCGATGCTAGTGACTATTTGACAAGCGACCTCTGCATCTTCGTCACTTATACTTACGGTGAAGGTAAAATGACTGATGACGTTGCGGACTTTTATGAGCAACTAAAAGAATTGGATTTAAGTGGTAAATACTTCGCCGTGATGGGCAGCGGCGACATGGTCTATGCTGACCATTTTTGCGAAAATGTCTTTGACTTTGAAAAAATGTTTAATCAAGTTGGTGCAAAAGAAGTAACTAAACCAGTTACAATTGAAAATGCACCGGATGATGACGATATCGCTGCTATTGACAATGCCGCAAAGGAAATGGCTGATCAATTAAATGGCTAAAAACACTAACACTAATTCATCCAAGTTTAATTCAACGTCTGATCCAACCATTCATCGCTTGGGACAAAACGTGGTTAAACGGCACCGTAATTTATTTGTTTACATGATTTTCGGTTTTATTGCTGCTCTCATTAACACCGTGGTATTTATGGTTATCCACAAATACATGCATAGCCCCGTATTAATTTCAAATACAATTGCGTTTGTGATTTCAAATTTGGCCTCTTTTGTTTTTAATCAAAAAGCCGTTTTTACAAATAACGTTGATGAAGAGCACTCTACTTGGCAAAAGTTAATCGTCTTTTTCACTTACCGCATTATCAGCTTGATTCCAGACAGCCTCATCATGTTAGTTGGTCTGTCATGGTTAAAAATGAATGCACTATTCGTGAAGATTCTTGATCAAGTTCTGGTTGGTATTTTCAATTACTTGACTACCAGATCTGTTTTCCAAGCAAAAGAAACAACGATGATTGAACGAGCTAAAAAGAAGCTCAAAGAACATCAAGAAAAGCGTCCAAAATAAAAGAGTCATGAATTGTTCTAAGCCAAAAACTTGGAAAAAAGTTAATATCATTTCTTTAAGGTCTGATTCCGATATCCTTTCGGAATCAGACCTTTTAGTGTCTCTTTAATTCTTGGTTAGAAATATTTCAGTTTTATCCGAACCTGAGAATGTTTCCATTAAGCTATCAAAATTTCAAAACCGAAATCAAAAAAGAGCATCAAGCTACTTGGTAGCCTGATGCTCAATCAAGATATTATAAAGCTGCATTTTACAAAGAGTCATTATAACTATCTAGTTACCATGACAAATTGCAGCTTTTGGTAATTGATTTTTTAAAAAAGAAAAATTATTGCGTTGGAGCTATTTTCACAATATTTGAATAATAAGATAATTCGTCTGCCCTATGTATAACACTTATAATTGTCGTGTTACTTAGGTACTTGTTAATCATTAAGTAAACTTTTTTGATGGCCTTTTCATCTAAACTACTTGTAAATTCGTCAAGTAATAAAATATCCGGTTTAGTAATAATTGCTCGCAAAAACAAAATTTTTTGAACTTCACCGCCGGAGATTTTATTCTTAAAATCTCCTGGTGTCTTATTATTTAAATCATCTCTAGTTTGAATTAAAGTATCTAAGCCAATTTCTTTAACTAGGTTCAAAACTGTTTCAATACTAGCATTTAAATTAGGATAACAAATATTTTTATAAATAGATCTGTTAAATAACGGGGCATCTTGTGCGATGTACATTATTTTGGGCGCACTTTGAAACGGGAAAATTATTTCACCCTTACTCGGTGTATAAAAACCACTCAGAATTTTCAAAAGTGTACTTTTACCTGAGCCGTTTTGCCCTGTTAATGCATTCATTTTATTTTTTTCAAAGGTTAAATTTAGATTATGAAAAATAGCTTGATCACTTTTATATGAGTAGTCAATATCTCTAATTACCACTTCGTCTGTCTGATCATCAAATTTAACCATATTAGGTTTTTGCTCAGATGACACACCATATTCGAGTTCGGACAAACCTGCTCGAATGCGGTTTAATAATTCCTCTATAGCTAAATACTGTGGGCCAAATCCGGATAAATTCAAAATAGAATATAATAAAATTAGAATGACTGAAAGTGATTGAATTTTATTACTCCCAAATACATGCTGTCCAACTGCCGCAATTAGAAAAGCTAAAACAACTATTATTAATTGTTGTATTATTGCGGCCTGATTTGTAATGCTCTGAACATGTTGATATGACTTTTGCTCATTAGAAAGAATACTGTTCATGTAATTACTTTCATATTTTTCAGAATTACTAGATGAGATTGTTTCAATATTTCGATAGTAGTCAATCATATATTCGTTTACAACAGATGCACTTTTTAACGAATTAGATATGTTTTTCCTGTTGCGCTTTGCCATCCACACAGAAATTGCTAAATAACCAGAAAAGAACACCAAGTATAAAAAACCAAGTAGTTTATTTTCGATACCTATCATGATGGTATACAGCACAATCATTACAGCCATTTGAATTATGATTTTTAAACTACTTTGTTCCAACTCACGGCAGGCAAAAGAGACGTCCTTAATATAGCTTTGGACTTTACCTACAGGATGCTTTGAAAAATAGCTGAAAGGTTTATTAGTAACTACTTCCCACAGTTCTTGTTTAGAATATTTCCTAACTGCCTGAACAAATGTATTGTTGAAGTAATCAATAAACGGTATCGTCATAAGTGAAACTAACAGGGCTATTAAATTACCTAATCTGTTACTTTCACTTTTATTTGTTGAAAATAAATTAGTGATGAAATAAGGTTGCGAAAAATAAAGTATATATCCAAAAAGCACGAAGATAGAGAAATATGCAATTTTGCTAATACCAATTTTTTTAATTACTCGTTTTAAGTATTTCCAAATCATTTTTCTTTATCCAATCGTGGCTTTTCTTTTTATTCAAAATCTTTTGGTCGTTGCCCCTTTTTATCAGAAAAGTAATAAGCAATTGCATCCATAATGCGGTCTGAAGCATGACCATCACCATATGGATTCTTCGCATTAGCCATTTTGTCATAGGCACTTTTATCTTCTAATAATTGCAGCATTGCTGCTCGAACTTCGTTAACCTGAGTTCCAACCAGTTTCAATGTTCCAGCCTTGACACCCTCTGGTCGTTCAGTAGTATCACGTAAAACTAACACAGGTTTGTTTAAGGCAGGTGCTTCTTCTTGAACACCACCCGAATCTGTCATAATAAAGTAACTGCGCTTAGCTAAGTTATGGAAATCAACCACGTCAAGTGGTGCAATCAAGTGAATGCGAGGATCATTGCCTAAAATCTCATGAGCTACTTCTTGCACCTTAGGCGACATGTGAACGGGATAGATAATTTCAACATCATCGTGACTATCCACAACTTCTTTCATCACCTTAAAGACACGTCTCATCGGTTCACCCTGATTTTCCCGTCTGTGCATTGTTACTAAAATCACTCTATGATTTGGCTCAATTAAATCGAGCACCTTGTGATGATAGTCATCTTTGACCGTTTCTTGCAAAGCATCGATAGCAGTATTACCAGTAATAAAAATATTATCAGCTTGATGATGCTCACTAAGCAAATTTTCTTTACTCAACTTAGTTGGTGCAAAGTAAATATCTGCTAAGTCATCCGTCATTTGGCGATTCATTTCTTCGGGGAAAGGTGAATACTTATTCCATGTTCTCAAACCGGCTTCGACGTGACCGATAGGTCGTTGCTGGTAAAAACTGGCCAAACTCGCTGCAAAACTAGTCGTTGTATCACCGTGCACCAAAACGATATCAGGTTGTTCCTTAGTAATCACATCAGCCAATTTAAGCATTACCTTTGAAGTAATTCCTTCGAGTGACTGGTTCTTTTTCATGATATTAAAATCATAATCTGGTTTTATATTAAAAATTTCTAGAACCTGATCTAGCATTTCGCGATGTTGCGCAGTAACGACTGTTACCTCATCAAAACGCTCATCTGCCTTTAGTTTCAGTACTAAAGGAGCCATTTTTATTGCTTCTGGTCTCGTTCCAAAAACCATCATTACTTTTATTTTAGTCATAAGTGCCTCCACACTAATAATATTAATTTCACAAGAAAAACTCAAGTCATTATGCTTTAATAATTAAGAGGAAATAGAAAGCTGGTAAACTAATGCAAAATCACTTTGGACTACTTTTAATCACTGCCTTTTTAATCATCATTGCTTGCTTCTTTCTAGTATTTAGTTTCGATAACCGGCGTGCAAAGCAAAAACGGTTATTACTTTTGACTGGCGCAGTTATCTTATTTATTATAATCGGTATTCTAACCAAGCTAATCTTAAGCAATCCTCTACTTTAATTATTTTTAGAGTAGGGTTTTTGCAAAAGAGTGCTACTCATTTTTTCCGAGTTTTTAAATGTGCATCTTTCAACTATTAATTGGTAGCTCGTTGTATAATCACAATATAGAGTAAGAAAAGAGATGAGCAAAATGAGCAAGGAAGAAACCACTAAAAATGTTTGGGTTACAACTCACGGTGACCAATGGGCAGTAAAGATTGCTGGTGAAGCCAAGCCACTTAAAGTCTTTGACCGCAAAGCTGATGCAATGGAATTTGCTAAAGAACGGGCTAAAGAAGAAAAGACTGAGTTAATTAGCCAAAAACGAGATGGTAAAATTAATTTGAAAGATTCTTATGGTCATGATAGTCGTAAAACAAAAGGCTGACTTTAATAGCTGAACTTAAATCAACTTTATAGATGACAGTGACTTCTATATTCTCATTCATTATGGTTACAGCATTAAATAATAGTTGATACTCTCAAAACCTATTTAAGTTAATATTTTAATTAACCAAATAGAACACTTTTTCTTTATTTATATATAACAAAAAAACTGATTTCCAAACTGGGAATCAGTTTTTTAATACTTAAAATTAGTGGCTCCGTTAATTTAATGAGTAAACATATACCGCACCATCTGGCAAGCTTGATACATAAAAAGAAACAAAGTAAACATAGATAGAATCAAAATACGTAATATCAAATATGGAAAACATTCTGTATTTTAGAATATGCTGGTGAGGGTAATGTCGAACAACGTCAAATCAATGGCAGACGAACAATTCTCTCTCGAAGTTACAACTTATACTCAACGATTCAAATAGCTGACGACATCGTGAAGCTATTACCTGCCAACGCTGGCGAAAAGCACTCTGACTATAATGCCGAAATGGAATTAATCAATCCAGTAGCAACCTAAATAGTTGCTGACGTGGATTCGTATATCAAGGTAGATGATATTATTTTGTAGAAATGACAAGGCATTATCCTGCCAAAGCAGAAACAGAATCAAGTTAAAAATAAAGAAAAAATCTGATAAAACATAGCAAAATCTTCCTATACCAATGACCTTTGATGACAACTATCTCTACGTCTTCGACAATATGTTATACACTTAGATAAAATATTGTATTTACATTTATTATAAGTACATTTATAATAAGTACATGCAGTATTTTCTGCTAGTTATTAAGAGAGAGGTAGTAAAAATGGAATTTAGTTTTATGACGCAAGTGAATGCATCAAAAGAAAAGATTTGGGAGTATTATGCGGATATTCAAAAATGGTATGTTTGGGAAAATGATTTAAAAAACATAACTTTGGATAACGGATTTAAGACAAATTCAACAGGAATAATGGAATTAGAGGGAATGCCACCAATGGACTATGTTTTAACATCTGTTATAGAGAACCAATGTTTTTGGGATAAAACAGATACACCATTGGGAAGCATCTTTTTTGGACATGAGATTTTTGAAATTGACAATGATAGCGTAAATATTAAACATACAGTCAGATTAGTAAGCGATGATGTTACTGATGAAAAAATTGATTTCTTAAAAAATGTTTTTGCAGATGTGCCTGATTCAATCTTTTCATTAAAGAAAGTAGTTGAAGCTTAATGGAGAAATTTCCTTCAAAATACAAGGATAATTCAGAAGCTTCTTCCGGTCTTTTGTTTATGCGGACGTATAATAAATGGCATGGAGAAATCAAACGACAACTAAAAAAGATACATCTAACACACCCTCAATTTGTGGTTCTGACATCTCTTGGTTATTTATCACAGCAAGAAAAAGAAGTCACACAAGTTATGCTTTCAAGAATTAGTGGAATGGATGTAATGTCCATTTCTCAAATTATTGGAGCACTCGAAAAAAAAGAATTAATTACTCGAAAAGAAAATTCGAAAGATACTAGAGCAAAAACTGTTAGTATTACAAAAGCCGGACAAGCTATTTTAGAAAAAGCTATTCCTATAGTAGAACATATCGACAGTGTCTTTTTTGGTTCATTGGAAAATAGAGAGCAAACTTTTATTGAGCTATTAAACCATTTGAATACGTATAATTTCGAGTGATTAATTCATTTACATTTTTTATATTTTTTAACAAAAAAAGCAGTCTGTCTATAAAGATTGACTGCTTTTTTGTACCTTGGAAGTAGGGACTCAGATTTTTTAAACACAAAGGGAAACGAATACAAGCAAATGAAAAAAGTGTACTCCATCATACAGCACTTGAAACTTTTGGTGTGGTTGTATTATTGGTAATAATACAATTTCATCTGAACTTCTTCTTGCAAGCAAATTGGGAAACTATCACTTTTGAGGAAATTCTCTTATTACTACAAACTCGATACTTTTTTGGAGCAGTGTAATCATTGCCCCTTTTGTATGCCTTGGAATCAGAATCTTTTTTTATAAATACAAGATTGGTTCCATAAAACAACTGGAACACCGCCAAAAGCTCGCATGATACTACAAAACGGCTGGTATGAATCATAAGAATCACAATCTGATGAAATTTTTAAAGACATGCCAATCTCAGAGCTATCATCCATTTCGCTAAGAGGTACTATTACTGAAATATAGCTTCATTCATGTCAATGTGTAAATCACTATGGGAAAGTATCAAGACCAGCTTTTACAGCTAGAACGAAAACTGGATTGTATTGTGGGCTGGTAGATAAAAACTTCTAATTGAGTATTAATTTAATGAGTAAACATATACCGCATCATCTGACCAGCTTGATACATAAAGTTGATCATTATGAGCACGCACACCTACGCAACCACCAATTTTATCAGCAATAACTTCAGTTGAACCGTCTTTAGCAATTCTTCTGACACAATCACCACCATTGTCAGCGGCAATTATCTCGCCCTTAGCTGTAATGTCGATGCCAACGCCTGGTCTTGCAAAACCTTTTGAAAATACTGAAACTTGTTTATTAGTGTCAATTTTGAGCACACTTCCACCGTAGTTCGTGACAAACAAATTGCCTTGAGAATCTTCCACTACTCCAACTGGAGTTTGCATTTTATTCGAAATAATGGTCTTTTTGCCTTGAGGATTAATACTTACTATTTCATCACTACCACGGTTAGTAACAAGTAAATTCCCTGCTTTATCAAATGAGATACCTGTTGGTGTACTCAAATTATTAGCAAAAGTAGTCTTTTTACCATTTTTATCTACCTTAAGAATGACATCAGCACTATAGTCAGATACATACAAATTGCCACTCTTGTCGAAAGCTAATCCTGCTGGTGAACTCATGCCAGTTACAAATTTTGACTTTTCACCATTGCTCGATATTTTTGTTACTGAATCTCCACCCCAGTTTGAGACATAAAGGTTATTCTCTTTATCAATTGCCATTGCTGTTGGAGATGAGAAGCCTGTGTATTTTTTAATCAGTTTCAATTTTTGGTCCCCTTTCTGACTGCCTTTTTTTGCCTTTTTCACTTTTTTGACCTTTTTGGTCTTCTTTTTCTTACTGTAAACTTTGGTGCTTAGTTCCACGTCACCTAGTCCCATGTCGTTTGTGCAAGCAGCTAAACTGCCTAGTAGACCTAATAAGACTGTTATCTTAGCCAAGCGCTTCATCATTTTTAAAAATCTCCTATTATGTTCTTGTAAAGCATCATTTGCATAATGAAACTTATTGTTATAAGGATAAATTTAGCTATCCCTATTTACACTGCTAACTATTTTGTCATAATCGTATTTAGCATCACCATCAGTCACTTTCTCAAACACTGTTTGAGTTGTAACTCGTATTGGTGGATCTATTTCATTTGTTCGAAAACTGGTGCTCCAGTATCTAAAAAGCCTCCTATTCTTGTAGATTCTTATAATAGTAGTCTATCTGCTGGAGTTAACTCCATGTCAATTAAATTTTGCATTACAAAAAATCTATGCTTTTTACAACATGAATTTTTCCATTTATTTACCTTCAACTCGTTTCCAAACAGTGCTTAAGTTTAAGTATTTTACTAAATCACTTATATAGCGCCATTTTGAAATCATCCCGTTTGTCATAGTCAATTGTTACTCTTTGCAACGATGTACGGTACTTGAGTATTCTCTCCACCTACACAATCTATTTGTTCTAGTTTTAATATCAGAACTTGAAGTGGAGCTAACTCTAGCATATTTTCATCATAATTGGCGTAAATATGATAATAATGACCCCCAATTTTTCTATTCTCTATAATCAAAATAAATTGGAAAAACAATTGATAATCACTACTACAATTAACTAGTCAGAACAAAAAAACTGGTTCCCTACTTGGAAATCAGTTTTTCATTTTCATCGTTTCTCATTTTTCATGACCCCGGTGAGATTCGAACTCACCTCTACGGTTTAGGAGACCATTGTTCTATCCAGATGAACTACAGGGTCGCAACAAATTAACTTTACCAAATTTAGTTGATAAAAGCCAATTTTTTTAGATTAATATTGCCGTGTGAAATATGGACTTGGATTGTTTGAATCCGCAATTTTATCTGCCGCAAAAACAAAAGGCGTCCAGATTGCCAGCGCAATTAACATGTTAATAATACACAAAACAATTGCACGCCAATCATAATTGCAGGCTAAGAACGGTCCAATAATTGGCGGCACAACTGCAGGAACCGCAGCTTGTACTGGGTTTACCAAGCCCAACATGGTCACCCAATATGAAAATGCAACATTGACGATTGGGGCTAAAACAAAGGGGATGAAATAAACTGGATTAAGCACGACTGGCAATCCAAGAACAATTGGCTCGTTGATGTTAAAAACAGCTGGAGCCAATGCAACTTTAGCGATCGTGCGGTAATCACTTCGTTTAGAAAATAGTAAAATCGCTACAACTAACATCAAAGTACCACCTGCGCCACCAAACCAAGCAAAGGCATCAAATGAGCCCCTAACCCAGAGATAAGAAGCAGGTTCACCATTACGTACCGCAGTTACGTTAACATTCTGGGCTGTTAACCAAATTGAATCAAGGATTGGAGCCCAGACTCCCAGCCCATTAAGTCCAAAGAAACTAAAGATTTGGACAAACAGCGTTACTAGCAAGACCATACCAAAGCCCTGGCCAAGTTTTACAAGCGGTGTTTGGATGGAATTTAATAGCCAATTACCAAAATAAGTACCAGTAATTGTTTGAAAAGCAAAATTGATCATGCCAACACAAAAGATGGCAATAATTGCTGGGATCAATGAATCAAGCGCCATTTGTTCTGCATATGGTAAAGTAACCGACATATTCAACTTAAGTCGCGCTTTTACACAAAAAGCAAAAATTGAAACACCGATTGAACCAAACAAGATTGCGGTAAAAATTCCGGTAGTTGAAAACTGCGAAATGTCAAAAGTGTGCTTAACTGAAATAGTCCGGCCATTTACCCGCATTTTGGTTAAGTTGGCAATGCTCATTGCTAAGGAGGACAGGGAAACAATTGCCCCTGCAATTGGGTCAACTTCCATACTTTTGGCTAAATGATAACCGAGTGACATAGACAAAAAGAGTGCAAAAAGTGCAAAGGTTCCTCGCCACACCACATTGCTAATCAAAGCGAGCGGACTCATCAACCAGGCGAAAGTTTCCCAGCCCAAGTTAACTCGCGCAGCTTCAATCAAGCTCTTAATTAAAACCGCAAGCGAACCAGCAATCGTAATTGGCATTACAGAAACGAATGCATCACGTAAGGCCACTAACCAATGGGTCTGCGCCAGTTTATTTGCTAGTGGTAATATGTAGTCTTCTAACCAGGCTACTAATCGACTCATTTTTTCTCCTTTTTCTTTAAATAATGTGGATGATATCCCTTATTCTTACGATTCTTGTTTTTACGCTTTTTCTTTTTAGTAGGCTGCTCAGGCTGAACTGTCTTTGTAGCAGCTTTGGATGCTACTTCTTGCTCCTTTGGCTGTTCAGTCGACAATTTGTGCTTAGCAAAATAAACTCGCTCAATTTGTGTTGTATCTATTAATAACTTTTTGAGATCACGCAAATCATGGTCATCCCCAAGTGTTACAACATAGCCCTTGGCTCCCATTCGTCCGGTTCTTCCGGCGCGATGCAAGTAGGTATTTGTTTCACTAGGAATATCATAGTTGATTACATAGGTTACTCCAGGTATATCCAAACCGCGAGCAGCTAGGTCTGTTGCAATTAAAAGTCGTGTTCTACCAGCCTTAAAATCGCTGAGTGCTTGCTCTCGTTTTTGCTTGCCAAACTCATTTGCTAGTAAACCAAATTTGGTTTTGGTATGACCAAGGATACCAGCAAAACGCATCATTGTCTGATTGGAATCGAAAAACAAAATCCCTTTAAAGTGATCCAATCTCATTAAGCGCTGAATAAAGTCAATTTTATGAGCATTATCAACCTGCAGAAAGGAATTTTTTACTGTTGTGCTTTGTTTTGCCCGCACATCGACCAGTTTAAAAGGACGATCAAACAATTCAGCTGCATTTTGCGTAATCTCTGATTCAGTTGCTCCAAATAATAAAATTTGAGCATTCGGTAACAAGTTTTGTCCTAATGAACTTAGCAATTCCATTTTGCTGAATTCAAGAATATCGTCAGCCTCATCAATGACTAAAGTTTTGATTTGTTCAACTTTAATACGGTTACTTGAAAAAAAGTCAAAGAAACGTCCTGGAGTAGCGACAACAACTTCAGGATGTTTTTTCTTTAAATTGTCTTCCTGTCGTTGCCGATTACCTGAGCCGACCAAAGTAATACCAGTAAGATCTAAAGCATGAATGAAAGGATTAATTGCATGTCTGATTTGCACTGCAAGCTCCGTTGTAGGTGCAAAAATAATCAAACTATTTGGCTCACCCTTAGTGATTCTTTCAAGCGTCGGTAAAGCATATGCCAACGTTTTTCCCGTTCCCGTTTTGGCCAACGCAATACAGCTTTCACCCTCACTAATTAACTGGTTAGTTTCTTGTTGGATTAAAGTTGGTTTTGTAAAACCTAATTTAGTTAAAACTGTTTCGATTTCTTTTTTCATTATTGTGTTAACTGTCCATATCGTTGTTTATACTGCGTTACTGTCCCATTATATGCGAGCATTGCAACGCCATTTTCTAAGCCGCTAACCGATTTTACGCGACCGTTGTTAGTGTAGCGCCAAAAAGAATATTTCATCTTACTTGGTGCTTTTTTACCATTAGTAATAAATAAAGTTCCATCAGGGAAAAAGGTTTTATACCTGATATTAACATCAACCATAACCAATTTGCCGTGGTTTTCCAGCATTCTGACAAACTGAGCCATCTGTTGTAGATAACGGTTACTATGATCGTCAACTGCAGGTTCAATCAAGATAGGTAAGCTGCCTGTGTTCAAACCGACTTTTTTCATGAAATATTGATAGTGCTGTTCCGGTGTAGACTCATTACTGTAAGCGATACTGGTGCCAAAAGCCATTTTGGTGCCTAACACCTGATCGCGATAAGATAAGTAATCATCATCAAAATATGAACGTCCTTGCGTGCTTCTGAGATACACAAATGAAATACCGTGATCTTGTAATTCATGCAGGTCAACATATCCAAAAGTTTGATTTAGTTCCACACCAATTGCACTTGAATTTGAGTCGGAAGGCAATGTTGTTTGATTGCGAAAATTAAGTACACCTGCTACAAGTCCACCAATTGCAACTATTAACAGTAAAATAATTGCTGGCAACGTATATTTGTGATGAAATCTACCCATCCTGATCTCCGACCTTTATCTATTAGTTATTATACCAATATTTTTATTATAATTGACAATAACAAAATATGATACCAGGACAAAAAAAGACTAACAAAAGTTAGTCTTTCTTGATTGCATCTATTCATCAACTGGATATACTGGCTTCTCACCACTTAAAACACGTTTAGCATCAGTCATACTTTGGTTAACCATGTTTTTAACCGAAGTCTTAGTGTAGTATGCAGAGTGCGGTGTGAAAACAACATTTGGCATTTTGACCAATTCTTGATAATCTTCTGGCAATTCTGAAATGTCATTGAATTTCTTCATAACAATTGCTTCTTCGCCAGTCATAACGTCAAGCGATGCTCCAGCAATTTCATTATTTTTCAGAGCAGCAATTAAATCTTTGTTGTCAACTAAAGGACCACGCGCAGCGTTAATTAATACCGCTGTGTTTTTCATTTCCTTAAATTCCTTAGCGCTTATCATACCCTCTAAATCAGGTGTAAATGGCGTGTGCAAAGATAAAATGTCGGATTCTTTAATAACCGTTTCAAAGTCCGTGTACTCGAGGAAAGCTTCATTGGCAGGATTTTCAACAATGTCGTAACCAATAACTCGTGCACCTAATGCATGAAAAATTTCAGCTGTGGCACTCCCAATTCGTCCCACACCAATGATACCAACGGTTTGATTATAGATTTCGTCGCTCATCAAATTGGCTTCACGCACAAAATTAAAATCTTCCCGTTCATTTTTCAAGATTGGACCCCACTTGCGTAGCAAGTACATTGCAGAAGTTAAAGTGTTTTCAGCAACTGCTCGTGGCGAATATGCAGGAGTGTTAGTAATAAGTAAATGATATTTATGTGCATAATCAAAGTTAACAATATTATAGCCAACTGAGCGTAATGCAATATGTTTTATGCCATACGAAGCTAATTTGCGATAAACTTCTTCCTCATCAAGATCAAAAACTTGCAAGACACTAACAACGTCAAAACCTTCAGCTTGTTCAACTGTCTTTGCATCTAGATCATCATCAGTAGTTTGCAGATCGTCGTCAGGATGTTCTTTATTCCACTGGTCAACGTAAACCTTTTGTTCAGGGGTCATACTGTATAGTAAGGCCTTCATTAAATAATCCTCCCTTTTGGATAAATTGTGATATCTACCATTCTATCTAAGATTAGTGAAAAATTAAAGATTTATTTGAACAAATCTAGATTTAGTTTTATGACTAAATAATCTAAAAGTTTTGAACTCTTTTTTGCTAAAAATAAAAAGAGATTACTAATCATCGTAATCTCTTTCGGTGTTTGCATTTATTTGGATAACGGCAAATTAATACTCACGACGGCCCTTTTTATAAACTGCCTTATCTTTTTGAACAACTGCTTCAATTTTTTCTAAAGGATTCTCATCCAAAACAAGGAAGTCAGCGTATTTGCCTTCAGCTAGTGAACCATATTCATCATCAATTTTCATTAATTTAGCAGAATTATAACTCGTTTGTAATGCTTCATGGTTAGTAAAGCCTTGCTCAACCAAAAGTGGCAATTCCTCAGGCGTCATTGTAAAGTCGTTAAATGGCGTTCCTGCATCTGTACCCAAAGTAATTGGAACTCCTGCATTTTTAGCATTAGTAATGTTACCACGCAAGTCTTTCCATGCAGCTGCGATTTTGTTCATTTCCCAATCAGGAATTTTACCTGGCGCATATTCGATAAAGGCCCAAGCACCAACAATTGTTGGTGTTAAATATGTACCCTTCTCAAGCATTAACTTGATTTCTTCATCGTTAACGTAAAAACCATGTTCAATACTGTCAACACCAGCTTTGATGGCATTCATGATCCCTGGATTACCTTCAGCGTGTGCAGCAACCGTTAAGCCTTTGTGGTGAGCTTCTTCTACAGCAACGTGAATTTCTTCTTCACTCAACTGTGGGTCATCCATGAAGTCATTTTCAGTCATGACACCGCCAGTTGCCATTACCTTGATTGTTTTGGCGCCTCTTTTGATTCCTTGTCTGACTGCTTTGCGCATTTCATCAGGTGAATCTACCAAATGGCCAAAATTAGGCATGTCACCGTGACCACCAGTCATTGAATATGGCCGACCAGAAGGTAAAATCTCTGGTGCTTTAGTGACTTTACCCTGCTCAATTAGCTTGCTTAAATAAATATCAACATCATAACTGCTTCCACATTCGCGAATGTACGTTACGCCTGATTTTAATAAATCATGCAAGTTACTTAAAGCTTGAACTACTGCAGCTACTTCATTGTTATCTGTTCCACCATCAGCCGTTTGTGGATCCATTACAACATGCGTATGGCAGTTGATTAAACCAGGAATAATAAATTTTCCTGCTAAATCAACAGTTTTATCCACTTGAGGTATTTCACCTGAACCAATTTTGGTAATTTTTCCACTTTCATCATCAACTACTAAGTAGTTGTTTGCATGAATTTGATCATCTTCGCCAGTATAAATATTGGCATTGACATAAGCTGTTTGTGACATTTGAAATCCTCCAAACTAAATAAAAAAGCACTCATCCCTAATATAAGGACGAGTGCTTCGCGTTACCACCTTTAATTTTTTTATTACTCACGTAATAAAACTCACTAGCTATCAATCAATAGCTTGCATTTATAACGGCTGCAGCGCCGCTAACGGCTAACTATCACCGTTAGTCATCAATTAAAGCCCATGTTCATTAACTGCTATCGGCTGGCTTTCACCACCTGCTAGCTCTCTTTCACGATACCAAGAAAATTACTCTGCTTCTCAAGATGAAATATTTAATTATATTTTAATTTAGCATCTGAATTGGCATGTGTCAATAGCTCATTAATTAAAATTAGTTGGTTTATTTAGTTATAGCTTCAAACACTTTTTTGCCTGCCTTTACAGCCGTTCCTGATTTAACAAGATCTTTAGCTTTGCCGACATGTTCAGCTGAATTAGTGATTACAGTTATAACGGTTGTCTTTTTACCTGCATCAGTAACTTGCTTACGATCCATTTCTACTAACTCAGTAGTTGGTGTCACTTGGTCACCTTCATTTATTTTGATTGTAAAAGGCTTACCTTCCAAATCAACAGTATCGATTCCAAGATGAAGTAAAACTTCCAAACCTTCAACAGTCTTAAAGCCAATAGCATGCTTAGTGTTAAAAATTGAAACTACCTGTCCGTTTACAGGACTATAGATTTTATTACTATCGGGTTCAACTGCAAAACCTTCGCCCATTATCTTCTTAGAAAATACTTCGTCATCAACTTCCGAAAGGTCCTTATACGTACCAGAAACAGGTGCAGCAAAACTTACTTTTGTATTTTTTAATGTATCTGAATTCTCAGCTTCTTTTTCACTAGAATCTATCTTTTTAGCCTCAGGTTTACTGTTGGGATTAGCCAAAATATCATTGATTTCCTGGCTATAAAGATCTGCTTTTCCACCAAAAATGGCCTGAACTCCTCCAGCAACTTTTAGTACACCAGGAGAGCCCAATTGCTTGAATACTTTCTCATTAACTTGGCTATTATCGTTTAGTGCAATTCTTAATCTAGTAGCACATGCAGAAATTGTTTTAATATTGCTTGCTCCGCCTAAGGCAGCAATTATTTGAGTTGATTCATCATATAACTTGTCACCTGTTTGTGCGACATCATTATTAACAACAGTTTCTCCATTATCTGAGTCATCCTGCATACCAGGAATATTAACGTGGAATTTTTTAATACAAAATGTGAAAACTGCAAAGTATAAGAAGAACCAAACTACACCAATTAGCAATACATTTGGCCAATTAGTCTTGTCTTTTCCTTGCAAAACCCCAAATAAAAGATAGTCAATTAAACCACCTGAGAATGAATTACCAATTCTAATATTCATAATATCAGCAAGATAAAATGAACAACCATCTAAAAATGAGTGAATCAAGTAGAGCCATGGAGCAACAAATAAAAATGAATATTCCAATGGTTCAGTGATTCCTGTTAAAAATGAAGTCAAACCACCTGAAAGATAAAGTCCACCGTCTTTTTTACGGTTAGCTTTTGGTAAGCAAAAGTACATTGCTAAAGCTGCACCCGGTAAACCAAACATCATTGTGGCAAAACGACCAGCAAAAAAGCGAGTTCCGTAAGTAAACAAACCATGGAAGTTAGGATCTGCTAATTGGGCAAAGAAAATATTTTGTGCACCAACAACTGTTTTTCCAGCAACTTCAGCCGTTCCACCTAAAGCGGTATACCAAAACATTGGATAAATCGTGTGGTGCAATCCAACGGCTCCAGTTAGTCTCAATAAGAAGCCATAAAGGAAACTTCCGAAACTACCCATTGCAGCAATAGCATGACCAGCTGTTGTCAGCCAACCTTGAATAGGAGGCCAAATCAAATAGAAAATTGCTCCAATAAAGATTGCTGCAATTGATGAAATAATTGGAACAAATCTTGAACCACCAAAGAAACCTAAAAATTGTGGTAATTCAATTTTTCGATAATGATTATGAAGATAGGCAACTACCGAGCCAATTACAATTGCTCCCAAAACACCAGTGTCAATTGTGTTCTTAGGGTTAAACAACTGTAATAAACCGGAAATAGTGGCAGTATATACCAAGTAAGCAACGCCACCTGCAAGACCTGCTGTCCCTTTATCTCCTTTAGCAAGACCTACAGCCAAACCAATTGAAAAAATTAATGCAAGATTACTGAAAACTGCATTTCCAGCAAAATTCATAATCTTTAAGGTGTTTTGTAGCCATGCTTGATTCAATACTGGAAAAGCTGAAACTGCTGCAGCATTTGTCAACGCTCCACCAAGTCCAAGCAACAACCCAGCAACTGGTAGAATTGCAATTGGTAGCATAAAGGCTTGTCCTAACTGGGTAAACCACTGACCAATTGCAGAAAATTTATTATTCTTAGTCATTTTTAATCCTCCTTAGTTAACTTTTAAAAACATCCGTAAATGTCTTGGCAATTTGAAGTGGTCTTGTAATTGCACCACCTACAACAATTCCTACGGGATCTATTTCAATTACTTTCTTTAGTTCTTCTGGTGTATGAATCTTACCTTCAGCAATTAAAGGCATACCTGCTGCGACAATTTTTTGAATCAAATCATAATCTGGTCCATTTATATTTTCGCTTTCCTCTGTGTAGCCAGCTAAAGTCGTGCCAACAAAATCCATTCCACAATCATATGCATTCTTTGCTTCTTCAAAATTAGAAACATCCGCCATAAACAGTTGATCTGGGTATTTATTTTTTACTTCACTGATAAAATCATTTATCTGTTTCCCGTCATGTCTTGGCCTCAAAGTACAATCAAAGGCAATAACTTCCACACCAGTTTCAATCAACTCATCTATTTCTTTCATTGTTGGCGTTATATATGGTTTTTCTGGTGGATAGTCGCGTTTGATAATGCCAATAATAGGCAAGTCAACGACCTCCTTTATTTCATCAATGTCTCTAATAGTATTTGCTCTAATTCCAACGGCACCAGCCTCTTGTGCAGCTTTCGCCATCAGCGGCATTACTCCACCTTTTTCTGTATAGAGCGGCTCTCCAGGCAAAGCCTGACAAGAGACAATTAGACCTCCATGGACTTTATCGATAAAATCTTTTCTCTTCATATGTATTTTTACTCCAAAAATAATAAATTCTGAAGTTTTCCTCCCAAAAACAATATTATTATTTTAGAGCTATAATTGCAATCGTTTTCTTGAAAAAAGCTGTTATAATTTTAATAAAAGCAAAAGGATTATTATCATTAATGAACTTCATACAATTATTCAATCAAAACAAAGATCATCTAACTAAATCAGAAGCAAAATTAGCTAATTATATTGCTACTCATCAAGAACGGGTAATTTATGACACAATCAAATCGCTTAGTGAAAATACTCAAACCAGTGATGCAACAATTATTCGTCTATGCAAAAAGTTAGGCTTTTCAGGTTTTTCCAACTTAAAAATTGCATTAGCGCAAGAGTCAATGACGCAAAGCAACACGAATAAAAATAAGAGTGAATTTTATTCTGACAGCGCCAACTTATTAGTTGATTCAATAAAGAAAACAGAGAATTTGATTGTGCCTGAAAAATTGCAAGCAGCAGTTAAATTACTTAGCAAAGCAAAAAGGGTTTATCTTTTTGGCGTTGGACATTCCGGTGAATCTGCCAACGACTTTGCTAAGACTTGGCTCAGGATAGGCTTAATAGCTCACGCAGAAGTTGATCCCCATCTTCAAGTCCAAATTAGCTCTTTGTTGAGTAAAAAAGATGTTGTCGTAGGATTATCACTATCTGGCCATACTAAAGATACATATGACTCGCTTAAGTTAGCTAAAAATAATGGTGCTGGCATTATCACAATTTCAAATGATCTTAACTCACCAATTGCAGAACTCGGTGACGTCCAACTTCAAACGGCTGTCAGCGAATTTACTAGTATTGGTTCAGTTTCTGGCCAAGTCTCACAGCTGTATCTTTGTGATGTACTCGCTCGTGGCTATGAATTATATGCAAAAATTGATACACGAGAAATAAAGGAACAAGTTCTACCTGAAATTCTTAAAAAAGAAATCTAAACTAAAAAGACGCAGACTAAATAGTCTGCGTTTTATTTTTGTTTACCTTTATGTTACATTCCCACCACTTTAATTGGATTGCCTTGCTTTTTAATCACTGCAAGCAAGTCCTGGGGATTTAACCAAATCGTTGCAGTATTGTCATTAGGATGAACGGCAATTCTAGGCTGGTCTGCAAAGTACTCATCCAAATAAAATGATACTTCACGCTTTTGATCATTTAACAAACCTAAGGGCGTAACTGAACCTGGAGTCAAATCAAGTTTTTCTTTTAAGTCAGCTGGTGAGGCAAAACTAAGTCTTCTGGTATCATTTTGCTCGCGAAACTCAGCTAAGTTTACCCGCTTATCACCCTTTACAGTCAGCAGGTAATAATTGCGCTTTTTATCATCTCGCACAAACAAGTTCTTAGCGTCTGACTCAGGATGAGGAAGAGAAATTTTTTCCATTTCTGCCATATTAAAAACGGCTTGGTGCTCAACTATCTCATATTCGATTCCCAATTGATCAAGATATTGCAAAGTTTCTTTTTTGTTCATTTAGAAAACCTCAAAAATCTATTATTTTTTATTTTGATTTTTATTTGTCCGCATAATTAATAAATATGCAGTTACAATCATCATAACCGTTATCAACGAGACAGCAATGAGCATATTTATTGTGCCGTATTTTTGAATTACTGCACCAATAACTGGATTAATAATCATTGTAGCTAAACTAGTAGAGAATGATAGTCCAGAAATAAAAGTAGCCCTGGATTTATCTGACACCCATAAATTTAACATTTGCATTACTACTGGATCGAGGATGTCTAAAACAATATATAATAAACCAGCACCTAGTAAAAACAAATACTTCGAGCCTTGAATTTCTAGTCCTGTTGCGGCTAGTAAAACAGCAATTATTAAAACCGTTAAAGATGAAAATTTCATTTTTACCAATCGGTAAGATTGAGCTGCTACTAACCCACCAGCAAAACTATAGATCATAAAGACGCTTCCGTTAGCAGAAGCATCAAAACCTAATTTAGAAATATAATTGGGCAATAGCATAAATATCGCATTTTCGACCGCAGTTACTATAATCATAATTACAAAGAGAAACAGAATGTCTGAAGAATGAATCATATCCCTAAAAACTGATAAAATACTTTTTAGCATATCAGTGTAAGTCTCGTGCTCATGATCTACGTTTTCAAATTTTTTGGACTCTTTAGTTAAAGCAATAACGGCCACTGCACCTAGGAGAGAAAGTGATTGAAACAAGTATGGAAATTTATCATTTTGAGTAAAAAGATAGCCTCCTACTGCAGTTGCAACGCCTAAAACAATTGAACCGATTAACTGCCTATTTCCTCGTATTTTACCATAGAGCTGTTCATCCCCATCCTCACGAATACCTTCGTAAAAAAAGGCCTCATCTGCACCACTCAATAATGCATTTCCCACACCTTCCAGTGCAAAGGAAACAGCAAGTAAAGGGAAAATAATATTTTTCGGGCAAAACATTGCCATAACCGTTAATAGTGGTGTTGTAATTAAAACGGCTAAACCAGTCAAAACAACAGTTTTGTTTTTAAACAGATCACCTAAAATTCCACTCGGTATTTCAGAAAAAAATTGTGCAAACATAAAAATTGATTCTAGTAGCGCAAACTGAACCAAACTTAGTTTTAATACTTGTACTACAAACAAAATGCTAATAATTCTGGAAAACCTTAGATTAGTAAATGTAGTGTAGAGATAGTATTTAATTGTATTATTAATCTTCATTTTTATTTATTAGTAGCTAAAATAGCCTCACTATCTTCTTTCTATTATATTGAATTTACTCTTAAAAATGCCGTTTATTTATAAGGATTTAATTAAATTCAGATTAGCATAATTGCCAAAATAAGTAAAATTGACTAGGCTTTTGAAAAAAAACACCAGACTAACTATAGCCTGATGCTTTATCAATAATTTATATATTCCAGTAAAAAACTAAAAAATTAAAATATCTAATCATATTCATTTACTATGCTCTTTATTCCAAGACCTATGCGTTTAATCACTGTCGTAACCAAAGCGTTACCCATAAAGAACATTCTCATTCTATCAGAAACTTCTTCTACTTTGCCATCTACTAATTTATATTTAGTCCAATTATCTGGAAAATCCTGTAGTCTTTCTGCTTCGATAGGTGTCAAAATTCTATATTTCCCATTAATTTTTAACCAGTGTGTTGATCTATTTACTGTTCCTTCTGAAGTGAGCATTGTTCTTCCAGGAAGTGATAAATCTTCATACGGAGACATTCCTCCTTCACTGTAAGTATAGTTATGACCTTCAGCACTGGTACGCTGAATTCTCTTTGGTCCCCTTAAATAAGCAAATTTAGCAATTTTAGACTCATCAGTTATATAGTATTTCGAATCCACTTCATTTTCAGGTTGCAAAATTTCACCTAGTGCCGTTGGAAATTCGTCTCCACGTGGAATTGAGTCTATTGTATAGTATCTACCATGCCGCATTATCCCAGTATTGTAGACCTTTCCAGAAAATTCATCGGAAGTATTTACAATATCATTTGGTAGCATGTAAGATGCTTGCCGCTCCTTATATAAAGTATGCTTTATAGGAAATTGTTTTGCAAACAACCCTTCACTAAAAAGTATTTCATCATATTTTTTTGCTTCATTGCTTATACTAGTATTCTCATATTTCTCGTCCAAATGTTTAGCATATGGTAAATCATTTCTAAAAACGAAAAAGTAAACACGTCTTCGACGTTGTGCTCTACCATAATCTGCAGCATTGATAACACGCCATTCTACTGAATAATTCAAGCTGTTCAGTGCACTTAGCATAACTGCAAAGTCTCTTCCACGTTGTTTAGCGGGGGACTTCAAAAGCCGATCAACGTTTTCAAAAATCATATATTTTGGATTTATATTTCTTGCAGCACGAATAATCTCCCAAAATAATACTCCCTTTTTTCCTTTGATTCCCATTTCGTTTTTTATGGACCTTGCAACGGAATAATCCTGGCATGGAAAACCACCCACAATCATATCAGCATCCATAGAGCCAAATTTTTCATCTGTTATTTTAGCAACATCTATACCTATATTTTCCGAGTCTGGAAAATGATAGTCATAAACTTCAAATGCATCTTGACTCTTTCTGGCTGGTTCAAATTGATTCGACCATTTGGTTTGAAATAAATTCTTGTCGGCATTTTCAAGGCCAATGCGAAATCCACCTACACCAGCAAACAACTCTAGGACATTTAATTTATTGGTCATTGAGATTACCCCTCACTTATAAAGTCACTGTCATTATTATATAATGATTCAATAAAAAGATCAACAGGGAAAAATGGAGATTACAATGTATGAAATTTAAAAGTAAAGAGCAGGTACACGAGCGGGCTAAAGGCATTATTAATATTCCTCGAAAAGAGCTAATTAAAGAACTTAATTTAAATATTAAAGGGGATAAAAATGCTATGGGCGACATTTTTGAAGCCTGGTTTGGTAAGCCTAAAGATTCTGCAAGTGAACCAGACCTTGGCGTAGCCGAACTTAAGGCTACACCCTATGTAAAATTAAAAAATGGAAATCATAGTGCAAAAGAACGATTAGTTCTAAATATAATAAATTATGAAGAATTGGATAAGGAAAAATTTGAAACTAGTCACTTACTTCAAAAAAACAAAACTATGGAAATAGGATTTTATGAATTTGACAAAAACAAGAAAAAAGATGATTGGTGTTTTTCAAATTGTTTACTGTATGAAATAGAAAAAAATAAAGTTGATTTACAAATAATAAAAGAAGACTGGGAAAAAATCCAATCTTTTGTTCGAGCAGGTAAGGCAGAAGAAATAAGCGAAAGTCTAACCACTTACTTAGCTGCTTGTACTAAGGGAAAAAACAAACATTCCCTTAGGAGCCAACCTCATTCTGACAAGAAGGCTATGCAACGAGCTTTTTCATTAAAAAGCAGTTATATGACAACTTTACTTAGAAAATATGTTTTCAAAGATGAAGTGTCTGATTCAATCATAAAAGACTATAAAGAGTTGGATAATCAAACTATTGAACAAGTCATTGAAAATAGGTTTGCACCATATATCGGAAAAAGTGTTGACTGCTTAATAAGTAAATTAAACATTGATAAAAGAAAAGATAACCGTAAAGGTAACTATAATGTAGCTATTATAAATAAAATTCTAGGGATTAAAAGTGAAAAAAACGATGAAATTCTTGCAGATGAATTATCAAAAGCATCAATAATTCCTAAAACTGCTCAATTTGATTACAAGCAAAAAAACAACGAAAGTTTAAGATTAGTAGACTTCAAATTTTCAAATCTTGTAAAACAAAATTGGGAAGATGTAGACGGTAATCCTGAAGCAGATTTAAATATATATTTAAGTGAGAGCGAGTTCATGCTTACTGTTTTTCAAACTGATAAAAAAAATCGCAATTATCTTAGAGGAGTTAAATTCTTTAAGATTCCTGTAAATGAAAAGGATCATGAAATTGAAGAGGTATGGGCAGATACTAAGGATACCATTAATGAAGGAGTTTCACTCGAATATAATGTTAAAACTAAGCAAGTAAAAAATAATTTTATTAAGATTTCCGACAACCGCATTATTCATATACGCCCACACGCTGGAAAAAGTAGCTATTCCAAAGATGCTAATTCAGATTTTCTTCCTACCCCAGCTAAATGGAAAAATAAGCCAGATAATTATGAGTGTAATCGTATGACTAAACAGGCTTTTTGGCTAAACAGTAGTTATGTAAAAAGAGTAGCCAAGGATGTCTTAAAGTAATAATTATCTTCTTATCACACCATAGTTTTATTATGCAGGATTTGTCAGCAACATGATGTCTATATAAATTATAAAAGTACTAAAATATCAAAAAACAACATTTCATTTGAAATGTTGTTTTATAATCCAAATACTAAAAACAGAGTTTTTGCTCATATACAATTACAAAATCGCCATTTGATATGAATGTTAGCACAGGCTCTTTCCAGCTTTCTTCAAAGCCTCTCTCAAATCTTTATCAACAGCATAAATATATAAGCCATGCACACCTCTAGTTAGTAATACATTGAATTCATTTCTTAATAACTTATCAGCATAACTTGTCTTTGAATGTAATTTGTTAGTTGCCTTTTTATTTTTACTTTCATTGAAATCATGAATTATTTTTCCATCTCTGTATTTTACTGACGATCCTAAAACAACACCAACATAATTTAGGTCAAAGCCCTGAACAGTATATAAAGAACCGATTTCTCCAATCGTATAATCTTTTTCTGCCCAAGGTAAATCACTGTATTTTACAGAGTGGTTATGATGCTTCTTTTCATACTGATCACGTCTTTTTATTTCATAATTCCAAGGCATTTCCCAGTCCCCGTCTGACACCTTCCAATACTTTTGTTCAGATGAGGGCTTTTCTTTTCCACCTGAATATTTCCAGTCAAACGTTGCAACCATTCTACTTATGCCATTATATTGAGTTTTATTTATGTCAGTAATTTCGTCTTGCATTTTTTTCGGATCATCAAATACTTTTATTCTATATTTTGGATCCTTTGGAATTGGCAAAATTTTATCATCATCAATCAGAGTACGAATCCAGTTAATTGTTTTGTCACTAGCATCAATCCTCATCTGCTTTTCTAGACTAACAACTTCGCCATGTGTTTGATTAACAATTTTTTCTAGGTAATCATTATCAATTATAGAGTCAATAGATAACACTTGATTCGGGTCAAAAACTGCCAAAACTACACGAGCTCGCTCCAAAATGTCATCAATCATTTTTTGTCCATATCCATTGTATGATTGACTATTTTGAGTTAACAGTAAATGTGCCTCATCAATGATGACAATATCATCTTTACTCTTTTTAGTAGAAGTATTTTTAATGAATGTAGCTGGCTTCATAATTCTAATCTTAGAATCCTTTGGAAAAAGCTTTGCTGTAATCTTTTCATATACTTTAAGCTGCTCATTTTGATTAACAAGAACTGAAACTTTCAAATTCTCCTTTTTTGATAAGCGATTTTCATGAACTAAATCATAAAATATATTGCTTACTAGTACTGTTTTGCCTGAACCTGCTTCACCCTCAAGTAAAACTAGTTTAGCTTTTTTGGCATCCCTATTTACTGTTTGGAGTGCTTGATCAATTTTAGTAATTACTTTAGTCTTGACCTTCAATTGCTCATCAGTAAGTTTGTTAAACGGTGAAGCCTTGAAAATAGCTTTCGTCTTTAATTTTTCAGCATCTGGAAAAAGTTTAGCGTTTTTTTCGTGTAATGATATCCAAATTTGATTAAATAAGCCGTCAAATTCTTCAGAATCGTAATATTTATTTTGATCATTAAACCGGCGGTTATTTAATTTTGACACTGCAGGAACACTACTTAGATACTGCATAAGCCTATTCTCTATATCTAATGTCATCGATTTATTAAAATGTTTATGACCAATTACATACATTTCGGCATTTGATGATTGCTTAAAGTCAGCAAAATCTTCTCGAACTTTAGGATCTTCTCCTAAATGCTCAATTGTTCTCCGCTGGATATCGTTTGTTTCTCCTACATAAACCGCATACGTGTCCTTCTTAGATAAAGCAGAATTGATTATGTAGACAGTTGGATACTCAGTCAGAATTTTTTCAGTTTCATCATTGGTTTCATATTCTTCATGAATTTTTGCTTCAAGTTCCTTAGCATTTTTTACATCGTATTTGGTTTCAAAGATAGCTGGACTTTGTAAATTTTCGTTATTCAGTTGAATGAACCTGCTTTCCCTTTACTAAACATACCGTTTTACTGTTAGAACAGTATTTTTTAATTCTAACTTAATAGCATTAACTATTTGTTTTTAAAAGAACATGTATCAAGATGGTCATTGACCATCCCAACAGATTACATAAATGCGTATACTGTTGTTGATCCAACAAACTTAAAACCTTGTTTCTTTAAATCTTTACTCAATTTATCTGATAATGGTGTACTTGCTGGCACTTCTTCGGTGCTCTTCCAAGAGTTAATAATAGGTTTATTATCAACAAAGGACCAAAGGTAATTGTCCAAAGAACCGTATTGTTCACAAACATCGTAATATGCATGGGCGTTGCTAATAGCTGCATTAATTTTCAACTTATTCTTGATAATTCCATCATTTTGTAAAAGCTCTGCCTTCTTCTTATCGTCATAAGTAACTAAAGCTGCAGGATCAAAATCATCAAATGCTTCGCAGAGAGTTTCTTTTTTAGCTAAAATTGTTGTCCAACTTAGTCCAGCTTGTTTTCCTTCCAAAACTAGCATTTTAAACAACTGTCTATCATCATATACAGGAATTCCCCATTCTGTGTCATGATATTCCTGCTCTAATTTATTCTTTGTTGCCCAATCACAGCGTTTAATTTCCTGTGTCATCTATAAGCATTCCCATCTTCTTTTCTTAACATAAATAGTTAAAACTAATCTCATTTTAAATTATACTTTAGTATATTCATGTGCTCAAACTATCTTTTAATTCTAAAGTCAAAATCCAATATTTCCGCTTTTCCAACCACTATTGACACTTTTCCAACCATTTGAGGTATTACTAAATAAAAGCAAAATTTATCTATTATACTGGGTAGCAGAAAGGAGCTTAAACATGAAAATTAATTGTCACGTTGATTCCAACTTAAAAGAAGAGCACGGTGAGTTGTGGCTCAGAAAAATCACACCCGAGATCAATGATTTTTTACAGAAATTAGCACAAAGTGATGATGCAATCTGGTGTCATTACCAGTCACAGATTATTCCAGTTAAGTATCAAGACATTTATGCTTTGGAAGTAGCCAACCGTGATATTTCAGTTTTCACTGAAAAGCAGCAGTTATCTTATAATGACCGCTTATCAAATCTAAAAACTGATTTGCCCAGTTACTTCATTGAAGCATCCCGGAGCGCTGTATTTAATTATCAGCATATCGATCACCTTGAAATACTTGATAACGGATTAATCGATGTTGTTTTAACCAACAATCATCGCGTACAAATTTCTCGCAGAAATATTAAAAACTTGAAAGAGAGGTTAGGAATATGAAAAGCGTTAAAAGATTTATCTATCATTTATACATGTTTGCTACTGAAGGCATCTTCATAGGCTTAGCAATTTCGATTATTTGTAATTATCTATCACGAAACTCTATTTACCTTCCATCGGATCCTTCTTTTATGTCAAAATTTAGCAATTCGCTTGATGCTTTTACCGTCTCAGTCATTTTATGGGCGGTAACTGGAGCGCTATTCGGATTTGGTAGTTTTATTTTTAGTATTAGCCAATGGTCATTACTAAAAAAGACGATAGTTAACTTCTTTACCTACTACCTTGGCTTTGTTCCTTTAGCCCTCTTAGCAGGCTGGGTTCCATTAAAATTAATTAACCTATCAAAATTCACTTTAATTTTTATCTTGATCTATATTACTACCTGGTATTGCAGTTACCATAAGGCTGTAAAAGACGTTAAAATCATTAACCAAAAAATCAAAGAAAAGTAATTTAATTACAAAATAAAAAAGGTTGAGCATTATATTACAATGCTCAACCTTTTTTACTTGTGTTTTTTCAAAGTAATCTAGATAAAATTCATCATGATTCATTTAATCTCTTAAGTGATTTTTCTTGTCTTTAATTACGTCAAACTTAATACAAGTCGATGCCTTTTTGGTGCAAATTATCCAAACAGATTTGTAAATAAGTATCATCATGCTCTGGATAAATTGGATCAGTCCATGGAATAGCTGGTAATGTTTCATACCTAGGGCAATATTGCCCGCGATAGTATGGATCAAACCAATTAAGATCAGGATGGTAATGTCGTCGTTGCATTTCAGCTAATACTAGTAGATGAAACTGGTACAGCTTATACGGCGAATATTGGAAAACATAATTAACAGTAGCATGATTTTTGCCCCATCCTCGGCCTCGTAAAGCCGCAATTTCACGATGTTGTCCTAATAACTGCTGTCTAGGCAACCGCCAAATTAAATCTTGATGCCATAATCTCATGATTTTTCTTTGCACTCCTGAATTAAACGTGAGTTTAATAAATAAGAAACTTGATACTTTTCAGTTAAATGTTTTAAAAATGGACCTAAATCATCATTTTGAGGCGATAATTCTTGTAATAACTGTAAATAGTTTTGCTTTTCTGAGGTTGTCGCAATCTTCTTAAAGTAGCCCCAAACATGTTGGTAAGCATTGGTTAACGTTTTAACTGTTGGTGTTTGACCTGCAGCCTTTTTTAATAAACGTTCGAATTCAGCATTCTTTTGAGCTGACCACTCGTTATCTTTAGCTAGTAGTCTAATCTGCTCATAGCATTGCTGCGATCGCGCCATCACCCAATATTTGTTGTAGGCCCATTTTTCCTGCCATTTATCCATTTTGATAGCCTCAGTCTTTCATGAATTGTCTCCATCTTTATAATTGAATTTCATCTGACTGAATTTTATAGCTAAATACCTTCTAGATACAAATAATAGGAACTAAAGTATAATTTTAACTCAGCTTACCTTATTAAAAATTGCGTTATCTATCTGTATCTTTTTTATCTTTCATCATGTTAATTACTACTTCACAGATTTTAGAAAACTTGAAAGATGAGTATAGAAAAAAAGACAGTAGCGCAAACTACTGTCTTTCATAGAAGTATTTAAAAGATAGAATACAGAATACTATATATTTTATATAGCAGTTATCTTTATATTACTTAAAGTTCATTATTTAGGAAATCCTAAATAAATCGCAAAAAGAACTAATAACACTCCTACTGCAATCAAAATTTTATACCAAGAGTTTCTCTTTCTACGAATAATTCCTAAAGCTATTAAAAAAATACCTATTAACATTGAAAAAATCATTACATAAAAGCCCATTTTATTCTCTCCTTTTGCCAATTGTAATTTCTACTGATTTCTTATCATATCTCGGAAACCACTTTATTTTTTTAATATTTAAGCAACAATCATAGATATAATCATTCGGTTCAGTACTATGTATATTATTATTAAAAATTCCAATTTACTACTTCTTGCAGCAGAATTAACAATAAATTAACAATACTAGAGTGTTCTCATAGTAAGCAACTCTTGAAAGCTCATCTATATATTCTTCCCGTTGATTTTATTAACTTAATTTTGGTACAAAAAAAACGCTTTTTAAAAAAGCGTTTTTATAAAGTATGCCAATGACTACTTTTACTTTAATATTTGATTTTTGCTTGTTGTTTTCCCACTTACTAGGTCTATAAACATCAACACATTAAATCTCTTTATTTCGGATTTAATCATCTTTGCTTATATAAGTGCTTAAAATCAAAGATTTATAATTCTATTGTCGTTCCAGCACCGTCACAGCTTCGACATGAGGTGTCTGTGGAAACATATCAACTGGATCAATGCGCTCAAAACTATAGCCATGTTCCTGCAAATCTTGCAGATCACGAATCATTGTTGCGGGGTTACATGAGATATAAACAATCTTTTTTGGATTTGTTTTAACAGCAGCATCAATAAATTCTGAAGTCAAACCCTTTCGAGGTGGATCAACAAAAATCACATCTGTTTTCATCCCTTTGGCCGCCCACTTAGGCATTACCTCTTCTGCCTTACCAGCAACATATCTAGCATTGTCGATATTGTTCAGTTCAGCGTTGTTGTTGGCATCCTTGACAGCATCACGGACACTTTCAATTCCCCTAACTTCCTTAACATGCTTAGCAACAGTCAAACCGATGGTACCAATTCCTGAATATGCATCAACGACTACATCATCGGAAGCCAGTTCAGCCTTTTTGATGGCTAAATCATATAAACGTGGTGTTTGAAGTGAGTTAATTTGGAAGAAACTCTCAGGTGAGATTCTAAACTTTACATCACCAATTTGATCAGTAATCTGTGGCTTACCAAAAATTAAGTAATCTACCTTACCCAAGATAACGTTGGTCTTCTTCGGGTTATAATTCAATACTAAGCTAGTGACACCATCAATTTGTTTAATCGCCTCTGCTACTTTTGGTAACTGAGGAAAATCTTTGTGCAAGCAAACTAAAATCACCATGATTTCACCGGTAGCCTTGCTCCGACGAACATCTAAATACCGTACTTCACCTTTGTTGTGCACTTCATCATATGCAGGTACGCGGTACTGACACAATATATCCCTAACTGCAACCAAAACACGGTCAATTTCCGGATCAGTAGTAAAGAAATTAGTTAGTGGCACTAAATCGTGTGAATGACGTCTGAAAAAGCCGATTTCAAGTTGCCCATTAACTTCTCTTACCGGAACTTGTGCCTTGTTACGGTAGCCCGTTTCTTCAGGACTAGGCAAAGTTTCGCCTACTTCTACATCATCTAAGTGTGCCTTTTTCAATAAGTTCACTACTTGGTTACGTTTGAACTCTAATTGCTTATCATATTTGATATGTGCTAAAGATGCTAACCCTGTTTGAACCCACTGGTTAAGCTTAATGTTCACTCGGTCAGGACTTTCCTTTACAATTTCTTCAATTTTAGCAAAAGCAAAGTTCTTTTTGACCTTTAAAATTTTGGCTTTAACTGTCTCACCTGGCAGGGCATTAGTGACAAAAACAGTCATGCCTTCATAATGGGCTACACCCATTGCTTCATATGATAAGTCAGTTATTTCTAAGTCGATAATTTGATTTTTTTCCATTTTTTGTCCTTTTTTACAAACAATAATTAACATTACTATTTTACTAAAAAAACTGGTTAAAGTAACGACATTGCTCATTCTTAACATTGATTTAATTTACAACAAGATCGCTTCACTCTTTACTCAAACTGTGTTAGGTTTATTATTAATCTTATTTATAGAGAGGACGTTAACTATGAACGATTTTGATACTAATTCAAATAAGCGACAAATTCACAGTATTTCTGAAACCAACGGCTTTTTAACCAAAATGTATTCACTAATGGCTGTAGCCGTATTGATTTCGGCCTTAGCAGCTTACTTAACAATGACCGTTTTCAGATCTGCAGTAATGAATATGCCTGTAGCTATGATGTGGCTCATTTTGCTAGTTCCACTTGGTTTATCAATGGGAATTAGTTTTAATGCTAACCGTAGTCCGATTGCTAGCATGATTATGTTGGCCATTTTATCTATTATCTATGGTTTTGAGTTTGCATTAATCGCTGGTTTTTACACCGGCTCTCAAATTACTACTGCTTTTGTTTCATCAGCAGCTGTCTTTATTGCAATGGCACTCTTTGGTACATTTACCAAGAAAGATTTATCTAATTGGAATGCCTATCTGGGTGCAGCTTTAACTGGCTTTTTAGTAGCTTGGCTTGTTAATATGTTTTTAAACAGCCCAGCAGTTACATACGTATTTTCATTTATTGGTGTAATTATTTTTACTGGTTTAGTTGCTAGTGATGCTAACAAAATGAAAATCATTTATAGCCAATACGGCAATCAAGTTTCAACTAATGGCTTAGCTGTTCTTGGCGCATTGCAACTCTACCTTGATTTCGTGAACATCTTCATGTTCTTATTAGAAATTTTTGGTGGTAGCGGCAATAGCAGCAATAACTAATTTGAAGCTAACCTAACTATTTAAAGACTTTGTCACTTAATCAGGTGGCAAAGTTTTTTTATGTTCCAAAAACTCCATATACAATTATGATGAGTAAATTACTATCTTTCTTTAATGTTTTTCTTAATATAGCTTGAATTAAGTCTTCAACACTCTTATACTTTTAACATATACATTAATTTATATAAATATTTTTTATATAGCTAATTAAGCGGGAGGTTGCAATATGATTGGTTGTAGTAGTTTTACACTGGAAACAAAAGATCATAAACACCTATTGTCACGAACAATGGACTTTATGATGGAAATGGCAGAGCAAGTTGTCTTTGTTCCAAAGAACAAAACTTTTGCCGTTTCTTATGACGATAAAGAAGAAATCACTAGTAAGCATGCTTTTATCGGTATGGGCAGCATTCAGGAAGTTGATAATGCACCAGTAACTTGTGATGGTGTTAACGACGCTGGTGTTACTGCTGGTGTCCTATACTTCCCTGGCTATGCAAGCTATAAGGAAAAGGCTACGGACAACACTTGGGCTGTTTCACCAGACAAAGTAATTTCAGCTGTTTTGTCTCAAGCTGCTTCACTTGCAGAAGTTAAAGAGTTATTTGACGAGAAGATTTCAATTGTTAATGAAGCTAGCGTAACTTTGAAAGTAGTTCCACCACTACACTTCATTTTCTCCGATACTTCAGGCAAGAGTTTAATTGTTGAACCAGAAAAAGATGGTGTTCATGTTATTGAAGACTCAATCGGTGTTATGACTAACAGTCCTGACTACCACTGGCATGAAACTAATTTACGTAACTACCTATCTGTTCAACCAAAGCAACATGAAGATATTGAATTTTTGGGTAAAACATTGAAACCTTTCAGTCAAGGTTCAGGAACATTTGGCTTACCTGGTGACTTTACGCCAGTTTCACGTTTTGTCAGAACAGCTTTCATGAAGAACAATGTTGAGCAGCCAGCAGATGAACTTTCAGCAGTTACTCTTTCTCACCATATTTTGGAATCAGTTAGCATCCCTCGTGGAATTGTTGTTACTACAGATGATACCTTTGACTATACTTGCTACACTGCTTATATGTGTGCTGAATCAAGAAGTTACTACTACGCAACTTACGGCAACCAACGAATCAGATGTGTAAGATTAACTCCTGAATTGGAGAAAGAAACTGATTATCGTGAATTCAAGGTTCAACCAAAAGAAGACATTGATTACGCTAATTAATTAAAAATAAGCAATAAAAAAGATCGCTCGTTTATGAGCGATCTTTTTTATATTTGCGTTTTATTCTCCAACAAAGAATTCAATTCGTTGCTGTAAATTTTTAAAAGTAACTGGACAGTAATCACCAATTTCACCATCAAGATTGACTGGTAGCTTTTGTCCTAAGCTTTTACCTACCAGCTCAATCTTTAAGCTACGGGTTTTAGTGTAAATAATATCCGGATCATCAACGTGCTTACCGTTCATGGCTAAAGCCATCAGTTTCAACAATTTAACTGGCTCAGATGGCTTAACAATAATCAATTGAAACAGTCCATCACTAAGCTCTGCATCAGGCATAATTTGTTCAAAACCACCAATTGAATTGGTCATACCCAATAATAGCATTGATAGTTTACCTTCATACACACCGGCATCATAGGTAAGACGTAGTTCATTTTCAGTCAAATGAGGTAACATCTCCGCTCCTTTGATTAGGTAAGCAGTATAGCCCAAAGCTGATTTAACTTCGGAAGGAACATCATAAGTTAGTTCTGTTAACGAGCCACAAGCGGCGATATTAACAAAATACTGTCTATCCTCACCAAATGTTGCTTCACCGATATCCATCTTACGGGTTTTGTTGTTGAGAATGACCTTAGTTGCACCTGATATACTATCACGCGGTATGCGCAATGCACGAGCATAGTCGTTAGTTGTTCCTGCAGGAATAATCGCCATTTTTGGACGCTGTTCCAAAAAGGCAATCCCATTAACAACTTCATTGATTGTGCCGTCACCACCAGCTGCAACAATTAAATCAAAGCCAGCTTTGGCTGCACGCGTTGCTTCTTTTTGAGCACTTTGTTTTTCAGGTGTTGTTCGATAAGCACTTGCTTCATAGCCTGCTTGCTCTAACACGTCTAAGATGTCAGCGACATTCTTGGGCATCTGTTCGTGACCAGATACAGGATTATAGATTAATCTTGCTTTTTTAGTCATAGTTACTACCTTATTACTTAAA
Source organism: Lactobacillus sp. M0403 (assembly GCF_016101265.1). NCBI lineage: Bacteria > Bacillati > Bacillota > Bacilli > Lactobacillales > Lactobacillaceae > Lactobacillus > Lactobacillus sp. M0403. The sequence goes on from NZ_JACFQV010000004.1 coordinate 119,234, forward strand.
AATTGACATTAACGTTTTTGCAATTCATCGTTTAGCAATTGGTTAATCACTTTAGGATTGGCTTTACCACGAGTTTGCTTCATGATTTGACCAACTAAGAAGCCAATTGCACGATCCTTACCGTTCTTGAAGTCTTCAACGGATTGTGGGTTGTTATCAACGACTTCCTTAACCATTGGTTCCAAGACACTGGTATCAGATAACTGAACCATTCCTTGATCTTCAACATATTTCTTCGGATCAGTTCCGTTAGCAATTGTTTCAGCAAAGACCTTCTTAGCAATCTTGGAAGAGATGGTACCATCTTTAATCAACTTGATCATTGCTGCCAAGTTCTCTGGCGTCAACTTAATGTCAGCAAGTTCAACACGGTTATCATTTAGGTAACCATTAACTTGGGTGTTCATCCAGTTGGCTGCTAATTGAGGATCAGCACCGGCAGCAACAGTTTTATCAAAGAAGTCAGAGCTTTCCTTTGTTTGAAGAAGAACATTTGCGTCATATTCCTTCAAACCGAATTCATTGACGTATTGGTTGTAACGTTCTTCAGCCGAACGAGGTAAGCTGGACTTAATTTCTTCAATCCATTCGTCACTGATGTGATCAGGTGCAATATCTGGTTCAGGGAAGTAACGGTAATCTGCGTCACCTTCCTTAACACGCTCCAAAACAGTTTTACCAGTTGCTTCATCAAAACGACGAGTAGAAATTTGAACACGACCACCCGAAAGCAAAACTTGAGCTTGACGTTTTTCTTCATATGCAAGTGATTTACGTACGTGTTCAAAAGAGTTAAGGTTCTTCATTTCGACCTTGGTACCAAGTTCTTTTTGACCGGCAGGTCTAATTGAGATGTTGGTATCAACACGCATTGAACCCTCTTCCATCTTAACGTCGGAAGCACCAGTGAATTGAACAATTTTACGCAATTTTTCCAAATATGCATAACCTTCATCAGGATCAGAAATTTCAGGTTCAGAAACAACTTCAAGAAGTGGGACACCTTGACGGTTTAAGTCAACATATGAAAAACCGTTAGTTCCGTGAGTGTTCTTACCGGCATCCTCTTCAATATGCATTTCGTGAATACCAATACGTTTCTTCTTACCATGTACTTCGATTTCAACATAACCATCACGAGCAAGTGGTTGGAAGAACTGTGTAATCTGATATGCCTTCGGACTATCTGGGTAGTAGTAGTTCTTTCGATCAAAGTGTGTTGTTGGCAAAATATGTGAGTGCGTTGCTAAAGCAACCATAATTCCCAAACGGTAAACATCTTTATTAACGTATGGTAAAACACCAGGCATACCCCAGTCGATTACGTTGGTTTCTGTGTTAGGCTTTGCACCATAACTAACTGGTGAAGGTGAGAAAATTTTACTCTTAGTTTTTAATTCGAAGTGGACTTCGAATCCAATTGTTGATTTAAAGTTCATTAATTAATCCTCCATTCCAGCTGGTGTTTTTTCATAAAACTTATTGTTACGTTCAATGAAGTCTGCAACTTGGAAAATGCTACCTTCATCAAAGCGCTTAGCCATCACTTGCAAACCAACTGGCATGCCATCAACAAGACCAGCAGGCACACTAGCAGCTGGAATTCCAGCCAAGTTAGCAGAAATGGTTAAAATGTCGTTATTGTACATTTTAATTGGATCAGAAATTTCACTACCAATGTTAAATGCAGGCGTAGTTGTGGTTGGCCCAACAATTACATCGTTATCAGCAAAAATCTTATCAAAGTCATTGCAAATCAATGTTCTAACCTTAGAAGCTTGTCTAAAGAAGCGGTCATATGAACCAGCTGATAAAGCAAACGAGCCCAGCAAAATACGACGTTGAACTTCTTCGCCAAAACCTTCTGAACGAGATTTTACATATACATCCAACAAGTTCTTGGCATCTTCAGCACGGTAACCATAACGAATACCATCAAATCTCTGAAGATTTGATGAAGCCTCACTTGAAGCGATAATGTAGTAGTCAGGAACAACATATTTTGTTAATGGTAATGAAACTTCATTAATAATTGCACCAGCATCCTTTAAAACATCAATTTGTTTTTGGATTACTTCATGCATCTCACCATCAACGGCATCCATGTATTCTTTAACCACGGCAACACGCAAGCCCTTAACGTCCTTACCAATGTACTCTGTAAAGTCTGGCACTGCTCTTGTGGAAAGAGTTGAATCATGATCATCTGCACCAGCAATAACGTTAAGAACTTGTGCAGAAGTCTTTGCACGTTTACTCATAACACCAATTTCATCAAGCGATGAAGCAAAGGCAATAAGACCCCAACGTGAAACACGACCATAAGTTGGTTTAATACCAAAAATACCGTTAAAAGCTGAAGGCTGACGAATTGAACCACCTGTATCAGAACCTAGTGCAGCAACTACTTGACCAGCAGCAACAGCTGCAGCTGAACCACCAGAAGAACCACCTGGAACCTTATCAAAGTCCCATGGGTTATGAGTAGCACCAAAATATGAATGCTCTGTTGAGGAACCCATGGCAAATTCATCCATGTTAGTCTTACCAACAAAGGTGACATGAGCCTTCTTCAAGCGATCAATAACAGTTGCATCATAAACAGGAATATAGTTATCCAAGATATGACTAGCTGCAGTTGTTTTGACATCTTTAGTGATGATGTTGTCCTTAATAGCAATTGGAATACCAGCTAATTTATTATTAGCAAAATCCAAGTCTTCATCAGGCTTTGCATCCTCTTGAACTGTAATCCAAGCATTTAGCTTTTCATCAGTCTTCTTAATATTCTCAACGGTGTCTTGCGCCAATTTGTCTGCAGACAAAGTTCCTTGGGCAAGTTTTTCATTTAATGAATCAATATCTTCGTTTAAGTAGTTCATTACTCGTCCTCATCCTTATTAATAATTACAGGAACCTTGATAAAGCCATTGGCCTGTTCAGGAACATTTTTCATTAATTCTTCGCGAGTTTCCCAGTGCTCAGGTTTATCTTCTCTAAACACAGTGTCACGATCAACTACTTGTACTGTTTCTTCAACACCATCAGTATCAACTTCTGATAATTGATCAGCCATGTTGATAATTGAGCTCATTTGCTCAGTAACTTTACCTATCTCTTTTTCATCAATTTCAAGTCGCGATAATCCCGCAACGTGCTTAATTGTTTCTTCTGTAATTTCCACGCATATACCTCCTTATTCGCCGCCATAAATATGGACTTGATAACTACTATCTCCTGATTCTTTCGCAACCAAGGCTTGAACATCATTAACAGAACCGATCTTTATTTCAAGAGGAACATTGTTAGGCAGATATTTTTTCGCCGTAGCCAAAACAAGACGAGTAAAACTCTGAATTTGTTCATAACCATAAAATTGAGTAGTAATTGAAATATTTTCTTGAACCAATTTTCCGTTTTCATAACGCAACGATGCTGTCACACCACTGATATTTGGAAAATAATTTTGAATTGATTCTTTAAAACTGTTAAAGCTGGATGCATCGTTACTGTTGATTGCCTTTTTACCACCAATCGTCGGTAACACTTCTGTTTGGGTATTAATAGTTTTCCATTTAGATATTTTACTACTATTAGCAGCCGCTGTCCCGCTCAAAAAGTAAGTTCCACTGACCAGTGAGTCCTTACTCTCTTTTGAAAAAAGGCCAATTGTGATTGGAATATTCTTCAAAGCTTTTTTCTTGCGCAAGCGTGCCACAACTTCTTGGGCTATTTTTTGCCCATATTGCTTTTGGTTTGAACGAGAGATGGCCATTTGATATTCAGGGCCATCTTTTTTCTTCTGGTAATAATCAACCGAATTAATCGCTAGGCCAATGCTCATCCCCGCAATATGATAACTTGAGCCTGAACCATTCAAAAAGTCTTGTTCAATTATTTCTTCAAGATAATATGGATTATATTTTTTCTTTGAACCAAGTTCAGGATTTAGCCCTAAAGGATTGCTCTTCGATTTACGCCCCAGCCAATCATTGGCCACAGTCGTATTAATATATTGTCCCTCTTGGAAAACATAAGAATTAGGTGAATATACACCCTTCGAAATTTGAACCAATCCACGTTCAAGTTCGCGCGTATCAACTGAATTATCATTACTAGTTGCAGTTAAACCAGTAATTGGACTAGTTACATAGTGACCATTTTTTAACAATACTGTATAGCCATTGTTACCAGTTTCGGTGGTTTGATAGGTTTTAGTATTCGTATTTGTTGAAGTTTTGGCATTATTAGCCAAATTGGAATTTTTTAGATTCCCACAAGCACTCAAGCTAAGTGCCGCACCTAAAACTGCTATTATCTGTAAATACTTTTTCACTTTAATTGTTCCTTTATTTAACTTGAGCAACTGCTTCTTCCTCAGTTAATAACGCTACACCAAGCTTTTGGGCCTTAGTATACTTAGAACCTGCATCCTTACCATAAATTACATAATCGGTTTTCTTTGAAACTGAACCAGTCACTTTTGCACCTAAAGCCTGTAATTTTTTCGTAAATTCACTTCGTGTGAAATGGGATAGTGTTCCAGTTAAGACAACTGTTTTACCCTTAAAGTAATTGTCAGGAATGTCTTCAATTTGCTCTTCTGTTTCGCCTAAGTAATCCATATTAACGCCACTAGCTTGCAATTCTTTAACTAGTTCAACCACTTCATCCTGAGCAAAATAGGTTGTTAGCGATTCAGCAATTGTCATACCTATTGTATCGATAGCAGCAACCTCTTGCACGTCAGCTTCCATAATCTTTGCCATATTTTTAAACTTTTGCGAAATTAAACGGGCTGCCTTTGCACCGACATGATCAATTCCTAGACCAGTAAGCAAAAGTTCAACAGAATTACGCTTTGAATTATTAATTGCTGTTAACAGATTATTGATAGACTTATCTTTAAAATGATCAAGCTTAGCCAAGTCACTTGCTTGCAAGTGATATAAATCTGCCACGTTATGGACAAGATCGTTAGAAATTAGTTGGCGCACAATTTTGGGACCAAGACCATCAATATTCATTGCTGGCCGAGAAGCAAAGTGTGTAATTTCCTCTTCCATCTGTGCTGGACAAGATGGGTTCACACAACGTAAAGCCACTTCATCTTTTAAGTGAATCAATTTTTCCCCACAAGATGGGCATTCAGTAGGGATTGGATATGGTTCAGAATCGTTAGGTCGTTTTGCTAACACAACTTCGGAAATTTCAGGAATGATATCTCCTGCCTTGTGCAGCATAACGGTATCACCAATTCGCACATCTTTTTGTTTTAACAAATCTGCGTTGTGCAAAACGGCATGTGAGACCGTTGTTCCAGCAAGTTGTACAGGATCCATTATAGCAGTAGGCGTTACAACACCGGTACGACCAACCGTCCATTTAATTTCATGAACCACAGTTTCCTGTTCTTCTGGCGGGAATTTATAGGCAATTTCCCAACGCGGAATTTTAACCGTGTTGCCCAGTTCACTTTGTAAGCCAAGGTCATCAACTTTTAAAACAATTCCGTCAATTCCATAAGCAAGTGAATCTCTTTTGGCTGTATATTCGTCGATAAAATCAAAAATTTCATCCATCTTCGAAAGACGACGACCAGTTAAATCAGTGTGAAAGCCTAGATCAGTCATTTTTTCAATTGCTTGGTGTTGGCTCGTAATTTCTTCAGGGGGATTAACCCAAGTGTAAATATAGGTGCTTAGATTGCGATGCTTCGTAATATTGGCATCAAGTTGGCGCAATGAACCCGCAGCAGCGTTACGTGGATTAGCAAAAGTTGTTTCGCCTTTTTCATCACGCTCTTGGTTTAACTTCGCAAAAGCTTCTTTTCCCATGTAACACTCACCACGCACTTCTGTCGTGAGTTTTTCAGGCAAGGTTTGTGGAATGTCGGAAATAAAACGTGCATTAGCCGTTACGTCTTCTCCAACTTGGCCATTACCACGGGTTGAAGCCCGCATTAATTTACCATCTTGATATTCAAGGTTAATTGATAAACCGTCAATTTTTAGCTCAACGTTATATGCAACCTCATGACCAACTTGCTTTTGCACCCGTTCATCAAATTCACGTAATTCCTGTTTCGAGAAAACGTCACCCATTGAAAGCATAGGAATCTTGTGCGTAACTTTGGTAAATTCACTACCGATTTGTCCACCAACTCGTTGAGTAATTGAATCCTGCGTTACGAGTTGGGGAAACTGTTGCTCGAGTTCGACCAAACGCTGATAGTTTTGATCATAAACATTATCTTCAACTTCTGGTGCATCATTGGAATAATATGCGTTAGCCCATTCGTCAAGTTTATCTCTGAGGGAAGCAACTTCTTTTCTAGCCTCATCAAGAGTTAAGTCTGCCATTTTGTTCCTCCTGATTAATTTTTATTTATGTCTTTCGCTTTAATTATACCTTTTTAATAGGAGCAAATGCTGCTAGAAGGCGCTTAATTCCTTTATTTGGAAACGCAATATCGAGCTCCATGTCTTCGCCTTCGCCGTTAACTTTCGTTACAACGCCGTGGCCCCAAGCTTTATGTTCAACTTGATCGCCAACATTCCAGCCTTTCTTTTCGGCACCAATTGCACCACCAGCAGGTTTTGCCTTTGGTGTGTAAACTTGAGCACGCGCACGTTCATCAACGTTAGCAAAAGGAGCTGTTTGAACTTGGAAATCAGCATTTCCTACACCCTCTGGAACTGAGTTTTGCATGTCAAGATCATCGACATCAATTTCTTCCAAAAATCTTGAAGGTGGATTGTTTTGCATCCGACCAAACATCATTCTGGAATAAGCATTGGTCAAAAAGAGCTTTTCTTTGGCTCTAGTAATTCCAACATAGGCAAGTCTGCGTTCTTCTTCTAGTTGATCATCTTCTAAAAGGGCACGAGAAAGTGGGAATAATCCGTCTTCCATCCCTACCAAAAAGACCACTGGGAATTCCAAACCTTTAGCTGCATGCAAGGTCATTAATGCGACCTGATCATCATTATTTTCTAAATCATCCTGATCACTTAACAATGAAACTTCTGCTAAAAAGTCACTTAAAGCGTTAGCATCATCTTCTTCAGGTTCATATTGATCGTCAAAACGTTTAGTAACTGAAAGAAATTCATCCAAGTTTTCTAGTCTTGTTTCGGCTTCAATTGTATGTTCTGCCTTAAGTGCATCTGTATAGCCAAAATCCTGCAAAATCTTTTCGGTTAGGCCTGTAACACTATGATCTTTGGCATATTCAATTGCATCACGTAATTTAGCACCAAAGTCACTCATTTTAGCTGCAGCACGGGTTGAAATGCCTGATATATTAATGTGCTTAAAAGCGTCGATCAATGACAAGTTGTTTCCTTGTGCGACATCCATAAATTTGTCAACACTAACACGACCAATTCCCCTTTTTGGCGTATTGATGATACGATTAAAACTCATTGAATCGTTTGGATTAGCAACCAGCTTGAGATAAGCCATGATGTCCATAATTTCTTTTCGATCGTAGAACTTGTGACCACCCACAATTTGATATGGGACATTTGACTTCACAAAAGCTTCTTCGACTGTTCTTGACTGGGCATTGGTCCGATACAAAACAGCAAAATCTTTGTAGGAGCGGTTATTATCATCAACTTCATCTTGAATCTTGGAAATGATAAAGTGAGCTTCATCGTCACCACTTTGGGCACGGTAATAAGTAATCTTTTCGCCATCGCCCTGATCAGTCCACAAGTTCTTTTTCTTGCGATTACGATTATTGTCGATTACTGCGTTGGCTGCGGACAAAATATGACCAGTTGAGCGATAATTCTGCTCTAATTTGACAGTTTGAACTCCAGTATCACGGTAATCATTTTCGAAGTTCATGATGTTTTCCATATTGGCGCCACGCCAGCCATAAATAGACTGATCTGCATCACCAACAACACAGATATTCTTATATTGTGCCGCTAATTCATGACATAATTCATATTGTGCTTGGTTAGTATCCTGATACTCATCAACGAGCATATAACGGAATTTATTTTGATAATAATGTAAAACTTCAGGATCTTTTTTAAAGAGAACCAATGTCTGCATAATTAAATCATCAAAATCCATAATTTGGTCATGTTTCAACCGTTTTTGGTATTCCTGATAGACTTTAGCAGCCATTTTTTCAAAAGGTGATGCAGCACTATCCTCAAATGCTTGTGGCGTTAAAAGGTCATTTTTAGCATTTGAAATGGCAGACAAGATACCTCTGGGTTCATACATTTTAGGATTAATGTTCAGTTCTTTTTCAATGTGCTTAACCAAAGTCAATTGTTCGGCTGAATCCGCAATTGAAAAATTACGACCATAACCTATCTTATCTGAATCACGCCGTAAAATACGGACACATAAAGCATGGAAAGTTGACATCCAAATATCATTTGCGGCAGGACCAAGGAGTTTTTGTTCACGCTCGCGCATTTCGCTGGCTGCCTTATTGGTAAAAGTAATTGCCAGAATATTCCAAGGCAAGACTTGTTTTTCTTCTACTAAGTAGGCAATTCGTCTTGTTAATACGGAGGTTTTGCCTGAGCCTGCACCAGCCACAACCAAGAGTGGACCCTCTGTCGTTTTTACGGCCTCTTTTTGTTGCGGATTTAATCCTGCCAAAATCGATTCTTCGCTCATTATAATTCCCTTCACAAATAAAATTATGTAACTAATTCATTGTACCAAAAAAGCAGGCAGCTTTTAGCAAGAATACCTGTTATTTATCAAAACGATCAAGGTTGTACTCCTCGATTAATTTAATTAATTTGGCCGCGTAATCAGGATCTGTGGCATAGCCGTCCTGAACTAATGCATGCGCCTGCTTTTGATAGTTTTTAGCAGCTAGAACATGCTTATACTGTTGACTATTCCATGTAGTACCTTTTTGGAAAAGACGAGCATGCGCACGAATTGACGCTTCATAGGAGTCATAGATTTGGAAGCGTGCCTTCACGACAATCCACTTACCCTTTTGGTATTCCTTTGTCTTCAAAATCGCTGAGGTATTAGGATTGCTGCCTTTCACGCCAAACAGATTATTGTACTTTTGTGACAGACTGCTCTGACCATAGTCACTCTCAAGGCATGCCTGGGCAATTGTAATACTTGGAAGTAACTCAAATTCCTGATCAACTTCCTTGGCAATTGGTCCAATTTCTTTAATAAATGCTTTGTGCTGCCTAATAATCTTTTGTCTAGCTTCTTCACGGGCAAGTTGCTCTTGTCTAATTTGCTCTGTTTGAATTGCTTGCCGCCGATAATATCTAAACGCTACAAAAGCAATAATTAAAACAAATAAAATGATAAATGTTCGCAAAATAATAATAAAATTTGATTGCTTTTTGCCCCTACGTTTTTTTGGCATAGAAATTCCCTTACTCTTTTAGTTATTACTTTTTAGTATAACCTCTTTCGGACATAAAAATGTGCAATGTAATTAATTTTTAAAATAAAAAAGCACCTTTTTAGTAAAGGTGCTTTTATCGGATACAAAAAATAGAGCCGAAGCTCCATTAATTAGTGCGGGCAAGAAGACTCGAACTTCCACGATCAAAAAGCGATCACAAGATCCTTAGTCTTGCGCGTCTGCCAATTCCGCCATGCCCGCAACACATTCAATACTATACCTCAAAATGAAGTTTTGCACAAGACTTTCTGGCAGTCTTTTTTACTAATCAACCATCTGTTCATTAACATAGCGCGCATATAAAGGATGTGATTTCATTAATTCATGATGAGTACCATGGCCCGTTATCTGACCATGTTCGATAAAGTAGATTTGATCAGCATTCACAATTGTGGCTAGCCGGTGGGCAATGACCAGCGTGGTACGATTTGTCATTAATTGGTCAAGTGCCTGTTGCACCTTGCGCTCTGATTCAGAATCCAAACTAGCAGTTGCTTCATCTAACATCAAAATCTTGGGATTACGCAAAAATGCACGTGCAATTGCAATTCGCTGTTTTTGTCCACCAGATAGTTTGATGCCTCGTTCACCTATTTCAGTGTCTAATTGATGCGGAAAAGCACGGACAAAGTGATCGGCATAAGCAAGCACTAACCCATGCCAAAGCTGCTCATCAGTCAGTTTTTGATCTAGTCCATAAACCAAATTATCTCTAATCGTACCAGAGAAAATAGCGCTATTTTGGGACACGTAACCAATTTGTGAACGCCAACTCGCTAGTTCAATCTCATCAATATTTTGCTTGCCAATCAAAATTTGTCCAGTTGTTGGGTGATAGAAGCGCTCAATTAAGGCAAAAATGGTCGACTTTCCTGCGCCACTTGGTCCAGCAAACGCAATTACAGAATTGGGTTTGGCAACAAACGAAATTGAACTTAAAACTGGTTCATCCGTCTCATAATTGAAACTTAGGTTTTCTGCCTTCAAAGTTCGATTAGCTATATCTGTTGGCTGACTTAAGTAACTTTTTTCTGATTCAATTTGTAAAATTTGTTGGATCCGTTCGGTGGAACCCAACGCTTTTTGAATCTGGGAGAAAAAGGTTGCAAAGTTGGCAAATGGCGCAATCACATTAAACAAGTAAAGTAAAAAGGCAACAAGTGATCCGCTTGTTAATGAACCTTGCCCGACACGAATAAGTCCAAAAGCTAAAATGCCAGCAAATGCTGCCATCATCAGCGTTGTCATAATTGGCTGTAAGATTGCTTCAACACGGGCATCGATTACTCCGATGTTAAAGATCTTATTAATCATCCTTTTCCCACTTTGCTCTTCAAACTTTTCGCCGTTACTTGATTTAATCAGTCGAACTTCTGCTAATTTCTCACTGACATCACCGTTGAATTCGGCTGTTGCAGCTTGTAGCTTACGTCCAAGTCGCGCCATAATACGACCGACCGGAAAAAGGATCAGAATGACAACTGGCACAATTGTAAAAATTAAGACCGCCATTTGCCAGTCCATCACAAAAAGAATAATTAAAGAAAAAAGCAGTTGAATGGCACCGGTAATAAAGTTGGGAAATTGTGAAGCAATCAGGTCTTTAATTACTCCAGTATCATTAACAAGACGTGAACTAGTTTCCCCAGCCTTATTTTCATCAAAATAAGAAATCGGTAATTTTAACAGGTGCGACCAAAGTTTTTCACGTAAGCTTTTTACGACACTTTCACCAAAGTAGCGCAAAATATAACCACCAAGTGTGCCCAAAACTAGCTGAGCAACAAAAACAACAATGATTAACACCATACTCCGGTAGTTGAACTTATTCCATTTACTTGTATCAACTAAATTACGTGTCAATAATGGCAGTAGCAGATTAGTTGCACTCGTAACTAAGCTGAAAAGCAAACCGGCGGCAAAAAGCCCTTTTTTCACTTTTAGTCCTTTTAAAAGTTGTAAAAAGTCTTTCATTTTAACCGTTTTTGTCTTAGTTTGGTCAGACTTAAATGTCATTAGTAGTACCGGCTTCCTTAATTAAAAAAAGCTTTTCAATTACTGAAAAACTTTTTCTTTATTCTAACTACAATTCGTTATCTTCATTATGCCAAAATTCACGCCAAAAGTCGCGGTCGCCATGCCAATTTTTGTCAAAATCACAGTACTTCTTAAAATCTTCACTATTATAATCATGACAGTGATCACGATAATGATGGTGCCCATGCATCCGGTGACAGAGATCTCTCATCTCTTCTTTTGAATACTCATGATTTTCAGCATACTTGCGCCATTTGCTATAAGCCTTCATACGGACTGTTGGATCAACAAACTTTTGCGCATGTTGCTTAAAGTCCTCGTCCCAACCATCAGCTATTTTTTCCAAGTAATGGCTAAATTGGGTTTGCTCTTCTTCATCTAGACCGGCAAAAAATGAACCTGTATCTTGGGCCTTCTTTAATTCGTCTAAACGAGCTGCTTCTTCTCGGCCTTCTTCAGTTAAATAAACCCTTTTAACTCGTTTATCCTGCTCATCTGTCTCACGTCGAATGGAGCCCTTAGCTTCCATTTTCTTTAAAAGCTCAGCTAAGGATCCAGGTTTAAGCGCCAGAATTTCAGCTAAATAGTTTTGGGTTAAGCCATCTTCGAGTCTAAGGACTGCCAAGACACGTTTTTGACCAGAAATAGGCTGCTTATTCTCAAACATAAAGTAGCGACTGGCACGCATAATAAAATAAAGTTGCTTCATTAACTTATCACTTGTTTGACTCATGATAAAACTCCTTTTGTTTTTCTATTTTTATTTTTGTTAGGTACCTAATTTCTATAATTTGATTATAGTTTGGCACCTAACGATTTGTCAAACAAAATCTATGAAAACGGTAACTTTATTTTTAAATTAGCTTTTTAACAGCCTTAAAGGGCCTCCACATTTACCGCAAGCATAGCGGCGTACGTTAATGCGGCGAACACGTTTAAACTTTTGGCCACAGTGCTGACATTTATAAACAAATTTTGGGTTTTGCTTCTTGCGCAATCCAATATCAGGTGCATAGCGACTGCCTCCAACCTTTTTCAGCAATAACTTAAAATCTGTATCACGGTGGCGGTAACCGCGGTTTTGCAGGTGTAAATGATAGTGTGTTAGTTCATGTTTAATGATTCCAACCAATTCATCATGATATTGCGGTTGTAAAAAATGCGCGTTTATCTCAAGGTGATGATCAGTTAAATGATAGCGTCCCCCAGTTGTGGTCATTCGCCGATTAATCTTGGCTTGATGCAAAAAAGGACGGTCAAAGAATGACAATGAAACATGTTCAACTAATTCTTGCAATTCTGATTCAGTTAGTTCACCTGAAGAGTTTGGCATAAAGCGCCGCCTCTTTTTGCGTTTTAATTCTTACTTTGAACGCTGTAACAAGTTTTCTTTTTAGTGGCTTCTCGCCTTCCATCCAAGTACCAGTAAATACATGGATAGTCTTAGAATCAGCTGATGGGTTGCATAAAACGCCATCTGGGTAAACATGAATTCCCTCTTTAAGCTCTTGTTCTTGGTTGTTAGGCTTAGCACCATACTTGTTTTTTAAAATTTCCGAAACAGAGACTGTGTTAACCCCAGCCAATTGATCGGCTCGATCGAAAGTAAAGTCGCGATCATCGTAATAGTCCAGCATATCCTTCAGTAGTGGATGGTGTTTTTCAGCACCAAAAACTGCCGTAAAAGGATTGTCCTTGTTTTCAAAACCAACAAAAGCGCGATTATTAAGCAAACTTGTCAAATCGTCAAGGACGAGTACATCAGTATCCAAATAAATGCCGCCGTATTCATAAACAGCCTTGGCACGAATATAGTCGGAAACGAAGGCCCATTTTTTTGCTTGATAGGCTTGTTCAACGTATTTGTTTTCATGAATGTCAAAATTATCCTCGTTCCATTCGATAATTTTATAGTCCTGCAAGTGTTTGCGCCAAGTTTTTAGACATCGTTGAATATTTTTGGGCTTAGGATTGCCTCCAACCCAAACATAATGAATTATTTTCGGAATCATTTTTAACCTCTAGTAAAAAGTTTCTTAACTAACATAATAATGTCCTGATTAAAATCAAGCTTAAATAGGAACATAAGGGCAAAATATAGGATGAACATTACAATTGATTTGATGGCCATATTGAAAAAGGCTGACGAAACAAGCTGCGGAATAAGCATCCCCACTACTAAGACAATCAGAGCTATCAACAGATATTTCGGAATCTCTTTAAAGGAATACTTAAAATCATATCCGTCACGCACTATCCACAACCGCAAAATCAAAACGATGAATTCAGTAATCAAAATTGCAATCATCGCCCCCGTTGCACCATATAATCTGTCCAAGAAGTAACTTAGAACTACTTCAAGAACTGCACCAACTATTACTGGGATGGCATAGTCTTGATCGCGATGGTTTGCCAAGGCGAACTGGTTAGCAAAAACGCCCCCAGTTGGTATCATCACTATTGTTAGTGCAAAGAAGAACATTAACGGCGTCATCGGAATAAACTTATGACCAAAAAAGAAAGGAACAAATTCTTTTGTATTAGCCATGATAATCACTGCAAACAATGTTCCCAGCATGACCGTTGCTTCAAGCGATTTTTTCAGAATAACACGCTGCTCTTTTTTACCTTCACCAGCCATTTTGGGCATAATAACTAGTGAAATACTTGTAACAACTCCCAAAACCATATTTGAAATACGCTGAGAATTGTCGTAGTAGGCCACCTGAGTTGAATTTTGGAAAAGACCTAAAATCGGCTTATCAAGTGAAGTATAGATTTGCGTCGCAATTTGCGGAATTAATAATGTAATAATGGATTTAATTGTCGCTTGATACTGATAAAAGTGCTTAACTGGCCCCCCAACATAGCGCCGAATATCAAACCAGAAAACAAATGAACCAAGCATCGTTGAGACCGACATAATCAACATATATTTCCACAAGTCGCCTGGTTGCTTAACCCATAATAAAATCAAAACAACTGAAACTAGTTTAACCGCCGTATTTTTTAAAACAACACGGCCAAAGTCTGCCAATCCTTGGAAAAACCATGAAATATCAACTTGAGCTGAGATTAAATATGGCACCATCAACAAGATGTATTGCCAATACTTAATATGGAAAAAACACGCAACTAAAACAACAATTAGAATCGTAACCAAGCCAGCTAATGCTTGAAAATACCATAAACCCCAAAATGCTTCAGTTAATTCTTGTGGGCTTTTAAATGCCCGTGTTTGCGAAATTGTCCTCATCCCAATATATGAAACTGATAATGTACAAAAGATCATTAAGAACTGGACAATATTATTAACATTACTATAAATACCATAAGTTTTGGGACCTAAAATTCGCGATAAGTATGGCACCGTAATTAACGGCACTAGCACAAGGAAAATTTGGTAAACCGCATTATACAAGATATTTAAAAAAGTTTTTTTCACAACTTACCCTCTAATGCTCTTCATTAACTTAACTACATTTTCGCAATTTGAATCAGCTTGAACTTGGTTGGATAGGTTTAGCCAATAATGTCGCTTTTGCTGAAACTGGTCAGATTTGTCCAATGCTTCTAAAAGCTCTTGCTGGGTTTTCACACATATTCCAGGGACAACATCTTCATATGGTCCCATTAGTAAACCGCGCTTTTCTTCATATTGCTTCAAGTAGTTAGTGAGGAAAATAATTGGCTTATCAATTGTTAAATAATCAAAGTAAATTGACGAGTAATCAGTAATCAAAAAATCAGTATTGCCTAACAATTCGTACAGGTCAACATCTTGCTGGTTGAGATAATCATTGTTAAGAAAGGTAATATTAGAAAAATTACTATGAAGATCTTCAAATAAGCGCATTTCATACGGATGCAATTTAACAATTAAATACTGCTGATTTTGTTTTAAATTATGATTCAATTGTTCAATATCAAAGTCAGCCAGCGTTAAAAAGTTACCCTGTTCAACCTGTCTCATAATCTGACTGTCTTCCATTTCATAGCGAAATGTTGGCATGTAAATATCAATTTTGGCATCAGCATCTTCGACTTTAAACAAATCCATCAGTAGCTGCTTTTTGCTAATGGCAGGACTTTTCAAAGCATCGAGTCGAGGAAAGCCAGTTTTTTGATACTTATTAGTTTCAATGCCGCAGCACGCACTCATCAAACTTTCGTATAAGTCACTACTTGAACAAACAATATCAGCATTTTTTTGCCATAGTTTAGCGTTGCGCTGATCCGTTTTTCTGGTAGTATTATTTGCCATTATTCCCATTCGTTTAAGTGGAATACCATGCCAAAACTGGATGTTAATCTGCTTAGCATGAACTTTAAACGGCTGGTGCGTAGTCAAAACAAATTTGGCTGCACCGATTTCGCGCCAAGTTTTAAGCGGTAAATGCGAAGACGGCCACGGTTCAACAAGTGTAACTTCATATTCTGGATGGCTTTTTTCCAGGTACTTGCCAAACAAATAGCCATTTGAGCCTGACCTACCTGCCCCATTAAGAATGACCACTTTATTATCTTGCATTGGCATAAAACGAGCAACTAGCTTCATTAATGCCAGATATAATCGAAACAAAAAACTCTTCATTATTTAACTTCCCAATTTCTTACTTAGTATAAGAGTACAGAAAAAGCTTGAGCGAACTCAAGCTTTTTTGCTTTATTTTTTAGTTTTTTAATCATTAAAAAAGATTTTTGCATCAGCCAAAATAATCTCATATCGACTAATGAAACTTTACCATTAACATTCTCAACTCACTAGTTTTCAAAAAAGACCAGTTGATTGCCTAGTAAATCGCAAGTGGCTCCTTATGATCAGGCTTTGGGTAAGCTTGGTCTAAAGTTTGCAAATCTTCTTGAGTTAATTCAATCTCTAATGCTTTTACGTTAGACAATAAATGCTCTGAGCTACTGCTTTTAGGAATCGCTAAAACATCTGGTTGCTGCATTACCCATGCTAATAAAATTTGATAAGCAGTCGCATGATGTTGCTCAGCAATTTGCAAGACTGACTGATTTTTCATCATTGTACTTCCCATTTTTACACCTCGTCCCAATGGGCTGTATGCAATTAGTGGAACTTGCTTTTCTCTTTGCCAAGGAAGCAAACTGTATTCAATTCCTCGAGTTTCCAAGTTATACAAGTCTTCATTAGCAGCGCAATTACGTCCGCTAGGTAATTGCCATAGTTCTTCCATATCAGCTAAGTCAAAATTTGAAACCCCCCAAGCATGGATAAGGCCTTCATCTTGTAAAGACTGTAGCTCAGCAATAGTCTCTTCTAATGGTATTGCTCCGCGCCAATGGTAAAGATACAAATCAAGATAATCTGTTTGAAGTCGCTTTAAACTATTTTCTAGACTTCGTCTCATATGTTCCGCAGACGCATTTGAAGGTAAAACTTTAGAAATCAAAAAAATATTAGACCGTTGGTAAGTTTTGATTGCCTCACCTACCAACTTTTCAGAACGACCATTGCCATACATCTCAGCCGTATCAATTACGCGTAAACCCGCATCAAGTCCAGCACGAATTGCAGCAATTTCTTCAGTTCTTATTTCTGGTTTATCGCCCATTTCCCATGTACCAATCCCTAAAGCAGGGACTTCATGATGAGCAATTTTAACAGTCTTCATAAAATAGCTCCTTTCTACAAATATTATTTGCATACTACTCATTTTTGATTTTAGCACACTCTTTATTGTAACCGATAACAATCCGAATTCTGAAGAAGTCCCACAATTCCTTTTCTTATCTTTTGAAACTTGTGCATTTTACACAAGCAAGGAAATTGTATTTCAACAATATAGTCAATAAAATGAGACTAGTAAGAGGTGGGAAAAATGAATAATTCTTTTACAAATATCAATTCAACTAAATTAACCTTTAAACAATGGCTAATAATTCTGGGCTCAAACCTTCTAGCCTATTGCTGTTTAATGATGCCTGGCATCCAAATCCCAGATTTTTTAATCTTCGATGAAAACCATCCAACTTTTGTAAGTGGTATATTTCAAATACTAATAGTTGCGCTTTTTCTTGGAATCCAAATTTTGGGTGTTCAACTAGCTACTGGTAATAGATGGCACCGCTTATTTCATGGTATTAAGCTAAAAGAGTGGCTCTGGGTTCTAGCTTTCTTTATTTTAGCTTACATTATTTCTGTTTTATCGGGGATGATTGCGCAAAAACTATTCGGATCTGTTTCTGGTAATGCCGCAGCAGGCTTAACAATGAAAACACCACACGTCTGGCTTATCTTCCTTTATCAAAGATTTAGTAGCGCTATCCAAATTTTAGGTGAAGAGTTCTTGGCAATTATGCCACTATTGGCAGTCACGCAACTAGCTACCTCTGCAAAGTTGCCGCACCCGCTATTATGGGGAAATATTGCTTCTACTTTAATTTTTGCGCTACTTCATCTATCAACATACGATTATAACCTTGGCTATGTCATTTTAGGTTTAGCATTTACACGACTAGTTCTAAACTGGTCTTTTACAAAAACTCATAATATTTGGGTTAGCTTTTTAGTTCACTTCTTATTCGACACATTATCCTTTTTGATTTTATTACTAGCTACGAAATAAAAATAATCTAGTAATTAAAAGGCAGCTAACTGAATTAGTTATTCAGCTGGCTGCCTTTTGTCTTATTGAAATCAATTTATTTTTCATTGTTTAGACGAAACTTCCCATCAACATTCGAATTGATGATATAAGTCATTTCATCTCCACGTACCACATAATGTGAAAATTCCAATGGCTGATCGAACTGATTATAAACTGTCTTATTGACCTCAAATAATGGTATTACCTTATCGAGTTTAAGCAGACTAGTTTGTTTTGCAGTTGGCAGACTTGTACTAATTTCACGATATGAATTTGCTGGTAATTCATGATATTTCTGTTCAAGATATTCATATAAAGAAGAGTCAGAGTTAATATTAACTAGCAAATCAGGAAACCGCTCAGCAGATAACCAAGCTTCATCTATCCCCAAAGGTGTTTTTTCAATTTCAGAAAGTCGTTTGATGTAAATTAAATCCGCATCATCAGGTAACATTAATTTCCTGGCAATATCGACGTTCTTGATGATTTCACGCTTCAAAATTTTGGTCTCACTCTTTTTATCAAGCGAAAGCGCAAATTCTGAAAAGCCTTGAATCTGGTCTAACTCACCTATCATCTTCTTAGCGTTAACATATGAGCCCTTACCTTGAACGGTGACAACTAATCGTTCCTCAGTTAACAACTTTAAAGCTTTACGAACCGTTATCCTACTTACGTTGTACTTTTGACACAAGTACTGTTCACTAGGCAATTTTTGTTCCGGCTTTAACTCATTATTTTGAATTTGCTTTTTTATATCAAGATATATCTTGCGATAAAGCGGAACTACTGTTTCAATTGTCTCATCAGATCTCATTACAACACTCCTCAATACCACAATATTACTAAATTAAAATTGAAATAACAAACACTAAGTGCTTACTTTTTATTGTTAAAAACAGGAAAACCGTTAGCCAAAGTGCTAACGGTTTTTATTCTATCTTACTTTATAGATCTCTTATATTTTCTTAGCTTCTTCAAAGCCCATTCATAGTGACTAGAAGTATTGGCAATAAAATATGTACCTAGAGCATTATTGCCTGTCCATGGGAAAACATTCTTTTGGAATAGTTCATCATTTGTATAGGAGTCAATTAAAGCCATTGTTTTCTTATGACTTTGAGCAAGTAGCTCTTCCATTTCTTCAAGAGGAATTGATTGGTTGTTCTTCCAAAACTCTTGGTTCATTTCGCCATAATTACGCCAATTATAGCCCTCTGGTAAATATTCTTTTGGTTTGCCAGCTTGATTACTATCAATCCAGTCAATTAATAATTTTTGCCATTCATATAAATGAGCTAATACGTCTCTAACGTTGTGGTCGCGTTTCCAATGTGCTTCTTTTAATTTACTAGTATCAAAATCAAAGTCAGCTGTACGTGCCTCTTCAGGTAATGAAGCAATTAAATCAACTATCTTTTGATATGCTGTATTACTTGCTTCAATTAAATCAGTTTTATTTGTTGGTCGTGCCATCGATAAACTCTCCTATAAACTTGTTTTACGTTTCGACCAGCCAAGTATAATTAAATAAGTAAACTTTTGCAATTGTTATTTAACCGTGCTTCTACGACCACGAGCCATCATCCAAAACCATGTGCCCATTGCCAAGGTCAACCATCGTCTTATTTACATATTGATGCCGATGTGCATGATAATCAGACAGCTGCTTTTTCTGCTCAGCAATCGGATCTGTAATCGGAATTGCGGTCAACAAACTTTTAGTATAGGGATGCTTCGGGTGATCAAAGATTTCATCTGTAGGACCTGACTCAACGATGTGCCCTAAGTGAATAACTCCAATGTGACTTGAAATGTGCTTAACCATTGCCAAGTCATGCGCAATAAACAGCATCGCACTTCCAGTTTCTTCTTGAATATGTTGCAGCAAGTTAACAACCTGAGCCTGAACTGAAACATCAAGGGCTGAAATTGCTTCATCGGCAATAATTAAACGAGGCTGCATAATAACAACACGCGCAATGCCGACCCTTTGTCTCTGCCCACCAGATAGTTCTTGTGGGTAACGGTTGATAAAAGAGCTATCGAGACCAACGACTTTTAGCATTTTAAGAACGCGCTCTTGCTTTTCCTCTTTACTTAATTCTGGATAGTGGATATCGAGGCCAAGCTTTATAATGTCGCCAACTTTTTTCCTTGGATTTAACGATGACATCGGATCTTGAAAGATCATCTGCATATCTTTACGTAACTTTGAAGTACGCTTTTTATCTAAAGTGCCACCTATCTGTTCACCTTCAAAAATTACTTCACCGTATGTTGGTTTGTAAAGTCTGATAATTGAACGACCAATTGTCGTTTTCCCACTACCGGATTCACCAACAAGGCCAAAAGTTTCACCGCTAGCAATATTAAAAGAAACATCATCAACGGCTTTAACTACTTTTTTCTTCCCAATTGGAAAATACTGTTTTAAATGGTGTACTTCAAGAATATTATTCGCCATCAGTTTCAGCTTCTTTCTTCATTTTTTCAATTCTCCTTTTAAGTACCGTCGGTATTTCTACTTTAGGTGCTCTTTTATCGAGAAGCCAAGTAGCAGCATAATGATGATCATTAACTTCAAACATTGGAGGTTGTTCTTTAAAGTCAATATTTAATGCATACTTGTTTCGTGGTGCAAAAGCATCACCAACAACTGGTTGGGTTAAATCTGGAATTGTCCCAGCAATTGTTGGCAACTCTTTAACCGATTCATTAACATCAGGTACTGATTCAAGTAGACCCCAAGTGTATGGGTGACGCGGATCAAAGAAAATATCTTCAGTCGTACCAGTTTCGACAATCTTACCAGCATACATAACATTAACATTAGTAGCAATATTGGCCACAACACCTAGGTTGTGTGTAATAAAAATTACTGATAACTTACGGCTTTTTTGAATATCTTTAATTAAATTCAAAATTTTAGCTTGAATTGTAACATCAAGGCCTGTTGTCGGTTCATCACAAATCAATAAACTAGGATTCCCCGACAATGCAATCGCAATAACAATTCTTTGCCGCATCCCTCCTGACAGTTGATGTGGATACTGTTTCTTTACCACGTCAGCATTTTGAATTCCTACTGTCTCAATTAATTCTAGAACACGTTTATTTAATTGTTCCTTATTAATTTTGGGATTCGATGCTTTTACTGCCTCAGCAATCTGCTTTTCAATTTTCATTGTTGGATCAAGTGAAGTCATTGGATCTTGAAAGACCATGGCAATTTCCTTACCCTTAATCTGACTTTGGACTTCTTTGGGACTTATCTTTAAAAGGTCAACTGTCTTTTGTCCATTTTCAGTTTGGTAGGTAAAGTTAATTTCACCTGATTTAATTACTTGATTAGCTTCCTTTTCACCCATAATCGGTTTAACGCTAGCTGACTTCCCACAACCAGATTCACCGACTAAAGCAACAGTTTCCCCTTTATTTACCTTGTAGTTAATCCCTCTAACTGCTTGTACATCACCGTGTTCGGTATGATACTCAACTTGTAAGTTTTTTATTTCTAGAACTGTTTCAGTCATGGTTTCACCTAGCTTCCTTCAATCGCATCACGTAAGCCATCAGCAATGATATTGAAACTTAACATGATTAAGGCCAAAAATAGGACTGGGAAGAATACCATGTAAGGATAAACGATCGCCTGCGTATAACCATCATTAATCATCGTTCCCAATGAAGCTAGTGGAGCAGGAACACCTAAACCAATAAAGGCCAAAAATGCTTCCAAAAAGATTGCATTTGGAATTGACAGCATGAAAGTTGTAATAATCTGACCAAGTGTGTTGGGCAAAATTTGCGAGAAAATAATCTTAAAATTAGATTCCCCCATTGTTCTGGCCGACAAAACATATTCACGCGACTTCAATTCAAGTACTTGAGCCCGAACTATTCTACTCATGTTAATCCAACCAACAATCATCATCGCCGTAATAATACTAATTAGCCCTGGTTTCATTACCAAAACTAAAAGCGTAACGATAATAATCATTGGAATTGTACTTAAAATTTCAGTAATTCGTTGCATGAATAAATCAATTTTGCCGCCGAAGTAGCCTGAAATAAGTCCATAGCTCGTACCTATTACTAAGTCGATAGCCATCGCAACCAAGGCAACTCGTAATGAAACGGAGGTTCCGGCTGCTACCCTAACAAAAATATCTCTCCCTAAATTGTCTGTACCAAACCAATGGCCATTTGTACCTGGAGCTAAATTTGATTGATTTGGATAAGGTGTAGTTGGAGAAAACTGGCTAAAATGCGGTGCCAAAAAGGCAATTAACGTAATAATAACCAGTACCACAACACTGACAACTGCTCCCTTATTTCTTAAAAAGCGATGCCAAATTAATTGACCATATGAATATGATTTACCCGAATAATGGTCCTCGACTTCGGGATTTTGGGCAAATTCAAAATCATTATTTTTATTATCTGTCATCTTATTCACCCTCATCTAATCTAATCCGTGGATCAATTAAACCGTATAAAATGTCAACAACTAGCATGATACCAATGAACAAAACTGCGTAGAAAAATGTGATTCCTAAAACAACATTGTAATCATTAGCTTGAATTGCACTGATGTACAAAGTACCTAAGCCAGGAATAGCAAAGGCTTTTTCAATAACCATACTACCAGCAATTAAATCGATCATTAATGGTGCTAACACAGTAATTACAGAAATTAAGGTGTTCCTGATTACATGGTGCATAATTAATTGATACTTTTTAATTCCCTTTGAATCAGCTAATCGATAATAGTCAGAATCCATAATCGTAATCATGTCATTACGGACATATCGTTCGATACTTGCCATTGTAAATGTACTCAATGCAATTGTTGGTAAAATACTTGAAACAAACGGTTGAGTCTGTTGGTAAGTTCCAGGTAAAACCATTAATTTGTATGAGAAGATTAGCGAGATAATCAAGGCCACAACGAAGTTGGGTAAACTAATTCCTAATACCGAGATTCCTGTCATTAGGTTATCCCAGATAGTTCCTTTTTTAACTGCTGCAAGAACACCCATGAAGAAACCAATAATTGAACCTAATACAGTTGCTTGTAAACCAATTTGTAATGAAATCTTGAAGTGTTGAAAAATCATGGTTGTTACTGGAGTGTTTACTTGGACTGTGTATGAAACACCAAAATCACCAGTAATCATATTTTTCAAATAATTAAAGAATTGTAGCCAAATAGGTCCATCTAGCCCGTATTTACGGTAAAGGGCAGCAACTTGAGCGTGTGACATTTTTTCATCATTAAATGGAGAACCTGGCATTGCCTTTTCCATTACAAATAAGATTAATGTAATTAAGAATAAGGTTACTACCGCGATTAAAAGTCTTTTTAAGACATATTTCTTCAAGTTCTTCCCTCCCTTTCATCTAATCAAACAGAGCTGAGATTAAATCCCAGTTCTATTTGTTTTCTAATTTAATTTATTTAATTTGAACGTACTTAAAGAAGTATGGAATACCAGAAATGTGCATTGGCATATCTTTAATGTTTGAACGTTTTAAGACTGGAGCACCATTTTGGTATAATGGTGGACAAGCTGCACTATCAATTAGGATATCATTTGCTTTTAGCAATTCTTGGTATCTCTTAGAAGCATTAGCTTCTTTATTAGCTTGGTCAACTAAACTATCAAATTCACGGTTTGACCACTTGCCATAGTTGCTGGCATTATTAGTTGTGTACATGCCTAAAATAGCTGACGGATCGCCATAGTCAGGAGCCCAACGAGTAATCGCTACATCATAATTTGATTTTGCCATTTTATCTAATCTGGTCTTTTTAGCAACTTGTTGTAAGTTTACCTTCATTCCAGGTAAATTTTTTTCAACTTGAGCTTTTATGTATGCCGCAATATTAGAATATACAGGATCACTGTCATCATAGAGCAAAGTAAATGATCTTAACTTAGTTTCAGTTTTTGCCTTATTCCAATATTTCTTAGCTTCAGCAGGAGAATACTCAGAATACTTAGTTGAAGATTCATCAGCAAAGTCCTTACCAGTAGTTGGATTCTTAGCTAACCCCTTCATAACCATTGAATGAATAGGAACTGAGCCATCCTTCAAGATATGAGTAGTAATTTCTTTACGATTAAGGCTAACTGAGATTGCCTTACGCAAGTCTGCGTTATTCATTCCCTGTTTTTTAACGTTAAACATTAAATAGTGATTGAAATTACTTATTTCGTTAGTATAATTTTTGTCTTTGCGATACTTAGAAACAAGTTGACCACCTAAGCGAACATAGTCTGCACTACCGTTTTCAAACGCAATCGCTGCTTTTTCTGGATCTGTAATAATGTCAATTTTAACTTCTTTGACTTTGACATTCTTTGCATCCCAGTACTTTGGATTTTTAACTAGTTGTACAGTATTGTCACCTAATTTCCAATCTTTAACTTTGTATGGTCCGGTTACTAACAAATGATTTGAATCTTGGGCAAATTTTTTACCAGTTTTTTCAAAGTATTTTTGATTAACAGGTGCGAAAGTACTGAAGGAGAGAATTTTACTTAAATAAGGAACTTTATGCTCCAATTCAACCACTAACGTCTTTGGTCCTGTTGCTTTAACTCCTAAAGCGCTAGTTGGCTTCTTACCAGCTATAATGTCAGCTGCATTTTTAATTCCAGTTGCAACTAGTTCGTAGTTATACGGGGAACCAATCTTAGGGTCTGAAAATCTTCTCCAGCCAAAGACAAAGTCGTTAGCCGTCACTGGATCACCATTAGACCACTTGGCATCATCTCGAATTGTAAAAGTTTTAGTTAACCCGTTGTTACTTGTTTCTACCTTTGAAGCTGCTCCTAATTGTGGCTTATCATTTGCATCAATTGAATACAAGCCTTCAGTCGTGTTTGTAACTACCATACATGAAGTAATTTGATATGCTACTGACGGATCTAATGAATCTACTGGTACATTTTGCACCACAGTAATCTTATCCTGATTTTTAGTTCCTGAATTAGAACTCTTTTGACATCCTGTTAGCAACATTCCAACACACGCAATTGCGGCTGAAACGATCACTGCACTTTTTTTCATAAATTCCACTCTTTTCTATATGTTTCAAGGTAATGGGATACTATCGAAAAATTAAAAGATATAGCTCTAGCCGATTAGTAGAGCCAGGCACTATCTGTTTAGACTCCCAATTCTTCATCGCCATATATGATAAGATAATAAGATATTTTTCATCTGTCAACCTAAACTATAAAAATAATTTAATGTTTTTATTATCAAGATTAAGCGAAGATTTTTTACCTTGATCATATTTTGTGAGTAAAAAAGAGGCCTAGGCCTCTTTTTACAGTCATTCAATTTACTTAATCGATGCATACTTGAAGAAGTATGGAACACCTGCAATATGCATTGGTAAGTCTTGGATGTTAGCTCTCTTTAAGACTGGAGCACCATTTTGGTACAATGGCGGACAAGAAGCACTATCAATTAAAATATTATTTGCCTTTAGTAAAAGTTGATATCTTTTAGCTTGATCTATTGTCTTGTTTGACTCTGCCATTAACTTATCAAATTCAGAGTTAGCCCATTTACCGTAGTTACTATCATTCTTACTTTGGTACATACTTAAAATTGCTGTTGGATCAGCATAATCTGGCCCCCAACGTGTAAGTGTAACGTCGTAAGTTGCTTTTGACATTTTATCAAGTCTAGTCTTCTTGGAAACTTGTTGTAAATCAACTTTCATTCCTGGAAGATTCTTTTCAACTTGTGCCTTCACATATGCGGCAACGTTAGCGTAAGCAGGATCACTATCATCATACAATAAGGTTATTGATCTTAAGTCAGTCTTGGACTTAGCTTTGTTCCAGTACTTCTTTGCATCAGCAGCTGAGTACTCTGACAAATCAGTCGTAGACTCATCGGCAAAGTCCTTACCATTTGAAGGATTCTTAACTAAATCTTTCATTACCATTGAATGAACTGGAATAGAACCGTCTTTCAAAATATGTTTGGTAATTTCCTTACGATTAATGCTACTAGAGATTGCCTTACGTAAGTCCTCGTTATCAAGGCCTGGTTTCTTTACATTGAACATAAGGTATTGGGTAAAGTTACCAACTTCATTTTCGTAATTTTTATCCTTACGGTACTTAGGAACAAGTTGTCCGCTAAGGTGAACATAGTCAGCACTACCATTTTCAAAAGCAATAGCTGCTTTTTCAGGATCAACAATTACATCAAGTTTTACTTCGTTTAGCTTAACGTTTTTAGCATCCCAATATTTCTTGTTTTTCACTAATTGGATACTGTTATCGCCAAGTTTCCAGTCCTTAATCTTATATGGACCTGAAGCAATCAAGTGATCTGAATCTTGAGCGAATTTCTTACCTGCTTTTTCGAAGTACTTTTGATTGACTGGTGCAAAGTCACTAAATGCAAGCAGCTTGTTCATATAAGGTACTACATGATCTAATTCAACGACTAAAGTCTTTTCATTTGTAGCTTTAACGCCTAATGAATTAACAGGTTTCTTTCCCGCAACGATGTCATCCGCATTTTTAATTCCAGCTGCACCTGGTTGGAAGTTGAAAGCTGAGGCGTTCTTAGGATTAGCCAAGCGGCGCCATGCAAAGACAAAATCATTTGCTGTAATCGGGTCGCCGTTTGACCACTTAGCATCTTCACGAATCGTAAAGGTCTTAGTCAAACCATGATTACTTGTCTTCACGTTTGAAGCCAAACCAAGTTGAGGCTTATCGTTTGCATCAATTGTATAAAGACCTTCAGTCGTGTTGGCTACAACTACAGACGAGCTGTTTGAATAGGCCAAGATTGGATCTAGCGAATCCACTGGGGCATTTTGTACAACTGTAATTTTATCTTGCTTTTTTGAACTAGAATTGCCTTTGTTCTGACAACCAGTCAACAGCATCCCGAAGCATGCAACGGCTGCTGTAGCAAGTACTGCACCTTTTTTCATGTTCATCACTCTTTTCTAAAAAGATTTCTGGTGACCAAAGCCTCCAGATAATTGACAGGTAACTGCAGCGTTTTTGCTTGCAGCTTCTGCCGCTAATACTAAATTATTCTTATCTAAGTAAGAAACTAGAAAACCAGCAATAAAACTGTCACCTGCACCCATCGTGTCGACAACTTTTATTTTTTGCGGTTCTTGGTAATAAGATTCTTGTGAAGTTAGCAAAAATGCAGGTCTTTCTCCCCTTGTAATAACAACAACTTCTGGACCTAAGGTTAAATATTTTTTGGCAAATTCTACAGCTTGGTCATCACTCATGTCTGACCCAGAGAAAAATGCAAAATCAACATTAGGAAGTGTCTTTTTAAAGTAGTCCTTATCCCGAGAAATGGAAAAGTCAAAGGAAACTTTTACTCGTTTATGTAATTCTGGTAGATACTCATCAATTCCAGAATCAATTCCTGCATGAACAACATCGAAACCATCGATTGTTGTAAAGTCATCAGGAGTTAATCGTAAGTTTAATAAGTGTAAGCCTGAATTCTTCGGACCAGCTTCAAAGGTTCGATCCCCTTCAGCAGTTAGGAAAACTCGCGGCTGCGCCGTAGGAGCATAAACTTTACGACAGTTAACTAATTCAACCTGCTCTTCTTTTAATGATTCTTCAATATGGCTAGCACGATCGTCATTACCTAAAATGCCGAGATAAGCAGAAACTTCTGCTCCAGCTTTTTTTGCATCAACAGCAACATTGACACAATTTCCACCAGGAAAATAAACTCTCTGCTTAACATAGGTGTCAGCTACATTATCTCCAATTGAAATTATTTTCATTGGACTAACACTAATAATCTAAATGCCACATGTAACGACGAGCTTCTAGAGAATGACCTCTTTCATATGAAAAGCCTTCAGCAAGTTGACGGAAGACTACACCTGAAAGAATCTGTGAATAATATTCTTTAAAGTCGTCATCAATTTCGTGCATATCAAAGTCTGCATTATCAATTACATAAACTTTCTCGCTGTGCTTCTTAGCAAAGTCAACCGCACGTTGGTCCATCTTGCGAGTAACACCCATTCCTTCACAGATAATGAAAGGAACATCAAAGTCGGTAATTTCAAAAGGACCATGGAAATATTCAGCTGAATCAATGCAGCTACTGTTAATCCATTGCATTTCTTGGAGCCAGCATGCTGAAAATGAGTATGTCTCACCCAAGTTAATGCCTGAGCCAATTGCGTAAATCAACTTCTCACGCTTTAATTCACTGGTCCACTTCTTAGTTGTATCACCGAATTGTTGGCGAGTTCTTTCAGCAATTGCTTCCAAGTCGTCAAGTGCTTTCAAGCCCTTGTCATACTTAGCATCACCAGTCACAGCCTTTAACAGACCAAAAATAAAGCCATAAAGTACACCGGTGTTTAAATCAGAAGCGTCTGTACCTTTTCCCCAACTGTAATGCAAAGTATAGTCAGAGTTCTTCTCCAAGTCTGAATCAGGTGTGAAGGCAATTCCAATTGTTAAAGCGCCTTTTTCTTTAGCAAATTTGGCAGCTTCATTAGTTTCTGGAGTACTACCTGAGTGAGAACAAGTTACAACTACACTATGCTCGCCCAAGTCATGAGGATCACGTGTGGTAAATTCACGTGATGGCAAAATAGTTGCAGGAATGTCGCACTCGCGGTTAATAATGTACTCTGCTGGTTGCATAAAAGCCATTGAACCACCACATGCCGCAAAATAAATATGATTGATGCCGTCAATCTTTTGACAGGCTTTAATCGCATTTGTTATTTCTTCTTGATATTGTTTCTTCATTGTTTACCTCTTATCTATTAATTGTTATATGATGTTATATAATAAGATAAGTGTATATTTTTAATCTGTCAATACTTTTTCTAAAAAAAATCTAATTAATTGTTTATTTATAATCGGATACTCAGTCATAAAAAGCTTTATATCAACAAAAACACACAAAAAAAGGATTTCACAGTGTGAAATCCTTTTTAAGAAAATAAATCAAAATATTTAATTTTAAGTCAAATGTTTTCCAATTACGTTGCCAATCACTGAAAGTGTAAAGCAGACGATGAAGTATAGTACTGCTAAAGCAGCAAACATTGGCAAAATATAATTAGAATTTTGTCCATAAATAACTTGTGCATGCTGCATCATTTCTGGAACAACGATAATTGTTGCTAACGAAGTATCCTTAATTAGCGAAACAAATTGACTAATAATTGTTGGAATCATGTTCTTATATGCCTGTGGCAATACAACATGCCATAATGCTTGAACAAAGGACATTCCCGTTGATCTTGCACCTTCCATTTGTCCGGTAGAAACTGATTGAATTCCTGAACGAACAATTTCTGCAATCATGCTTGATTCAAAGACCGTCATTGCAATAACTGCTGCTGGAATCGTTTCTGGTCTCAACCCAAAGTTTGGCAAGCCAAAGTAGGTAAAGAAGATAATCAAAAGTAACGGTACGTTACGGATAATATCAATTATAAAACCAACGATTTTTGAAACAAACTTGATTTTTGAATATCTAATAATTCCCAAAATTGAGCCAATAATGAAACTCAAAATAACTGAAATTACTGAAATATAGATAGTAACCCAAAGGCCCATTAATAGAAAGTGCACGTTTAGCCATGAAAAGGCGCTAATCCAATTTTGCATTTCACTGAACCTCCTCTCAGGCTAATTTCTTTTCCAAATACTGCATGTAGTAGCTAAGTGGTAATGTAACAATCAAATACAAAACCCCAACGACTAAATAGCTGTTAATCTGGTCAAAAGTAGTCGAAGCAATTGAGTTTGCTTGGTACATTAAATCAAATCCTGCAACGAAGGCAAGAACTGATGAGTTTTTGACTAAGTTAACAAACTGGTTCCCAAGTGGTGGAATAACGATCTTGAATGCTTGTGGCAAAATAATGTAACGCATTGCTTGCCAATAAGTCATACCTGTAGAACGAGCACCTTCCATTTGTCCACCAGAAACAGATTGGATACCTGAACGAATCGTTTCAGCAATAAATGCAGAAGTATAAAGCGTTAAACCAATTGTTCCTGCAGTAAAACCATTAATCTTCATCACATATTTTGGAATAACAAGATAGAAGAACATCGTAATTACCAGCAGTGGAATGTTACGCAATATTTCTACGTAAGCACGTCCAATGAAGCGAGCTATTTTACTAGGAACAACTTCCATAATTGCAAATACAGTTCCTATAATCAAACTGAAGAATAATGCAATCACACTTGAAAGTATCGTCCAGCCTAAACCAACAAATAATTGACCACTAAATCTTGTAAAAATATCAATCATCGGCGATACAGCTCCTTATACTTAAATCCTGGAACATCGCCAAACCACTTTTTGATTAAGCGGTTGTATTCACCATCGTGCTGCATCTCAAGAACTGCCTTGTCAACAGCCTTAGTAAATCCGGTTTGTCCCTTATTAACCGCAACACCATAAGGTTCAACGGTGAAAGTTCCACCACGAACTTCATAGCCTGGGTTCTGAACTGCTAACCCAAATAAGATACCATTATCAGTAGTCAAAGCATCACCTTGACCTGATTTCAATGCATTCATAGCTTGAGCATAATCTTGTAGTTCAATCACTTTTGCCTTAGGAGCTATCTTTTTAATGTTGTCCACTGAATTAGCACCAACTACCCCAATAACAGTCTTACCATTTAAATCTTTGGCACTTTTAATTGAGGAATTTTTAGCAACTAATATTGACTGACCGGCATCAAAGTATGAGTGTGAAAATGAAATAATCTTTTTACGCTCTGGAGTAATCGTCATCGTAGCAATTATTGCATCGACATTACCATTCTTCAGAAGCGGTATTCTTGATTGTGACGTAGTTGTGACAAATTCTGCCTTGCCTTTGGGCCCTAAGATACGCTTAGTAATTGCTTTGGCCATGTCAACATCAAAACCTTTTTGTTGACCATCGCGGACATCAATCAAGCCAAAAAGTTTAACATCACCTTTAACACCCCAAGTAATCGTATTAGACTCTTTAACATTATCTAAAACAGATTGATCACTTAGGCTCTTACCACATCCAGTTAGCATCAATACACATGCTAGTAAAGGAAGCAACCAAAATTTCTTTTTCATAATCGGCCTCCTTAGTGAGAGATGATCTTACTCAAGAATTGTTGTGCCCGTACTGTCTTAGGTTGTTCAAAGAAACTTGCGCTATTCTCATCTTCAACAATTTGACCTTGGTCCATGAAGATAACTCGGTTGGCAACCTCTTTAGCAAAACCCATTTCGTGGGTAACAATCAAGGATGTCATTCCGCTCTCATTTGTAACTTTCTTAATAACTTGCAAAACATCATCAATCATTTCTGGGTCAAGCGCACTAGTTGGTTCATCGTAAAGAATAAGCTTAGGACGCATGGCCAATGTTCGAGCAATGGCAACACGCTGTTTTTGACCACCTGAAATTTGTGAAGGCATATTGTGTGCCCATTTTTCCAGACCAACCATTTCGAGCAGTTCCATTGCTCGTTTTTTGTTTTCTTCTTCTGGAATATGGCTAACAATTCTTGGTGCCAACATAATATTTTCAAGTACATCTTTATTTTTGTACAGGTTGAAGTGCTGGAAAACCATCCCAACATCACTTCGAAGAATGTTAAGGTTAGTCTTTGGATCAGACAAATCATGACCGTTAACAATCAATTGACCTTTTTGGATTGTTTCAAGGCCGTTCACGGTACGTACTAAAGTACTCTTACCTGAACCTGATGGTCCAATTAAAACCACCGTCTCCCCTTCATCAATTTCCAAATTAATGTCGTGCAGTGCATGAAAATGGCCATAATATTTTTGCACGTCATGGAACTCTATCATCGACATTGTTATCGCCCCTTTCATTATCTTGCAATAAAATAAGTCATTGAGACCATTTTACTATAGCCGTTAAGATTTTTAAAAATTATACACCTTTTTTAATGAAAATTTATACATTTTTGTAATTTATTTCTTACAAATCACAAAGTTTCTTAGGTACCAAATCATTGTTAAATCTTATATTAGCAGTGATTTTAGTGCTACCACACATTTCATTATAGCTTTTTTATAACGGCTTGTTCAATCTTACACATTTGAAATCAAAAAGTAAATACTTTGTTTGACTTTTAAAAATCACCCTCTTAGTTTAGACTTAGTCAAAAAGGAGAAAGCTAATGGACAAACTTGAACGTTATCAACTGCTACTTAAACAAGCACAAAGCCTACTTGAAGATGAGCACGATTTGATCGCCAATATGAGTAATATCAGTGCCCTTCTGTTTAATAATTTGCCTGATGTCAGCTACGCTGGTTTTTATCGTTATCAAAATCATGAATTAATTTTGGGACCTTTTCAGGGTCCTGTTGCATGCATGCACATTGCAATAGGCAAAGGTGTTTGCGGTACAGCCGCTAAAACAAGAGAAACGCAAATTGTCCCTGATGTTCATAAATTCGCTGGCCATATTGCTTGCGATGCTGCTACCAATTCAGAAATCGTCATTCCAATCATGAAAAATGAAGTTTTGATTGCCGTCTTAGACCTTGATAGCAAGGTCTTTGCACGTTTTGACGATATTGACGCAGAATACCTAACTAAAATTGCTAACTGTATTTAAACCAGCTTTTTAAAATTAATAAATGCAAAAAAACTGGTAAACTACTGCTTCTATAGCGTAATTTGCCAGTTTTTTAGTTATTTTATTTTTGTCCAGTTTGACGTTGGAAGAATTTAACAATTTCAACAATGATAATCATACAAGTTCCTGCTCCTAAGACAATTAACCATTGCATGCCATTTAATTCTGTAACATCAAAGAACTTAGTCATAAATGGTAATTCTACTGCGGCCATTACTATTGCTGAAATTAGGATAGCCCAGTTAAACCATTTGTTTGTAAGTGTGTGCTTAGAAAAGATTGATTGATGGATATATTTTGAGTTAATCGCATGGAATAATTGGATTAATCCTAAAGTCAAGAATGCCATAGTCAATGCATCCGCATGCTGTAAGTTAGCACTGTTAACATGCGGACCAAATTTCAAGCCTAATTGATAAGTTGCTAAAACTAAAATACCTTCCAAAATTCCTTGGTAGACAATTGAACTAGAAACACCACCACTAAAGAAATTGGATTTCCGACCACGTGGTGCCCTCTTCATGATGCCTTTTTCCACTGGTTCAAGTCCAAGCGCAATAGCTGGCAATGTGTCAGTAACAAGGTTGATCCAAAGAAGTTGAACGGGTGCTAAAATGTCCCACCCAAGCATTGTCATCATGAACACTGTCAAAACTTCACCAACATTACAACTCATTAAGTATAGAATTGCCTTTTGAATATTGCTGAAAACTTTACGACCTTGCTTAACAGCTTCAACGATTGTGGCAAAGTTATCATCGGCCAAAATCATATCGCTGGCACCCTTGGAAACTTCAGTACCTGTGATACCCATACCGATGCCAATATCAGCTTGCTTCAAACTAGGAGCATCGTTAACACCATCACCGGTCATCGCAACAATTTTACCACGAGCTTGCCATGCCTTAACAATTCGAACTTTGTGCTCTGGCGAGACACGAGCATAAACGCTGTAATCAGGTACATGTTCTTGCAAGTATTCATCACTAACTTCATCAAGTTGAGCACCAGTAACCACGCGTTCATCTTGGCCTGGTTTTAGAATTCCAAGTCGCTCAGCGATTGCTTGTGCAGTCACTTGGAAGTCTCCGGTAATCATAACTGTTCTGATTCCTGCATCATGTGCTTCTGCGATTGCCTTTTTAGCTTCAGGTCTTTCTGGATCAATCATCCCAACCAAACCAACAAAAATTAAATCTTGTTCAACGTTATCAGTAGAAGGAGCATCGTATAGCTGATCAACTGTCTTATACGCTAAACCTAAGACTCTTAAGGCTCTTCTTGCCATTTTTTGGTTAGAAAGTAAAATTTCTTCTTTTTGTTCAGCAGAAATCGGTTCTACCTTGCCATTAACTTCGATTTTAGTAACTCGTTTAAGTAATTGGTCAGGTGCTCCCTTAACGGCAACAAAATATTGTCCACCATTTTCATTAACCGTACTCATTAACTTACGACCAGAATCAAAAGGAACTTCTTGAACCCGTTTGTGCTGGTCAAGTAGCTGATGAACATCAATCTTTTGATCTAAGGCATATTGAATAAGTGCCGTCTCAGTTGGATCTCCCAACAATCTATTTGTGTCATCAAGCTTAGAGTCGTTAGCTAAAACCATTGACAACAACGTAGGGTTAGCTTCAGAAATCTTCTGGTCTGCTTGATGAGCTTCATTGTCATAGTAGACCTGCTCAACTGTCATCTTATTTTGAGTTAATGTACCAGTTTTATCTGAACAGATAATATCAGTTGCACCCAAAGTTTCAACTGCAGGTAATTTACGCACAATCGAATTGTGCTTAGCCATTACTTGCGTTCCCAGCGCCAAAATGATGGTAACAATTGCAGGTAGTCCTTCTGGGATTGCCGCAACTGCTAACGAAACTGCAACTAAGAACATATCAATTGCTAATTTTTGTGTTGGCTCTGTACCCTGCTTGGTAAAGAAACCGACAACGAAAACAACCGCACAAATCAGCAAGATCATAATTGTTAATGTCTTACCTAATTGGTTAAGGTTGCGCTTAAGTGGTGTATCCGTTTCATCGGTATTATTAAGCATGGTGGCAATTTTACCGACTTCAGTATTCATCCCAATTTCAGTGACAATTCCTTCACCACGACCATAGGTAACATTTGTATTGGCAAACGCCATATTATCCTGATCGGCTAAAGCAACTTTATCCTCATCAATTTGGTCGTGCTCTTTATCAACAGGTACTGATTCCCCAGTTAATGCAGACTCCTCAATCTTCAAGCTTTCAGTGATTGTCAAACGCAAGTCTGCGGGAACGACATCTCCAGCTTCAAGTAAAACAATATCACCTTGCACTAATTCGGTACTTGGAATCTCAACCACTTGCCCATTTCTTCGCACATGCGCATTCGGCGTGGCCATTTTTTTCAGAGCATTAATTGCTTCTTCAGAACGAGTTTCTTGGAAAACACCCAAAACAGCGTTCAGGATAACAACAACCATGATAATCGCAGCGTCTGTCCACTCTTGAGCGACAAAGCCTGATAAAAGCGCAGCAATGATCAAAACAATGATCATAAAGTCCTTAAATTGTGCAATAAAACGTTGCAACATACTGGTTTTCTTCTTACCAGCAAGGCTATTAGGACCATATTTTTCCTGAAGCTGCTTTACTTGCTCCGAATTCAAACCATTTTCACAAGATGTTGAAAGCTCTTGTTCAATATCTTTAACTGACTGATTATAAAAATTTTGGGGCATTTTTTCCTCCTAAAAATAAAAAAGAGACTTATATGTTTAACACACACAAGTCTCACTAATTAAGATAAGTCCAGAAGTATATCTTCGGTTGTTGGGCTTATCGCAGGTAATTGCTGTTACTCCCTTATGATGTTTTTATTATAAATAAAAATCTTCAGATTAACAAGGAGAAAGCTAATTAAAATGAATAAAATAGACCAGCCAATGCCCCATTAAGAATGCTGACTGCTGTTGCCACCAAAAATAGTCTTAATGCATGACTTGCAATAGCTTCACCATGCTCTTCATCAACCATTGTATGCATGATACCTAATGTAGTACCCAAGTTTGGTAAGTTAGCAAAAGAAATCAAGAAAACACTAACAATTGCTTGCGTCTTAAGCGGAACTGCGTGCATATTAATTTGGTTTATTGCGACAAAGATATTGGTAAATGCTTTGGTAGCCAGAACTGTACCAGCACTAACAATTGAATGTGGATCTACTCCCATGATAAAAGCTACAGGAGCACAAACATAACCAATTAAGGCCGTTAAGGTTTTACCACAAACTGATTTGAAAATAATGTTGACAAAAGTAATTAACGAAACAAAACCAATAATTGAGATTGAAATGTTAATTGCCAGTTTAAATCCAAGGTTCATGCTGTCAATCAAACGCGTAATCAATGACTTTTGATTAGTGTTCTTAGTCGAAATTTCATAGTTAACTTGCGAAATATCGTATGGTGCAACTATTTTAGCAACAATAATCGAAGTGAAGAGGTTAAGTATCAAAGCAACAATAATAAATTCAGATTTAATAATATGCATATATGAAGCAATCATTGTTACTGTAGTATTTGATAAAGTATAAATTGATAGCGTAAATAATTGATTTGGTGACATGTCTTTCATTTGATCCTTGAAAGGAACAAAAACACCATTACTTACAAAAGGATAACTTAAAATCGTAAACGCATTAATTTCATCAATATGGAACAGCTTTTTCAGAACTTTACCAACATATTTAATAATAAAAGGTAAAATACGCAAATACTGCAACAATTCAATCAGTGCACAAATAAAAATCAATGGTAATAAGACATTTAAGAAAAATTGTGAAGTAGCACCAGGATTTTTCAAATCACCGAAAACGAAGTTTACACCCTTACTACTAGACTGACTGATAATGTTTAAACTACCGGATAATCCCTTAATGATCCAATTACCAATTGTTGTCTTTAAAATCAAAAACAGGATTACTAATTCTGTTACAAAAAGATAAATAAGTGATTTGTAGTCGATGTGCTTGCGATCAAAACTTACCAGATAAAGTAGACCCAACACTATAATAATTCCAATTACTCCCATTACTTTCTCCCTAATTGCGCTGCGTTAAATAGTATGAATATTCATCAAAAATATTATCAACAAATTGATCCGTCAACCGATATTCTGGTACTTCATAAGAATTCGTCAGAACCAAAAAATCGTGAGCATTAGAATCATAATTTTCTTGCTTAAGAGCCCAATCTTGTTGGCTGAAAACCTGATATTCTGACGAAGTCAGGCGATAAATTCTAACACCATATGGAATGGTAAAAGAATCTATTACTTGCTGCCTAGTTTTCCCTTTTAAGCTAATAAAAATTCCTAAATGCTCGCGAGCAAATTTTTGTTTTAAAAACTCTACTAAATGACTGAGATCAAAATCTTCTGCAAGCCAATTTTGATAATCTTCTTCTGAATAAAAATCGCCTGTTTTGGCTGGCAGAGTCTCAGTTAAGACGATTTCTTCTTGACGTTTTACAATTTCATTTTGATTGTTAAATTCAAACGTCATGTGACCAAAACAATTACCTCGGTATCCGCCTTGAACAACAAGGGTATCACCTATTTGACCATGATTAATACGATGCTGGTGACCACAGCTAAAACCATCAATTCCTGGTGTTTGCGATACTAATTTAAAAGTTTCGTCCTCACCCGTTGCATAGTTAGTTTCATCGTGTGTCCTCAAATCTCGTTCAATCCCGCCGTGATAGCCGACTAAAATCAAATCGACTTGGTCGCGTAAAGCTGCTACCTGTTTTTGTAATTCAGGTAATGCTTCCTTAACTACTACTCCAGTGGTTACATCAAAGTCACTGATCATTGACATTCTACTTGTCAGTAAACCAATTACTCCCACTTTGATGCCATCAATTTCTTTAATGGTAGACGGTGAAAAAATCCAATTTCCTTCTTCATCAAAAACATTACAACAAACATAGTCAGCATTTAAATGGCTAACCTGACGCTTTAAATAATTCAGTCCATGATCAAAATCATGGTTCCCAGGTACCATGACATCAAATCCAACCTTATTGGCATAATCTACTATTGGAGATACTTGCATTTGATCACAAAAATAAGTGGTCAAAGGATTACCAACAAAAAAGTCCCCACTATCCATTAATAGCGAGTTAGGATATTTTTCCTTTATTCCTTGCAACGCTAAGGCAGGTGGCTGCCCCTCATTAGAAATAAAGCCATGGATATCTGTCGTAGTTAACACATTTACTAGTTTATTCACTGTTTCCTCCTTTTTTAAATTTGTTAAAAAATACCAACAATTTAATTTTATACTAAAGGATTTATAAATAGCAATATACTTCTAAAATGTTCTTTTTAAGTTCATTGACAATTACTATAGAGTTAAATTATAATATTGCTTATTTTTTAAAATATAATGAGATAATCCAAAAGTTATTCTCATTAATTTTTATAAGTGGGAGAATGTATGAATAATATTAATGGTGAATCAGAGGCAATTTTAAAATATGTTGGTGGACCAGATAACGTCAATAATTTGGTCCATTGCGTAACTAGATTGCGCTTTGACTTAAAAGACGATAGTAAAGTCGATAAAGACAAATTGAATTCCTTGCCTTGCGTTTTAAGTGTCGTTAAAAGTGGAGGTCAAGAGCAGGTCGTAATTGGTACTAATGTGGCAGATTATTATGACGTCATTCAGAAAAAACTGAGTGATCACAAGACAGCTAACTCTAAAGAAGAAAAAACAGATAAAAAAGCTAAGTTGTCAATAACTAAAACTATTTCCGGGGCTTTTATGCCACTTCTTTCGGTGATGGCTGGGGCTGGAATGGTAAAGGCCGTTCTAACAGTTTTAGCTAATTTGCATTGGTTATCTGAAACTAGTACAGCCTATCTTGTCTTATCTGCAGCTGGGAATTCAGTCTTTTACTTCCTACCTATTTTCGTCGGTATTACTTTAGCCAAAGAATTTAAAGCAGATCCATTTGTCGGTGGAGCTTTGGGTGCAGCACTGTTAGAACCAAATTTTACTCAATTGGTCGGAAAGCACGGGCTTAGTCTTTTTGGCATGCCATTAGACGCAATTGACTATTCCACCACAGTATTTCCAATTTTCGTTATCATTGGAGTTTACATTTTACTTGATCGTTTATTGAAAAAGATTATTCCGCAACAGGTTCAGATTTTCCTGAATTCAATGATTTGCTTAATTATCTTAGTACCAGCAACCGTACTAATCTTTGGTCCATTTGGTGATACTGTAGGTAAATGGATTTCAGCTATTATCATGTGGCTATTCGGTAAAAGCAGATTAGTTGCTGGCTTGCTGCTAGGCATGGTCTATCCTTTCTTAACCGTACTTGGTTTACACTGGGGCCTAGTGCCAATCACATTGCAAAACCTCAAAATGTACGGTGGTGATGTAATTGGTGGTGTGGCAGTTGCAGCCGTTTGGGCACAAATCGGTGTTTCCCTCGGTATCTTTTTATACAGTTTACTCAAAAAGAAAGATGCCAAACTCAAGGGACTATCAGGATCTGTTACAATTACAGGTATTTTTGCCGGTGTAACTGAACCTATTTTGTACGGTTTAATTATGCCCTCAAAGAGATTAATGATCATCACAGCAATTGCAGGTGGAATTGGTGGTGCCATTAATGCCTCACTTCACGTAGTTGTTCGAGCATTCCAAATTGACAACATTTTCTCAATCTTGATGCTAATGTATAAGCCAATTGGCTTTATGATTTTAGGCTCCGCAATATCTCTAATTACGGCAGCAATATTAACCTTCTTTTGGGGAATCAATCCAAAAGATCAATAACAATTTTCAAAGCAAAAAACGTGGTTCCGGGTGGAATCACGTTTTTTATTTATAAGTAAAATGAGATGTACACTTAATTTATTTTAAGCCTGTCCATTTCCATTCTGTTACTTCTGGCATATCTTTACCATTGTCACGAATGTATTGGTGGTGCTTAGCTAATAAGCGATCCATTTCTGCAACAAAGCCTGCGCTCTTTTCAGCGTATTCTGGCATACTCAAGACTGCATCCTTTGCTAAATGGAAACGATCAAGTTCATTAACAACTCTCATATCAAATGGAGTAGTAATGTCGCCTTCTTCTTCATAGCAGTGAATATGAACATTGCTACGATTACGACCAAACCAGATTGATTGCATCATTGCCTTGTAGCCATGCCATGCAAAAATTACTGGCACATCAGTAGGGAATAATTCTTCAAATTCCTTGTCGGAAATTGCTTCTGGATTATCTGTTGTATTCATTAACTTCATTACATCAATGACGTTAATGTAACGAATTTTCATTTCTGGGAAATTCTTATGCAAAATGTCAATAGCAGCTAAAGACTCCATAGTTGGCTCAGTTTCAGTTGAAGCAAAGACAACATCAGGCTTAGCATTTTGATCAGTTGAAGCCCAATCAATATATGATAAACCGTGGTTAGCAATCTGAGTTGCTTCATCGATTGAGAACCATTGTGGACGTTCTTGCTTAGAAGTAACCAAAACGTTGATACATTCACGATCAGTAAATGCTTTTTGCGATACTGCTAATAAAGAGTTCGTATCAGCTGGTAAGTACTCGTGAATCAAATCTGGACGATTCTTTTCATATAAGTGAGTTAAGATACCTGGATCTTGGTGAGTATAACCATTGTGATCTTGTTGGAAAACAGTTGAAGTTGCAACAAAGTTCAAAGATGGGTAATCCTTACGCCAATATTGTTCCTTGGCTTTTCTTAACCACTTCATGTGCTGGGTTAACATCGAGTCAACAACACGTCCAAATGATTCGTAAGTTGCAAAGAAACCATGACGACCAGATAAAACATAGCCTTCAAGCCAGCCTTCGTCTTGATGCTCGGATAATTGAGAATCAATTAAACGACCACTTGGTGCCAAGTTCTCATCGTTTGGTGTATGAACTGAACCTTCCCATTGACGCTTTTGCTCATCAATAAATTTGAACAAACGATTTGATTTGGTTTCATCAGGTCCAAAGCCACGGAAATTGTCTGGGTTAAGTTCTGCAATTTCATTCAAATATTTTGCCCATTCAGTCATATCTTCTGCTTCAACTGAACCAGGTTGATCAAACTCTAAGGCATATTTACGATAATCTGGAAGGTTGAGGCGCTTAGCTTTGTCACCACCACCATTTGTAATTGGGTTGACTGCCATTCTGCTATCACCAGTAACATTATCAGCAGTTACCAATTCAGTTGGTACACCATTTTCATCAAACAATTCTGCTGGTTTATAGCTTTCAAGCCAATCAACCAACATATCTTTATGTTCCATGTCATCTTGAGCAACAGGAATTGGAATTTGGTGTGCTCTAAATGAGTTTTCAATAGGATTACCGTCAAGATCGGTTGTAGGTCCTGTCCATCCCTTTGGAACGCGGAAGATAATCATTGGCCAATGTGGTAAAGTCTCATCATTATTTTCACGAGCATTCTTTTGAATGGCTTTAATTTCTTCAATTACAGTATCCATTAATTTTGCCATTTCTTCGTGAACTTGCATGTGATCTTTATAGCCGTCAAATTCACCACCATTATATGCAGAAATAATGTAAGGATGCCAACCCATACCTTCAAAGTACTTGGTTAGTTCTTCATCTGACATTCTTGAAACGATGGTTGGGTTAGAAATTTTAAAACCGTTGATTTGTAAAATTGGTAGTACAGCACCATCTTTGATTGGGTTAATGAACTTATCACTAAACCAACTTGCAGCTAGTGGGCCAGTCTCAGCTTCACCATCACCGATTTCAACTGCTGCAATCACATCAGGATTGTCTAAAATTGCACCGGTACCATGTGAAAGTGAGTAGCCAAGCTCGCCACCTTCATGCATTGAACCTGGGGTTTCAGGAGCAGCATGAGAAGCAGAACCACCAGGAAAACTAAAGCGTTTGAATAACTTAGCCATTCCCTTTTCATCTTGTTGAATTTCTGGGTAAAGCTCACTGTATGAACCGTCAAGATATGAGTTAGAAACCATTACTTGACCACCGTGACCGGAGCCTTCGATATAAAACATATCCAAGCCATACTTTTTAATGACGCGGTTTAAATGTGCATAAATAAAGTTTTGTGGTGAGATTGTCCCCCAGTGTCCGATTGGTTTAGGCTTAACTTCACTTGCTTTAAGGTCATGCTTTAAAAGCGGGTTATCCATCAAAAAGAGTTGACCAACTGACAAATAGTTAGCTGCACGCCAATGGGCATCTACGCTCTTTAAAAATTCCTTTGAATCATAATCTACTGCCATATTATTTCTCCTATTTAGAAATTATTTACTTAAACTTTCTTTATACGGTTATTATACCAATTTTGTATTCAATATCAACCATTTCAAAAATTGGTTCGTTCCAATTTTAAAATAAGCATTTAAGCAAATTCCTTTTTTAAAAATATTGATTTACCAGTCTTTTTAACTTTAAACTTCAGTATAATTTTAGTTAAACACAAACAAACACATAAAATCCAATATGAAATACTGACTATTTGATTCTTAAAAAAATAAAAAATGCTAGATTATTTTTAGGAGAAATATTATGACTCAAGAAGAACGAATTCGCGAAATCAAAAAATTATTAGAACAAAAACATCACTTAGTTACAAAAGATTTAGCAGACTACTTTAATGTTTCGTTTGATACAGCCCGGCGAGATGTTCTTAGATTAACTTCCACAGGTCAAGCGATTCGAGTTCACGGTGGGTTACTGGCTAACAGTCACGACAATGTACCTAATTTCATTACCAGGAATCACATCGATTCCCCTATTAAAACGAAAATGGCACAGATGGCGCTCCGCTTTGTTCATCCAAATCAATACGATTTTATTGGTGCTTCAACTACGCTGAAAAAGCTATGCGAATTAATTTGTGGTATGGATTTGCAGATTGTGACAAATTCAATTGATAATTCCCTGGAATTGATGCAATCAAGACTCCCTGATGTTCGTCTTT
Source organism: Lactobacillus sp. M0403 (assembly GCF_016101265.1). Taxonomy (NCBI): domain Bacteria; kingdom Bacillati; phylum Bacillota; class Bacilli; order Lactobacillales; family Lactobacillaceae; genus Lactobacillus; species Lactobacillus sp. M0403. Next base: position 162,025 of record NZ_JACFQV010000004.1, read on the forward strand.
TAGGTGGAAAAATCGACAAAGAACATCGCTTTAATTATTCAGTCACATCGATTGATACTTTAAAGCGAATGAGCTTTAATACAGCATTTTTTGGCACATCAAACGTCAAAGAAGATGGTGCTTATCTCACAAAGATGAGTGATGCAGAATTAACTCGTGTCGCTGCTTCGAGGGCAAAACAAGTTGTGGTAATCGCAGAAAATTATAAGTTCAACAGTCAAAATACTTCTCCGTTTATGTCAATCCCCTTGAGTCAGATCGATGTACTTATTACTGATAATCCGTTACCCCAAGAGCTAAAAGAAAAATTTGCGCCTAAAACACAAATTATTTCTGTACTAAGGAAGTGATGTAATGAGTGTTCACTTAATCGGTGCTTCATCTCCAAAAGAAAAAATGCTGATTAATGAAACATACAAAGAATTAGATCAATTTTATCGTAGTTTTTTTAATAATATTTATAACGAATTAAATATTGCAAAATATCGGCCAATTCGAGATGCAATCGGACTAGTTATGCAAAAATTCGAGTCAAATGATCATCCGCTGCAATATACTGGTAAATTAGTGCTGTATATTCAGGCTAACACTGCGCTTAATCATCTGCACTTATCCAATTTTCAGCAAAAGCTCCTACATAGTTTAAGTAACAAAACCAAACAGATAAGTTTAAATTTTGTTTACACTAGTCCCATCACGGACATAAGCGAATTTAAATTTAGTAATATTTAATTTCCTTCCTTTAAATAGAATGTATCCAAAAAAGCAAGTAATGCTTGAACCTATATGGTCCACTTTTACTTGCTTTTTATCTTATATTGAAAGTTTAATTGAAATTAAATCGTATGGAGAAATTTGTTGCTCGTCACTTGGCTCTTCAAGTGCGTTAACAACTTGACCTTTATCCCTAATAAAGTCTGGTAACATGACTGCTTGATTAGTCAAATTTTCCAATCTTAGAATATAACTATTTGAATCTGTCACCGAAGGATACAGCGCTGAAACCATTATTTCTTTCGGTAAGTTCAATAGTTCAATGTGTTCAGGTATCCTAGGAGTCTTTTCTATTGCCCAAATCTTGTTATCTAAACGATTGATAAAAACATTTAGACCTTGTAACTGGTATGAAATATTTGGCTGCAACCATTTATTTGTCAATTGATTATTTTCTTCTTCACTAAATTTGCCATCATCAAGTTTAAATGCAAATACAAATTTATTTTGTCCCTTTTCTTGAGCTGAAGGAGTTGCCATCATAATATGCCCCTGACTAGTCGTGTCACCAGATGCTCTTCCAGGCCGCCACTTTAAATTAGGTTTTCCTAATTCTCCTGTTGTTGCCATCAGCGTAACTTTAAGTCTTCCGTCTTCATATTGATACTCTTTTTGACCATATCCCCAAAAAGTGAAATGTTTATCTGCATCAATTAAGTTAAGAGATTTATCAAAATTGTATAAATTGACTGGCTTCTCAACAAACTCTTTTTGCCAATCAGAATCAATTGGCTCGTTTTTAGTTGTAACATAGCCTGCCTGAATCTCTGCTCTGACTTCTTCGGTATTTATTTGTGGTGAAAAACAAACTCTTAATCGATGAGAATTAATTTGATTATCAACCAGTAATTTAACCGCAACTTGTCCCAACTCATTAAACCAAATATCTAATGAATACGATAATTTACCATATCTAGGATTTTCTTCTGTATAATCAACCAAATCCAGTGGTAAACTAGCACTTCCTCTCAGAGTCATTACATCATGCTTGCCTTTGCTAATACCTACACTTTGAAAAGGTAGCGCCTGTTCTTTAAAGTCTTTATACGGGGAAAAATCATAAGTATCACCATCATTGGGTTGATCCAGTAAAGAAACAAAGTTTTTGATTTTAGTGTCATCATTAATTAAGGTAATCTCACCATCACAAAATTCAATAGCTTGCTTACCATTCGAAATAATGCCGTAACTACCAAATTTCCCCGCGGTAATTTCTGGTAATTTTTCATTGCTACCTATTACTTTGAAAACTTTATAGCCAAAGGCTGGTAATTGAACTTTACCTCTGACTCTTAATTCATAATAACTAGGTTCATCAGTATAATCCTCTCCATGGGGCGTTTGCATTAAAATGTGCTCTCTTGCAGGGTGATACTTACTAGAAACAATTTCTGCATCTTCCATCCCCTTAATTTTGATTTTTTTGGTTGGAGCAACAATATCCACTTCTTTATAACCGTCAAATTCATGTGGATCTGTATTAAACACTAGTAATTGAGATGAGGTTAATTTTAAGCATTGAGCAATTTTTTTCTTAACCATGTTCTCAATCCCGTCAACTAGCTCATCAACTTCTTTATATCGCTGCCAAATATCTTTTGCTACATTTTCTGAAACACTGCCACCAAGAGAATCATGTGGTTGACACTTTAATAATTTTTTCCAAGCTTTGGTCAGCAAACCATTACCGATATTAACTCCTACCTTGTGACCAATTACGCATAACGGCTCCACTCGTTTCAAAAGTTTCTGCTCTAGTCTAAAATTTTCTCTCTTCAATTTGCTTCTGACTGATCCAATTGACCGATGAACACGCGCATATGTAGGTAGGCGCAATTCTCCTCGATATTCTGGCAGACTCTCAGACCTATGACGAATTAATTCGACAAATTCAGGATAAGTAGAAATTTCGGTATAATATTTACTAATACTATTAATTTGTTCAACCGTCTGATTGATATTTTTAACTATATTCATCTGATCAATTCCAGAGGGAATTAAAACATCTTCATTTTGGTCATGCTCAGATTCAAATTTAATTGCTGGATCATATTTTTGTTCAACAAATTCATTTAACTTTTGTTTTGCTTCTGGCGTAATTTGACCTGTAAAATACCCAAATGGAAAATTAAGTGCAACTATTTCTTTGTTACCTATTCCATGCCAGCGAAAATAAGTCGAACCTGCTTGTCTTTTAAAGTTAATTCCTCGCCAGAAGACCATATTATCAATACCAACTTGTTTTAATAAGGTCGGCATCTGCGCATTAAAACCAAATGAGTCAGGCAAATAGCCAATCATCATTGGCTTACCATAGTTTCCTTCTGTATCCTTAATGCCAATAATTAAATTGCGAATAATTGATTCCGCAGTTGGCATCAGAGCATCAGTTTGAGTATACCAAGGGCCAATAAATAGCCTACCTTCATTCACTAAACGTCGAATTCTGGCCTTAGCTTCTGGATGAATTGCAACATATTCATCAACAATTGAAACTTGTCCATCCAAGCAAAAATTTGCAGTTGGATGTGCTTCCAGTTCGTCTAAAACTTCTGTAAATAATTGCTCTCCTAAAACTTGCTCATCCATAATCGAAAAATACCATTCTCGATCCCAGTGGGTATGATTTACCAAATAAGCAGTTGTCATTTTTATCTCCTTTATTATTTTAAAAAAGAGTGCACGTCAATTAACAAGTTGGTTAATACATGTGCACTCTTTTTAGGATTATTGTTTTAATAAATTTTTAGCTAACGCAAAGTCGCCAACTGTAGCTGAACCATTATTAGCAATAGCTGGCATAACAATGTACTGGTCTAAATTTGGGACTTTGACATAACTATTCAGCATCTTAGCAAAATCAGATCTAACTTTCTTTAAGAATGCTTCACTAACTACGCCCCCACCAAAAACAATTTTATCAGGACGTAAAATCAATGTAACTTGTAAAACTGCTTGGGCCACATAATAACTCAATATGTTCCAAACAGAATCAGTCAATGGTACTTCTGATCCTGGCTTGCCAACTCTTGCCTCAAATGTTGGTCCAGACACAAGTCCTTCCAAGCAGTCCTGATGAAATGGACATATTCCTAGAAAATCAACATCATCGGGATGCCTTTTTAACAAAACGTGTCCCATTTCTGGGTGTCCTTGACTGCCAACTAATTGACCATCAATTATGGCTCCACCACCCACTCCAGTACCAATCGTGTAGTAGACCAAGGAATCAATGTCTTCATTCGAAAGCAATGACATAACATATTCACCATATGCAGAACCATTTACATCAGTTGTAAAGAACATTGGAACATCAATGTCTTTTTTCAAAAAGCCAAGGAAATCAGTATTTTGCCATCCATTTTTGGGCGTGTCCGTTATGTAGCCATATTTAGAAGCCGTTTTGCGTATTTCAATTGGGCCAAAAGAGGCTATTCCAATCGCTTCTACAGGATACTTTTTAAAAAAAGCAGTTACTTGCTGAAGCGTTTCTTGCGGAGTTGTAGTAGCTATTCTAATTGAGTTTTTTACTTGATAATTTTCATTGCCAACAGCACAAACAAATTTTGTCCCGCCGGCTTCTACTGAACCTAATAACATTATTTTTACTTCTTATTTCTTTGACAAATTTCAATAGTTTCATTATTAGGACCATAAAAGTTAAAGTAACTAATTCCATGCTCCCAAAAAGGTAAGTGCATCACCTGTTGATCAATTAGCTTAAAACCTGCATTTTTAATCTTTTCGAACGCTTCATCAATTTCATCGGTATCAATAGCATAATGGTTAATTGCACCATTTACCGGGTTGGTCTCAGCTTCCCAAACTTCAAGCATTAAATCACCTAATTGGAAAAAGCCCGTCGCACTACCATTATTATCTTCTTGATTTATTAACTTAAAGCCAATCTTTTCATATTCAGTTACACTCTTAGCAAAATCATTAGTTGGAATCCCTACATGGGAAATCCCTTTAAAAATACTCATATTCAAAACCTCATTAAATCAAATCATACTTTTGTAAACCTTTAATTATCCCTAGTTTATCATTTGTATCAGTGACATACGTAGCAGAATTTTTAATTGCATCATTTCCATTACCCATTGCAATACCATAGTCCACTGCTTCAAACATGCTTAGGTCATTGTTACCGTCTCCAAAAGCGTAAGTTGGAACATGAAGATCCTCACTTTTAATTAGGTCAGAAATTCCTTTTCCTTTTGAATTACCTTTTAGAACTGTATCAATTGAATTAGGACCAGTTATCATAAAGTTTAATTCAGGGAAATGATCACTATACTGTTGATCAGCACAATGCGCTATTACCAAAATTTGATTAACGGGGTTTGTCCGGTAAAAATCGGGTGCTACTTGAGGAAATGATGAAGCAATGTTTTGATAAAAATGCCGAGATAGCGGCTGATCTTCAGAGATAGCAATTTGTTCATAATTGTAAAAACCAATGATGTCATCTCTGCTGTTTGCATAAGTCAGTACCTGCTGACACAAGAGTGACGGAATAGTTCGATTAAACTTCACTTGACCATTAAACTCTACATATTGTCCATTAGTCGCAATCAGAGAATCAATTTCACATTCCGCCATAATTTCACGAACTTCAAAAGCGGCACGACCTGTACAAACTATTGGAATATTTCCGTTAGCTTTTAAGCTTCTTACAGCAGCACTTACTTCAGGTAAAACAGTAGAATTACTCGATAGAAGAGTTCCATCCAAGTCAAAAAATACTAGAGAATTAATTTTATCTGCCATAAACAATTACTTTCTCAAAGTAATATTTGAAAACTCTGCTTTACCGTTAGATACGGCTAATGTCAAATCATCACCAAATTTTTGGTACACACGTGCAATTAAACTAATACCATTTACAACGATAACAGCTATGTCATCATCAACCATCAATTTAATGTGCATTTTTTCGAATTCACTCTTTGCAAGTGGGCGATCAAGTCCCTTATTCATCATTTGGAACCATGGCCACTCCGGACTTTTATCAAAGACAAGTCTCCGATCGTCAGCTGACAGCAGATATTGATATGATTCATCAGTTTCGACATTTTTAAAGAATCGCAAAGCAATATTGCTAATGCCGTCTTGACAAGTTACATCCATATCTAAAACAAAATGTTTACCAACGTTTTGAGCAATTATTTTTTCAGTTCTTCCAGTTTGATTATCAATTAATAAATCAGCAAGGTGTGTTTCTTCTGTAAATTGGTTGGTTAATTCATCAGGTAATTTGGTAGCTAGAGTTCCATCATTTCTTTGCACTAATTCTAATGGAACATACGTACCGCCCCATTCCCAGTTAACCTTGTCACCTTTGCCTTCTTCTCTGGTCGGTACCCAACCAAATAAAACTCTTCGTTTACCATCAAAGGCCGTTCTAGCAGCATAATATGCACGACCGTCAAAGGAATCATCTTGAGGCTTTAACCATGGACCATCAATATTCTTGCTCATCCGGTACCTAGTTTTGCTTTGCTCGCTATATTCTGTATATAGTAAGTACCACCAATCTCCCATTTTAAAGAGATCTGGCATTTCCAGCCCTGTGTACAGATTTGGCGCAAAAAAGTCGCCTTGGAATGTCCAGTCTTTAAGATTTTTGGAAGTGAAGGAAACAATTCTGCCAGTTAATTTGGATTTTGGACCTGCTAATCTTGTCCCCAAAATCAGCAAATATTCTTGCTTATCTTCATTCCAAATTACCCAAGGATCTCTCCAATCTGTTTTGTCATAACCTTCTTGAGCTGGTAATAACAATTTATCAACATTTTTTTGAAAATGATCGAAATCAGTACTTACACCATGAAGTAAGACTTGGGAAGCTCGTCCTTCCTGCTCAGCTTTTTTATTATAGCCTGTGTAAAAAGCTTGTACTTTTCCATCAGCTTCAAAAACAGATCCTGCATAAATCCATTGTGCTGGATCGTCTGCGCTACCTGCAGGTATTGCATCCCCATGATCATCATAATTAACAAAATCAGTTGTAGTTGAGAGCGACCAGCCAAATGGTTCATCATTATCAGTCAGAGGACCAGGTTTTCTAGGGTCTCTTTGGTGATACAAATAAAACTTTCCGTCTTTACCAAAGGGCATAATATCGCCCATCCATTTATCTTCTGTAGGTTTATAAAAAACTTTGTACATTTTTACTCCTTTTATTTAATTTGCCGCAGCTTCTGCTGCAACTTTTTGGTCACGATGCATTAATTTCTTAAGGAAATTGCACATTACTGCTCCAACTACAACGCCAATTACGATCGATAAGCAATACAGCAAAATATTTGAGTCAAATGGAGCCGCCATAAATGTTGATAGAGCTGTTTTTTGCGTTGTACCAAAGAAAGCGTTTAATGCACTAGCTAGTCCTGAGCCAACCATACAACTAGGAATAACAGCCAGTGGATCTGAAACTGCAAACGGAATTGCACCTTCTGTTGTGGCAATAATACCCATAATTAAAGCTGTAGTAGAATTTTCTTTTTCGTCTTGACTATAATACTTTTTACCCATGAAACTTGCTAAAGCCATGATTAATGGAGGAATACCAATTGCAATAAAGCAAGCTGTACTAATTGCATATCCACCTGAAGTGTATGAAGCCATACTAAATGTATATGCAACTTTGTTGATTGGACCACCCATATCTGTAGCCATCATCGCTCCAATAATTGCAGCAACTAAGATTTTGTTTGAACCACTAATACTTGCTAGCCATGAAGTTAAACCGTTTTGCATTCCTCTAACAGGATCACTGAAGACATAGAAGATTACTAAACCACCAATTAACACTGAAGTTAGTGGAATGATGAAAATTGATTTTAGCGAAATTAAACTCATAGGCATTGGTAACTTTTTCAGCCAATATACTAAATAGCCGACTAAAACACCAACTACCATTCCACCAATAAAGCCCATACCTAATTTGTTAGCAACCAAGCCAACAATAAAAGCAGGTGCAAGCCCTGGTCTATCAGCAATCGAGTATGAAATATAGGCGGCGATCATTACAGGAATAAATCCTAATCCCTGCTGACCGATCATTCTTAAAATTCCCCAAATGTTACTGGTTTGATTCCAAACTCCGTTGCCACCACCAATAACGGCAATTGAAACAATCAGTCCGGAAGCAGAAACCAGTGGAATCATGTAAGACACTCCTGTTTGGAAGTGGTCTACTAAGTCCTTAAAAAATTGTTTTAACTTGTCCATTTATATAACCTTTTCTTTCTGTCTTTATCAGTTGTCAATAATTTCGTGCGCTTTTTCAATCGCTTTGCTACCGTCTTTCACGACCTCTGATGTTCCCATTTTCACAATTTTTTTACCATCAAAGCGTTCTTTTTCTCTAACATTTGTATCGACCGCAAAAATGACGGCATCTGCTTCAGCAATATCCTTAGCACTAAGTTTATTTTCAAAACCCATTGCACCTTGAGTTTCAACTTTTATTTGATCACCATTTTTTTTGGCATATTTCTTCAAGTTTTGTGCTGCCATATATGTGTGTGCTACTCCTGCAATACAAGCAGTTACTGCTACGAATTTACTCATAATTTTTCTCCTAATCTTCTTCTATTTTTTTAAAGATATTAACTAACTTATCTGGATCATTTTCTGCCTTGATTTCTTTGACAAAATCGTCATCCATTAATTTTCCTGCGACTGTAGCCAACATTTTCAGATGTTCTTTACCAGTATCTTTTTCTCTAGCCGCCATCAAAAAAATTATTGAAACTTTGCTACCATCTAAGGAATTCCACTCTAGTGGCTTGGTTGTTTTTGCAAACATTAGCGACGCTACATTGACAGTAGAACTTTTACCATGTGGAATAGCGATATTATTGCCTATTCCTGTTGTTGTCTGACTTTCACGTTCTAACACATCATCTCTAAATTTTTTTGCATCACTTACAATTTCATTTTTTTCCATTATTTTTGCTAATTGCGTGATTGCATCTTCTTTAGAAGATGCATTTAAACCAATGACAATATTATCTTTCGAGATAAAATCATTACTTTTACTATTCAAATTCTTCACTTCCTAAAAGCCTAATTATTTCCTGTTTTGATGTTAATCTACACAAACTTTTTAACATTTTTTTATCTTCAAGAATTGCATTGAAGTAGTTATAAATTTGGTCAATTGAGCCTTTGATACTTTCGTTCATTGCCATAAAGAAAACGATATTTACCTTACCTTTATCCCAATCAATACCATGTGAATTAAGATAAATTGCAATCCGAGGAGTTTTAACATATTTAATTGGCGCATGTGGCATTGCTACAAAATCCATTTCAGTACTCGCAACTTTTTCCCTTTCAATCGCAGCCTCTGCAATTCCAGAAAGTGCATAGTGTTTATCGCATAGACGTTTGCAAACTTTTTTTATTGCTTGATCACGATTGATTTTTTGGTTATCAACTATGATTAAATCGGGCTCAACCAATTTCATAAATTCTGTTGCTTTTTCTTGAAATTTATTCAGCTTGTCAAGAGCAGTTTGTATCTTTCTTTTAGACTGAACGTCTAGAAATGGTGGTACAACTACTACATTTTTTTGCCTAATATCTAAATCTACTGTACTTATTATTAAATCTTCAGTAATTGGTGCTGCCATTAATTCAGAAACAGATACCACCCGGTTAACTTCTAGTTCATCAGAAAAATATTTCTTAATTCTTTGCTCTAAAAGTCTGGCAGTTCCCAGTCCTGTGCTACAAACAATTACTGTCTTTACTCTTTTTTCTTCTCTCCTTTCTAAGAAACTCTCAATATGTAGGGCAATATATGCAATTTCATCATCATTGATGCTTACTGAAAATCTTTTTTCGATTTCAATACTTAAATCAACTGCTTGGTTGTATGCATAAGGAAAGTTCCCTTTAATACTATCTTTGTATGGATTTTTTATACTAAGCCCCAGCTCAAATCGATGCAAAGCTGGTACTAAATGTAAAATCAAATTATTAACAAGAACTTCATCATAGTGGGTTAAATTGCTTTTTAGAAACTGGCTTAATTCCCCATTCTTAGAGTTTTCCTTATCTTTTTTTGGACTTGAATGTGCTTTTTGATCCGATTCAGCTGCAAGAATATGAATATTAATGTACGCCTGTTCAGCTACGGGAATAGCAAAACCAAAGTTTTCTTCAAGCAAATTTGAAAGCAAAATTGTATTTTTGGATAAAGGATGACTACTCAGTTCAGAATCAGCCTTTATAATTTCCTTGTTCTTTATTCTTTGAATTGCAATCACTAGATGGACAGCCAAAGACTGAAACTGATAATCATTGAGTTTAATTGAACTGACCTTCTGAAACTGATTAAGTGTAGTTACAACATCTTTAAAAATCACCTGATCAAAAATGCTTTTCAGTTCATTTGGAACATTGATAACCATCTTTAAATCAGTATTATGTTTGACCTTTAAGCTATCACCCCAATAAAAGCCAAGGAGCTGTGTCATTAATTTCCTTCGAATATTTTCAGAAGCCTTAATAAAAATCCCCTTTTCATCACTCTGTAACTTAGCTCCTTGCTTTTCTATTAGACTTTTAATTTGCTTTAGGTATCCTTCCAAAGTTGTTCTACTCACATAATAACGATCAGAAAGTTTTTGAATTGTTATATGTTCATTAGTTGTTAATAGCAATGAAAGTATTGCCAATTTTATTTCTTGCGGACTTTCATTATTTGCCTTTAGTTCACCATCTTGTAAAGAAGAACGAATTTTTGCGGTATCACCAGCAAAATAAATGCCTACGCTTTGTTTTCTAACGAGTTCGACATTAAATGGCTTAATTTCTTCGGCAATTTCATTTAAATACTTATTAACAGTCTTTCTAGACATTCCAATATTATGTTCAATATTTTTGTAATGAGTTACACCTTCATCCAAGATTTGCTTTACAATTTTTACTTCATTCTCATTAATAGGATCACCTTCCTCCTGAATACGCTTTCAATTATAGGTCAAGGATATTCATTTAGATACATGGCAAAGTAAAACAATGAAAGTATACTTTTATAAACAAAAGACCGAGAAATTGATTCTCGGTCTTTAAGATATGCTCTATTTATTTAAATTTACGAACGTGTTGAACTTCATGTATTGGTAATGAATACGCATCGTTGATACCTCAAATGGTGTACCATCATCCAAAAAGAAGATACCCTCAATTACTCCAACAGGTTCTGTTTCTTTTAACTTTAGTTTCTCTTGATCCTCATTACTTGAAGGTTCAACTGTGATATTGAGAAAGGCTTTAGTAACAACCTTATTCTGTGAATCCTCTAAGTAATTAAACAGCGATTTTTTCAAATGTTCAGGCTTTAATTCAGGAACAATTTTAATCGGAAGGTAGCCTGTCTCAATTAAAAATGGTTGTTCATCAAGAAATCTTAATCTCTTAAACTCATAAACAAAATCATCTTCATTTAAAAACAGATCTTGCCTGATTGCCTCTGGAGCTTTGATGACATTATAGTCTAGTAATTTAATGCTCTGCTTTTTGCCAGGGACTTTTAGACTATCAGTTAACCCTAAATTAGAGCCCTCATAGCGAAATAAGGATTGGTTCTTTAAATATAAAGGATTAATGAAAGTCCCACTTCCCCTTTTTTTAAAAACAATTCCTTGCTGAGATAGAAGCTCCATTGCTCGTTTCATTGAAGAACGACTAACCTGATAATGTTCAGCAAGACTTCGCTCGTCTGGGAGACGCATCCCTTCATATTTGTTATCCAATATATTTTGTTTTATATCGTGCATTACTGTGCGATAAACGAAATCTGCCATTTGCTACCTCAATTACTTTGCCTTTTTAATTGCACTAATAAACCAGTCTTCAAAAGCTTGACGATCAACTTTCACACCGACTTCTGCATTAGCAGGCTGATGATAAAAATCGTCAAAATCAATTAGTGAAGCTCCATAAGAGTACATGCTTTTGGTGTCAACTGCAACATATGCAGACTTAAAGGTGTACATTTCTGGCTTGATTAACATTCCAGCTGCAAGGGCATCGTATATTTCACGCCCATCACCTTCTGTTTCATCATGCAGATCAGTCAAGATTTGATATAACATTTCCCCTGTCTGATTCAACGTTTTAATTTGCTTTAGCGTATCAGGTGTAATAAAAGCTTGATGTCCTAGTTCTAGTGGTGCAAGCAAAATTTTCAGTCCACTAGAAAAAACAATCTGTGCTGCTTCAGGATCACCAGCAACATTGTACTCACTATACGGACTCCAATTGCCGCGACCTATTGCGCCACCCATTATTACCAGCTGCTCAATATTAGCTAAATCCTCTGGGTATTGTCTGAAATACAAGGCAAAATCAGTTGCTGGTCCAATTTGCATTAAAATTACTTTTTCACTGCTATTTGCAACTACCTCATGAATGGCATCTGCCGCAATCCCAGCTTTTAATAGCGACATATCCGGTTCAGGAAATTCATAGCCACCTAAGCCGCTTTTACCATGAACATCTGAAGCATCAATTTGTTGTCTCAGAAGTGGACATGAAGCGCCTGAAACTACAGGCACATTCGTATTCAAAAAAGCCTCTAATTTCAATGTATTAGTCAATGTTTTTTTAAGTGGCACATTGCCCCAAGTAGCGGCAATTAGCTTAACATCAAGCATATCTGAAAACAGAGCAATTATAATTGCTGCAACATCGTCAATACCAGGATCAGTACTGATAATTAATGGTTTTTTAGTCATTAAAATCCTCTTCTTTAAAGCGAACGCAATTCATCATGCATAATATGCAGAATTTCACTACATTTACTGCTTCTTTCGATCTTCAATTTGGCCGTTTGAATGCGCAATAATCACTTCATCACACACCTCAAGGAAAAGCCCGTTTTCAACTACACCAACAACTTTATCTAGGTAATCCGCTAAACCGTATGGGTCTGGAATTGGATCAATATTCAAATCAATGATGTAGTTACCATAATGAGTAACAAAGCGCTTTTCGCCATTCATACGCCATTGTGGCTTCAAGCCATCTTCTTTAAACAAACGGAAATTCTGCTCGCAAGAAATTGGCAAAACTTCGACAGGTAATGGAAAATCACCCAATTGATCAACGAGTTTTGATTCATCCACAATCCACATATTTCTTTCCGAATTAACCGCAACATTTTTTTCTAGTGTCAGTGCACCACCGCCACCCTTAATTCCATCGAAATTACTTGCAAATCGGTCAGCTCCATCAATTGTTAAGTCAAGATGGTCAACTTCAGCCAATTCACTAACTTTAAAACCACAGCTCTCCAATTGTTTCTTGCTTCTACTTGAAGTTGTCACTACTGTGGCTATGTTTAGACCTTCTTGGTCCTTACGTTTTCCAAGCTCTTCAATCAAAAAGGCAACAGTCGAACCTGTTCCAACGCCTAATTTCATTCCATTTTCTACTAAACTAGCTGCCTTTTCGGCTGCTTTTTGCTTTAATTTGTCCTGTTCCTGCTTATCCATTGTTTTTTGCTTTCTTTTCATCAACTATTTGTCATTGAGTAAGTTAATTTCATTATAGCAAAAATAATTTTAAAAGAAGACAACAAAAAAGGCAGTTAACAAAAACTGCCTTTTAAAACTGGTTTTTATTCTGGATCAATTTCAGGTGCCTTATTTATTTCTCCTGACATCATCCAAATCCGTTTTTCAACATCAGCAAGGAAACCTGTTAATAAATCATTTGTCGCATAGTCTCCTTCTTCATCACTAACCTTTATTCCCTCACGATAAAGATTTTCAAGGTAGTGGTAGCCATCGATGATTTTAGCGTAGCGCTCATCAATTGTTTCATCCCAGTTTCCTTTTTCATCCTTGATATTTGTTTTTGCTGCGATCTCACTCAAAGTAGATACTGGCGAACCGTCTAATGTAATTAAACGTTCAGAAACTTCATCCAGTTGATCAGCTAATTCATCCATTACCTTATCTAAATATGGGTGCAATTTCAAAAAACGGTTGCCACGCATATACCAATGATGTTGATGAACAATCATGTGTAATTGTGTCAAATCAGCAACTAATTGATTTAAAACTTCTTTAGTCTTTGGATATTTCATATAAAAGTGCCTCCCAAATCTAATAAATTTGTTACACCTTTATTATATCGAGTGCACCTTGTTAATACTAAAATATTGATTGTAAATCGTGTTAAAGCAAAAATATTAAGCTAATTGCCTGCCGCAGATACTCTTTTGAATCAAGTCCAGTGCTGCCTTAGTCTTAGCAGTACAAGTTTGATTGTCATAAACCTTATCACGAGCAGATGAAATATATTTCTTTTGTCCACCATCAAGTTCCAATTCAATTCCATAAGGGTTTTTAATAACAGAAACTTTTGTCAGGAACGGTAAAGAAATAATTGGATCAAACAAAGCAACAGAAGGTAGCTTTTCTACACCACTTTCACCAAAAGTTTTTGCATCTTCAACTTCATCCATGTTTAAGCTCTTCATTGGGGTATTAGGTCCTAAAAAAATCATCTCAAACTTTTTCAGCCGAGTACTAAAGTCATAGTATCTAATTTGGTTAGCAGAAATTTCATAATAACTGTAATCATATTGAAGTGCTGTTGGGTAATAAATGCCTGAAACAAATAGAAAAACTGCCACTGAAACACCTAAAGACCAAATAACTGCATTAACACCAGTTGTCTGGAAAAGAATTAATGCAAATGGAAATACAAAAAGTGCCCAAAAAATTGAGAAAAACAATGGCCAGTAATTCATCTTTTTACCAAAAGTGATCATATAAATCGCTCCCTTCTATTAATTTACCAGTATTCTAGTCCCTTTTAATAGAAAGTTAAAGCAGTATAGCAACTTTTTTAAAATAATCCCGATATGTTCTTCAAGGCGATTAAATTATAAACCTAGTAAAGTCAGCAACAGATTTGCGAACCTTTGGCCTTCCAGGCTCATTTGCTTTTCCAAATGGAATAATTAATATTGGCAACCAATCATCAGGAATAGATAAGAGCTCCTTAATTCCAGCAAAATTTACACCTCTCATTGGGGTGCCATCATAGCCATATGCACGAATAGCGGATAATAAGTTCATTGAGAATAAGCCACAATCTAATTTAAGCGCTTCTGGACCTTTGTCGATTGGGGACATTTCATAAAATTTCGTCATTTTTTCTTTGAATTTTTCTATTTCTTCAGGAGATAAATGCTCATTACGCGCTTTATAATCTGCTAAATGATCCACATCATATTCAAGTGGATCCCCAAAAACGATAAATATTGCTGCTGCATCTTCAATCTGACTTTGATTAAAAGATAGGGGTACCAATTGTTTTTGTACTTCCTTGTTCATAACTGTAACAACCTTCCAAGGCTGTGTGTTATTTCCTGACGGCGCTTTTGCCGCCAAAGACAGTATTTCTTCTATTTCCTGCTTTGAAATACGATGACTAGTATCAAATTTTCTAATTGATTTTCTCTCAGCTAAAAAATCAATAAAATCTTCCTTCATAGTTTATTCTCCTTATATTCTTTGATATAGTAACTTTAAACTACAGTAAAAAATAAACAAGTACTAATCTTTTTGTTACTGTAAATGGAGGAATATTAATGAATCAAGTTTCACAGACCAGTTGTGGCATTTCCAAAGTAATGAGTCAGTTAGGTGGAAAATGGAAATTTTTGATAATCTGGCGAATTCATCAGAATGAAGGAATTAGATTTAATCAATTACAACGAGATACTAACGGAATCACTAATGTAATGCTCAATAGATGCCTAAAAGAACTTACCCAAGACGGTTTCGTATTAAGAAAAGACTTTCATTCCGTACCACCACATGTGGAATATTACCTTACCAAACAAGGAAAGAGTTTCATTAAGATAATGGAGGCTATGAATGATTGGGGTGAAAATAATCTTTAATAGACTTTGGACTTTTTGATATATCTTTACACACAAAAAACACTCTATTTCATTAAATAGAGTGTTTTTATTAGTTAATATTAATTTTATTCAGCGGTAGCAGTAGCTCCTTCTTTTTCTTGTTTTAGTAAGACATTATCATAGTGTTTAATGAATGGGTACCAAACAAGGAAAGCAACTATCGCACAGACAATTGAAAGGACTCCACCTTGCCAACTAGTTGTTGCAATAAAGCCCCCCAGACCGACAGGCGTTGGCCATGGTTGCTGAACTCTAATTACTGGAACTAAGTGCGACGTAATAGCAAGGTAGGCCACAATTCCTGAAGCAAGCGGAGCACAGATAAATGGAATCATCAAATCGATATTGTAAACAATTGGCAACCCAAATATTAGTGGCTCATTGATGTTGAAGATAGCAGGTACAATTTCAACTTTACCAAGTTCTTTCAATTGAGAAGATCTAGCTCTAAGAACTAACCAAATTGCAACACCAAGCATTGCTCCGGAACCACCAATAGTGATAAATGAGTTAGTTGGGTCTCCTGCAAAGAAGTGTTGCCCACCTCTTTGAGCATTGTCAGCCATATTAGCTAAAACGATTGGAGTCGTAAACGAGCCAATAATAGTTGCACCATGGATTCCAAACCACCATAAGAAGTGGATTAAGAAGACAATAATCAAGAAGCCCCACCATGTGTCTGCAATATTACTAATGAATGAAAATGGAATAAATAGCAAGTTAAACATGTCGGTGCCAGCAATGACTAAAGCGCCATTAAGTATAGCGACTACAACAGCTACACAAAATGCTGGAATCAAAGCACTAAATGAGTTTGCGACTCCTGCTGGAACTGAATCCGGCATCTTAATTTGCCAGTTATGTTTAACTGTATAACGGTAAATTTGAACCGTTAGCCAAGCTATTACCAAACCAACAAAGATACCAACAGCACCTATTCTGTATATACCTGCTGTTGAAGCTTGATAACCACCAACCACCATCTTAGTCTTGGTGATAGATTGCAAAAATTGCATTCTTCCATCTTTCCAGACTAATTGAGCAACGGTGATGAAAAAGCCCATTAAGAACATCATTAATCCGTTCATTGGAACTAAATTGATTTGCTCTTCATCACGATAAATTTTTGTATATGAAAATGCAAACGTTCCTGAGAAAACTAATGCAATAATCCCCATTGTCGCATTATAAACAGACTGAAATAAGTCAGTAAAACGCCCAATTGTATTAGCATAAAAGCTAATAAAACCATTAACACGAATAACTTGTGGTAATACTGTCAAGATTAAGAAAAATGCACCAACAATTGAAAACGAGATAACGCTGTATCCTGCATCCATGATTGCTCGAACAAATCTTGTAGCAGCAAATTTACCGGCAACTTCAGCAAACCGATCCTTCAACGGCTTTTTTGTTGTTTCTGCCATAATAATATAAACTCCCCTCTATTTCTTAGTTTGTATCCTAACTAAGTTAATATTATTGTAAGCCTTTTCATGAATAAAATAAATATCTATTTTTCCTTTTTATATGTTTCAATTAATTTTTTATATTTATCTTTCCCTATTATAATATTGTGAATTCTCCTTTCACAAAAATAAGCAAGAATAATCCCTGCAAACAGAAAGGCAAGCATCAAATAAAGCGAATCTGAATTGGTAACAAATGGAAAAAGTTGTACCCTTATTGGCACAAATAAACATATTGCTAAAATCAAATTTAAACCAATTTGTGTCCAAAAATAGTAACGTGTCACTGGAACGTCAAGTTTGCGATTATGCATCTTCGTTAGCTGCTCAATTCCAGCTGCAGCCGAAAAAAGCGTTACTAGGCCTGATAACAGAATACCAACCCATGTCCGATACTGAATTAGGATTAAAAACCAAAACAAATTCACGAATAAGAATATAACTACACTATACCGTAGCATTAAATACCGACTAAAATAGAGATATTTAATGCTATCTGCGTGTTTCTTTTGCTCAACCGTTTTTGGTTGCGAATTATCTGCCATTACTTTCTCCTTAGATATGCAATATATTCTGTATTATTATAACGCTAAAAATAAAAAATGATTACATTTATAATAACTTGATTGGATTACCTTATTTGTTTAAAATATATTTGTTAAGCGCTATCAGTAAAAATATTAAAAAGGAGATTTAAATGTACTCAGCAAAAATGCCAGACGGCTTTTTATGGGGCGGCGCTGTTGCTGCTCATCAATTAGAAGGTGCTTGGGACGTTGACGGCAAAGGTATGTCAGTTGCCGATGTTATGACTGTTGGTTCAGCCACTAAGCCTCGTGAAATTACAGATGGAGTAATTCCAGGTAAAAACTATCCTAATCACAGTGCTATTGATTTTTACCACCACTACGAAGAAGATATTAAGCTAATGGCTGAAATGGGCTTCAAAGCTTTCAGAACATCGATTGCTTGGACAAGAATTTTTCCAAATGGTGACGACGAAAAGCCAAATGAAGCAGGATTGAAGTTCTATGATGATTTATTTGCTACTTGCCATCACTATGGCATCGAGCCGGTTATCACCCTTTCTCACTTTGAAATCCCATACAATTTAGTAAAGAAATATCATGGCTTTACTAACCGCAAGTTGATTGATTACTTTGTACGCTTTGCAACAGTTTGCTTTAACCGTTACAAAGACAGCGTTAAGTACTGGATGACTTTTAACGAAATTGATAATCAAGCAGCCTATAATGAAGACTTCTTAATGGCTACTAACTCAGGACTTATCCTTGATGGTATGACTGATCAAGAAAAAGAAGCAGCAATGTACCAAGCAGCTCATTATGAATTAGTTGCTTCAGCCTTAGCTGTCAAAATCGGACATAAGATCAATCCTGATTTCCAAATTGGCTGTATGATTAATTACTCACCAGTTCGTCCACTAACTCCTTCATCAGATGATGTATTATTAGCTGACAAGTTTGAGCAAAGACGTGACTGGTTCTCAGATGTTCATGTTTTCGGTGAATATCCAAAAGAAGTTGAAGCATACATTACTCGTAATGGTTACCGTCCAGACATCACTGATGAAGATCGTGTTGTTTTAAAAGAAGGTACAGTCGATTACGTTGGCTTCAGCTATTACCAGACAACTACTGTATCGGCCGAAAAGGTTAAACCTGATAAATTAAACGATTTATCAAAAGCAATCGCTAAGAATCCAACTTTGGAACGTAGTGACTGGGGCTGGGAAATTGACCCAGAGGGACTTAGAATTGCATTAAACCACTTAACTGATCGTTACCACATCCCACTATTCATTGTTGAAAATGGCTTGGGTGCATATGATAAAGTTGAAGAAGATGGCTCAATTCATGATGATTACCGTGTTGATTATATGAGAAAGCATATTTCCGAAATGGAAAAAGCCGTTGAAATTGACGGTGTTGACCTGATGGGTTATCTTCCATGGGGACCAATTGACCTAGTTTCTGCAGGAACTGGACAAATGGACAAGCGTTACGGCTTTATCTATGTTGACAAAAATGATGCTGGTGAAGGAACATTGAAGCGTTCACGCAAAGATTCCTTTAACTGGTATAAAAAAGTTATTAGTTCAAATGGTGAAGATTTAGACTAGTAAATTTAAAAATCAATCAAAAAGCGAAGTTCTTACTAACTTCGCTTTTTTGTATCTTACAAAATAGGGAAAATATTTTTTAGAACTCGATTACTGTTTAATTAAAATAAAAACCAGATAACCTTATTTAAAGGTTATCTGGTTTTTAGAAGATATAAAAGTTTTACTCTTTAGTTATCTTATTTTTTCAAAGTACCGTTTTCATACAATTTTTCGTACAAGTCAACCATTTCACCGGCTAAATCTCTGAAAGTAATTGCATTCATTAAATGGTCTTGTGAGTGAACTACTAACAAGGTGACTTTAGTATGGCCTCCCTGAGCTTCCTTGGTAAGCATACCAGTTTGAGAATTGTGAGCTTCATTTAATGACTCATCTGATTCCTTTAATTTTGCTCTAGCACCTTCAATGTCACCAGTTTTAGCCAAACGAATTGCTTCAAAAGCTAAACTCTTTGCATTACCACCATTGGCAATTAAACCCATTGCTGATTCTAAAGTAGCTTGTTCTTCTTGTTCAGGTGTCATATTTTCTGCCATCGTATTCCTCCGTTTTAACCGTTAATTAAATCTTCTGCTTGTTGTAAAACTTTTACGCCATCCATCATACCATAAGCGCGCATATCAATTACGGCAAAAGGAATATCTTTTCCATCTTTACCTTGACCCTGTACTTTGTTCTTGAAGTCACTTTCCATGTAACGAATTTGTGGCCCAAGTAAAATACAATCTGGATGATCCTGCTCAATATGTTGAGTAGCTTCTGAAGCTGGGCAAGCAAAAATATTTGCATCAATTCCTTGATCTTTAGCAGCTTGTTGCATCTTGGTTACTAGCAATGATGTACTCATTCCTGCACTACAATTCAGCATAATAGTTTGTTCTGCCATAATAATTTTTTCCTCCTAAAATGTATCCGTAATTTAATTACATTATAACACTTTTAGGTTAGCGCTTACTATCAAAAAGATAATATTTAATCCTATTTTCGTCTTTAATAAAAAATTGGTTTACTACTTAAAAAGTAGTTACAACAACGAAAATTCCCACAACTAATAAAATCAGCCCGAAGAATAACGAAAAGGCCATCGAAGCTGGGGCGAAGCCATTGCTAGTCCCATTTTTAATTACACCCTTGCTATATCTTAAGCTGAAAAGCAATTCAACTACACCTAAGATAATTAAAACAATTCCAACTAAGCGACCAGTAACATTGCCCTTTAATAAGGTTGCCAAACTAGAAGTTAAAAGCATGATTCTGTCCTCCTCAATTAAGTAAGTATCTTTATCTTTAGTAAAAGATTAGTAATTGAAAGTTATTAGACTTGCACTGTCTTTTTCTAAGGAGTGGTACTACATCTATTTATACTTTTATGATAGCACTTCCAGCAAATAATGGCTCATTTTTAGCAAAAAAAAGCCATATCTCGGTCAAGTACCGAAATATGGCTTTTGAATCATTTTTTTAATAAGATTATGGTTTAATACTCAAGCAAACGGTAGTAGCGTCTTGTTTTAGCAGATTTGCCTGTTTTAATTGAATACATGTTGAAAAGCGTGTCAAAGTAATGGTTTAAAGCATAAGCTTCAATGAACACCTGTAAGTCACTATCAAATTTATCTAGTTTAAAAACCTTCATATCAATGATCAAAGGATTTTTAGCAAATTGTTTAACAAAGTTTACTACACGCATGTCTTCTTGGCGATTCGAATTACTGTTAACAACAACACTAACACTTTGATTATTATCAATAATTTCAAAAGGTCCATGGAAAAACTCACCAGAGTTAATTGCTTGTGCTTTAATGTGCTGAATTTCTTCCATTAAGTAATTTGCAAAGCAGCAAACTTCTCCCCAAACATTTCCTGAACCAACCCACATTTGCATCTGATCAATATCAGTATTATTGACGTGATCTAAGGCAGCAGGAACAAGTGCTTCTATCCCTTCAGCTACATTTTGTGCCATTTCTTTAAGCTGCTGTTTTTGGCTTTCATTTGTTTTATTATCTGTCTCTTGTGCAAAGTGAATTAAAAACCAACCTAATTCAATTAAATTTGCATCCGTATCAAACGATTTAATACGCTCATCAATAAGACCTTCTTTTTCTAAGGTACTGTTTTCGTCTCCGATAAAACTAATAATCGTTGACTTAGGAAAATCTTTTCTGATTTTTTCAATTGCTTCAACCAACTCTGTCGTTTCACCGGTTTTTGTACCAGCTAAAATTAAACTATCATTGGTTATATCATCATGATATAGGTCACATAATTCTTCAGGTGTAGTGACAACAAAAGGAATAGACAATTTTTTAAACATTAACGGACGTAAGTTAACAAACTTGGTATATGAACCTCCACATCCAGTAAAGAAAATATTTTTGATATCCTTTTTTCTTAATTTTGCTAGAACTTCATCAACGTGATCAAGTTCCTTCACGGCAGAATTATAATTAGTTAAAAACTCATTTTTATCGAAATACATTTATTTTTTCCTTTCAATCCATTAAGGCTTTAAGAAACCACAGAATGTGCCCAAAATACTAATAGCTAAGATTGCTAGCAAAATCCACATCATCTTGACATGCTTTTTCTTTAGTAACCAAGCAATGAAAAAGGTAATTGCTAAAGGCATTAAATCGGGCATAATTGAGTTAAGCAATGACTGAATTGTTTCGGGATTTTTACCACCACTAAGTTGAACAGGGATATTAATAACAACCATTGAAGCCACCATAGCGCCAATAACAGTATTTCCCAAAATATTAATGGCATACGTAATTGAATTCATCAAGCCAGATGCCATCTTGTCTACAAATGTTGTTCCTAACTTGTAACCCCACATTGTGCCATAATATCTAACTAATAAATTTGGAATGTTATAAATTAGAATGAACAAGATTGGTCCCAAAATGCTTCCTTTTTGAGCAAGAGAAACACCGATACCACTCGCAATAATTCTTAGACTACCCCAGAAAATTGAATCACCAATCCCTGAAAGAGGGCCCATTAATCCAGTTTTCATTGTGTTAATTGAACTAGGATCAAATTCTGGATCATTGGCATTTTTTTCTTCCATTGAGGCCAATACACCAGCAATAAATGGTGATGTGGCTGAAGTACAGTTAAAAAATTCAAGATGCCGCTTAATTGCCTGTTTTCTATCTTCTTTTTTGTCGTAAAGCTTATTAATAATTCCCGTCATAGTATAGGCAAAACCCATACTCATCATTCGTTCATAATTAAATGATGCTTCCATTGGCATGCTACGCCAAAAAATTCCTTTTAAGTCTTTTTTGGTGAGTTTCTTTTCCTGAGTATTCTCTTTAATATTAGAAGTCATCTTCTTGCACCTCCGTAGCGCTATTTGAGTTTCCACCATTACTGTTATGAATTTCTTCAGTAATCAGATACATGATGCCCGCAAAGATAGCTCCAATAATTGATGCTGCAATCATGTCTAGCTTCAAATATGCCGCACAAACAAATCCAATAAAGAAAAATGGTGCAACTTTTTTCGAGAAAGTCATGTTAATTAACATTGCAAAACCAACGGCTGGCAAAATTTGCGTAGCAACAGTTATACCGTCAATCAAAAACTTCGGAATCAATTTAACGAATGCACCAACTAAGTTGCTACCAAGAGCAAACGAAATAGTCGTTACTAGTGCCATCATAATGACTCTCGTGAATGATGCCCAAATATGCATATTTCCTGCTTTAGTCACTTCACCTTGGTCCGCATAATCATCTGCTTTATGTGCCATTGCAGGGAAGATAACAACATAAAGCAAATTTTTAATTAATAACCCTAGGGTTGCAATTGGTAAAACCAATGTAAGAGCCACACTGACTCCATAACCATTTTTTAATGCTAAAGCTGTTGCCAAAATTCCTCCGATTATTTCATCAGGAGGGACGGTAGCTCCAACACCCATTAAACCTAGAAAGGCTAATTCAAGTGTTGCTCCAATAATTAATCCTTGTTGGACGTTTCCAAAAATCAAGCCAATAAATAAACAAGTAACAATTGGTCGTCCAATAAAAGATGAACCAAGAAAATCTTGCATATTAGCAATTAAGGAAACAAGAAAGATACCAATAATTTGTAAAACCATTTTTTTCTTCCTCCTAATTAATCAGTGAAGAAAATTCTGTATCAGGATCGCCTGGCGCCTGTTTTACAAGAACCTTTACTCCATCATTTTCAAGTTCAGTAAGTTGTTCAATGTCCTTCTTTGTTACATAAACTGACTTTGCAATGTTAGTTGAACCCTCTTTTTCACTCGATAATCCTAAGTCAATTAATTTTATTTCAGGAACAAGTTTAGCCAAACGGTACGCGTCATTGATGGTTTCAACCACGATAAAAACACGATATTTATCAGTTACGCCACTTGCGATTGCTTTAGCAGAATCCTCTATTGTTTTAAATATCAACTTAGCATTCTCTGGTTTAGCCAATTGAAATGTCTTTTTACGAAAACTATCTCCTGCAACCTCATCATTTGCAATTAAAACTGCATTAGCCGATAGGTTATTGGTCCATGCGAAAGCAACCTGTCCGTGTAATAACCGATAATCAATCCTCGTCATCGCAATCATAATTTATAATCCCCTTTCAAATTAAAAATCTTCTTCTTCATTTTGATCTTTTAATTCAACTAGCTGTAATCCTTCTCTACCTGTTTCAACTAAAGAAGCTAACTTAGCTTTAATTTCTTCCAAATCGTCATCTGGATAAGCAATTGAATAATTAAGCAGTTCTAATACAAAAGGCAAATTCATACCAGAAACAAGAAACCAATTTGGTTTTTCAGCAACAAATTTGGTAAGCTCATTATTAACAGAACCACCCACAACATCAGTAACAAAAACAATTTTTTGATTTGAAATCTCATCAGTTGTTTCTTTCAATTGGTCGCAAAAGTTAACACTATCATCTAAATATGCAGTTATGTAGTGCAGGTTTTTTGACTTTCCCATAATAAGTGAAGCAGTATCATACATTCCACGAGCTAAAGTGGAATGGCTTGCTAATACTATTTCCATGCGACTTTCCTCCCTTCTTTTCTTCATAACTTTAATTTAGTACTTAATATTATTTTAGGCAATAGAAAAAGGAACCGCTTTCTAAAGTAGTTCCTTTTTTGCAACCAATTTTAAGACCAATTTATCTTTTTACTTTTATTTTATAGCTAATAAAATCGGGGTTATACCATGACTTTGTGTATTCAACCATCTCTTTTTTATCTGAAAAACCGCGATACTCCAAGAATAATAAATAGGCGTATTTAGATTTATCTAACTTAATTGTATCCTCTACAAACTGATTGTCACTAATTGGCCGAGCTTCAATTCTAGTCTCAAATTTTGTCGGTTTATGATTCTTAAAGTCCATATAATCGTATAAAGACATATTACTAAAATCATATCGGTGTGCATCTTCAAACAAACTAAAAGGAATATACGATTTCTGAACGGCCACAACAGTATTGTCTACTATGCGTGTTCTAATTAGTTCATAAAAGTCGCTATATTTATCATCAAAAATAATAGCTAAATCTTTATTATCATAGATTAATTTAAACGACTCTACTCTATTGACCACTTCTTGGCGATTAATTTTAACAAGCTGTGTAAATGAATTCGGGGAATCATCTCCTATTTCAAATGAGTTATTTACATTCTCATTCACTAGATACGTTCCATCTCCCCTTCTTTTTTCTAAAATATTATCTTCAACTAATGAATTAATTGCATTTTTTATAGTTGAACGTGTGTAGCCTAATTTCTGGGCAAAAACTCGTTCATTCCAAATTTTAGAGTTTGGTTTAAACTCGCCGCTGGCAATTATGTCCAATATTTTTTTCTTGGCTTCTTGATATAAAAATGAACTCATAGCTACCCCTTTTGCAAACAAAAAACATCAGGTAACATCGCATCTTCCTCATACCTAATTATGTCATTATTCGCATTAACAAAAAGAGCCTTTCGTAAGATAACTTGAAACTTTTCTTGCGTTTGATTGCTTAAAAACAATTTTTCTTCGTCATTACTGGGCCAAGTAAGCATAATATCATTATAAATTTCTGTACTTTTTTGTATTTTGTCTGTTTCCTCTTCAATATCATCAATACGTGGATTGCTAATGAACTTTTGTGGGATTATTGAAGTAATTACAGAAACTATTTTTCCATTTTCAATAATTGTAAAAAGTCTTTTCCTCAATGATCCAGTTTCTCCTTTAAAAATGGAATTATAAAATCCAGAAGCCTCGATTGTAGTGTCCGAATATATTTTTACCCTAATATCTTTATCAACTACTTGAAATTCAAATGGTGTTAAATACTTCTTTAAATCAATTATTTTCATTTAGAGGCCCTCCACATTACTTCTCCTGCTGCGCAATAAAAATACTGAATCTTTTATTAGGTTGAAGTTTACCATTATTCATATTTTCTACCAAATACTATTTTATTCTTCCTGAACACAAAAAACGATTAGTTTAATTTATCAAGTCTTTTATTTTTTAGACTTATTAAGTTGTAATAAATTTTAAAAACTCACGTAGAACCTTTCTTTTTCCCCTAAGTATTGGTAATTCAAGGAAAAGTAAAGTAAAATGTTTATTGATAAAAAAGGAGTAGCTCTATGTCTAAACTTGAAAAACCTGTTGTGATTGGAATTACTGGTGGTTCTGGTAGTGGAAAAACAACAATTGCCCATAAAATTGTTGATCAAATGCAAGAAAATGAACATGTCTTGATTATGACGCAAGATTCCTACTACAAAGACAACACAGGCATCCCAATGGATATCAGACAGAACATTAATTATGATCATCCCGATGCCTTTGATGTTCCCCTTCTAGAAGAGCAAATTGGTTGTTTGTTAAAGCATCAACCAATTGAGATGCCTGTTTATGATTTTAAGGAACATACAAGAAGCAAGAAAACAATCCATACGGAACCTGTTGATATTATCATTTTGGAAGGTATTCTTGTATTAGCTAGCAAGGAAATCCGTGACTTAATGGATATTAAAGTATATGTTGATACTGACGACGACATTCGTTTTATTAGGCGTTTAGAGCGCGATATTAAGGAACGTGGTCGTTCAATTGATTCGGTAATTGAACAATACCTTGATACTGTTAAGCCAATGTACCACCAATTTATTGAGCCAACCAAACGCTATGCGGATATTATCATCCCTGAGGGTGGCGAAAATAACGTTGCAATTGACATGCTGACTACCAAGGTCCATTCTGTCTTAAGTCAAAACGCTAAATAATTATCTCAACATAAAAAGACCAAGTTCATTAGAACTTGGTCTTTTTTTTTAGTCAATTGCTAGACGTTCGATTACTTCGGTATATTTTGGATACTGCGTTAACAATTCTTTTCTCTTAAGCATCTCAAAGTCATGATAATCAAAACCTGGTGAAACAACACAGCTAACTAAGCAAAAACTGTCAGGTTTAGTTACTTCAGAAGCAAAAATCGTTTCTTTAGGTACTTTAAATTGCATCACTTCACCCTTGGTAACATCCTTACCTAGTCTAACAGCTTGATACTCTCCTTCGGGTGAAATACAGTGGATGGTGATTGGTTCCCCATCATGGTAATACCACAGTTCATCGTGATTTAAACGGTGAAAATGAGAGCAACTGGTATCATCTAGTAAGAAATAAATTGAAGTGTAGTAATAGCGATCACCTTTACTATCTTCAGCGTAAAACTGCTCGTCACTAGTATAAATTTGGCGAAACCAGCCACCCTCTTGGTGGGGTTCAAGGTTTAAATTCTTGATATAATCTTCGCGATTCATTTTTTCTCTTTTCTTCAAATACTATTTATCACAGGCAAAAAACTAAACTAAGTAAATGTTTTGCATCTGCTCCTTAAAATCAGCTGGCAAGTCAAGACCTTCCACAAAGTAGCGGTCAAAGTCGCCATAGTTCTTTTGGACAGTTTCAAAGTAACGTTCCAAATACTGACGTTCAACCGTTAAGGCAATCGCAACATCTTTGATATTCTTAGGATCCATTTTGTCTTTTAAATAGTCCAAAATTTCTTGATTTGCTTCTTTACGAGCCTCAATTGTTTTCAAGTAATCTTCAAAAATTTGGTCTTCGCTAACATCCAAACTCTTCAAGATTAATGCTGCTGCAACACCAGTCCTGTCTTTCCCAGCAAAACAATGAAATGCAACTGGTACAGGATCATTAATTAGGTCCATCAGAAATTGATGGTAACCTTCACGTGCAGAATTTGATAAGGCTAGCTCTTCGTATGTCTTGAGCATATCAGATTCCACATGACTGTTAGCCGAAACAATTTCATCTACACTTGCCTGATTTGTACCTGAATCTTTTAAAACATCTAAAATCACATAATCAAGACCTGGCCAAACATAGTCTGGGTATTCTTTTCGTTCATCATCACCACGTAAATCAACAAGTCTCTTAAGTTGATAATGATTTTGAACCAAATCTTTTTGCTCGTCGGTTAAATCAAATAACTGACCGCAACGAAAAAGCATCTCCTCTTTAACCTTTTTACCTTCGGCACCAACATAGCCACCTAATGAACGCCAATTTGTGATATTCTCTGCCATAATTCTCCTTATAGTATCTTTGCACTCTACTTACTCATATAAGCATTAATTATAATTTTTCTTCACAATTTAGTCCATGGCTTTTGTAGCATTAAAAAACGCTAATTATTATTAGCGTTTACCTTATTTAGTCAATCTTAGGCTTTAGTGCTCTATCAAATAAGTTGGTAATTAGTTTAATCAATACCCCATCAAAAAGCAGCGCCGATAGCAGCATTGTCACAAACATAATAATTTGCAGTTTAACGCTGAATTTACTCCAGCCATATAAAAAGTATGTTGGTATAAAACTACCTAGCCCTGCAAAAAAGGCACCCGTTAAAACACTTTGCCAAGAAAACTTTTGATATCTTTCTTTTTTAGGGAAAAAGCCAATTTCATTAGTAGCGCCTTGAATTAGTCCAGAAAGGACCGTTGTAGCGCCCCATTGACCACCAATCACCATTTCCACAATTGCAGCCAAAGTTTCACCAACAACGCCAGAGCCTGCTGTAGGTACAAAGTACATTGCAAGGGGTCCTGCAAGTAACCAGAGGCCAGAAAAGACTGCATCAGTCACTGGTGCGTAGCCTGTTGGCAATAACATCATTTTTACCAGGTTAAACGCCCAGTTAAACCCATAGGTGTAAATTACCCCTAAAATAATTCCAATTAACGCAAGTAAAATAATCGATTTGACATTCCACTTTGAAGATCTTGTAAACATAAAAATACTCCTAACAAACTTCACCAGTCATTAGGAGTACATGAAAAATCTATTTCAACACTTCCCTAGCGCAGGTATTATCCCGTTCAGGTTCAGAGGGTATTTCTCAGCTAAATGTGGCACCCCTAGTGACTTTATTTTTTCTATTATAACATAGCCAAGTATGCTTGACTTAAAAGATTAGTAATCAACCTTGAATTTAAAATTGACTAAAACTAGCTAATTTCTCTTTGGTTAAATCACGGATAATAGCAACAGTTAAATCAACTGATGCCTTGAAGTCCTGATATGCACTAAAGCAATATGGTGAGTGCTCATAACGTACAGGAATTCCAATAACAATTGTTGGTGCACCATTTTCGTAGTAAATTGCTGCACCATCTTGTCCACCACCAGTACGAACTGAACGAGTGTAAGGAATATTGTTTTTATCAGCTATATCACAGGCATATTGTTGGAATTTAGGATTAGGTAAAAACGATGTATCCATGTCACGAAGCATTGGCCCACGTTTTAATCCAGTTTGAGATAACCATTCTGGAGTAAAGGTATCATCAGCGGGACATGATTCAAGAACGATTGCCAAGTCAGGCTTAACAGCCTTAGCAGTAACATATGCCCCTCTTAAACCAACCTCTTCTTGACTAGATAAGGCAGCAACTACGTTAAAGTCAACTTGCTCACCATTTAAATTGTCAAGTACATCAGCCATTGCAGCAGCACCAAAACGATCGTCAAAATCTTTACCAAAGAAAAGACCAGTTTTTTCATTGTACTCGCATTTTACATCGACAAAGATTGGGCAGCCTGTATCAATTTGATAATCATTAATCGTTTCTTCACGTGAACTTGAGCCAACATCAATCGACATGTCTGCAACATCGGGAACATTATTACGTTCTTCTTCAGTCATAAAGTGAGGCGGCTTAGTTGCAACAACGCCAGGAACATATTCACCAGCACGATTTAAAATTTTAACCCGCAAAGCTGGAATATTATATTTTACCCAACCACCAAGTGGGACAAACTTAATCATTCCGTTTGGTCGAACAGCCTGAGTGATAAAGCCAACCGAATCTGAGTGTGCATCAAGCTGAATAACTGGACGATCTGGTTGATTCTCCTTTTTTGAAGCATATACGTTCAACATTCCATCCACTTTAACATCGGCAATGTCTTTAACAGTTTCAGTAAATAATTTTACAAACTCTTCTTCAAAGCCAGAAGTTGAATTGGCATCTGAAAAAGCCTTTAGCATTTTGATTTCTTGCTCTTTTTTCATACTTTTAATACCTTTCGCTTGATCTAATTACTTCTTCCATTGTAGCAAAAACTGTTAGCCCATAACCATTAAATTAAAAAGCATTTATAATAATCTTACTATTTTTCATTTAATTTAACTTTTTGTACGTAAAATAGGCAATAAACTGTGAAAAAGTCTAATTTACGGTACTTTTTTATATGAAAAATGATATAATCGGTTTTATCAAGTAATTTTGAGTTTATTTAAGTGAAGGGTAGATAAATGCCGAAAAACGACAATATTGATAATATTATTGATCACAAACTATTTTCTGAAGATGATATTCATCAAATGTGTGTAAGACTAGGTCAACAACTAACTGAAGATTATGCTGGAAAGAATCCATTAATTGTTGGAGCACTTAAAGGTGCAATTTTCTTTTTAACTGATCTGGTTCGTGAAATGGATGTAAAAGAGCAAATCGATTTTATGGATGTTTCAAGTTATGGTGATGGGCTTGAGTCTTCAGGCAAAGTTGAGATTGTTTCTGACTTAGCAACTGATGTAAAAGATCGCGATGTCTTAATTGTTGAAGATATTGTTGATACAGGATTAACTTTAAAATTTATGAAGGACTTACTCAAAAAGCGTGGTGCTAAAAGCGTAAAATGCTGTGTTCTACTAAATAAAGAAGCTAACCGTAAAAATGATATTGAAATTGAATATTATGGTTCCAAGGTTGGTAATGAGTTTGTAGTCGGCTATGGTCTCGATTTTATGAGCTTTTACCGTAACCTGAGTTACATTGGTGTTTTAAAGCCTGAGGTTATCAAATTAGCTCAAAAATAATTATTTTTAGCACTTAAAAAGGACTTATCTTTTAAGAGATAAGTCCTTTTCTTTTTATTCTTGTTTTTCTTCTGACTTTTGCTTTTTATCTAACTGCTTAACCACAAACCAGCGCATAAAACCTTGCTCAATACTCTCAAGTTTAAATTCAAAGTTTTCTAATTCAACAGTTTCATTCTTCTTCAAATCAGGATAATGCTCCATCATATATCCACCTATAGTGATGATGTCGCTGTTCTGAAAACTCTTTAAATCCTTGTGGAAATATCGCGCAAAATCGTATAACGTAGTCTTGCCGGAAACATGAATATTATCATGCTTATCCTTGATAATGTAGTCATCTGAAACATCATCAATTTCATCTTTAACCGTTCCAAATAACTCTTCATAAATATCTTTATCAGTTACAATTCCGCTAGTTCCACCGTATTCATCCACAATCAGCACAATTGGTGTGTGCTTCTTGATCATCAGATGCAAAATGTCTTGAATCGGCATTGATTCAGGAACAGTAATCATCGTCCTAATAATCCGCGTAACTGGAACATTTTCATCAATTTGACTTTGCTGGACCACGTCGAAGGCATAGATATAGCCAACCACTTCGTCTTTATCATTATCACGAACAACTGGAATTCGGCTAGAGCCTTCATCAAGATACATTTTTAGCGCTTGCTTAATTGTGTCTTTCGAGTTAATAACAACTAGCCTTGTTCGGTCAGTCATAATGTCTTTGGCGACTTTATCATTTAACTCAAAAGCGCGTTGCATGTAAGTCAAATCGTTCTTATCAAGCGCACCGCCATGAACGGCTTTACGAGAAAGCTTGATAATTTCTGATTGCGAATAAACTTGATTTTCTTCATCAGCCTGATCAAAGCCAAGCAGTTTTAACAGTCCATTAGAGCTGGTATTAAGCAGCCAGACGAATGGATAAACCAGTGTATGGAAAAGCTGAAGTGGTGTACAAATTGCTAGTAAGATTTTTACTGGCATATCAATTGCGATATTCTTGGGAACAATCTCTGTTACCACCACTTCTAAATACGTCAAGAAAATCACTCCTAAAAGTGCACTGATAGAACGCACAAGAGAATGATTTAATTGGGTTAAATTAAATAATCTAAAAAATAAAGCCGCAAACGTGTCAGCTGAAAACCAACCTAAAACAACACCGACAAGTGTAGTTCCCACCTGCGTTGTTGATAGATATTCATTTAAGTTGTGAGTCATATGCAAAGCACGCTTAACTTTACGCTTGCTTCCCACATTATTACTCAACATGTCTTCAAGCTGACTTGATCTTGTTTGGACTAAAGCAAATTCTGCAGCAACAAAAAAAGCTGCAAAGACAAAAATTACTAAAGTTGCTATTAAATTAGTAACTATTTGGGTTGTACTCAAAATTTATATCACCTTTTAAAAAATCCTTTGATATATATCTTAGCATTAATAGCACTTTATTTTTATAAAAAGAAGATTTATTTTACGAGTTTATAAATCTTTTCAAATGGTAAACGATCTGGAATAAACTTTGGATCATTGACCTCGGCTGTTTTATCTTTATATCCTAAACCGATAGCCATTCCTACAATTTCATTGTTAGGAATTTCTGCATATTTCCGAACTAATTCGGGAAATGAAACCATTGAATGAGCCGGCATAACAGCCAAGCCTTCATCAACTGCTAAAAGCATAATGCTTTGAGAAAAAATGCCCAAGTCAAACACTGACCACGCTGGTGAAGCTTTTGGAATTGTTAGAAAAACAACATCTTGAGCATTGAACATTGTATCATTTGAATTTTTAAATAAATCCATCTTATTGTGAAAAAAATAAGGCTGAGAAGCACCAACCACAGCCAAATTTTGACTAGGATATGGATCCCAATTAAGTGCTAATATTTTAGCAAAATCTTCATGAGGCTCTACACCTTCATCTATTTGCTTTTTAACCTCTTCTTTTAAGCAACTAAGTGGTTCACCTGTTAGAACATATGCCTTCCACGGCTGTGAATTAAGTAATGAAGGGGATTGCTGTGCTTTCTTAATAATTTTAGCAAGTAATTTTTCATTGACTTTTCTGTTAGTAAATTTACGAGTTACTCGTTCCTGGTCATATACATCATTAAATTCCATTACAATTCAATTCCTTACATACTTTACTCTATACTTAGCATACGAACAAAGTTCATTTAGTCAGACAATTATACCTTTAAATAACAAAATTAATCATAAAAATAAAAAAAACACAACAAATGCAGCGCTTTTTGCATAATTTCACTATATTCAGTTATTATTGCGTCATAAATAACTCTTATCCATACTAATAATATAATAAATATCCATACATAATGCAATGCTTAACAAGAAAGATATCATAAAAAAATTAAGGTTTGTTTTTATTAAATAACAGTTAACTATTATTATTTAAATCTATAATAAATGTTCATGTATACTTATGCGTTTGATTATAAAAGACCAAGTTTTTAGCAGCAACCATTTATATACTAAAAATAAGTTCTTTTACAAAAAAAGCAGTTTAATTGATTACCCAATTAAACTGTTTTTCTAAAATTTGTATTGTCGACGTAATTCACGTTCCTGGTCACGCTTCTTGATAGTCTCACGTTTGTCATACTTTTTCTTTCCCTGGCCCACGCCAATAAGAACCTTGGCAAAGCCATGTTTAAGATAGACTTTGAGCGGAATTATTGCAATACCACGCTCTGCTTGTTCTTTAGCCAAGCGTACAATTTCTTTTTTGTGTAAAAGTAACTGCCTTCTGCGTAGTGGCTCATGATTATAACGATTACCTTCTTTGTATTCACTAATGTGAACATTTTCTAGATAAGCAGAGCCATTAATAATTTGGACATAACCATCGCGAAGATTTATTCGTCTGGCACGTACTGATTTGATTTCTGTACCCGTTAATGCAATACCAGCTTCGTATGTCTCTTTAACGAAATAGTCATGATGCGCTTTTTTGTTTTGAGCAATTAAATTTTCTTGCTTTTCTTTTTTCAATTTTCCGTCCTAATGATTATATTTACTTATATGTGGATGATTACCATTTTTCCGAAAATTGCTACGATTTCTATCATTATTGCGGCGACCGTGGTCGTTGTGAAAGCCACGGCTCCCACGACGACGATTGTTGTTACCCCGATCGTGATGTGCCTTTTTAGGTGCGTTAGGGTCATAAATTTCAAAGTCTAGCTGATGCTGCTCAATATTTGCATTAGTTAGCGTCACCTTGATTGGCATCCCAACATGATACTGCTTATGTGTCCCGCGACCAGTTAATGTCATACTCTTTTCATTAAAACTGTAAAAATCATCAGTTAAGTTAGAAATATGAATTAAACCTTCAACAGTGTTAGGTAATTGAATGAACATCCCAAAGCTAGTCACAGAAGAGACAACTGCGTCAAAATGTTGACCCACTTGATCAGCCATATACTCAGTCATCTTCAGATCATTAGTTTCGCGCTCAGTATCAATTGAGACACGTTCCTGGGTTGAAGTTTGTTCTGCAACTTCAGGCAAGCAATTTGCAAAGTGATCTCTGACTTCCTTATCAGTTCCTTCTTCAGCGTATGCATGAATCATTCGGTGCACCATTAAGTCAGAATATCTTCTGATTGGAGAAGTAAAGTGCGTATAGAATTTAGCCGCAATACCAAAGTGTCCTAGCGGCTCTTCCGAATAATGAGCTTGCTTTAAGCTACGCAACATCATCATTTGCACAACGGCTTCTTCGGGAGTGCCTGTAGTTTTTGATACCACCTTTTGTAAATCGAGTGGCTTAACATGGTTTGGATCTG
The DNA here is from genome assembly GCF_016101265.1 of Lactobacillus sp. M0403. Classification (NCBI taxonomy): domain Bacteria; kingdom Bacillati; phylum Bacillota; class Bacilli; order Lactobacillales; family Lactobacillaceae; genus Lactobacillus; species Lactobacillus sp. M0403. The sequence continues at coordinate 196,628 of NZ_JACFQV010000004.1, forward strand.
CAGTAATATTTAGACCGAATGCGCTACAAAATTCGAAGAAGCTCTTAATTCTTTCGCCGTCCGGAGTTTCGTGCACACGGTAGAGAAATGGCACATGCTTTTTATAGAAGGCTTCAGCAACTGTCTCGTTAGCAAGCAACATGAAAGATTCAATCATTTTTTCTGCTGTACCACGATCATGCAAGACGATATCGGTTGGTTTGCCTTGATCGTCTACAATGATTTTTGCTTCTGGCTCTTCAAAGTCAATTGCACCACGTTGATGACGCTTTTTATAGAGTGCGTTATGCAATTCAGCCATTTCTTTTAACATTGGCGCTAACTCAACGTACTTTTCTTCCAATTCATCATTATTGTCAGGGTCTAACACCTTGTTAACATTATTATACGTCAAACGGCCATGTGAGCGCATGACTGACGGATGAATATCGTAACTAACTCGATCACCTTCAGGGGTTAATTCCATCTCACACGAAAGTACTAAACGATCAACACCCTCATTTAATGAGCAAATACCATTTGAAAGTCTAAACGGCAACATCGGAATCACGCGATCAACTAGGTAAGTACTATTACCACGTGTATATGCTTCTTTATCCAGTGGGGTATTCTCTTTAACATAATGCGCAACATCAGCAATATGAACACCCAAATGATAATTTCCGTTTGGCAGTTGCCATAAAACAACAGCATCGTCAAAGTCCTTAGAATCGTCCCCATCGATAGTAACAGTTGGTTGGTCACGAATATCTTCGCGATTAGCCATATCCTCTGGTGTAACATGATCAGGAATATTGTTTGATTGCTCTAACGCATCCTCATTCCATTCAGTTTTAACATCATGAGCTGACACAATTGCCATTATGTCAACGCCAGGCAAACTCTTGTTACCAATGACCTGAATTACCACACCGGTCATTGAGTCAGGATTGTCTTGGTCAGGATAATTGCTAATTGAAACCTTGACCATATCACCTTTTTGCGGTTTAAGCCCGTTTTCACCAATGTAAACACGGTAATTTGCTAATTTTTTGTTCGTACTTAATACGTAACCGATAAAGTGACTTGTCTTGACTTGTTCATCCGTCATTGGGTGGAATTCACCAACTAGTGACGTTAAATTACGTTCAACAATTTCCTGAACTTGTCCTTCTGGACCTTTTCCATTCCAAGGATTGCCACCAGCGGTAATTTTCACGCGGACCTGATCGCCATCAACTGCGTAGGCAGTATAATCTTTGGCAACAAAAATATCATCAGTCTCTTCATCTTCAACCCTAACAAAGCCAAAACCTTTGCTATTAGACTTAAAAATTCCGTCGACTATTGTATTTTCTTGAGCCAGTTGATAATGTCCGTTACCATCCGTGATAAGTTTCTTTTCTTGCTCAAGAAATGACAGAGCCTTGACGATATCAGAAAAGTTACCTAAACGGTCTCGTTTAAGCATCCGATCAATCTGTTCTACTTGATATTGTTTTTTAGGGTTGCGGCGAAAGATCTCTAAAACATTAGCGAGAATTTTTTCGTTCTGTGCCATTCACTTAAGCTCCATTCTTTGATAAAAAGATAAAAAAAATCCTCCCATCGTTTGATCGGGAGGAACCATTACTATTTTGAAGACAAATAAGCTAATACAATAGCAAAAATGAAAAAGAGAGCTAGTAATACTGATGTCACTTTCTCCATAAATGCTTCAAAACCACGTTTCTTCGTTTGACCACTAAATACTGCACCGCCGGATAAGGCATTTAATGCATCTTGTTGCTTCTGCGGCTGCATCATTGTTGCAATGATAATTAAAATTGAAACAATAATTAGTAGCGTCATAAATAAATTGTACAATACGCTGCCTCCAATATACAGATACGATTACTGATAAATTTTAGCACAAAATATGTTTTATTTCGAGCTTTTATTTTTCTAACTCTGGCGCATCAGTTTTGAACTGCTTCTGAGTTGTTTTCTTGTGATTTTGATACCACAAAGATGTTTTAGTTTTAGAAGAGTATAGCTGTTTAAGCGCCTTTTTTTCATTATAGTCATAATCATGTGGATTTACTTTTTTGAAGCCTTTAGGCTTATAAAAACGTAGCAAATCACCCGCAATGACACGATCAGACAATGACAATTGAGTAGTTACCTTATTTGAAATTGCTACCAGCTTAGTCTTAAGCTTTTTGTCTGGTTTCTCAATCTCTTCACCGGTTTTGGTGTAGTAATAGGTACCGCCCACCTTAGCATATTCAGGCGTAATAAAGTCACCATTACGCTGGGCAACAATCTGCGGCGCCTTTGAGCTAAGCAAATCGTGCCCGAATTGAATAGTGTCCTTGTCGTTAATGCCAAGCAAGTTTAACAACGTTGGCAAAACATCTATTTCGCCGCCATATGTGTCCTTTATGCCACCTTTTAGTCCCTTCATATGGAACATTAAAGGTACTCGTTGAAACTTCAAATTGTCAAAATTGGTGAACTCGTCTTGCTTAAGTAATTCGGCACTGGCCTTATGGTGATTTCCAGAAATACCGTAGTGGTCACCATAAAGAACAAGTATTGTTTTCTTATCAAGACCAGTTTTCTTCATCCATTGTAAAAATTCACCAATTGCCTGATCCAGATAATGCGCCGTTTGAACATAACCGTCAACAGTTTCATCCCCAGTGTCAGTTGGATCAATTGACTGATTCTTTTTATCCAAATCATATGGATAATGATTAGTGACAGTAATTAACTTAAGATAAAACGGTTGAGGCAAACGCTCAATATACTTGATTGATTGCGATAAAAAGATTTTATCCTTTAGACCGTAACCAATATAGTACTTTGGCTTGTTCTCGTAATAAGACAGTGGCATAAAGTAATGGTAGCCGAATTGCTTATAGGCATTATTTCGATTCCAAAATGATCCTGCACCACCGTGCATTACAGCAGTAGTATAGCCTCCAGCTTGATTTAAAATTGCTGGTGCACTTTCAAATGTGTTTGAAGTACCATAACTCGACATTGCTGAACCTGATTGCAGCCCATATAAAGAGTTCTCTAGCATCATTTCAGCGTCAGAAGTCTTACCTTGACCAACCTGGTTATAGAAATTGGAGAAACTCAAAGTATTCTTCGAATGATACAGCTTATTTAGGTTAGGTGTTACTTCCTTACCCTTCCATTTATAGCCAATCAAAAACTGTTGGAAACTCTCCAAGTGAATTACAATTACGTTTTTACCTTTAGCTACACCGGTATATTCAGGATTAGGTTTAACATAATTAACCTTCAAGTACTTTTTAACAGAACTCAAATCAGAAACATTTGCCTTGGCCATCTGTTCACTTGTCTGTGCTGTTTTAAAGGCATCATACACAGCATATTGATTCATCCCTAGATACTTAACAATATAGCTGTTATCAAACGTTCTAGTCAAAAGCCCTGAGCGATCTTTTTGCGCCATCATCAGATTAACGCCGATTAAAGCCACGGCTAATCCTTCAAGTAAAAGATTAAATTTCAGTTTTAAAGGCCTTAAATCGTATTTGATAACTTTACTTGCCATCAAACCTATAATGACTGCTACATCAAGAAAAGTTAAAAAATCACTTATTTTTGTTATGCCAACAATACTTTTACCTAGATTATCTGCAGTTGAACCAGACGTCTTAATAATTGAAAGTGACAAAAAATTGGAAAATTCACGGTAATATAAAATATTCGCAAATAGCCATGTACTAAGGATTAGATCAATTGCAATAATAATCCAATACGATTTTCGTCCTTTGAAGAAAAGACCTATCCCTAGTAGCAATAGTGCAGCAGGCAGTGGGTTAATGAACAAAAGAAAGTTTTGCATCGCTCCGACTGCACCGAGATTGAATTTAGTTAAATAAATCAAATACGTTTTTAGCCAAAACGTTATCAAGACAATGGTGAAAAAACCTAGCTTATTAGTAACTAACCATTGAAAGAAAGACTTAATCCGTGTCATTCCATTCTCCTCTCACTATGATAATATAGTACCCTTTAGGCCAATTATGCATAGTGGTTTTAGTAAAAATTAATCATTTGGTGTATTAGTAATTTTTTTCGGCTTAAAAATCCAACCAAAAATTCCCAGAATCATTCCTAAAAAGTAGGTTACAAACCGCCATAAGAACATCCCCAAAACTAGCGCTCCTTTTGAAGAAACAAAAGTCGCAAACAAAGTCTGGAAGCTGTATTCAGCTCCACCAGAAGCTCCAGGAATTGGAATAATTGCCATAAACATGATAATCATAATGTTCATTTGCGTTACACTTGCCCAACTTGCAGGCACACCTAAGGTAACTAATACCATGTAAGGAACTGAGTAAAAACACAAAAGCTGTAAAATAGTCAAAAGCCCACTAAGAAACAATTTCTTTTTCTCGCGCTTGAGTTTTTGACTTTCAGTATAGAAAGTATCAATTTTATCAACTGTATTCTTTCGCCATACTTCAACGCGATCTGTTGAAATAAACTTTGCTAATAAGTCCATTATCCAATTGGCAGCTTTTTTGGTCCAGTTATAGGCAAATAAAATAGCTAATAAAAAGACAATCGAGCTCACATGAATTAAGAAGCCAATTCCAATAAAGAATGCCAGACCAGCAAACTTTGTTGCAACCATCTTAAAGCCAGTGATTATTGTTACCACATAAGCGAGAAAAACCACGATTTGATAAATAATGAACTTCATTAAAAGAAGCGATGTTGCTCGGCCACCCTCAATTCCCATTTGGACCATTGCTGCAAGCTGAGAAGGCTGTCCGCCAGTTGACATTGGCGTAATAGCATTGAACAGTGCCTGAATGATAGGAATTCGAAAAAAGGACCATTTTGAACGTTTTGGTTCGTCTTTGCGATGAGCTAAAACTGCTAAGATGCTTGCTTCGAACACATAGGAAAGTATCATCAATGCAAATACTAAAATTAACGCACCATAATTGATTCCATGAGCTGCATTAGCCAGCTGCGTAACTGGAGTATCCTTAAGATCAACGTACAATACACCGCAGCTGATTAGTAAAACAATGGCAATGCCCCATAAATGTTTCTTATTCATTAGTGAATTTGTCCTAGTCTTCTGCCAATTTCATATTGCTCATGATAAAAATCATTCCAAATCTTGGCTAAATTATCTTCTGAATATTTTTCACTGGCCATATTTGATAAGTTAGCGTACTTATTTAGCAATGTCTTATCATACGCTACTCGATGCAGTTGCTCATTCATTTCCTCAAAGTTTTCGCCCTTCATGTAGTAGCCATCGATAATTGCTTTATATAAATCAAGATCTCTCAGTAGCACTGGCGTACCACAGCTAAAAGCTTCAAGAACTGACATCGGAAATAGTTCATCAAAAGATGGTAAAACGAATAAATCTGCAATATTTAAATAATCAACTAATTTTTGCCGGTCAATTATTCCTGTAAAAATCAGGTTTTGTGGCGGATTATCGACTAGCTCTTTAAAGTGATCGTAACCATCCGTAATTTTTCCAAAAGAAAAGCCACCAGCCCAGATGAACTGAATTTCCGGATTCGCTTCAGCCATCTTTGCAAAGTCATCAACACCTTTTCTAGCTTGAACTTGACCGTCACCAAAAACAACAAATTTATCTAATGGAATTCCCAATTGATTTCGAAAGGCATTTTTTTCAGCCTGTTGTTCAGGATAAAACTCTTCTTTTGAAACGAAGTTAGGAATATATTTTACCTTTTCGCGTCTAATGCCATACTTAACTAATTTATCAATAAAAATAGGATTAACGACAACGATTTGGTCCATTCTCTTATAGAAGTCTATTACGTAATTATAAAAGACTTTTTTAGCTGGAGCGGGTAACTTGATTGAGCCTTCAAGTGTTTCAGGTAGAAAGTGAACATAACCAATTTTTCGCCCACGTGCTGGAGAAAAACTATTAGCATAATAAGTTGGGTTAATTGTATGATAGTGCGTTAAATCACTTCGACCATACTTATTATTCGTAACATAAAATTCTTCTACTAAATGCGTTCTTAATAAGCTAATTAATTCATTGTAAGCAGAACCGACTCCCTGGCCTTTAACTGAATCAGCTTGCGAAAACATATTGATTCTAATCATTGGTATCCTCTTCTTCGAGATCCTCTTGGTAATTTTCAATTACCTCTTCATAAAATTGATGAACATCACTACCAAAACGTTTAGCGGAAATTTGATCTAGCTTTTTAGCTAGCTTATCAGCTGGAATTTCGCTTGGACCTTCTCTTAAGTAATCTAAAATTTCATCACGCATCTCACTTGGTCGTGTGAAAACTTCACCAAAACATTTATCATCAAATACCCGTTCAGTGTAATCAGTGTCATAAACAACACACCTAGTGCCCGAAGCAAGAGCTTCAATATAAGTTAGTCCTTGTGTTTCAGTATCACTAGCAGAAACAAATAAGTCTGCCATTTTGTAGAATGAACCAACATCTTCATGAGGAACATCTCCTGCAAAAATGACATTATCTTCTAGTGTCAAACGCTCAACCTGCTCTTGTAGGACTTCTAAATCAGGACCGTCGCCTGCAATTACTAAACATGCTTTTGGAAATTCATCTACAATTTCCGGCAAAACATTCAATATCCGGTTAATTTTCTTTTCTCCAGCAATTCTGCTTAGGGTCAAAAGTACTTGTGCATCCGGTTCAATTCCTAAATCGTGACGAACGTCGTTAGTAATAGGCTGATTTAGGCTCTCAATGTCCACTCCCGTTGGAATTACCTTCATAGGGATAGTTACCTTATAGCGCTTTAAAAGCTTCTCTACGCGCTCGCTAGGGGCAATAACGCCATCCATATTTTTGAGGTAGACATTGGTAAATTGCTTAACATGGTATGGGCGCAAAAGATGACCATTGAGCACATAATGTAAATAGTCTTCATACATCGTATGATACGTGTGAATGGCCGGAATCTTTAATTGATGCGCAACATATTTCCCAATCATTCCCAGCGCAAACTCCGTCTGCGTGTGAACAATATCAAGTTTTACTTCACGAGCAACCTTAGTTGCTTCAAAAAAGCCTCTAAAAGCTACACGTCGATCAGTAAAAGAAATAAACGGTACACTACTGAAGCGAAAAACATTTGCTTCAACTGCTCCCTTTTGTACATGTGGATCAGTAGTCGTAAAAATAAAAACATTATGCCCCTGTTTTTCAAGGGCATCCTTTAATGTTTTGATTGATGTTGCTACACCACTAATTTGCGGAAAATACGTATCGGTAAAAATACCAATATTCATTTGAATACCTCCATAAAAGGTATTATAAAGATTACACCCTGCATGTGCAATTTTTATAAAAACAAAAGCAAAAAAATATAAAAGAAAAGCAGCTTCTAGTAAGAAGCTGCCATATAATAGCGGTGATCGGGGTCGAACCGATACGTCCTAAACGGACACCAGATTTTGAGTCTGGCGCGTCTGCCAATTCCGCCACACCGCCATAGTAAAACAAAAAATAATAGTTCAATGGACTGAACCTTTAAAGGCGGGGATCGGATTTGAACCGACGATTAAGGTTTTGCAGACCTCTGCCTTACCACTTGGCTACACCGCCATTGAATATTCTCATAATAGATTGGGATAGCTGGATTCGAACCAGCGCATAATAGAGTCAAAGTCTAGTGCCTTACCGCTTGGCTATATCCCAATGCTAGGGCGGAATATGGGATTCGAACCCATGTATGCCGGATCCACAAACCGGTGTGTTAACCCCTTCACCAATTCCGCCATGAAGTTTTAACAGGGATAGTAGGAATTGAACCCACACTAGCGGTTTTGGAGACCGATGTACTACCTTTATACGATATCCCTATTATGGAGGAGGGTGGATTCGAACCGCCGAACTCAGAGAGAGCGGTTTTACAGACCGCCGCGTTTAGCCACTTCGCTACTCCTCCAGGCTGATGGCGCGGGACGGAATCGAACCGCCGACACAAGGAGCTTCAATCCTTTGCTCTACCAACTGAGCTACCGAGCCATCCTACGGTCCATATCAGATTTGAACTGATGATCTTCTCCGTGACAGGGAGACGAGATAAACCACTGCTCCAATGGACCATATTGCGGGAGGTGGATTTGAACCACCGGCCTTCGGGTTATGAGCCCGACGAGCTACCAGACTGCTCCATCCCGCGATTATAATAATAAATAAATGTACAAAACCCAGTTTAATGGACCTTGTAGGACTCGAACCTACGACAGGACGGTTATGAGCCGTCTGCTCTAACCAACTGAGCTAAAGGTCCGAGCTCTAGCAAATAGCGGCGGGGGGGATCGAACCCTCGACCTCCCGGGTATGAACCGGACGCTCTAGCCAGCTGAGCTACACCGCCAACAAAATGTAATCGTTATTCAATTACAAATCGGGAAGACAGGATTCGAACCTGCGACCCCCTGGTCCCAAACCAGGTGCTCTACCAAACTGAGCCACTTCCCGGGATATGCGCCCTGAAGGATTTGAACCTTCAACCTTCTGATTCGTAGTCAGACACTCTATCCAGTTGCGCTAAGGGCGCATCATTAGATGCCGAGGACCGGAGTCGAACCGGTACGGTTGAAACCAACCGCGGGATTTTAAGTCCCGTGCGTCTGCCAATTCCGCCACCCCGGCATGTAATGAAAGCGGAAGACGGGATTCGAACCCGCGACCCCCACCATGGCAAGGTGATGTTCTACCACTGAACTACTTCCGCATAATTATGAATGCCGATTATACGATTTGAACGTACGACCCCCTGTTTACAAGACAGATGCTCTACCAACTGAGCTAAATCGGCAAAAATGTAAATATGGTATTAATAATATTTGGCGAATACGGGTGGTGGGACTTGAACCCACACGTCCGAGAACACTAGAACCTAAATCTAGCGCGTCTGCCAATTCCGCCACACCCGCAAAATGGGGCCATGAGTCGTGACGGGCTTGAACCGTCGACCCTCTGATTAAAAGTCAGATGCTCTACCGACTGAGCTAACGACTCGGTATGGAGGATACAGGGCTCGAACCTGTGACCTCCTGCTTGTAAGGCAGATGCTCTCCCAGCTGAGCTAATCCTCCATAAAGCACGGCAGCGTCCTACCCTCGCAGGCAGTCTCCCACCAACTACTCTCGGCGTGAAGAAGCTTAACTGCTGTGTTCGGCATG
>NZ_JACFQV010000005.1:0-128821 GCF_016101265.1 Lactobacillus sp. M0403
TTAGAATCCTACTTTGATTAAATAAAAGATTAAAAAATCAATCTACGAGAAAAATCTATTTACACAAAAAATTTGACAGTTTCATCCATAGATAGAAAAGTATAATTTAAGATAATTTCATTTTATTATAGGAAATTACTTTTTTATCTTTATCAGTCATATTCATAATTGTGATTGAAGCATTACGGGGACCTTCGCTAATATCAAAGTCACCATATTTTGCTGCAATACTACGGATAGTAAAACCGTGGGTCACAAGTAGGATGTTCTCAGCGCCATCAAGCTGACTAATCAATTTGAAGCCCTGATCGAGTCGTTTCCAATATTCTTCTGCGTTTTCAGCATCATGAAAGGGATCAGCCTCTTTAATCCAGTCTTTAACCTTATCAAGTGGTTCCTTTTGGAACAAATCATAATGATTTTTGTAACCATGAGGTCCAGCAATCATTTGCCATGCTGCATCAGAATCCATACCTTCAAAGTAACCATAAAAGTGTTCGCGGAAAAATGGGGAAGCTATATGCTGCAGTACGTCACGATTAGTATTATGTGACATGATAATATCACAAGTATCACTTGCACGTTTTAAATCGCTAGAAAGAGCAATGTCAAACGAAACGTTCTTAAGGGTTTCACCAGCTTCATTAGCATCAGCAATTCCCTTATCAGTTAATGGTGTATCACACCAACCTTGCATTTTATTGTAGCGATTAATATAAGTTTGACCGTGACGGACAATATAGATTCTTTTCATTTTACCTACTTAGATTTTTTTAATATACTTATTTATTGTAAAGTTTTTTGACAGCTTCAATATCTGTTTCTTGAATAGAATAGATAGAGCCAGTTGGATACATAACTGATTGTCCGTTATTGTGCTTAAGTCCAATTGCGTGTCCCAGCTCGTGTTCAACTGTGTTGACAACTCGTTCATAACTGTAATTGTAGCTTGAGAAATTGTCAAGGTAGAAGGTGTTTAATTTAGTGTCAGCAGAGAATAATAGTCCTGATTTTACATAGAAGTGAAAAGTTGTATAGCCAGCATAAGTAGTGTTTGGACTATAAACACTTTCTATTGTAATATCAGCTTTCTTTTTGTTTTTGGTTTTAGTAAAAGTGAATGCTCCGGTGTCATTCCACACTTGAATTGCATGGTTGGCAGCTGCGGTCAGGTTTTTATCACCATCTAGGTCAATATAAACACTGGCTTTAGGCTGAGCCCATTTCCATTCAGCAGAAGCGGTCTCTTTTCTTGACTTCTTGGCGCGTTTTTTAGCCTTTTTTGCATAAACGACTTGATTTGGCATACTGGACAAAAGATTGTTGCCGAGTGGTTCAAAGCAGCCGCTAAGTGCGATAACTGCTATTAAAGCGTAAGTTAGTTTATTTAAAAAATGGCGAAAGTTCCTCATGATTTATCAGCTCCGTTACTTTATGTTATTCGAGGATAATTACAAAACTTTCAAACGACCCGTTTACTTTATTATAGACGCAAATCCTTTAGTTTTCACGGATTGTACTCAAAAAGATTCAAAAGTAATTAAATGAGATGTTGTATATATATAAATCATGTTTAATGTTAAAATAATAAGCAAGTTTTAAAAATGCAGGTGACGTTATGTTAAACGCAAAGGATGAAAAAAAGTTTGAGCAAGAGCACCTTGATCATATCTTAAAAATGATTAGAGCCAAAAAGGCGGAGTTATCCTCTTCAATTAAGTCGGCAGAAGGAGAAGCTAAGGATCTTAACTCTCACTTTTTTGATGATGTAAAACTAGACTATGACGGCTATTCCACCTCAATGGAAACAGCTTTGTCAATTCATCAACAGCAACAACTTCTTGATGAACGCGAGAATGCATGGCAACATGCAGCTAGGCAATTAACGACAATCCAGAAATTAGAGCAAAAGCCGTATTTTGCACGAGTTGATTTTAAAGAAAATGGTCAGCCTGCAGAAACTATTTATATTGGTTTAGGCTCCTTTGCTGACAAAAATGATCACTTTTTAATTTATGACTGGCGTGCCCCAATTTCTTCGATTTATTATGATGGCAAGCTTGGCGACGTTTCTTACGTTTCCCCTGAAGGTGAAATTACCGTTGAGATGACCAAGAAGCGACAATTTATGATTGAAGACGGTAAGATTGTCAATATGTTTGATACCAATGAATCGATTGGTGATCAAATGTTGCTTGAGGTCTTGGGTGAAAAGTCCAGTACGCAAATGAAGTCGATTGTGACGACAATTCAGCGCGAGCAAAATAAGATTATTCGTAATACAAGTGCTGATTTATTGTTTGTTCAAGGTGCTGCTGGGTCGGGAAAGACCTCTGCAATTTTACAAAGAATAGCATACTTGCTCTATCGGTACCGTGGTAATTTAACAAGTAGCGATGTTATCATGTTTAGCCCTAACCAGCTATTTAATGACTACATTAAAAATGTTTTGCCTGAGATGGGTGAACAGAATATGGTGCAAATGACATACTGGCAATTTGTTGCACGTCGTTTGCCTGGCATGAATGTCGAAAACCTGTTTGATCAGTTTGAGGATGATGCTGCCGATTCAGCAATCAGTCAATTTAAAGATTCAACTAGTTTCTTTGACTTGCTGACTCGCTATGCAAAACACCTTAATCAACGTGGTGTAATCTTTAAGAACATTTATTTCCGTGACAAAAAGCGTCCATTTTTTGAAAAAGCAAAAATCAATGAAATTTATTATTCCTACAATTCGAACTACAATTTAAGCAACCGAATTGATGCAACGCGTGAAGAGTTAATTAAACTGCTCAATCGCAAGATTAATTCTGAAGCTAAAAAGTCTTGGGTAGCTGATGAGATTCAAAGCCTGAGTCAAGAACAACTTAACGAGCTATATGACCGGCCTGATCAAGAATTTGAATCTGAGGAAAAAGAAGAAAAATTCTTAAGCCGCAAGATTGTGGTTAAGGCACTGGATAAAGTTTTCCAACAAATAAAGCGTAATAACTTTATTAATATGCGTGCGCAATACCTTAGTTTCTTGCGTCGCGTTCCGAAAATGACTGATCTTTCTAAATGGAATATTACTGAAGACCAGTGGAATGACCATGTTGAAGAAGTCAAAGCTAGCTTTAAGAACCACTATATTCATATGAATGATGTCTCTGCCTATCTTTACTTATATGACATGATTACTGGGCGGCACGTTGATTATGAAATGCGTTATGCCTTTATTGATGAGATTCAAGACTACACACCATTTCAACTTTGCTACCTTAAATATAATTTCCCACGGGCTAAATTTACAATGCTGGGAGACCTAAATCAGGCTATTTTCACTAAGGATGAGAGTCGAAGCTTACTTAAACAAATTAGTGGTCTGTTCGATCCTAAGAAAACTGATGTTGTTCAGCTAACTAAATCGTACCGTTCAACCAAGCAATTAACAGATTTTACTAAGCAAATTTTACGTCAGGGTGAAAAAATTGAGTCCTTTAACAGGCAAGGACCAAAGCCTGTCGTTTGGGGACGAGATGACGAGGCTGAGGCGTTAAAGGTTTTGCAAGAAGTATTAATGGAAAATGAGCAAAACAAGTTGACGACAGCTGTAATTACTAAAGACCTTGAAAGTGCTAAGTTTGTTGCAGAAGAATTGAAGAAAAATGGTGTAAAAGCCACTTTGATTGCAACCGCTAATCAGCGACTGGTTGATGGGACGTTAATTATTCCGTCATATTTAGCTAAGGGATTGGAATTCGATGCAGTCATTATGTGGGATGCTTCAAAGAAGAGCTATCACCGTCTTGATGAAACGCAACTGGTTTACACAATTACTTCGCGTGCAATGTATAAGCTTGATATGATTTATACAGGTGCCAAAAGTCCACTACTTGATGTTGATCAAGAAACTTACGAAGAAAAATAGGTGAGGCTAAGATGGAGAAACAGGAAACATTTAAGTTTAAAAAAATTGCTGACATGTCGGGTCAAGAGGTATACTGCATCGCAAGGTTGCGCATTGATACATTTGTCACGGAACAGAAAATCACTGAGCCTGAACTTGATGATCAAGATCTTACTGCAATTCAGGTCTTTTTGCTGAACGAAGAGCAAAATAGAGCACTTGCTGTTTGCCGCATTTTTAAAGAAAATGACCAGTGGGTTCTTGGCCGTGTAGCAGTTGCGGCACAAACACGTGGACAACATCTTGGTACAAAAATGATGCAGCAGGTGCACCAATATCTACGCGACCTTGGTGTTAAGGAATTAATTTGCCATGCTCAAATGCAAGCTAAACCTTTTTATGATCAATTAGGCTATCAGACTAAGGGTGAAGTTTTTACTGAAGCTGGTATTGAACACATTATGATGTACTATAACTTATAAAAAGAAGTAAAACTTGCGTTTTTAACGTGAGTTTTTCTTTTGCAATGAGATAATTTAACTTGATATCGGTAATGATTTGAACATAAGGTAAGGGAAAGACTAAAGATGAAAAATTATTTGCGTTTTAATCGAGACGAATGGGCATCTTTTTCTTCTAATGATGCTGTTAGAATAACGAAGGACGAACTTGCAAAAATTAAATCATTAGGGGATGTCATTAATTTAACGGATGTTCAAGAAATTTATGGTAGCCTAATTAACTATCTTTATTTGGTGTACCAAGAAAAACGTACTTTACAGCAAAAGCAAAGTGAATTTTTAAAGCAGCATGTGCTAGCTGCACCTTTTATCATTGGTATTTCCGGTTCGGTTGCAGTTGGTAAATCAACAACTGCTCGTCTTCTACAAGTTTTACTTAGCCGAACATTTCCTAGCTTAAATGTTCATTTAATGACAACAGATGGCTTTATTTATCCGAATGAGGAATTGAAACGGCGTGGCCTTTTTGATCGGAAGGGTTTCCCTGAAAGTTACAATATGAACTTACTGAGTGACTTTCTAAAGGATGTCCTTAGCGGCAAAGAAAATATTGCTTATCCGCTTTATTCACAAGAATTAAGTGATATTGTTCCAGGTAAGTATGGACATGTAAAGCAGCCAGATATCTTAATCATTGAAGGAATTAATACCTTACAGTTACCAACTAATGGGCAAATTGTTACCAGTGACTTTTTTGATTTCTCAATTTACATCGATGCTGATGAAGAACTAATTGAAAAATGGTTTATGCAACGTTTTGAACGCGTGCTTGAAATGAATAAAAATGATCCAACTAATTTTTACTATGAAATGGCCAACGGTCCTCGAGCAGATGCAATTCAATTAGCACAAGATACTTGGCAAATGGTGAATTTGGTTAATTTGCGTGAATATATTGCACCAACTAAACAACGGGCCAGCTTAATTTTGCATAAAACAACCGGCCATAAAATTGATGAAATCTATCTGCGGCAGTTTTAACTTTTAGTACCTAGTTTGGGTCAATTTTGCTATACTAAACGGTATGAATACGATTTATTTATTATTAATTAAAAAATTTGCATTGCCTCCAGCGTAAAGTTTTTTTGGAATTTAAACACGATTAGAATTAAAAGGAGAAAAAACAATGGTACAGGCAATTAACTTAAAAAAGGGTATGGTATTTAGTCAAGACGGTAAAATGATTCGGGTGCTTAAGGCAAACCATCATAAACCTGGTAAGGGCAATACTGTTATGCAAATGGACTTACGTAACATTGAAAGTGGTGCGGTTGTTCATAAGACAATGCGTCCAACTGAAAAGGTTGAATTAATCGACATTACTAAAAAGAAAGCACAATTCCTTTATAACGAAGGCGACGTTTATACTTTCATGGATTCCGAAACTTATGAACAATACGAAGTTTCTGGTGAACAACTTGGTGATGATAAGTTTTATTTGATGCCAAATATTGAAGTTCAATTGGAATTTGCTAATGACAGTAAGCTCCTTGGCGTTGAATTACCAGCAACTGTTACAATGAAAGTTGCTCATACTGAACCAGGTATTAAAGGTGCTACAGTTACCGGTACAGGTAAGCCTGCAACAATGGAAACTGGCTTAGTAGTTCAAGTTCCTGATTTTATTAAAGAGGGCGAAGAATTAATTATTAACACATCCGAAGGTGAATATAAATCAAGAGCCGAAGGTAATAAATAGATACACTTAAAAACGCAGTCGAAAAAGACTGCGTTTTTTTATAGTTAATCTTCCCATTTACATAAAGTATAGCCTCGGCTAACTGCACTTTTTTTGGATATTTTAGTGATATTTCCTCTTGCTCGCCTTAGGCCACGACAATTAGGATTATAATGATATCTTTTACCAGAAGTAGGTGCAATATAAACAACACGACTCTTTCCTGGCCGGCGATATTTTACTTGACTGAATTGCGTCTTCTGAGCGGCGTTTTTGTTGACGGTTGGTACTTGCTTTGTGGGTTTTTGATTATTATGTTTAACTACAAGTTCCTGAACTTTTGCTTTAGCTTGTGGTGCATCATTTTTGTGGGTAACTTCTACTGATCTAGCTTCATTAGCTTGAATGCTTTGATGCTCGTTTGAAGTTGAATTATTAGCAAGAAAGGTAAAGGCAAAGAAGGCAACTAGCCAAAGCCACCACTTTTGATAAAACGGTTTGTTAGATTTCATTTATAACGCTCCTTGGTGTATTTTGGTTTATTGTAAATTATTCATGTTGCATATAGTTAATTTTGTGGTGTAAATTCACTATAAAAAATACAGTATGAATAATAATTCTTAGCCATTGGTAGTGATAAAAGTGATTGGATTTTTATATATCGTTGACTGCGATTCTTGTTGTCCTCATTGCGTTCTTGAAATGGCTGTCTTCTTGCAAACAAGACGTCAAAATATCTACAAGATACATGTTTGAAAATTGAGAATTAATGAATTTTTCGTTATTTGCAAAGCGCGGATTATAAACATGAAAAACTAAGTCACTTACTTGAGCAACTGGATTGTCCATATAACTAGTGATTGAAACTATTTTTGCCTTATTTTCCTTTGCCGTAGTCAAAGTATCAACGATGCAATCAGTAGTCCCACTATTTGAAATTGCTAAAAAGAGATCGTCACTGTTTGAAATACTGGCACGCATTTTCATCCAATTAGGATCAATGAAACTTTGGGCATCAAGCCCCATTCTCATCAAACGTAGTCCAAAAGTACTAGCTGAAACACCAGAACTACTGGAGCCAATAACAATAATATGCTTTTGCTCTTTGAGTAAGTTTACAAATTGCTTGATCATATTCATATCAATCATTTGCTGAGTATTTTTGATAACAGTTTGATAGAAACTAAAAACCTCATTCAAAATATTGTCATCGTTTTTAGAAACATTTTTTATTAAATGACGTCCAATATTAACTTTCATATCTGAGTATCCTGCACAACCAATTTTTTTCACAAAACGTGTAATGGTAGCGCATGAGGTACTTGTTTCATGTGCTAATTCTGTGATTTTCATATTATTAATTTTAGGACTATTTTGCAAAATGTAATCTGCAATAATTCTCTCTCTTTTTGAAAAAGTTAAGTAGTTTTTTTGAATGGCGACAAGTGGATTCATTTTGATACCCCTATAAATGACTTACCTCTAAAATAGTTTTGTTTATCAATAAATATTATACTGATAGTGTGAAAATTTTTACCTAAAAAAATAAAACTTGTAAATTTTTTTAGAATTAAGAAAATGCAAGTTTGAAATTATTTTCTTAAATAAAGTACAAATAGAACTGAATTTCTCTTAAAACTATTTTTAACGATACCTTTTTTTGTATTTTTATGAAAATAATTTTCTAAAATTATATATTGTGTAAATTATTTTCTTGTAGTATTATCGGTAATGAAAGGGGTACCAATAGTAATGAATAAGCAACCGTATGTTACACCAGAAATTGATATGAGTCGAAATAATGACGAATTGACAATTAGGTTAAAAAACCCAAGAAAAAGTGAATATCAATTGTTAGTTGGTAAGCAGCCAAATATAAAGGAAATTAATCATTTGTTATCAAAGAGCTTTTCAGGAATATTCAAAGTGAAAATTCCGCGAAAAAGCCTACCAGCCTATTTTGTAATTAAAACTGCTGATAACACTTATTCAACCAATATATTTTCTGAACGATTAATTCCTTTAAATAATGCAATCAATATTAGAGATATGGGAGGTTATAAAGCAAAAGATGGTCGCTATTTAAAATGGGGATTACTTTATCGAGGTGATCAACTAACAAATTTGGATGAAGAAGATCAACAAATAGTAACAAATCATCAAATTGGGACAATTGTTGATTATCGTTCACCACATGAACGCAAATATCATCCAAATAAGTTTATACCTACAGTTTTGGAAATTTTAAATTGCGATCCACAGTCAAGCTTTTCTGAAGCAGCTGCCAACGTTGTTGATTTAAAAGGAGAAAATGAAAAATTAGTTCAATCTCTTGAAAATGGGGAAGTTCCTGAAAAGTATATTAATGACCGTGGTGAAAATGTTATTGAAAGTTATCAGGATTTGGTCACATCACCCGTTGCTCAAAAATCTTATGGTCGTATGCTCAAAGCTGTTGTCAGACATGAATGTTTGCCACTACTTCATCATTGCCGTGGAGGCAAGGACAGAACAGGGTTCGGCTCAATGCTTATTTTGCTTTTGCTAAATATTAATGATGATGAGATAGTTCAAGATTACATGCTAACTAAGGAGATTCGTAAGAAACGCAATCAACTAAAGTATGAATTATATAGTGAATTAGTTCAAAAAAAGTCTTATCTCGATTACTTGATGGCGATGATTGACACTCGTGAAAGTTACATTAAAGCTGCAATCTCAAAAATCTATGAACTATACGGTACCTCTGAAAATTATTTTCAAAAGCATTTTGGTTTTACAAAAGAGGAAATCAATAGTGCAAGAGACTTTTATTTAGAGGAGGGAACTCAATATGACAGACAGTAAGTCGGGAGTAGCAGTTATTTTAGCGAGCCATGGTTATTTAGCAAAAGAAGCACTAAGAAGTGCAGAAATGATTGTTGGTAAGCAAGATAATTGCGCGTATTTAGCTGTTACAGAAGATTTAAATTTGGAACAAGCAAAAGAACAAATGAATCGTATGTACGATGAACTGGATACAAGTAAGGGAACAATTATCCTATGTGACATTCTTGGCGGCACGCCCTCAAATGTTAGTGGCACATTTTGCTTGGAAAAAGACAATATTTTGGTTTTAAGTGGATTGAATCTTCCTATGTTATTAGACTTGTTTACAAATCGCGACCGAAGCTTAAACGAGCTAGCTGATTCACTAAAAAAGTCCTATGATATGGGTTTTCAAAATATTTCAGCTAGGTTTAAAGAGGAGGACCAGGACGAAGATGGCAGTGGAATTTTGTAGAATTGATGATCGATTGATTCATGGTCAAGTAGTAACTACGTGGCTTAACGTTAAGCAAATTGAACAGGTAATAATTGTTGATGATAAGGTTGCCAAGGATAAAATCCAATCGAATGTATTAAAAATGAGTGTACCTCGCAACATTAAATTACATATTTTTTCGACTGAAAAGTTTCTCAAAATTGTTCCTAACAACCCAGTATCTAGAAGAACTATGCTCTTATTTGCGTCGCCATTTACAGTAGAAAAAATTGTCGACAGTGGATATCAAATACCTAAATTAAATATTGGTGGCATTAGAGGCAATGATGAACGTAAACAATACACCAAAGCAGTTTTTCTAACTGATGAAGAAAAGAAATCGCTAGAAAAATTGTTAGATTTAGGCGTAGATATAGAAATTCAAATGGTTCCAACAGATGGAGCCGTTAAATTAAGTGAGGTTTTACAAAAATGAAAATCTTTATCTTAACGGTTTTGGCCTTTCTCTTAGGAATTGATAATGTCAGTACCAAGATGTTTAGGCGACCACTATTAATTGCACCAATCGTAGGTATTATTTTAGGTAATTTACAAGCTGGTCTTATTATTGGCGCCACACTTGAAGTTATGTGGATGGGTATTGGTGATGTAGGTGCATATATGGCACCAGATATTATCACTGGTACAATGATTAGTACTTCACTGGCGATTATGGGTAATTCTAATGGCAACATTTCGACAATGGTCGCAACTGCTATTACATTGGCTGTTCCCACGTCAATTTTGGCCCAACAATTACTTGTTTTAATTGAAACAGTTAACTGTTCGCTCAATGGTTGGGCTAAACGATTAGCTGACAATGCTGATGTCAAAGGTACTTTTTGGCTGACTTGGCCTCCTGCATTTTTATATGGATTTGCCTGTGCATTTCCAACATTTTTAGCTCTACAATTTGGTGCTGGAGCAATTCAACAAGCTATAAATGACTTACCTAAATTTATAATTAACGGTTTAAGTACAGCAGGTTCAATAATTCCTTCAGTAGGTATTGCATTATTAATGATGACAATGCTTAAAAAAGGTGAATTGTGGATGTTTATCATTTTAGGGTTTGTTTTATCCTCCTACTTAAAGCTAGACATACTGCCTATTACATTGATTGCCATAGTATTTGCATTTCTATATGAAAGAGCAACTCGTGAGCCTAGTGTCAAAGCACAGGTTGCACCAAACGCTCCAGTCAATAATTCAAGTAGCGATGAGGAAGATGACGAGGAGGATTATGACCTATGAGTGAAGAAAAATTAACGGCTCCAGAGCATAAATTAAATAATAGAGACATTTGGCGCATGTTTATGCGACTTAATACAATGCGAATTACTTTAAACTATGAGACACTTCAAGGTGTAGGTTTTATGCGAGCAATTGCGCCAGCTCTTGCAAAGATTTATCCAGATAAAAAAGATTTATCTGAAGCCATGAAGCGACATTTGGTCTTTTACAACTCTCACGTTAATTTTGACGCTGTAATTCTCGGATTATCTGCCGCAATGGAAGAAACAACAGATCCAAATGAAAAAGACGGAATCAATCCACTAAAGACGGGGCTAATGGGACCCTTAGCAGGTTTAGGCGATAGCCTAATTAAATTCACTTGGCTGCCAATCGTTGGTAGTATTGGCGCATCAATTGCCTTTGGTGGTAGTATTTTCGGCCCGATTTTAATGTTCATTTTATATAACATAATTAATATGGGAGCAAGATATTATGCTGTCTCATTCGGTTATAAAAAAGGAATTGCTTTTTTAAATAATAATGAGCAAAGCGATGTTATTCAACGTATTTCTACAATGGCTAATGTGGTTGGATTAATGGTAGTTGGAGCATTAATTTCAACTGTAATTAAGGTAAAGACTCCTTTAAAAATTATCGTTCACTCGAACGTATCTAACAAAGTAGGTGGCAATGTAATTAGCTTACAAACAATGTTTGATAAGATTATGCCAGGTTTATTGAGTTTGCTTGTAACTATTTTGGTTTACTACATTTTGAAGAAAACTAATGGTAAACATGCGGCAATGCTAATTATTGCTATGATGGTTATTGTTGTTGGATTAACATATTTTAAAATTTTATAAGATGAATTTTTTATATTGATAAGCAAGCATTTAAAGCACTAGACTATTGAAAGACTAGTGCTTTTTTGATGCAATAGTATAATTGAACAGAGGTGATATCATGGAAATAGGACCATTATCTGAGTGGGTAACAGCTATAGCAGAGATTGCTGCTGTTTGCGTAGCGCTATTTTTACCTGTCTATGATAAGAAACGTGAAAAAAAGAAAAGAACTCGTAACTTGAAAAAGGTGTTTATATTCCTCATACAAAAGGCTTTAGATGAAAATGATACAACTGGTTTGGAGGCC
Source organism: Lactobacillus sp. M0403 (assembly GCF_016101265.1). Classification (NCBI taxonomy): domain Bacteria; kingdom Bacillati; phylum Bacillota; class Bacilli; order Lactobacillales; family Lactobacillaceae; genus Lactobacillus; species Lactobacillus sp. M0403. Next base: position 11,784 of record NZ_JACFQV010000005.1, read on the forward strand.
TACTTTAAAATTAGTTATTTGACGATTGATAGTTTAGAGAATAGGGAGATATACGCGGTAGTTCAACCTGCATTTGCAATCCTGAAAAACCCTGATACTCCAAAACAGAAAAAAGAAAAGAATCTCAAACCAATATTAGAGTATCTAGAGCAAAAATAATTTAAAAATGTAAAGTAGTTTAATTTAGAAGCGGATAACTTTCGAAAAAGAAAGTTATCCGTTTTTTTTATTATCAAAAATGTCAGTTCGGTCAAAAAGTGACATTTATCATCTATAAGATATATTACTTTGTAGATATAATTACTTTGTCATGATAAAGAAAGCGCTTCATATAAAAATAATTTAGTTCTTTAGGAGACAAAAATGAATAAAAAATATCTTTTTATTACACAAGCCACTATTTCGACGGTTTTAAGTGTTGCTTGCCTAAATTCAGTTAAGGTAAAAGCAGACAAAGTTGATATTCCTGCAGTGTTATTACAGCAGGAAAATACTGCTAAAAAAAGTGATGACCCCTTGTTAAATGGAAAATATGTTTCTAATGGCTACACAGACAATGGTTACACTTACATCAATCCAACAAATACCTCATCCGAAAGAGCCAGCTCGTATCATTTGGATACGAAAGAAGGCTGGTCTAATGACTTGCAAACAATAATGTATGATAGTGAAAACAAAGAGTGGGTTATTTATTACTTACATACAGAGAAAGTGATTAATGGCGATGCAGGTGCCAAACAGAACTGGCAGAGAGTAACTACTAAGGATTTCATTAATTTTTCCGAACCAACTATCGCTATAAAGGATTTAAAGGGCGATATTGGAGACGCATGGAGCAGTGCATGGACAGGTTCAATTGTTGTTAATCAAGGCAACATATCTGGTGTACCTAAAGGTGCTCAGGTTGCATTTTTTTCAGGATTAAGTAATAAAGACAACCAGCAAAATGTTTGGGCAGCCTGGTCTGATGATAATGGAAAAACATTTTCCCATCCTTTGAATGATAAAAAAATCATATTGAATCATTACTGGCCTTGGACGTCAATCAATAGATCAGATGAACGTGATCCTGCAGTTTTTTATTGGCATGGTAAACTTGTTATGTATATCGCTGAAGGTGATAACATAGGGGTTTATAAATCTGATGATGGCACTAATTGGTCTAATGCTAATGAAAATCAAACTGACAGTAAAATCCCAAATAGTGTTTTCTTCAAAGGTTTACCATTTGAAGCACCGGTTGAATGTCCTGTTTTGAGGAGTATGACGACTGCAAGTGGAAAGACAAAACAAGTACTGTTCTTTGGGGCTAAATCACCTCAGGCAAAGCAAACAACGGGAACTTATTATGTGGTTGGTCATTTAGATGATAAGGGAATGTTTACTGCTGAAACAGAAGCTAAAAGGCTAGATCAAGGTACTGACTATTATGGAGCCAACTTTAGTGGCAGTAGCGATTTAGAAAAAGCTGATGACTCGCTTATCTCAATGGGATGGATTGGCAATTGGAACTATACTAATTCTGGTATAAAGGCTAACCAAGAAGGCTTTTTGCCAGACTCGAATCGAATTGGAACGTACTCTTTGGCAAGAAAAATAAAATTGGAAGATAATTTAACAGTTACTAGTTCTCCAATAACAACTGGGCTTGAAGAGAAAACTACCAAAAACAGTGAAGGCCAAGTTTCTAGTCAAAAAGCAATAGATAATGGATACTATAGTTTACTGAATTTAACAAAACAGCCTGCAAATAGTAAATATGTTCTACACTTTTCAACTAAAGACGGAAATGCATATCAAGGTGCTGTAAGAATTATCTTTAATCAAGGCAAGGACAATAATACTTTGATACTTGATCCTGCTTCTGGTAAATATCGACTTGATGGTGAAAGTAGTGAACTATCTGGGAATGCAGCCAATTATTATAAAAATGGCTATGAAAGTGGTATGGGCTATATTAATGATTCCGGCTTAAAGGGTACACATGATTTTACAATAACTGTTTTCACCGATAAAAATGCCATTGAAATTTTCTTTGACAATGGTCAAACAGCGACTGTTGCACGCTTTTGTGTTAATAACATACAGGACGTAGCAGTAGATGCTCAGGACGAAAGTAAGAACAACAAATATGACATAAGCTATAGTCAAGTAGGAAAAGATTTATTAGGATTTGAAGAAAAAGAGACTTCTACTAGTTCTAATGATAATGGTCATAGTTCAAGTAATAACTCCAATACTACTGGAGCGAATAATTCTAATGAAAGTACTACGTCTGTTTCGAATAAAAACGAGTCTAAAACCGATGAAGAAGCAAGCTCAACTCAGGATAGTAAAATAGGCCATAAACGAACGGTCATGCATGATTCTTGGGTTTATGATGCTAAAGGTAAAAAGACGCTAGTTAAGATTAAAGCTGGTGCAGCAATTTCTACTTATGGCACTAAAAAAATTAACGGGAAAAACTATTATTCTTTGGCAAGTAATCAATATGTTCTGGCAACCAATGTGGTAGGTGTTAAGCGTACTTTGCGCCATAATTCCTTTATTTATAATGATAAGGGACAAAGGATTAAACGATATTTCCTTAAAAAGAATAAAGCTGTAGTGACCTACGGTGGTGCTATAAAATTAGGAAATAGTCTCTACTACATAGTTGATAAAAACATGTATGTTAAAAAAGCTAATTTTTAATAATTACTAACAAATAAAAAGCACACTTTATTTAAAAGTGTGCTTTTTTGATGCTGCTTAATTTGTTTCACTTTGATTAACTTGTAATTGAATGTTGAATAGCTGAGTTTCTAAATTACCAGCTTTTAGAGCATTTTGTATTTTATAATCTAATTTTTCTGATTTATCATTATAATTTTTAAACTTCGGAGTAGTCACACCATCTTTCATTATTAAATCAAGCTTTTTAATCGTTAAATTATGAAAATTGATTACTTTTTCATCAAGAATTTTTTGCGTCTGCTTATTATTTACCACAGCAGGTAAAACGGAACATCCCATATTAGTCTTCATTACTTCTTTTTGAACTGATTTATTAGTACAAAGAAGTTTCATGAATTCCCATGCACCTTTTGGATTTTTAGCTTTACTCGAAATAGCAAACATTGTAGTCTCAATTGGCGTTGCTTTAGCGCTTTTTACTCCAGGCATTTTAGTGCATTTCCATAAAAAAGCATTATTCCTAGTAATATGAAAGGGGTATGAGGTATACGTCCTATATTGGGCAAGACCTAAAGGCATAAAAGCCACACAACCTTTGTCAAATAATTGTGATGTAACGTTAAAAGTTGACTGATCATTAATAATATTTTCTATTAGTGTAAAAGCACGTCTAGAACGATCGGAAGTTAATTCAACACTGCCATCATTCTTGTTAAAAAATTGAGCACCATAGGCATATTGGGCGTCTTGCCAATTATAATTCATAGTTACACCATAGTACTTTTTCTTAGTATTTGAGTAGGTGACTTTGTGACACAATTGATAAAATTTTTGTGGTGTCCAATTATAGCTTGGTGTATTAATTTTGAATTTTTTAAGTAGTGTTTTATTCATTACCATTAAAGTGGGATTGGCTTCATAGGGTAAGGCAAGCTGTTGGTTATTATACTGTCCAGCTTTTAGTGCACTTGAGTAGAAAACTGATTGCTTAATATCATCTTTTTTCATAAAAGATGATAAGTTTTTAAACGCTCCTTCACTTGCTAATGCATTGAAGTCACGATTAGGAACAATAATAAGATCTGGGGTTTTATTCTCAATGATTTTTTCACTTAGCCAATTGCGATAATCATCTTGTTGAATGCCACTCTCATACTTGATTTTTATATCAGGGTGTTCCTGCTTAAATTTACGGATGGCGTAGTCTATTACTTTATATTGATGTCCATTGGGCACATTCCAACTACTGCTGGTATAAATACCTATTGTAAGTGTCTTTTCATTTTCTTTCGTATGAATATGCCAATATAGGGCGCCACTAATGATTAGAATAGGCATGCAAACAAATATAAAAATTTTAGTTTTGAGTTTCATTATCGTCCTTAATATTCTCGCTTGTAACCCCAGTTTGAACAGCCCAAATTGCTAATTGTGTACGATCACGCAGTTGTAACTTATCTAAGATTTTTGAGATATAGTTACGGACAGTTCCTTCCGATAAAAATAGTTTAGCTGCAATTTCTTTATTAGACAGTCCCAAACCAACTTGTTGAATTACACGCCACTCATGCTTAGAAAAATTTTGAGTGTCCTTGTCATTAACTTGGATTGCATAATTTGCCTGAGCCATCTTGGAAAAGAGACGAAAGACCTTTTCAGCGATATCTGGGTTTATCATTGCACCACCATTGTAGACCGTTTGGATTGCTTTATAGAGTTCTTGTGTTGATGCACCTTTTAGTAAGTAACCTGAAGCCCCATATTTTAATGCACTAAAGATAAAATCGTCATCATCGAAAGTAGTCAAGATTATTACTTTAATGTTCGGATACTTTTCTTTGACATATTTTGTACAAACAGTACCGTCCATCACGGGCATGCGTACATCCATTAAAATAATATCGGGCTTTTTCTTTTTTATGCTTTCCAAAACTTCTTGACCATTTGCAACAGTATCTGTAACAGAAAAGTCCTTATTAGCTTCAAGAATTATCTTTAGCGAATCTCTTATTAGTTGTTGATCATCAGCTATCATTATTTTAATCATATGAATCATCCTCTACTGGAATATCGACCACAATTTTAAAACCATTTTGACCATCGAAACTGATTTTGCCGTTTATAATAGCTACACGCTCCTTCATTTGAGTAATACCATAACCAGGTATAATTTCCTTAGCTCCTAAGCCATTATCTTTAATTACCATTTGATAAGTATTTTGATTGGGCTTAGTGCACGCAATAGAAACCTGGCTTGCATGTCCATGTCTAAGTGAATTAGTAATCGACTCTTCAATAATACGAAAAACCACATCCTCAGTTGTTTTTTCAAAGTCCGCTGAGCCCCAGTGATAAGAAAAATCAATTTTAATGCGGGAAATATCAGCATATTCCTTTAGCATCTTTTTCAAAGACTCTTTCAAAGTATAATTATTTAACGCTCCAGGACGGATTCGGTTTAAGGCTTTGCGCACATCTTTAATCCCTTGCTTAACAGCGATTTGAATCTTTTCCAACTGGTTTTTAGCTTCATCTTTATTAATGTCAATTAAAACTAGAGTTGCATCAATCCCCGCCGCGATACCTGTTAAGGCGTGGCCCACTGAGTCATGTATATCACGCGCAATGCGTTTTCGTTCGCGATCTTTAGCAATGTACTCCGATAGTGCAGCATAGTTTTTCAATTCATAATTCGCTTTGGAGGCCAGTGCCAATTTATTTTGAATATCGTTTTCCTGATTTAATTGATAAATAGCGAAGTAGATCAAAATTAAAACGAACAAAGACAGGTTTAAGATGGTCATAAAGTTTTTTAATACTAGTAGTTTTGGTCCAATGCTAATAGGTAAAAAATTTAGATAAATAGTTAAATCGGGTAAGGTCATAAAGTGACTGAGAATTGAATAGTCTGTGATTACCAGCAAAAAAAGTAAAAATGCAACTACGACAATCCATATTAAATAGTCACGAAAGTCATATTGATTACGGTTACTGATGATAAAATCCACAAAAACTAGTAGGAAAATGCCGTTATATGTTAGACGTAAAGATAGAAAAACCAAAATAGCTAAAGTAAATTCTATGAAAACAGTTGTGTTGCTTAACTTAGCATTGTCTTTAACATAATGATGATGAAAAGCCATTACGGCTGCTAGGACTGAGAAACTGATCATACTTTCCCAAAAAATTGCTTGTGGCGAATCAGGAATATGATGTAATGATTCAAGAAATTGATATGATTGGGAACTTTTGATTACGTAGTCTGTGGCATAGACAAATAGGGTGGCATTAAATAAAATGGCAAAAAAGTTTAGCCACAGCATAGTTCTTCGTAAAAATATTAAAACTTTAAATTTAGGCATCATTGCCACCCTAAAACGTTGTAATGATTGATATTTTTATTTGTAATTAAATAAACAGGCAAAATTATTTTTTTCGGCACTTTTTGACCGTTGATTAATTTATATGCAACTTTAACAGCAGTTTTACCTATATTTACTGGGGTTTGAGCAGAAGTAGCTATGGCATTATGATTAACGCCTAGAAGCTTTTTCATGTTCTCTGATCCATCAACGCTATAGACATCTATTTGACGTTTTAGATTTACTTCATCGATTGCAGCCAAAGCGCCAACTGCTGCCTGATCATTTAAAGCCATAATCGTATTAAATTTGGGTCCTTTTTTAATGGCTTTTTCCACCAAAGGTAAGGCTATTTCTGACTGACCGTAAGTATTGATTTTACCAACAATATGAAAATTACCTGCTTTTGGTGATTTTTTAATTGTATCGGTAAACCCTTGGATTCGATTATTAGCCGAGTAAGCCGAATAGTGTTCTAAAAGAAGGATTTTCGCAGCATTTTTATGTGCTAACAAATGTTGAGCACATAATTGTCCGGCACGATAATTATCAGATAGGATTGTGCAATCGGCGTAGTCAGCAGATTTCATTTGGGAGTCAACTATTATAATTTTGATTCCTTTCTTTTTAGCTAACCGGAGAGCATTTTGAATTTTCATGCTATTGCCATCAACGGGATTGATAATAATTGCTTTAACGCCTTGACGTATAAATGAATAAAGTTCTTCAACTTGTTTGGTTACTATTAGAGCAGGATCTCTGTTGTACAGCCTGCCGTGGCGATTTTCGACATAATTGGCAATCTGTTCATTTAGAACGGGGTAAAAGCTGTTATTCATTGTCATATAAGTTGATCCAATTTTAACTTGCTCATTTTTACTAGGGTATACGATAAAAGCTACATAATTTAACAAAACAAAAAAAGCAGCAACGACTATTTCACAAACAAAAATAATACTTGTTTTGTGGGTGGAATCTTTATTATGCTGCTTTTTTTTACCGATTAATTTCATGTCATCATCTCGTTTATTTAAAAGTCTATCGCTTATGTAGTCATTATTGCTGAAAAAATAAATTCGTTCAATAAAATTATAGAAAGCGCTTTAAATTAATGACAATTGTCACACTCTATTTAATGACATTTAGCACTGTCAGCATAAATAAAGATTGTGCTAATTTTAACTTAAGCTTAAGGAAGAGAGGAATGAATTATTGAAATATTTGATTTTGGTATCTCATGGGCAATTTGCTGAAGGAGTAAAAACTTCATTGGAAATGTTTGCTGGAGATGCCATTGAGCAATGTTTTGCACTATGTCTTCATAACGGTGATTCGGCTGAGGACTTTTCTAACAAAGTTAAAGACTTTCTGCAAAAAAAAGAGTTTAAAAAAGAAGATGAATTCGTCATTATTGCCGACATAATTGGTGGGAGTCCATTGACCACTTTTTTAAATGTCTTTTCTGAGCATAGCTATTTTGCAAACACTGTTGTGATAGGTGGAATGAACTTTCCGATGGCACTAACTGCACTTGTTTCCTTAGATACTATGCCTAAGGAAGAGTTAATTAAGTCAGCTTTGAGTGAGGGTGAGAAGGCAATAAAGCAATATGAAATCCCACAAAGTTCGTTTGATGACGAAGATGATATTTAAATTTCGGAGGAAAAGCAATGACTATTTCATTAATTAGAGTTGATGACAGGATAATTCACGGGTTGATTACAACGCGTTGGGCAAAAGAACGTCCTTGTGACGGAATCATAGCAGTAAATGATAAGTCTGCAACAAATCCAATCTTAAAATCTGCTTATAAATCCGCAGGTGAAGATCAGGGTAAGAAAACGTTTATCTGGACGATGGATCATTTCAATGATGTTAAGGATAAGGTTCTAAATTCGAAGACACGCTACTTTTTGATAACAAAGAATCCACAAGATATGAAACATATTTTGGTTGATCTTGATTTTGTTCCAAGTGATCAAAAGGAGTTAATAGTTGGGCCAGGAAACGATCGTCCAGGGGCAATAAAGTTAGGTAGCAATCAGTCTTTTACCCAAGAAGAAGGTGATGCCTTTGAGGCAATTAGTCAAAAAGGATACAAAATTCATTTTGCTTTATTACCAGATAAGCAATTAGGTTACTGGGATAAGTTCAAAGGAAAATTTGGTTATTAAGATAAATCTATGTAGTTCTAATGATTATCAAAAGAAGGAGAAAAAATGACTATAAGTTGGTTTCAAGCAGCCATTCTAGGAGTGTTTGCATGTTTGTGCTCAAATTCCTGTATGGCTGGGCAAGCAGTCGGTAATTATACTATTGGACGACCATTAGTTGGTGGTCTGGTATGTGGTATTGTTTTAGGCAATCTTCCTTTGGGAATAGCCTGTGGTGTCGCAACTCAGTTAGTTTATATTGCTTTAGTTACACCTGGTGGTACTGTTGCTGCCGATGTACGAGCAATTTCATACATAGGTATTCCTCTTGCTATGGTTGCAATTTCATCACGTGGCCTTGATCCTATGGGCTCAGCAGCCGCTAATATGGCTAAATCCCTTGCTACACTTGTTGGTACAGTTGGTTCAGTTTTATTTTATGCAGTAGCATTTATGAACTTAATTTGGCAAGCCTTCGGTTGGAAGGATATTGAAAAAGGTAAATTGAATCGACTTTACGGAGTTGATTTTGGTTGGCCTTGGTTATCCCATCTAGTATTTTCATTCTTACCAACAGTTTTAATGACGCACTATGGTTCACAAGCTGTAACTGCTTTGAGAACTGCGTTACCAATGGACGGTATCCCAATGAAGACCCTGTTTACTGTTGGTGCGATGCTACCATGTGTTGGTATTGCTATCTTACTGCGTCAAATTATTAATAAGGCACTTGATTTTATTCCATTTTTAGTTGGTTTCACTCTAGCTGCTTCATTGCACCTAAACCTTGTAGCTGTAACAGTTATTTCTTTATTATTTGCTGTAATTATGTACGAAATTGAAATGGCAAAAGGATCAGAAACTCCAGGAGCAAGTTATGCTTCATCAAATGAAAACGGGATTGATGATGAAGAAGAGGAGGACATCTAAAAATGGATGCAGAAAAAAGAAAAATTAGCCATAAGACTCTAAGCAAGTCGTTTAACATCTGGTTTTGGGGCGCATTAACTTGTTTTTCACAAGAACACATGCAAACTTTTGGTTATTTATGTTCTATGCTGCCAATTATCAAGGAATTATATCCAAATGATAATGAAACACAGACTAATAACATTAAGGCATATACAGCTTTCTTCAACACCAACCCAATGCTAGGGTCAGTTATCGTTGGTGCTACAGCCAGCCTTGAAGAAGCACGAGCAAATGGTGAAAACATTGATAGTCAAACTATTAACGACATGCGTGCAGGTTTGATGGGGCCGATTGCCGGAATTGGTGACTCTTTAATTGATGGTACCTTAATTCCAATTTTACTTGGTATTGCTTTAGGGATGTCGAGAAATGGGTCACCAGTTGGTGCTATTTTTTACATTATTGTATGGGATATTATTGCATACTTTGGTCAACGCTTCCTTTACTTCCGAGGCTATAAGCTAGGAGATAAAGCTGTAGGCTTCTTAGTAGGAAAACAGGGAAAAGCTGTTAGACGAGCAATTTCAATTGTTGGTGGTATGGTTGTCGGTGGTGTTCTTGCTACTTGGGTCAACGTTACGACTTCTTTGCAATTGAAAGACAATACCGGTCATGTATTCCTTGATTTACAAAAGCAATTAGACGGAATTTTTCCTGGTATTTTGACAGTAATCGTAACATTATTTTGCTGGTGGCTAATGTCTAAAAAGCACGTTTCTGCTATCTGGACTATGATAATTCTAATTGGTGTTGCTTTCGTAGGTGTTGTTCTCGGTGTATTTAATCCAGGACTCAAATACTAGAAACAAAAATGGTGTAACAATGGACCTCGAAAAAATAAAAGTAGGTTATGAAAACGAAGTTAATTATCAAAAGAAGATGCTGCAAAACTTGCAGTCTTGGTTACAGACCTTGCTAGCAGTTGCAGCAATCGGCTTTGTACTTTGTTACTATTTCTATGAAAGAAATACTGGACTCTTTATTATAGGTGTGGTTTTGCTAGTCATTGGAGCTCTTGGAGCAGCAATTGTTGCCTATGGCAGGCACCGTGGCAAGCAAAACGTCAAACTAGTAATTTCCGATTACGAAAATAAAATAAATTCTCTAAAGAATAAATAAAAAATTTAAAGTAAAAGGCTAATAAATTTACGTTTGAATAGCGTAATTTATTAGCCTTTTTGACGTTCAATTTGACTAGATTAATTGTAGTAAAGATACTTATGAGACATCACAAACTCATGTGAAGAGAAAACAAATAAAGCGGCTATAATTAGCCGCTTTATTATTTTAAAATTTAGTTTCTTTAATATCGTCTTCTGGCCGGTGCTCCTGTACACGAATAATTTGCCAGTCAAAATCACTTTCAGGAATATCTGCTAAGTCAATAGTTAGTTTGCCATTTTCATAGCTAAATTTTGGTTCAGTTCGCTTTTCGATCATTTCGATTCGGTTAGGTTCAACTGCAATACCGTCTACCACTACTTCTTGTGCTAGTGGTTTTTTAACAAAAACATATTTTTGATACTGCATGTGACGGTTTTGCAAGACGAAACCGTTGTCGCTAGTACATGCGCATGGTTCACTTTCGTTTAAAGCGTGGCCAAAAATGTGCATCCAGTTGTTGATTGTAGTGAACATTTCTGTCGTGCTTTCACTAAGTGAATTAGCAGAATCCACTTCAACATTGATAAATATGCTGTTTCCATCTTTACGGTGATTAACAATTTCATCAATTACATTGTCAGGAGTTAAATCAACTCCAGTTTGCGCATCAACTAGGGCAATTGTATATTTAGCACAAGCCTTTTCGAAGTCAGCTTGTAATTGATCGGTTGCAACAGCTCTAGCACCAATATTGCGTGCAGTTTTTACTAAAAAATCAGCATCTACATCTTTGGTGCTTTTTAGTTTAAAATTTAAGATAATAGCAAAATCAGGATTCATTAAATCTCTCTCCTTAATACTCATACTATTAAGTTTAACCTAAAAGGCGGTAAATACGAAAGATGAAAATTATTATCTCACCAGCAATGAAAATGAAAGTTGATACTAATGCCTTTGCGGCGAAATCACAGCCACAGTTTTTAACCCAGGCAAAAGAACTATCCGATTTTTTAAAAAAATGCAGTTTTACGCAATTAAAGGCAATTTGGGGTGGAAGTGACCGCACTACTGAAGAAGGACAAAAACAACTCGCTGCCCTGGACATAACTGAAGTAGAGGGCTTAACGCCAGCAATTATCTCGTATTCAGGTATTCAATATCAGTACATGGCACCAGACTTGTTTACAGCTGAAGCCTTAGCATACCTGCAGAAAAATGTGCGCATTTTGTCTGGTCTCTATGGTGTTTTGCGGCCATTTGATGGTGTGTTGCCATACCGTTTAGAGATGAAGAACAAAGTTTTAGGTTTTAGAGAACCAAACCTTTATAAATATTGGGGCGAAACTTTGGCCAATAATCTCTTTGATAAAAATAATGTCGTAATTAATTTGGCTTCAAAGGAATATTCAAAGAATATTACGCCGTACTTATCTGGTAAACGACAAATGATTACGATTGATTTTCAGGAACAAAAAAATGGGCAATGGAAGACAGTTGGCGTTCATGCTAAAATGGCACGAGGTGAAATGGTTCGTTTTATTTCAGAAAATCAACTTAAGCAGCCAGAAGATTTGCAGAAATTTGATGATTTTGGCTTTCAGTTTGTTGCTGAAGAAAGTACATCTAGTAGGTATGTCTTTCGAACAGACTTTGACTTCAAGCGACATTAATACCGATAAGTTAGTAAATGGAGATTAGCATGGAAATTGTTTTTGTACGGCACGGTCAGACAGATTTAAATAAGACTAGGAAAATTCAGGGGTCACGGTTTGATCATGACCTTGACCAAGAGGGGCGTACATATGCAGAAGAAGCTGCAGCAAATTTTGATCCTAATCAATTTGACCTTGTATTTTGTAGTCCGATGAAAAGGGCGTTGACGACAGCACAAATTTTTACCAAAGGACAAAAAGAAATAATTACTGATGAGCGCTTAGTAGAGTTCAATTTCGGTGAGTGGGATGGAAAATACCTAACGGAATTAGGTAAAAAGTATCCGGATGCGCTTGATCCATGGGGAAAAGCGGCAGCCAATTACGTTAAATACGCGCCACACGGCGAGACTTTTGCGGAACTTGATCAACGTTGCGGCAACTTCCTCGATGAATTACAGGAAAAATATCTCGATAAAAAGATTTTGGTTGTTTGTCATGGCACGTTAATTAGAATGATGTTTGCCCACTATTTTACAGCCGGAGACATCAATGCATTTGAAACAATTGATAACTGCGCATTAGCTAAAATCTCATACCGTGATCATGTGGCCAGGATAAACTATTACAATCGATTATTAGTGCTTAAATAAATAGGTAAAGGAGTTCGAAAAAGAGCTCTTTTTTATTGCCCAATTTTTAGGCTGGCTAAAAATTGCGGGAGCTTTTTGATTGACGGAAAAAATTATAAGAGTTAATATTTTACAAAAAGTGACATGGTGTCACTTTGCTAAAAAAGGAGATGAGGAAATGGTAAAACCAACTTTCGTAAATTTACCGCAGGACAAAAAAGAGAAGATTACCCAAGCTTTACTCAACGAATTTAGCAATCATCCGTTGGCTGAGGCACAGGTGGCCCGGATTGTTAAAGAAGCTGAAATTGCGCGTGGAGCTTTTTACAAGTACTTTGAAGATTTGTCTGATGCATACGAATATCTGTATCAGCTCGCAATGAAACAAATTCATTCTTTTGTTAAGACGCCAGCAGACTATCAGCCTGAAATTTTTTATCAGAATGTGGTTGATTTCATTGATCAAACGCAAGGTAGTAAATATGCCAAATTAGTTAAAATGCATATGTTGTATAACGAGAGCACAGTTAATAAGCCATTTCCTCAGGATGTGTTAGTTAAATTAAGTCCGCAAAATTGGAGCGCTATGGTTCTCAGTCATGCTGCTATTAGGGAAATACTGGCTGAACCAACGCAAAGAGAGTTTGTTTTGTCTAAGCTTAAGGCGGGCTTGACGCTACTTAAGAAGGAGTCAGATTAATGTTTTTAGCGATTAAAGAAATTAAACGGGAAAAGCTGCGTTACGGATTAATCATTTTAATGATTTTCCTAATCAGCTACTTAATCTTTATCTTATCGTCACTAGCAGTTGGTTTAGCGAGTGAAAATACGCAGGCAATTGAGTCTTGGGATGCCAAGCAAGTGGTATTAAATAAAAATGCTAATGTGAGCATGAGTCAATCACTTTTAACTAAAGATGATTTGAGCAAAACCAAGTTAACCAAAAATGAAGCCTTACTTGGTCAAACACCGGTAGTTGCTAAAAACAGTAACCGCCCACAGGTTTCGGCCCAGTTTATTGGGATAAAGAAAGATCAGTTTATTTACGATGATCAAGAATTAATTGCTGGTAGAAAAGCCAAAAAGGATCGTGAAGTTGTGGTCGATCAAGCCTTTCAGACAAAAGGCTATAAGCTAGGTGACAAGCTTGAATTAAACGGCTCCGCAAACAAGTATCGTATTGTTGGTTTTGTTAAAAACGCTAAGATAAATATTGCACCAATTATTTATGGTTCGTTAGCAAGTTGGCGCAAATTACGTCAAGGGATGCCTAATATAAAGGCATCTGCAATAATTTCTCGGAATGCAAATTACAGTTATAATCACGCTAACAGTAAGACTTACCCGATTGCTCAGTTCATTAAAAAGCTGCCGGGTTACACAGCTCAAAATATGACTTTCCAATTAATGATTGGCTTTTTGTTTGTTATTTCGTTAATTATTATTGCTGTCTTTTTGTACATTCTGACAATGCAAAAGATGCATAATTTTGCTGTAATGAGGGCTCAAGGAATTCCAAGTAGAACTTTAGTAGCAGCAACAGTCAGCCAATCGGTTATTTTGGTTGTAGTTGGGGTAATTATTGGTTTGGCTGCAATGTGGTTAACAGCAAAAGTTTTGCCTACTGCAGTTCCAATGAGCTTTACACCGCAAATCATTTTAAGTGGAACATGCGGCATGCTATTAACAGGAATTATCGGTAGCTTAATTCCGATTAGATCAATTTTAAAGGTAGATCCAGCTAAGGCGATAGGTGAATAAAATGGCAGTTATTGAATTGAAAAATGTTCAGAAAGTATATGGAACAGGTGCAGCAGAAGTTCAAGCGCTTAAGCAAATAGATTTCAAGGCCAATGAAGGCGAAGTTGTGTTAATCATGGGACCGTCTGGAGCAGGTAAAAGCACTTTTTTAACGATTGCAGGTTCTTTACAAAAGCCGACATCTGGACAGGTTTACATTAACGGTGAGGATATTGCTAATATTTCTGCTAAGCAAAGTAATGCATTGCGTCTGAACCAGATTGGTTTTGTTTTGCAGGCATACAACTTGGTTCCTTTTTTAACGGTTAAAGAGCAGTTTGAACTTGTTGATCATGTAAAAAAGCAGGGCAACCTTACCCAAGCAACAATGGACAAGTTATTAGAACAGTTGGGAATTACCGGACTAGTAAATAAGTATCCGAGTGAGCTGTCTGGTGGTCAGCAGCAACGTGCCGCAATTGCTCGGGCACTTTATGCCAACCCCAAAATTTTACTGGCAGATGAGCCAACAGCATCACTTGATAGTAAAAATGTAGATGAAGTAGGTCAATTGTTTAAAAACCTTGCCAAAAATTACCAAAAGGCAGTCATTTTAGTGACCCATGATCCGAGATTGGAAAAATATGCTGATCATATTTACGAAATGATGGATGGCGAAATGATAAAAAAACAGTAGTTCTTTAATTAGTATATACCTGTCATAGCTGGCTTAATTATTTTGTTATTGTGTACGAACAGTTTTAACAATAATTAAACTAGCTATTTTTTATTGCTTTTTAATAGTAAATTTTCACTTTTCGGGTTTATTATTAGGTAACGTTATTCGTTGATACTATTAGAGTAACTAATATTTTTAGGTATAAAATAGCATATTGTTCTTGACAAAATAGTTTTAAATTTACTATTCTTATCATTGGATAATTAATTGTTATTTTATGAGATGGTACTGTTGTCAATTCAATAAACCGATTAAAAATTAGGTTTCTTTAAGACAATTATTAGTCATTTGAACCGAAATGTTTTTTTAAGAGAAAATAGCAAAAAATTATGTTAAAGAAGATGTTTTTGTATTGTGGAGTCGCGATTTTACGCCATAGCAAATAACTATAGAAAATTGAGTGACAAGCCAAGAGTTAAGTAATGAAAAATTGAGGTAGAAAATGGAACTTCCAGAAGATAAAGCAATTGAAATAACAACAGATTATGAGAATCAAAGTATTAACTTGAGATTTTCTGATAATTTAACGGATGATCGCGAGAGAGGCTATATTTTATCAGCTGCATTCTTTTCATTTTGCGCATCACAAGGTCTAAGTAAAGACGAAATTAGTGATATGGTTTCGTCATATTACGATGAATTTTCGGATAACGAAAATTAAAGAGTTTTCTGCAGGTATGGGCAGTTTAATGGTTTGACTGCCGTAATTACCTAATAACGAGCAGGGAAAATTATAGGTACTAAATTAATCAAGGAAAAAACCTTATGGCAAGAAAAAAAGAAATTGGGAAAAAGAAAATTTTAGCTATTGCTTATAAAATGGTTGTTAAAGATGGTATTGAAAGCTTAACTGCCCGAAATATTGCTAAAGCAGGCCACTTTTCAACACAGCCATTGTATCTTGAGTTTGAGAGCATGGATGAGCTGCGCAACGAGGTTTTGCGGCAAATTGCGGACAGCCTTAGAAGTAATATTTTGCAAAAGCAATATACCAGTGAACCTATGGTAGATATGGATTTGTCGTACATTGAATTTGCTGAGCAACATGAAAATCTTTTTCGTGCAATGTTTGTTGATGGAAAGTTTGGCAGCAAAGTTATTTCAGATACTTTGATTGAGCTCGGAATTCTTAAGTTTAAAGAGCAGTATCCGGATGACAGCCATACAAATGAAAAAATCAAAAACATTGTAATTGCCAATTGGATTACCACTATCGGAATTGCGTCTTTAATCGTTAATGGCATTGCAAGCTTTTCGCAAACGCAAATCGTAAACGTGTTGTCTGCGCAGCTTAATGACGCGGTTATTAACGATTGGCTAAGTGAGACTAGCACCGTTTCTCTGTTCGATACTGAAGATGTTAAAGAAGCTAGAGCAAAAAAGAAAAAAAATCATAAAAAATAATTTCTTAAGAAAAACCCATATATAACAAGGGTTATAGAATAAAAAGATTAAACTTCTATAGGTTTATGATTATGTTTTTTGTTCAAAAAATACAGATGATGTTATAATTATTTAAGAAATTATTTTTCTTGAAAGGTGGTTTTTATGAAAATCCTTGCATTATCTGGTTCAAATGCCAATAATTCGTTTAATGAAGCATTACTTAAGTTTATCTCTAAGGAATTTGCTGACAAATATGACTTTAAACTAGCAACTGTTAAAGGCTTGCCAATGTTTAAAGAAGGTGAAGACGCTCCTGAAGCTATTCAAACTTTGACTAAAGAAATTGAAGATGCTGATTTGGTCTTGATCGGTTCACCAGAGCAACAACACTCTGTAACTAGTGCTTTAAGTAGCGCACTTGAATGGTTATCAAGTGCAACACACCCATTTAAGGGTAAGCCAGTTGCTATTGTTTCAACTTCTCCAATGCCTCAAGGTGCTTCACGTTCACAAAGTCGTTTAAAGAGTTTGATGACTGCACCTGGCTTTGGTGCTAAGATTTTTAACGGCGATGAGTTTATGATGGGTGTTGCACCTCAACAATTTGATGAAAATGGTGACTTAACTGATAAGTCTTCTGTTGAATTCTTAGGTCACTTCTTCGATGAAGTTGATAGTTGGTACGCACAAGTTACTAAGTAGGAGGACCAAGAATGAAAATTTTAGCAATTGTTGGTACAAACGCTGATTTCTCATACAATCGTTTTTTAGCAAAGTTTATTGCTAAGCGTTATGGTGACAAAGCAGATATTGAAGTAAAAGAAATTGATAAGTTAACACCATTCTGTAGAACAGAAATGGCTGATGAAACTATCAAGCCTTGGATTGAAGACGTTAAGAATGCTGATGGTATCATCATCACTACACCAGAATATGACCACACTATTCCTGCTGCATTAAAGAGCAGTCTTGAATGGTTAGGTTCACACGCTGGTCCTAACGTAATGAAGATGAAGCCAGTTGCTGTTGCTGGTGCTTCATACGGTACTCAAGGTACTGGTCGTGCACAAGAAGATATGCGTGAAATTTTACTTTCACCAGATATGAGTGCTAATGTTTTGCCAGGTAACGAAGTATTGATTGGTCAAGCTCCAAGCAAGTTTGACAAAGAAACTGGTGAATTAACTGACGAAGCAACAATCAAGCAATTAGACGGTATGATGGATAACTTCTTCAAGTTTATTGAACAAGCAAACAAATAATCTTTTGCTAGATTGTTTAGCAGAGAGTAAAATAACCGGATAGGATTAACTATCCGGTTATTTTTGTTAGGAAGGAAATTGTCTATGACTGCCCCAATTGTCTTGCCAATAAAATCTGTTCGTAATCCCCGTGATATTGGAGGATATGTAGGATCTGATGGCCGTAAAATTCGAACACACCGTCTACTGAGAACTGGTAATATAAGTGAAATAACGCCAGCTGATGAGCAGTACTTGCTAGATTACGGTTTACGTACAATTATTGATTTACGTTCACCAGCTGAATGTAAACAAAACCCGGATAAAGAGCTGGACAATGTAGAGCATTATGCTTGTCCACTTTCTGCTGAAGATAATACTGGCGGGCACGGACTGGATATGAGTAAAGAATTTGCTGAATATCGTAAAGATCAATATGCAGGTTTTAAGTTGATGTGTCGCCGCTATCATCACCATATCCTTAGCAAATCAGCCAAGCAAAGCTTTCATCATATTATTGAATTGATAGCAGAAAATGATGACGGGGCAATTCTTTATCATTGTTCTGAAGGTAAGGACCGTACGGGGCTGGTAACGATTATCATTTTATACATTTTAGGCGTAGATATGGAAGTAATTCGGCAGGACTATCTTTATTCAAACTACATGTTGAATGATTATCGTGCAGTTCGTGATCAGCACTTTAAGCAGGTAGGAGAAAATGATAATTTCCGCGCTAATATGCGTGTTTTAGGCTCGGTTGCTAATTCTTATTTTGACACCAGCTTAATCACTATAAATAAAAATTTTGGTGGTCTTGATTCATACATTACTAATGAACTTGAGATTGATGACCAAATGCAAGAACTAATTAGAGAAAAATACTTGGAGAAATAGAAAACATAATGATTGAAAATTTAACTTTAGAGCAGGCAACAGGTCAGCATCATGCCTTAGGTACTTCAATTACTTTACAAATTTTTGGTACAACTGATGATACTTTGATTAATGAAACGTTTGATCTGATTGATCACTACGAAGATTTATTGACGGTAAATCGTGAAAATTCAGAAGTAATGGATATTAATCACGCTGCAGGTAAGGAGCGAGTTCAGGTTTCAAGTGCTGTCTATGGTTTGGTTAAGTTAGCAGTTGAACAAAGCCGCGAAAACTTTGGCTTTAATGCATTGATTGGTCCGTTAGTTAAACTGTGGGCAATTGGATTTAAGGATGCGCATGTTCCTACTGATGAACAGATACAAGAAAAAATGAAATTAATTGATCCATTTAGTGTTGAATTAGATGATGAAAATCAAACAGTCTATTTGAAGAAACCGGGAATGGAACTCGACTTAGGTGGCATTGCTAAGGGCTGGATTGCTGATCGAATTCGTGACTTTTGGCATGCTTACGGCGTCAGAGCTGGCATCATCAATCTTGGTGGTAACATTTTGCTTGTTAATGATTCGCCTAAGCGTGCGAGTGGTCAGTGGACGGTTGGTGTTCAAGACCCTAAAAAGCCACGTGGTAATAACATTTCAACAGTAACGGTTCCAGAGTGCTCAGCTGTAACCAGTGGTACTTATGAGCGCTATCTAGTTGTAGATGGTCATAAGTATCATCATTTGATTGATCCAAGAACTGGCTATCCAGTAGAAACTGATTTGGCTGGTATAACTACTTTTACTAAGGATTCAGTTGAAGCTGAAATCGAATGCAAACGGCTTTTCTTTGCGGGACATCCAATTGAAGGCTGGCATGATGATCCTGATCGAATTGGTGCCGTTTTTGTATATAATGATGAACACGTTGAATATGATAATTTTGATCTGTAGAGATAAAAACTGTTTTTATTAAGTAGCAAAAAACCGAAACTGAGATTTAATCAGCTTCGGTTTTTAAGATAATTGAGTTTATTTAATAGTGATAGCCTTGTGGCAAAATTCGTGTTGAATTGTTGCTTTTGGAAGCCAAGCAATTGCACCATGGTCGTAGCTCATATTCTTACCACCAGTACCAGCACCATCATGCTTTGAGTAGTATAGAGGGTCATAAACTAGGAATTTACCTTTTTCATAGCCAACAATAACTTTGCAGTGGTTGCGTACATTGTCACCAGGTTTTTGGTATGAAGAGAAGCCGTAGTAAAGAACTGGCTTTCCACCTTGAACGTACATTCTAATGTCGTCTAAGGTTAATTTCTTGCTAGAAATGTTAATAACATTTTTACCTGTCTTAAAGGTACGAGCATATTTAGCTAAAGCACCTGGGCTGATTACATAGCCAAAACCGACACCAGTATAAACATTACCTTTTTGACCACCCTTAGTTGGTTGCATTGGTAAGTTGTCTTGTACTTTCTTTAAGAAACTTGCAGTAATCTTTTGACCTTGTGAGCCAAGTAGCATTGACATTGAAGCACCTGCACAGCCCCAAGGTGTTTTAACTGGAACATATTGGCTGACATATGGCGCCTTAACAATTTTGGCTTGGTTTGGTGTTGCGACAGCATTTTTATTAATGTAGCCAATTGCTGGCTTGCCCTTTTGGTTAATCCAGTAGTATTTTTTACCGTTGTGGGTAAAAGTTTTGCTGACATTAAAAGTCTTGTGGAAGTATTTTGAGCTAGATTTTTTGTTCTCAAAATTGCCCTGATAAATGCCGTAGTTCTTCTTAACAATGGCTACTTTAAAAGTCT
Source organism: Lactobacillus sp. M0403 (assembly GCF_016101265.1). Classification (NCBI taxonomy): domain Bacteria; kingdom Bacillati; phylum Bacillota; class Bacilli; order Lactobacillales; family Lactobacillaceae; genus Lactobacillus; species Lactobacillus sp. M0403. The sequence continues at coordinate 32,139 of NZ_JACFQV010000005.1, forward strand.
TAACCTTTTTATTTGAAGCAGTTGTTGTTTGCTCCTTATTTGTGGTCGAAGGCGCTTTTGTCTGATTAGATGAAGACGGCGTCTTTGTTTGATCAGCTTTCCCAGTTTGATCTGTTTGGTCAGTTTTACCTGATTGTTCAGTTTGACTAGGTTGCTGTGTTTGAGTTGTTTGACTGCTTTGAGGTGATTGAGCCTCATCAGCAGCGCTAACAACTGAAACGATACTTGAGCTTGCAACCGGAGCAGCAAGCAAGATTGCAGCAGAAAGTGTCTTTATTTTTTTAAGCACTGATTTTTTATCCACTTTTTTCCTCCAAAATTTCATATATTATTGCTAAATAATCTTACCAAAACTAGTTTACTACAATCACCAATTAATTTGTCATATTTTTAAATGGAAAAAGTTAATCTGAAAAAAGATAACAAAAAAAGCAATCGTAGTTGCTTTTTCATTTATTTAACTTTTTTATGCAGCTGTCCGACTAATACTAAAAATATAGTTGAACATACCGTTAGATAGGCCTGGTGTACTATAAATTATGAAACGTAAAAATGGTGAATTAAGTGTTTGCTGAATAAACCATGGATTTTGCAAAGCATTGAGCATCGACAAAATTATATAGACGAAAAAGTAGCTAGCAAAAAATTGAGCGGTTGCGCCTAAAACACCATCTAAAAGCGTACCAAAATTGGTTGAGTGAGGCTTTTTGCTTGGAAACCAGCCTTTAACAATTTTGATTAGCCATTTGCCAACAAATAAAATGATGAAAAAGGCTAAGAACCGAAAAATCATTAAATTGGTACTGGGAGTCAAACTGGTTTGAATGTTTTGACCAGTAATTTGGCTATAAAGCCAATTGCCAACAGGATTTTGAAATAAGATTGCAGCGATAAAAACAACTGCTGCGAAAATCAAATTAATAATTAATTTGGTAAAACCGGTTTGGTATCCCTTATATGTTTTTAGGGCCAAATAGACTAAAACAATTAAAGTAACAATCATATTGATCTCCTTTGACGATATTATAGCGTATTTTGCTGATTTAGACTTTGACGGCAGTCAAAAAATATTTCATAATTAATAAGATATAATGGCTTTACAATAAGCCGCTTTTAGCGTTAAATTTATAGGGTGTGAAACAAGGTTTCACGGGTGAAAAATGAATCCTGAACAATTTGTCCAAGAATTATCAAAGCGTAATTTTAAATTAAATGAAAAGCAAATCAACCAATTTAACCAATACTTTACTAGTTTGATTGAAGCTAATCAGCATGTTAACCTCACGCGAATTACTGAAGAAAATGATGTTTATCTTAAGCACTTTTTTGATAGTGTTACGCCACTATTCATGTTTGATGAACTTTTTAAATCAGGCAGTGAATTATGCGATGTTGGTGCTGGTGCGGGTTTCCCATCAATTCCGCTCAAAATTATAAAACCAGAAATCAAAGTCACTATTGTTGATTCTCTAGGTAAGCGATTAACTTTTTTGCAAGAACTTGTTGATAAGTTAGATCTAAAGGATGTAACACTTGTTCATGGTCGCGCCGAAGATGTCGGTCAAAATAAGCAATACCGTGAACAGTTTGATCTTGTAACTGCTCGTGCAGTTGCCAATATGGCGGTATTGAGTGAATATTGCTTACCGCTAGTCAAAAAAGATGGTAACTTCATTGCACTTAAGGGACCTAAAGCTGATGATGAGTTAAAAGATAGTCAAAAGGCAATCACAACTCTTGGTGGCAAGGTAAGTGAGGTTGAAGAACTGCAATTACCTTATAGTGACGAAGAAAGAACGCTGATTCTTGTTCAAAAAGTTAAAATGACACCCAAGAAATATCCACGACAAGCGGGAACACCGCATCGTAAACCAATTCATTAATAGGGGGACAATCATATGTCACTATTTTCTTCTTTAAGACATCACGATGAAATTCCTAAAGATAAACAAATTCAAGATATTGAATTAACTAAAATCGTTCCAAATTCTTATCAACCAAGACGTGAGTTTTCCGATGAGTCAATTCGTGAATTAGCAACGACGCTTGATAAGGAAGGATTGCTGCAACCAATTGTGGTTCGCGAACAGGGCGAGCAATATGAAATCATTGCAGGTGAGCGTCGTTTTCGTGCTGCTAAACATTTAGGCTGGGAAACCATTCCTGCAATTGTTAACAATATGGATGAAGCTCAAGCTGCATCATTAGCGCTGATTGAAAACTTACAAAGAGAAGACTTAAATCCAATCGATGAGGCGCAAGCATATAATAATTTAATGAAACTAAATAATTTGACGCAAACAGCTCTTGCGCAAAATATTGGTAAATCTCAATCATATGTTGCCAACAAGATGAGATTGTTGAAGTTATCGCCTAAAGTTCAAAGTTACCTAGCTAGTGGAGAAATTTCGCCACGTCATGGCCGTTGTCTGGTAGGTTTAAGTCAGAAGGACCAAGGACGTGTGTTAGACGAAATTTTGGCTAATAACCTCAACGTTAGCGACACAGAAAAAATTGTCAAAGATGTTGATGGCTACTTTGAAAACAAAAAAGACCAAGATAAGGCAGAAAAGACAAAGCGTGCTGTTAATCGGGTACCTAAAGATATGCAGGTTCAAATTAACACAATTAAGCGTGCAGTTAAGTTAGCCAAGGAATCGGGTATCAAGGTTAAGGTCAAAGAGAACAACACGCCTGACGACTATATGATTACGATTGAATTAAAGAGAAAGTAGGTTGCACATGGAAAATATGGTAAGTGTAATTTCGGTTGCTAACCAAAAGGGTGGTGTTGGTAAAACCACCACTACTATTAATTTGGCGGCTTCGATTGCAGAACGTGGTTACCGCGTTTTAATTGTCGATATTGATCCTCAGGGGAATGCAACTTCTGGTTTAGGAATTGAAAAATCGGAAATTGATCAAGATATTTACAGTGTGTTGATTAACGATGTTCCACTCAAAGACACAATTTTCCATACTTCAACTGATAAGCTGGATTTGGTGCCAGCCACCATTAATCTTTCAGGAGCAGAAACTGAACTAATCAGCATGATGGCACGCGAAACAAGACTAAAGTCAGCGCTTGATACAGTTAGTGGCGATTATGATTTCATTTTCATTGATTGTCCGCCTTCTTTAGGACAATTATCAATTAATGCCTTTACAGCTTCAAATTCAATTTTAATTCCAGTTCAAAGTGAGTACTATGCAATGGAAGGGCTAAGTCAATTGCTTAATACCATTCGTCTAGTTCAAAAGCACTTTAACAAGGACTTAGGTGTTGAAGGCGTATTGATGACTATGCTGGATGCACGAACTAATTTAGGCGCAGAAGTTGTTAAAGAGGTAAAATCTTACTTCACAGATAAGGTTTATAAAACTATTATTCCTCGGATAACTAAACTGGCAGAAGCTCCAAGTTATGGCGAAGCAATTACAGAATACGCACCTAATTCAAGAGGTGCCAAGGTATACGATGATTTAGCTAAGGAGGTGTTGAAGAATCATGGAAAGAGACTCAAAAAATAAAGAAATGAAGCGAAAAGGCGGTCTTGGCCGTGGGATTGAAGCTTTGTTTGAGGATGAGCCACAGATTGAAGAAACTGAAGAAGAAATTAAGGACCTTGATCTCGGCGATATTAGGCCCAATCCTTATCAACCGCGTAAGAGTTTTGACGATAAAACCCTGAAAGAATTATCGGATTCAATTAAGGAAAACGGCGTTTTTCAACCAATTATTGTCCGTAAATCCGTTAATGGTTATGAAATTATTGCAGGTGAGCGTCGTTATCGTGCTTCTAAGCTAGCCAAGAAAACAACAATTCCAGCGATTGTACGTGACTTTACCGAAAGCCAAATGATGGAAGTGGCTGTTCTTGAGAACTTGCAACGTGAGGATTTGACACCGTTAGAAGAAGCGCAAGCTTATGAAATGCTGCAAAAGAATTTGGGTTTAACACAAGAAGAAGTTTCAAAGCGGATGGGCAAGTCACGTCCATATATTGCCAACTACCTACGTTTGCTTACTTTGCCTAGCAAAACCAAGCACCTTCTGCAGCATGGTGACCTTTCAATGGGTCAGGCTAGAACACTGCTAGGGCTAAAAAACAAAGATAAAATTGATGAGGTTGCCAAGCAGGTAGTTAAAGAGGGGATGCCTGTTCGCAAGGTAGAAGCCCTTGTAGCTAGTCTTAATGCAAAGAAGCCTCATAAGAAAACGACCAAAAAGTCAGCCTTTATTAGGGAAAGTGAACATCAATTATCTGATAAGTTGGGTTCCAAAGTTAATATTTCCGAAAGCAAAAAAGGTAACGGTCGTTTATCAATTGGATTTTCTTCAGTCGATGAGCTGAATAGAATTCTCGATATCTTGGGTGTTGATCTTGATGAATAAGGCAATCACTTATAGCTTGGCAGATACAGTTTTGATGAAAAAACCTCATGCCTGTAAAGTGAATGAATGGGAAATTTTGCGCTTGGGCGCTGACATTCGTTTAAAGTGTATGGGCTGTGGTCACATTGTAATGATGCCGAGATCAAAGTTTGAACATAATCTCAAAAAAGTTTTAACTAAGGCAAATGATCCTGTAAATAAGAAAAATGAATTCTTTGTACCAAAGGAAAATATTGCCCAACCAAATTTTAATCAAGATAATAATTAATTTAGAAGTAAAAAGAAGAGGATAAAGATGTCATTAACTGCTGGTATTGTTGGATTGCCAAATGTTGGGAAGTCAACCTTATTTAACGCAATTACTAAGGCGGGGGCCGAAATGGCTAACTACCCATTCGCCACGATTGAACCAAATGTAGGGATGGTCGAAGTACCTGATAAGCGTTTGGCACGAATTCAGGAATTAGTACCTGCGAAAAAAATTGTTCACACAACTTTTGAATTTACTGATATTGCAGGTTTGGTTAAGGGTGCGTCAAAAGGTGAAGGGCTTGGTAACAAGTTCTTAGAAAACATTCGTCAAACAGATGCGATTGTTCATGTAGTACGTGCCTTTGAAGATGACAACATTACCTCTGTAACTGGTAAGGTGGATCCAGAAGAGGACATCAACACCATTAACTTGGAATTGGCAATTTCCGATTTGGATGCAGTTAATCGTAGAATTGACAAGGTAAAGAAGCTTGCACAACAAAAAGATAAGGAAGCTAAAGCTGAACTTGATGTTTTGGAAAAAATCAAACCAGTTTTAGAAGAAGGCAAGGCCGTACGCTCAATCAGTTTTAATGAAGAAGAGCAAAAAATTGTTAAAGGCTTGTTCCTATTGACAGCTAAGCCAGTTATCTATGTTGCCAATATTGCTGAAGATTCTATGGCTGATCCCGAAAGTGACCAATACTTCCAAATCGTTAAAAAGCATGCAGAAAGTGAAAATGCTGAGTGCTTAGGAATTTCAGCTGCTACTGAAGAAGAAATAGCTGGACTTGATGATGATGAAAAAGCTGAATTTTTAGAGGCTGAAGGTGTCAGTGAGTCAGGACTAGACCGTTTAATCAGAGCAGCATATCATATATTAGGACTTAGAACATTCTTCACAGCTGGTGGACCAGAAACACGTGCGTGGACTTTCCATGAAGGTATGAAAGCCCCACAAGTTGCTGGTGTAATTCACTCAGACTTTGAACGTGGCTTTATCCGTGCTGAAGTTGTTTCATTTGCTGACTTGGACAAATATGAAACAATGCAAAAGGTTAAAGAAGCCGGCAAGTTGCGCCTTGAAGGAAAAGACTATGAAGTCGAAGACGGTGACATTATTGAATTTAGATTTAATGTTTAGGAAAAGATAATGGCTGAAAAGAAAACTGAAGAAGAAGTAAAAATAGATACGAGTAAGCAGGAAAAGCTGAAAGAAAAAGTTGAGAGTCAAAACAAAGACGATGAAGTGAAGGAAATGAATCCGGAGCAACTGCGTCAGCAGTTAAGTAATAAAAACTCTGATTACATTTATCGCTTGCAAAAAGAATTAGAAACTCAAGGCAAAATGAGCGCTGAAGATGCAAATAAACGGGTTGATGATTTATTGGCTGACCTAGTCGTTGCTCAACGTCATGGTCAACCAGCTTCTACTTTTTATGGCATGGCACCAAAGCTCAAGGCAGCTGATATGTTAAAGCCAAAGAAAAAGACTGCGGCTGATATTCCATTTTGGCAATATGCAGTAGATAGTGCACTTTTATATATTGCATTATTTGTTGGTATTTTTGGTGTTATTGCACTCTTTACGCCAAACTCAAAGAATAATTCGCAAATGGGAATTTTGTCACTAGTTCTTGTAGGTGGTGTAATGGGTGTCTTCATGACCAAATATAATGAATGGGTTTTACCTTCAGCTGGAAAGAACAGAAAAATTCCTTGGTCAAAACTGATTTGGGGCTTTGTTCTGATGTTGGTAATTCTGTTTGCTTGCTTCTGGGTATTGGCAATTCCAGCATTAAGAATTATTAATCCTGTTTTGTCTGGAGTAGCTAACATTATTATTGCAGTTGCAGCATATGGAATTCGTTGGGTATTCCGTCGTCACTTCCAAATAATTGGTTCAGTTTTTAATCCGGCGACAACAAACAAATAGGTGCTTTTTGTAAAAAAAAGGTCTATAATTAAATAACTATATATTTACAAGGATAAATAGATTTTTAAGTCTATTTATCCTTTTAAATTAAAATTTGCACTCCGAGAAATAGCTATTTTCCCGTGGATAGAAAGAGGTACTTAATGATTAATACACTGCGTAAATCAATTAGGCAGTACAAGAAGCAATCTTTGCTGTCCCCACTTTTTGTTATTGGTGAGGTTATCATTGAAATGCTGATACCATATTTAGTTGGTATTTTAATTGATAATGGAATCATGAAGGGTAACATGCCGTATATCATGAAAACAGGTTTGCTGTTGTTCGTGATTACAATTGTGTCACTTGTTTTAGGTGCAGGTGCGAGCTATTTCTCCGCTCACGCTGCAGCAGGTTTTGCTGCTAATCTGCGAAAAGATATGTTTTACCATGTTCAAGACTTTTCGTTTGAAAATATCGATAAATTTTCCAGCTCCAGTCTTGTAACTAGAATGACGACAGATGTTAACAACATTCAAATGGCATATCAAATGCTGATCAGAATTGCTGTTAGAGCACCAATGATGTTGATTGTTTCAATCATTATGTCTCTAATCATCAGCCCTAGATTGTCGTTAATCTTTGTCGTTATTGCTCCTGTTTTCGTGATTATCATGGCACTTATTATTAAAAGTGCTAACCCATATTTCCCTAAAATTTTTAGGGGCTACGATCAGATGAACCAAGTGGTTCGTGAAAACATCCGTGGTATTCGTGAAGTTAAGACATATGTTCAAGAAGATGAGCAAACGACTAAGTTTAAGAAGTCGTCTGGCTTTATTTACAAGCTATTTTCAACAGCACAAAAAATCATGTCACTTAACTCAATGGTTGTGATAGCTGTTTTGAATATTTCAAACTTAGCAATTTGCTGGTTTGGTGCAAAGGAAATCGTTGGTGGTACTTTACAAGCCGGTCAATTGATTTCAATGTTCTCATATTCAAACTCCGTTTTAAACAGTCTGAATATTTTAGCAATGATCTTTACCCAGCTTGTCGTTTCAGCTGCTAGTGGTCGAAGAATTGCTGAAGTAATCAATGAGAAGCCATCTATTGAAAACCCACGTAAGCCATTAAAAGAAGTTACTAATGGTGAAGTCATCTTTGATCACGTTAACTTTAAATACAATCCGGATGATAAGAACTACGCTTTGCATGATATAAACTTGAAGATTAAGCCTGGTGAAACACTAGGTATCATTGGTAAAACTGGTTCATCAAAATCAACTTTAGTTTCAATGATTCCGCGCTTATATGATACGGACTCGGGTGCAGTTCGCGTTTCAGGACATAACGTTAAATCTTATGACTTAAAGACTTTACGTGATAATGTTGCGGTTGTTTTGCAAAACAACGTGTTATTCTCTGGTACAATTAAGGACAATTTAAAATGGGGAAATGAGAATGCAACTGATGAACAAATTTTAGCTGCTTCAAAGATTGCCCATGCAGATGACTTTATTCAGGAAATGCCTGATAAATACGACACAATGGTTGAACAAGGCGGTAACAATGTTTCTGGTGGACAAAAACAAAGAATTACTATTGCCAGAGCACTTTTGAAGAAACCGAAAATTTTAATTTTGGACGACTCGACTTCGGCAGTTGATACGCAAACGGAACGTGAAATTCGTGAATCGTTAGCACAAGAAATGCCTGATACGACTAAAATTATCATTTCCCAACGAATTGTTTCAATTAAGGATGCAGATCGAATTATCGTAATGGATGATGGAAACATTCAAGATATTGGTAACCATGATGAGTTGATGAAACGTAACGATCTGTATAGCTCAATTGCTAAATTCCAAGAAGAACAAAAGAAGTAGGTGATGAATTTGGATAAAGCAGTGACAAATAAAAATGCAGAAATGAAGGGGCAGCGAACTACTACCTTATTTAGATTATTGAAGTTAATCGCAAATACTAGTCCTTGGATGCTTATTACATCTATCATCGCCATTATTTTGTCGGCAGGGGCTAACATAATTGGATCACTATTTATTGAACGGTTAATTAATGTTTATATTATTCCTCTAACAAAACAAGCACATCCAAATTTTGGTCCACTTTGGCAAGCAATTGTGGTGATGTTTGGTTTTTATGCAATTGGTTTTATTTCTAGTTACCTGTTTGCCGTCTTAATGGCTGTTTTAGCTCAAAAGGTTCAGTATCGGGTACGTAATGAAATGTTTGAGCACATGGAAAAATTGCCAATTTCATATTTTGATGAAAATGACTATGGCGATATCATGAGTCGTTATACAAACGATATTGATACATTAATGCAAATGATCTCCCAGTCAATTCCGCAATTTATGAACTCAACTTTAAATATTGTCTTTGCATTAGTGGCAATGTTTACTTTAAGTTGGCAGCTAACAATTTTCACTTTAGTGATGTTTGTGCTGTCACTAGGAATTGTGCGTTTCCTAACTTCTCGTTCATCGCACTACTTCCAATTGCAACAAAAAGAACTTGGGCAAGTTAACGGCTATAACGAAGAAATGCTTAATGGACTGAAAGTTATCAAGGTCTTCAGTCATGAGCCAGAAGTTGAAGAGGAGTTTGAAACTTACAATCATGCCCTAGAAAATGCAGCTGGTAAGGCAAATACATATGCTACTGTCTTGTTCCCCATTATGGGTAACATGGGTAACTTACTTTATGTTTTGATTGCAGTTATTGGTGGTGCCGTTTCACTTAACCACCTCGCACCAATTTCATTGGGTGTGATTGGTGCCTTCTTGCAACTAGCAAAACAGTTCTCAATGCCAATTGCGCAAATTTCGCAACAATTAAACTCAATCGTAATGGCTTTGGCTGGTGCTAAACGAATTTTTGATTTAGAAGATGAACCGGTTGAAACTGATGATGGTGATGTAACTATCACTAAGGACCGCGACGTTAAGGGTGCATGGCACTGGAATGTTCCTCAAAAAGATGGATCTGTTAAGCAAGTAACTGTCAAAGGTCACATTGTATTTGACAATGTTAACTTTGGCTACTCACCAAATAAACAAATTTTGTATAACATTTCTCTTGATGCAAAACCAGGAATGAAAGTTGCACTTGTTGGTGAAACCGGTGCGGGTAAAACAACTATTTCCAATATGATTAATCGGTTCTATGAGATTAATTCAGGAACAATTACCTACGATGGCATTCCAATTAGCAGAATCAAGAAGGATGACTTGCGTCATTCACTATCAATTGTTTTGCAGGAAACTCACCTGTTTACCGGAACTGTAATGGATAACATCAGATTTGGTAATATGGAAGCAAGTGATGATGATGTTTACCAAGCAGCGCATTTATCGCATGCTGATGAATTCATCCATAATCTAGATGAAGGCTATAAGACTGTAATTGATGGTAATGGTGGAGATCTTTCTCAAGGTCAAATGCAGTTACTAAGTATTGCACGAGCAATGATTGCTGATGAGCCAGTAATGATTCTGGATGAAGCAACTTCAAGTATTGATACTCAAACTGAGAAACTTGTTCAAGCCGGAATGGATAACCTGTTGGCTGGACGAACTAGTTTTGTAATTGCCCACCGGTTATCGACAATTGTTAACTCTGACTTGATTCTGGTTCTCGACCATGGTCACATTATTGAAGCTGGTAATCACAAAGAACTATTGAAAGAAAAAGGCTATTACTACGAGTTATATACTGGTAAAAAGGAAATCGAATAGTCTTAAATTAAGAAATCCTAATCTCTTATTAGAAGAGGTTGGGATTTTTTTGTATGCTCATAAAAGGGCTCCAATAAAGGAAATACCGTAAAGCAGATGTTTGGCTTAGAACACTTGTTTGTGTTATCATTATACAAAGATAAAATTATAATGATAGGTTAAAAATACTATATTCAGCATTAGCATGCATGTGGTATTAATAAAAGGAAATTAGTGATGAACCAAATACTTCAAATTCTGAGCGAACGCAGGGGCGATTTGTGGGTAGCACTCTTACAGCACTTACAAATTTCGCTTGTTTCGCTATTGTTGGCGATGATAATTGCCATGCCGCTTGCTTTTTGGGCAACGAAGCACAAAAAGGCGGCGGAATTTCTCTTACAGGTGACTAGTATTTTACAAACGATTCCTTCGCTAGCTCTTTTGGGATTATTAATTCCACTTGTTGGAATTGGCACTGTTCCAGCAGTAATTGCACTTGTTGTCTACGCGTTACTGCCAATTTTTCAAAACACTTATATCGGCCTAACTGGAATTGATCCGGCATTAGAAGAAGCTGCAAATGCCTTCGGCATGTCAAGGATGCAGAAGTTATGCAAGGTTGAGATACCGCTAGCTTTACCAACAATTATTTCTGGTATTCGAACTGCACTGGTGTTGATTGTTGGAACTGCGACAATGGCTGCATTAATTGGTGCAGGTGGTCTAGGTAGTTTTATTTTACTGGGAATTGATCGCAATAATACTGCTTTGATTATTATTGGTGCGGTTTGTTCAGGTGCACTGGCAATCTGCTTGAGCGCTCTAATTAAATGGCTTGAGCATGCATCTGTGAAAAAGGCTTTAGGCGTTTTGGCAGTTTGTCTGTTTTTCCTAGCAGGGTCAGGTATTTATCAGGCTGTGGAGAATCACACGGAAACAATTACTATTGCAGGTAAACTTGGTTCAGAGCCAGAAATCTTGATTAATATGTATAAGGAATTAATTGAAGATGGCGATGCACACGTTAAAGTTGTTTTGAAGCCGAATTTTGGTAAGACTACTTTTTTATATAGTGCACTTAAAAATAATAAAATTGACATTTATCCAGAATTTACCGGGACAATCTTAGAGACTTTTGCTAAAAAGCCAATTTCAACTTCCGGGCTTGACGAACAGCAAACTTATCAAAAAGCTCGGCAATTAATGAAACAGCAAGACAAGTTAGCTTTGCTAAAGCCAATGGTGTACGACAATACGTATGCGTTAGCAGTAAAAACTTCATTTATGAACAAGCATCATCTGCATAAAATAAGCGATTTAGCACCAATTCAGTCTCAATTAAAGGGTGGAATGACCATGGAATTCATTGATCGTGGTGATGGTTTCAAAGGAATTAAAAAGCGTTATGATATTGACTTTCCTGTTAAGTCAATGGAACCAGCACTACGTTACCAAGCAATTCAACAAAACAAGGTAAATATTGTTGATGCCTATTCTACTGATAGTGAGCTCCGGCAATACCACTTGAGCATTCTGCGGGATGATAAACATAATTTTCCTATTTATCAGGGTGCGCCTTTAATGAGCATAGATTTTGCCAATAAACATCCAAAGATTGTTCAAAGTCTAAATAAGCTTGCCGGTAAGATTACTGAAAAAGAAATGCAGGAAATGAACTATGAAGTTAACGTAAAAAACGTTGATCCTGGCAAAGTTGCACACCAATACTTGGTTAAGCATCATTTGATTAAGGAGAATTAAGATGACGACAGCAATAAAATTTGATCATGTAAAAAAATCTTTTGCCGATAAGTTAGTAATTAATGACCTTAATCTCGAAATTAAGCAGGGTGAATTGTTCGTCTTAGTTGGAAATTCAGGTAGTGGTAAAACAACATCAATTAAGATGATTAACCGATTGGAAGACCCTACGACCGGACAAGTACTGGTAAATGAGCAACCAACTACTTCATATGATTTACAGAAATTGCGCTGGAATATTGGTTATGTTTTACAACAAATTGCATTATTTCCGAATATGACCGTTGCTCAAAACATCTCGCTAATTCCAGAAATTAAGGGCGAATGTCGGCGCAATGATAAGAAGCAGCAAAGGAAAACTGAGCAATTGTTAGCCGAAGTAGGACTTGATCCTAAAAGCTATTCTTCTCGCTATCCTAGTGAATTATCTGGTGGAGAGCAACAACGAATAGGTATTTTACGTGCGATTGCTTCTCAGCCACCAATTGTTTTAATGGACGAACCGTTTAGTGCGCTTGATCCATTATCTCGAACTAACTTACAAGACTTAGTTGTCGACCTGCATGAAAATCTACATAACACAATTGTGTTTGTCACCCATGATATGAGCGAGGCACTTAAAATAGCAGATCGAATTGGAATCATGAAAGATGGTGAGCTGCTCCAAGTGGGTGAGCCCAATGAGATTTTGCGTCATCCGGCTAATCAATTCGTCCAAGACTTTTTCCGTGGCAGCTTGGGTAAGGATATCTACGAAACGCCTGTAAGGCAAGCAATCCTGTTCAATCGACTGGCTGAAGATCATGGACAAGAAAACGAGCAGCTTCCAACAATTAGCGCTGACGAAAAGTTGGCTAAAGTGCTTAGCCTTTTATGTAATGCCGAAAAAGTTGCAGTTCAGGATCATGATGGTAAATTTATTGGTTTAATTGACCGGCAATGGATAATTAAATACTTGAATGGAATAAATGATTTTAGCTAAAAGTTGGGCCAAGTGTCCGGCTTTTTTAACAAAAAGATAAGTTATGTGTGAATGTTAGGTGATTGTAACAAAATTAGCTAAAATATGAATTATAGAGTCTGCTACACTATAAGTGGTAGAGATTATTCACAATAATTAATAAATAAAAAGAAGGGACAAAGCCCTATGAAAATTTTGGTAGTCGATGACGATAAAGAAATTGTTGAATTATTGAGTATTTATCTAAAGAATGAAGGTTATACTCCGGTTATAGCATATAGTGGTAAAGAAGCTATCACTAAATTAACTACTACACCTGATATTTCGTTAATGATTTTGGACGTAATGATGCCAAGTATGAGCGGAATTGATGTAATTAAAGAAGTTCGAAAGGACTCTGATATTCCAATTATTATTGTGTCAGCTAAAACCGGCGACATGGATAAAATTCAGGGCCTAATTACTGGTGCTGATGACTACGTTTCAAAGCCATTTAATCCGCTTGAAGTAATGGCTCGGGTACGTTCACTTTTACGTCGGAGTCAAAAGCAAGTTAAGGATGATGAACCAGATGTTTTGGAAATCGGCCCTCTAGTTATTAACCGCGATTCACACGAAGTAAAAACAATTGATGGCAAAGATATTCAATTAACAGCTTTGGAATTTGGCATTTTGTATTTACTTGCTAGTCACCCAAATCGTGTTTTTTCTGCCGACGAAATTTTCGAACGAGTATGGCAACAGGAATCTATTGTCTCGGCCAAGACTGTAATGGTCCACGTTTCGCATTTGCGTGACAAAATCCAGAAAGCTACTGGCGGCGAAGACGTTATCCAGACTGTCTGGGGTGTAGGTTATAAGGTTGAGGCCTAAATAAAAATGAATAAAGAACATGTCAAGTTAACAGCTACGGAAAAAAGTGAACTGTTTGCTGAAGGCGTGATTACAATTGTGCTACTCCTATTACTCAATTTATCCATTGTTATTTTGATCAATTTAACGATTTTGCAAAATAAGAACTTAGTAAACGGTATTTATTTTTTGAAAAAAACAATCACGTTTGCTGGGGGTCGGCACCTATGGTCCTGGCAAAATACGTTTTTGGTCATGATGGGCATCGGCGATTTGATTGTCTTATATTGGCGTTTAATTAGACGTTATCACCAAATGCAGTTGCGCCATGTTATTTCAGAGCTGCACTATATTGCTCAAGGTCATTTTGACCACACTATTTCGTTTAAAGTGAAAACCGATTTACAAAAGGTAATTGATTCAATCAATTCTTTAGTTGACAGTACTGTAAATGCAATTAATGAAGAAAGGGCAATTGAGCAATCAAAAGATGAATTAATTAGCAACGTCTCACATGATATTAGGACGCCATTAACATCAATTATCGGTTATCTCGGCTTGCTTAAATCTGGTGTAGACGATCCAGAAGAACAGCAACGCTACCTTAACATTGCGTATTCTAAAGCGGAACAAATGAAGTCACTTGCACATGATTTGCTTGAATATACAACGCTAAAATCTACTAATACTAGTTTGAACCTGACCTCCCTGCATATTTTTTCAATGCTTGAACAAGTAGCAGCTGGTTTTGAATTTGAAGCAGATGAAAAGGGAGTTGTTTTTAATATTGAAACAAGACCCAAAGACTTGACGATTCAAGCTGACCCAGAAAAATTAGTGCGTGTGTATAATAACTTGATTACTAATGCCTTGAAATATGGTACCGGTGCTACCCAAATAAACTTGATTGCCAATTTAGTTAATAACAATGAGGTTGAATTACGGGTAGAAAATAACGGTGAGCGCATTCCCAAGGACTCTTTAAAGAAAATTTTTGAGCGCTTTTATCGTATGGAAGGCTCGCGGAATACTCAAACTGGTGGAACTGGACTTGGCTTAGCTATTACGAAGAGCATAGTCGACTTGCACCATGGCAAGATTCGCTGTGAATCCGACGATAAGTGGACACGTTTTATCATTTGTTTGCCATTAGACCCAAAGAATACAAAATCTCTAGCCTAGCTGTGTTATAATTTTGACTAGATAACAAATAGAGGGGTATAGCATGAGTATTTCTTTAAATACCTGTATTTTAATATTAAAAGAACATCACTTACTTAAATCGAGCGCAGTTCAAGATACTGTTATGACCAAAATGGAATATGTGTCATACGATTCACGTGATATTAAAACCAACACCTTGTTTTTCTGTAAAGGTGCCGGTTTTAGACCAACTTATTTATCAATGGCAAAAGATAATGGTGCTAACTGTTATGTGGCTGAACAGCCATATCCAGAAGGTAAAGGGATGCACGCACTGATTGTTCGCGATGTTTCAAAGGCAATGGCATTGCTATCTGCGGCATTTTTTCGTTTTCCACAAGATGATTTATATGTAATTGCAATTACTGGAACTAAGGGCAAGACAACAACCTCTTACTTTTTAAAGGGGATGCTAGATCAGGTTAATGGTGGACGTACTGCATTAATTTCTTCTGTTAACAATGTTGTTGGTCAAAAGCCAGAAGATACTTTTAAGTCGAGTTTAACTACACCAGAGTCGCTTGATTTGTTCCGTGATATGCGTGAAGCAGTTGACAACGGAATGACTCATTTGGTAATGGAAGTTTCTAGTCAGGCTTATAAGCGTAACCGCGTCTTTGGCTTAACTTATGATTTAGGCTTCTTTTTGAACATTTCGCCTGATCATATTGGACCAAATGAACACCCAAATTTTGCGGATTATTTGCATTGTAAGTTGCAGCTGTTGGTTAATGCGCGCAAGTGTATTATCAATGCGCAAACAGCCCACTTTGATGAAGTCTACGCAGCAGCTACCACAACAACAGATCCCGATAGCATTTACTTATTTGCGGATGAAAAGTTCACCAATCCGAGCTTAAAGCAAACAATTGACTTCCGCTTTTCTACGGAAGAACTTGATATGGCTCGTACGAAGTTCCAAGTTCTTTGTGTTAGTGACAAGGCAAAGCAGCTTAAGATAGCTGGTGATTATCAGTTGAAGATGCTTGGTGATTTTAACGAATCCAACGGAACTGCAGCAGTTATTGGTGCAGGCTTGGCTGGCATGGAACATGATCCTGCTGCCAAAGGGATAAGCCAAGTATCTGTTCCCGGAAGAATGCAAACTGAAGTTACCAAGGATCATGGTGTGGTAGTTGTTGACTATGCTCATAATGAAGCATCAATGATGGCTTTAATGGGCTTCATGCAACGCGAATTTGATAATCCAAAAATCATAGTAGTAGTCGGTGCACCTGGTGATAAGGGTATTTCACGACGTCCTGGTTTTAGTAAGAGTTTGAATGCCTATGCTGACAAGGCCTTTTTGACAACTGATGATCCAGGTTTTGAAGATCCAATGGAAATCTGCCAGGAAATTGACGCGGGAATTGACCACTCTAAAGTTGATGTCACAATCGAATTAGATCGCCAAAAAGCAATTTATGATGCAATTAGTATGTCAAAAAATGGTGACGTTGTTCTAATCTGTGGTAAGGGTGAAGATGGCTTCCAAAAGGTTCGCGGAGTCAATACACCTTACCCTTCTGATATCAATGTAGCCCAGCAAATGATTAATGAGCTGGAAGGACAGAACGAGCACTTTAAATAGTGAGAAAAGCGCAAAATGAGAAACTTTTTTACAATTCTTGGTGGTATGGGAACAATTGCAACAGAAAGTCTTGCAAGACAACTTAACCACCGAATTAAAATCACTAAAGACCAAGACTATTTAAATTATGTTTTGGTTAATGACGCCCAAGTACCTGATCGAACAGCCTATATTAAAGACCATTCCAAACCAAACTTTTTCATCAATTTGCGTGAGGATGTTTTACAACAGGCGCAATTAGGTCCTGATTTCTTTATTATGCCGTGTAATACAGCACACTATTTTTATGATGACCTTGTTAGTCTAACTGATGTCCCTTTCTTGCATATGATGCGGATTGCAGTGCACCGGTTTGTTGAAGAATATCCTAATGAACAGAAAATTGGTGTAATTGCGACTGAAGGATCAATTTATGACCATTTATATGTTGATGAAATTACGGCAGTTGGCCGTCAGGCGGAACTAGGTGGGCCTGAGATTCAGCCGATGGTTACTGAACTGATTTATACTAATATCAAGCAAAAGGGTGTAGTGGATGCAGAATTATATCATAGTATTTTGCGTAAGATGCATGATGAGTACGGCTGTAACGTTATTTTGTTAGGCTGTACTGAACTTTCCTTAGCCCAAGAAAAAGCTCCTGATCATCCTTATAAGGTGATTGATCCTCAATCAATCATTGCTGATGTAGCGATTGAATTAGAATTGAAAATTCGTGCGGGGATGGATCCTAAAGAGGCAGTAAAGAAATATTTATATTAAAAAAGTTTCACTTGCAATTGTGAGTGAAACTTTTTATTTTTATATAAATGATATTTTGTTATTAGAAGGCGAAAAATATTGTAGAGGGACAAAGATGATTACAATTAGCGGACTTAATGGTGTACCAAAAATTACTACAGCATGTGACTTGCCAAAAGTATTGGCCAAAACTATAAAAAAAGAGAAATTTAATGTGTCCAATGGCGATATTATTTGTGTGGCTTCTAAAATATGCTCGTTGGCAGAAGGTAATATTGTCGACTTAAACCAAGTAGTACCTTCTGCTTTAGCACAGAAAATTCATAAACAAATTCCAAGAAAGGATTCTCGTCTAATTCAAGTGATAATTGATCAAACTGGGGATCCAACTGGCAAAAGGCTAGAAATGGATGATGGCTATATTGGGGCATGGTTACCTAATGGACTTTGCTTGACTAGTGGCGGAGTGGATAAGGGCGAAAATAATACTGCAATTACCTTACCGAAAAATTGTGATGCGATTGCGCAAAAAATTAGCCAAACTTTTTTACAAGAATTAGGTGTTAAAGTTGGTGTGATTATCACTGATAGTGATGGAAGGAAAGATAAAAAGGGTGCAAACCAAATAGCTGTCGGATTGTATGGTCTAAAAGGTTTAAGAATTAATGAGGCTGCCGGAACTGCTGAAACACTGTGTGACATGTTGGCGTCTGCTGCAGGCTTAGTAATGGGTCAACGCGGAGTTAATATTCCTTTAGCTTGCATACATGGACTGAAATATGAAGAGGATTTCCAAAGCAGTATTGAGAATACGGTTAATTAAAATAAAACGTTGGTGGAAATTTTTAAAGAGGCTATGGTAGGTCTGATTAAATTTTTGCCCATTAAGTGCAAAAACGTGTATAATAAACAATTAAAATTAAGGAATTATAAAGATGATTAGCAAAAGATTAAATATGCACTTGAATTTAAATGTTAAAGATATTGATATAGAAGATGCACCATCTTTTGCTAGTCTTTGTGAGCCAATCAATCTTACTAGACTGTCTTACCGCATACGATAATTTTTTGTTTATCTGAATAAAAAACTAAGATCAATATGTTAATAACATATTGATCTTTTTTCTTTATAACGAAGTTCAGTGGTGAGTTTGAACGTGTCTTACTAAAAATATCAAAACTTTAAATATACTTGCATATCAGTCTTTATGCTAAACATGTAAGGAGATTAGTTATGGAATATATAAAAATTGTAAATCTACAAGTAAACAATAATGGCCAAGAACTATTCACTGCTGCCAACTTAAGCATCACTCAACACCAAAAAATAGGCTTAATAGGACTTAACGGCTCTGGCAAGACTACTATGTTAAGAATAATTAATAAGCAGCCAAGCACAATGGACATAAAAGAAAATATAGTAAGGCTTTGTGATACATATATGGTGCCACAGCTTTTAAGTCATGACAGAAAAAGTGGGGGAGAAAAGGAAAAAGAAGCTATTGCTTCTGCAATCAAAAAGGTAAATAAAAGTAAACAAGCTGTGTTATTACTTGATGAGCCGACAGCTAATTTAGATATTGTTCAACAAAAATGGTTGGTTGAGACGCTTAATAGTTTCAGTAAGCCGGTGCTAATCGTAAGCCATGACCAAGAATTTCTTAGAGAAGTTGTAAATACCGTTTGGTATATCGAAGATAATAGCGTCAATGAATTTAAGGGCACGTATGTTGAGTATCAAAAAAAGGAAGAAGATGATATACGGCGTGAAGAAACACAATATCAATTAAAGAAAAAGAAAATTAACAACTTAAGAAAAGTACAAAGGCAATTGGAGAGTAAAGGACATAGTGCGACTAAGAAGAAAAAGAATATCTCTTGGTCTGATTGGAAAATAAAGGACTCGAATAAAATTGAAAAAAAGCTATTGCACTCAAGCAAAATTATGTCTAAAAAGATAGACCGCGAAATGAGTCAATTAAAAAAGCCTGTTACGCGGCATCCAATTACATTGAATAATTTTAAAGTCTCTAACTTAGAGTTGAAGGCAAAAGACAGCTTGTTAAGAATTGATGCACAAACTATTTATCGGGAAAATAGAGCGCTTTTCAAAATTGATGAAACATTAAAAATAAAGAATAAAGAGAAAATTATTTTGACTGGGGAAAACGGCTGTGGAAAAACATTCTTTTTAACTGAATTGATAAACAATTTATTAGCTGAGTGGATAAACCCTAAAGCAAAAATAGGCTTTTTTACACAAGATGTTATAAGTGAGGTTAACAACTCTAAAAAAGTCGGTGATGAAATCAAAAAAAGCACTGTTTTTGATGAAACGACTACTAGACAGCTATTGGGCGACTTACACTTAGGTAATTGCTTGAATATGTCAGTATCAAGCCTGAGTGGGGGACAATTAGTGTGCTATAAGTTAGCTCAAATTTTGTTAGGTGAACATAATATGTTAATACTTGATGAACCAGATAACTTTTTAGATATTTCGTCTATAACAGCATTAACTTCATTTCTAAAAAATTATCCTTTTTCCGTAATAATCGTTACGCATGACAAAAGTATCATAAACGAGTTGAATTTTCCAAAGTGGCAAATTGCTAAAGGCAAGTTACTGTTGCCAAATGCAGCAAGCAAGGATACAAACGCTGAATTAAGCTTGTTAAGATACAAGCGAGATGAAATGATGGCTGACACTTCGATTCCTATTTCCCAGATTCAAGAAATGTCTAAGCAGATAGCAGAATTAGAGAAGGAACAAAAATAGTTCCTTGCTATTAAAAAATTGATATGAAAGGATATAAGCTTAATGTGATTTGAAAAGTATTCTTAAATATGATAAATAAAAGCTGATAAATTTATTAATTAATCATGTGATACATTTTAGGAAAAGGGAGGCATGAAATTATGAGTGATCTAGAAATTGAAATATTGGACTTGGTCAAACGACAAACGCAGTTATTCATGAGAAGTTATGATTTGATGGAGGCACCAACAACGAATTTTGTCGTTGAAAAAACTGATGCTGAGCGTTCGGTGATAAGTAAAAAACTCAATCAATTATATAAAAGAAAAAAGCTAATTAAAATTAACACAAGACCGGTAATTTATCTGCGTTTTGACAAACACACATATTCTACTAATACTTACGATAGTATTAAAGACTTCAAAAATGAATATCAAGATGATCTTTGGAAAGAAATTATCGGCTGGAATGGAAGCTTAAAAGAAGTAATTGAGCAACTAAAAGCATCATTACTATATCCGCCTGCAGGTCTGCCAGCAATCGTTTTTGGTGAGTCTGGGACAGGTAAAACTTTTTTAATCAAAAAACTATTTCAATACGCAAAATCATATGGTGTTTTACACACTGATGCACAATTGATCGTTATTAACTGTGCGCAGTATGCTAATAACCCAGAATTATTGTCTAGTGTTCTTTTTGGTTACGTAAAAGGATCGTTTACTGGAGCAGACAGTGATAAGGCAGGGGCACTTGCATCAGCTAACGACGGGATTTTATTTTTAGACGAAGTACATCGATTAAGTCCAGAAGGACAAGAAAAGTTATTCACATATTTAGACACTGGGAAATATTCTCCGGTTGGTAATGACGCTAAAAAAATCGAAAGTAGAACTAGACTATACTTTGCAACAACTGAAAAAGAAGAGAACTTCTTAAATACATTTTTACGCAGAATCCCAATAAAAATTAAGCTGCCTACACTTGATCAAAGAGGGACCTATGAGAAAAGAGCTTTAACGACTACTTTGCTAATTGAGCAAGCAAAAAGAATTAATTGTGATATCGAAATTTCAAAACAGTGTATTGGTTTGATTAATCATTGCCATTTTAAAGCTAATGTTGGGGAACTAAAGAATTTGCTTCAAAATATTGTGGCCAAAAAATATGCACAAGCTATAAACAAGCAGCGAGTTGAGATTAAGATTGGTGATTTACCAAGTAGTATTTTAAAGCAGCAACGTACAACTAACTTTGCAATGACACAGGAAAAAAACAAATTAATTTTTCATCCAGACGATACGGAAAAAGATCATATTTGTATTGATGATAAAGAGTTTTTTTCAAAAATGTCATATTCGTGGCAAAGGCTAGATCAACTACAGCTAGGTAATGTTAAAAAAAGGAAACCTTATTATGAAATTGTTCAACAAGAAACTCACGAAATTCTGTATTCGCTTTATAGTACAGAACGATCAATTATTGCAGATTACACTGATGCAATAACAAGTATTTTTGATGTGGCTCAGATAGATTTTTTAAATCTTAAGAACCTATCCCTATACGATTTAGCAATCTATATTTACTATTTAATGCGAAATGAAGCAAGTATTGATTTTACTAAAGATATGGATCTTAGTTTAGTTAACAAACTCTTCAGCTCAGAAATACAGATAATTGATAAATTGGCTCCATTAATCGAAATGCATTTTGAAGTTAGCTTGAGAAAATGTGATCGCATTTGGTTGGCAATTTTGATTTCTAATAATGATTTGACGGTTTTACCACAGATACCAGCAATTTTAGTTGCACACGGTTATGCCACTGCCAGCAGTATGAGTGACACTTGTAATCACTTTTTACAAAATGCAATTTATACTCCAGTTGATTTGAAACCAGACGTTTCCAGAGCAGAAATGATTAGTTATTTGAAAGACTTAATTAAAAGGATTAATCCACAAGAAGGTCTGGTCGTTCTGATGGATATGGGTGCACTGGAATCGATTATTGAACCTATCCAAAATGAGTGTGATTGTGAACTACTCGTAATTAATAATGTCAGTATGTCCATTATGCTTGAGATTGGTAACCAATTAATGTTGAAAAAAGATCTACAAACAATTCAGGACAATTTACCTAAAAATACAATTGAAAGTAAGCTATGTGTTCCAAAATTATCAATTCCTGCAACAATCATAACTACATGTATGACAGGAATGGGTAGTGCACAGAGAATAAAAAACATTTTAAGCCAAAGTTTTCATGGTTTAGTGAATATGCAAGTGGAAGCATATGACTATAAGGAGCTAGTTAATTACCAAGATTCAGATTTGCTTAAGAAGAAAAATGTTGTTGCGATTGTAGGAATTGATAATCCTGATGTTGAAGGAATACCTTACTTTGGTCTTGAAGAAATAATGACCGGTGAAAAAATCAAAGACTTAGAAGCTGTTCTAAAACCATATTCTAGTCAAGATAACCTTGAGGCATGGGAAAAACAGTTAATTAAGAACTTTTCATTAGATCGAATTTTGGATTCCTTAACGATTATTTCGCCCAACAAAGTTATGAATGTTATTGGTAAGTACATTCAAGAAGTTCAGCAAGATTTAAACAAGAAAATTTCAAATCGTGTACAAATATCTTTATATGTTCATATTGCCAACATGATTGAAAGAATTATTCGAGGAAATGAGATTAAAGAATATAACGGCGATAACAAATTAATTGTTAGGGATAACTGCTTTAGTGTTCTAAAAAAATATAATAGTGTGCTGGAAAATAGTTTTGCAATTAAAATCAATGACCCTGAAACCGCTTATATTAGGGACTTGATTGTGCATGACTAGTTTCATGCACACTAACTTGGCACACTTTTTGCTCTTAGATAATTGAAAGAAATTAAAAGCAAAAAGGGAGGATTTTATGTGAAAGATATTATTTTAGCTACTCATGGCAATTTGAGCTATGAATTTAAAAAAACGGCTGAGCTAATTGTTGGGCCAATTAAAAATGTTAACTGCTTTGGAATGACTAAAGATAAGTCATCGATTAAAGCTAAAGAAGAAATTGAAGCGATGATTAGCTCTGTTGATGAGTCGAATTTAATTGTATTAACAGACTTGTTTGGTGGAAGTGCAACTAATATTTTTATGGAACTCTTGTTGCAGGGACATCATTTTACTTTGCTTTCAGGACTTAATTTGCCAATGCTTTTAACATTACTGACTACAGATTCAGCTGACTTAAGTACAAGTGATCTTGTCAATCAATTAAAAAATGCAGGGATAGCAGGAATAGTTGATGTTGGTGAAAAAGTAAGAGAAGGGGTTGAGAATAATGCTTAAATTAGTAAGAGTTGACGAGCGCTTGCTACATGGACAAGTTGCAATCGGGTGGACTTCTAATTCAGGTGCTAATACGATTTTGGTAGCAAACGATGAAGCACAGAAAGATAAGGTTAAGGCAATGGCTTTAAACTTGGCCAAGCCTGCAGGAGTAACTTTATATATTCGTAGTGTTGCTGAATCTGGACCAATCGTTGAAAAATTTGCTTCTGCTAAAAAGGCACAGGTGTTGGTTTTAGTCAGAAATATTCAGGATGCCTTGCAATTAATAAAAAATTCAAATGGAACAATTAAAGAATTAAATGTGGGCGGCTTAAAATTTGAAGAAGGTAAAAAGAAACTAAATGATTATGTAGCAGTTTCTGATCAAGATATTGAGGACCTAAAAGAAATTCAGAAATTAGGCGTTGAACTAGATTTTAGAATGCTACCTCGAGATAAGAAACTAGATCTCGATGATTTACTTAAGGAGTGATGACTAATGGTACAAGCTCTACTGATTGGTTTAATTGCCGGAATAGGTATCCTAGATGAACGTGTCTTGGGTGCAACTTTATTTGGCAGACCAATTGTATTAAGTGTTTTTGTTGGACTTGCTTTAGGAGATATTAAGCAAGGTATTATTATTGGAGCCCAGCTAGAACTTATTTGGATGGGAATTGCTGGGATTGGTGTATCAACACCACCTGATTATGTTACCGGTGGTGTAATTGGAACTGCGCTAGCAATAATTTCTCATAAGGGAATTGGAATTGCTTTAACTATTGCGGTGCCAGTGGCAGTTTTAGCAGCTAACTTAGGAACTTTGGTTAGAGTAGTTAACTTATGGTTTTCCCATAAAGCAGATAAATATGCTGAGACTGCTAACTTTAGAGGAATCAATCTAATGCTGCTGTCAACAACAATTCTGTTCTTTCTCAGTGCATTTATTCCAACATTTTTAGCAATGCTATTGGGAGCATCAAAGATTAATTTGATTATTAATGCTATTCCAAAGGTGATTTTAGATGGATTAACTGTAGCAGGTAACTTACTTCCATCCGTTGGATTTGCGCTACTGCTAGATATGTTATTTTCAAAGAAACTATTTGTTTTCTTTTTCTTGGGGTTCTTATTATGTGCATATCTAAAATTAGATATCACAGGAATTGCGGTGCTTGCAATTTGTATGGCAATTATTATCGTTTTGTTTGGTAACAATGGTAAAAAGCCGAATGGCAAGGATGAAACTAAATCTGAGAAAACAGAAGACAACCTAACTGAGGGGGCGATTGATTTTGACTGACAAAAAACTAACTAAAAAAGATTTACGTTCAATTTTCTGGCGAGGATTTGCATTGCAAGGTGGATTTAACTACGAGAAAATGCAGAACATTGGTTATGCATACGCAATGGAGCCAGCAATTAAAAGGCTATATTCAAACACAAAGGATAGAGCGGCTGCATTAAAGCGTCATTTGGCTTTGTTCAATTGTACGCCTGCTATGACACCAATGATTATGGGAATTTCTTCTGCAATGGAAGAGCAATATGCAAACAATCCTTCAGCAATTGACCCAGATTCAATTAACTCTGTTAAAGCAGCTTTAATGGCTCCATTTTCTGGAATCGGGGATTCAATTCTCTTCGGTACTTTCCGTGTCATTGCAGCTGGTATTGGTGCCTCATTTGCCAAGCAAGGTAGTATTTTAGGCCCAATCCTCTTCTTTGTTCTTTATAACTTACCTGCAACTCTAATAAGAATTTTTGGCTTAAAATACGGTTATAAATGGGGCGTCGAGTCTTTGGACGAAGTTCAGAAAAATGGCGTCATGGATCAAATAATGCAGATAGTTGGTATTATTGGCATGATGGTAGTAGGTGGAATGGTTGCAACTATGTTACCAGTTGTTACACCACTTAAGTTCTCAATGACTGGTGCGACTGTAAAGCTGCAAACCATTTTTGATCAAATTATGCCAAAATTATTGCCACTATTAACTACTTTGCTTGTCTTTTGCTTAATCAGAAAGAAAGTCAGTGTTTCAAAACTAACTATTGGAGTTTTGATTTTAGGTATTTTATTACACGTAATTGGAATTTTATAAGGAGATAAAATGAATTTAATTCAACAATATATTTCAAGCACACCAGATCAATTAAAGAAGATTGTCGAAGGAAGTAAAGAACTTTTTGCAAGTGTAGCAAAAAGAGATATTAAAAAGATTATCATTACGGGTTCAGGCACCAGTTATCACTCTGGATTGCAAATGCAATCATTAATGCGTAAGCGCTCTGGTGTAGAAGTACTAGCTTTTTATCCATTCATGCTTACTCCAGACTTCTTTGTTGGTGATAATTCTCACACTTTGCTTATCGGTATTTCCCAAGGTGGTAGTAGCTTTAGTACATTTGATGCAATGAAAACAGCCAAAGAAGCTGGATGTGTTATTGGCACAATGGCTGGAGAAAAAAATGCTTACATTGATCAAATTGCTGATGAAGTTTTGACAGTTAACATTGGAGAAGAAAAGGCTGGGGCTAAAACTAAGGGATATTACTCAACTAAGCTCAATTTGTTGCTTTTAGCTGACTATATTGGTTTAGCAAATGGTAACTTAAGCCAAGATCAATTTGATCAGGACTTAAAAGACTTGAATACTACCTTAGATCAATTCCCTCATGCATACCAAAGAGCTTATGATTGGGTCGAAGAACATAAAGAAAAATTAGCGAAGATGGATAATTTACGCGTTGTTGGGCCAGGGATGCTGTATGGAGATGTTTTGGAAGGCGCTTTGAAAGTGCTGGAAACTTGTCGGCTCCCTGTAACCGGTTATGATTTTGATGAGTTTATTCATGGTATTTATAATGCAATGAATGAGAAGGCTACAGTTATAATTTTGGATAATGGTACTGAACCACGTTGTGAAAAAATGATTGAAGTACTTGGTGACTGGACAAATAACTTGTATTTGGTTGACACTTCAGATAGCAACAACGGTAATCATTTTGGCTATGATGTAGATGTGCCTCAAGATTTTGAAACCTTTATTTTCCCAATGTTGCTTCAAGTAATGGCTTCGATTGTCCCAACTGTTTTGGGCTTTGATCCAAATTCACCAAAGGATCCTAACTTCCATATGAAATTAGGTAGTAAAAAATTCAATAATTAAGAAAAACCTTACTGACCAAATATAAAAAGCCCTACTGCTATTAGCAGTGGGGCTTTTGCATACAATAAAAGAAATCAATCCTGATGTATATATTTGTAATTGTAAACAAATTGGTCACCTCGGGCAATACAGGAAGTGAATTCAATTGGTTCATTTAACTTATTGAATGAAGTCCGTCTCACATTGAGGCAGGGAGAACCATCTTCAACTTTTAATAGTTTTGCTTCATTTGAAGAAATTAGACTAGCTCTCATGGATTCACTAACAACATGGATGCTTTGATTAAACTCAGTTTTCATAATTGAGTAAAGTGAATTTTTAGAAAGTGCATCAACCGTCAGTGTTGGAAATTTAGAATACGGAAGATAGGTTTCTTCGATCATCATTGGAACATCGTCTGCTGTTCGCAGGTATTTGAGTTTAATTACTTTGTCTCGAGTAACAACATGGAGTTTAGAAGCAATTTCCTGATGGGGTGTAAAAACCAAGGATGGAACAGATTTTTCAGATACAAAAGTTCCTTTCCCATGTACTTTATATATGTATCCTTTCTTTTCAAGTTCATCAAGGGCTTTTCGTACAGTGTATCTGCTAATACTCAAACGCTGTGCAATTTCTCGCTCGCTCAATATTTTCTTCTTAGTTTATTTAGCAATCTTCTTATGTCGAATTCCTTTTGCCCACTTAGGTTATGACATGGGAACAAAAGCAATTGATGTAATTCAAGAAAACTCGACTATCATTTCTAAATCTGCCTCAATTATGGGATTAACAGTAATTGGTGCATTGATAAGTTCGTACGTTACCTTGTCTTTAAAGGTAAAGATAGGCAGTGTTTCATTACAGAAAGATTTTCTTGATAAAGTCTTTCCAAATATTTTGCCATTAGGATTTACTTTCTTCTTATATTGGCTACTTAAGAAAAAGGAAGTTTCACCAATTGTGTTGATTGCGATAGTCTTTGTACTGTGTATTGCATGTTCATGGTTAGGAATTATGTAATTGGAGCGAAACGCACAAATGAATAAAGCAAAAGTTATTGTTGTTGGTCATGGCAAATTTGCCTCATCTCTTCAAAATTCATTGGAACTTTTTGTAGGTAAACAAAAAGAAGAAAATTTTATTGATTTTACAAAAGAAATGAGCGAGGCAGATCTTTACGAAAAGATTAGTAAGCAAATAAATGATGATGAAGTTGTTATTTTTACAGACTTAGTTGGCGGGACACCATATAAAAAGGCTGCCGAAATAGCATACAAGAATAAAAAAGTTGGTGTAGTTTCTGGGTGTAATTTGAGTTCGTTACTAGAAACTACATACAAAGAATATAAAAATAAAGAAGAATTTATGCAGGACTTAGTTGATATTACTAAGAAAACTGCACAAATTTTTGAAAAAGACGATGCAAGTGAAATAAACGAGAATGATGATTTCTCGGACGGAATATAAAAGGGATTATTTATTGTTATGAAGAGTATGGAATATTATATAAAGTCAGAATCAGAGAACTACAGTAAGATACTGAATGATTATCAACAGTTACTGGACAAACTTGTTGAAAAATACAAGTCAAACAAAGACAAATATAGTTCAATTGTTTTGTTTGCAACAGGCTCAAGTTCTAACGCTGCCTATGGAGCAGTACCATATATGACTGAAAGATTGGGTATCCCTGTTTATGTAGAAGAACCATCGATAGCGGCTAACTATCACAGCAATTTTAGGGATGACATTCTTTATATTGCTATCTCACAGGGTGGGCACAGTGCCTCGACAATTAAAGTTGTAAAAGAACTAGTGGATAAAAACATAGACGTTTTTGTTTTGACAAGTGATTTGGAAAGTCCAATTGCTAAAACAAACGCTTCAATGATTTCGATGGGATTTGGAATTGAAGAGATGCCATATGTAACACTGGGCTATAGTATCACAATTCTGTTACTTATCCTGTTTGCAGCAGAAGCATCCTACCAGACTGGTACTATAGTAAAGGATCTTTATGAAGAGGATAAGAAAGAACTAGGAATAATAGCAGATAATTTGCCTTCAGTTGTGAATCTGGCAGAAGAATGGACAAACCAATATTTAGAACAAAATACTGATATTGAGAGACTCTTCTTCATTGGCTATGGAGCAGCATATGGTGTAGCACGTGAAGGTGAAACAAAGGTGACGGAAACAGATCATATTACTGCTCAAGGAAAAGAGCTTGAAGAGTATATGCATGGACCATATATTGGATTACACAATTCTGATCACTTTATTTTCATTGAACCGCAAGGTAAGTTGGAAGAAAGATCTCAAAAACTAGAAAAGTTCCTGAGGCTACACTCTGATCATATTACAGTCATTGCTAAGAATAAGGTTTTAAATCCAAAAGACGAGGTACTAGACCTGAAGGTTAATGTTAATGAACTGTTTGCAGCTCTATTTATGACAATTCCAGTTCATTTACTTGCATTCAAACTATCAAAAGTAGTAAATAACAATTTGGAAGTCATAACATATCCAGAGTTCGATGAGATTACAGCTTCTAAAATATAAATAAACACATAAAAGGTGACTAACAAAATAAATAAGAGTGATACAAATTCTAAAATTAAGACACTCTATTAATAGCTAATTGAGGACTAATTCCCGATATTCGGACGGAGTTAGTCCTTTTAACTTGGTCTAAGCTTTTTCTGATGGTAATTGTTCATTGTCAAGAGAACTTATCTTTACCTGACATAGGTAGCCTATACCATTTTTTAAGTCTAAATCGAGGACTAATAACAGATAGCTTCATAATAACTAATGTAGTACCAGAGAAAGTAATCAATATTAGTTTGCTTAACCTGATACGCTGGTATAGTTTCAAAAGACCAACTAGATAATTATGTAGAAAGTACTAAATTTTATCTTGCTTGAATAAGTTGGCTATAAAAATACCCCAAAATTTGTTCAAAATTTTGGGGAGTCATGTTATTACAATTAGTCGAAATGACAAGGTTTATATACTCTTTAATGTTTGGATTTGTTTTTTGAAATTATCTTTAAAAATGTAAGAACCGGAAACTGCTATATCAAGTCCTACTTTTTTAAGTTCATGAATATTTTGGTCACTAATACTACCATCAGCTTCAATTTGATAATGATAGTGATTAAGTCGTCTCAAATTGTCTAATTCTTTGACCTTACTAATTGCATTGGGAATGAAATCAGCGCCACTTGTTCCCGGATCAACCGACATTACCATCACTTGATCAGTAATATCTAGAATAGGTGTAATGGCAGTGACTGAAGTACCAGGGTTTATGATTACTTCGCTTTTTTTACCCATTTTATTAATTAAAGTTAAGTCACGGTGAATATGCTGTGTTGATTCAGCGTGTATACCAATTATTTCAGTGGTTTTACAACAATAGTGACTGATTAGCTTTTCTGGGTTATTAACCATCATATGAATATCAAGTGGAATTGAAGAGGAATTGCTTATTTCCTTAACTAGATTCTCACCAAAATCAATTTCAGAAACGAAATTGCCGTCCATTACGTCAATATGTAAGTAATCTGCTCCTCCTTGTTCTAGTAAGGCTAATGTTTTTGCTAGATTAATTTTCGGGCCACTATGCAAAGATACTGCTACTTTGATCATTTTATTGCCTCCTTAGTATAACTTATACCTAGCTTCCACTTTTATTGCAAAATCACTTTTGCCTAATTAAAGTGAAAGCTTTATTCTTGTTACTTTCACCTTAGGGTGCAAATTTTATTTTTCCTTTCAAAAATAAAGCGCTTAATATTAGAGCATAAAGAAAGGCGGGATGACGGAATGTTCTTTGATAAAAGAATAATCAAACTTGGCGTTGATGCACGCAATAGCACAGAAATAATTACTAAAATGGCTAATGCATTGAGAGAGAGGGATGTAATTAAAGATGCTTATTTGGAGCATGTTTTAAAACGGGAAGCCGACTTTCCAACTGGGCTAGAACTTAAAGATGGCTTTGGAGTAGCAATTCCTCACACTGATTCGGAATATGTTAATACTTCACAGATAGCTCTAGCGACTTTAAAAAATCCCGTTCCGTTCCAAAGCATGGTAAATAAAGCTGTCAATGTCAGAGTAAACATAGTGTTTATGATTGCAATGAGCCAACCACATGAGCAGGCGCAATTGTTGAGCAATTTAATGGCTTTTTGCCAAAATAAAACAGCTATTAAAGAGTTAATGTCAGTTTCTGATATTGAAGAAGCAGATCAGATATTGAAGAAATATGGATTAAATTAAAGGAGTGAAAAATATGTTTGTACAAGCCATACATTGGTTCTTAAACTTAGGCTCAACAGTTGGTATACCAATTATTATCATTATTTTAGGTCTCATTGTCGGTTTAAAACCCTCTAAGGCACTAATATCAGGGTTAACCTTAAGTGCAGGCTTTATAGGGATGAATATGGTAGTTAACATGATGGCTACTAACTTGCAACCAGCAATTAAATTAATGGTTGCAAGATATCATTTGTCATTAAGTATTATGGATGTTGGTTGTGGGGTTGGAGGCCCCCTTGCCTTTTCTAGTTCATTAGGTGTTCTAGCAATTCCACTGACTATTTTAATAAATCTTGTCTTAGTATGGATTGGTTTAACGAGAACATTAAACGTTGACATTTGGAACTTGTGGCAACCAACATTTATTGGCTTATTGGTATGGGCAGTTTCAGGTAATTATGTATACGGAATAGTTGCTTTAGCTGGCGGATTTTTACTAGAACTACTACTAGCAGATTTGATGCAACCAATTACAGAAAAGTTTTTCAACTTGCCTGGTATTGCCGTAACCCATACAATGGCTCTTTCAGCCACAATTTTAGCTGTACCGTTAAACTGGTTATTTGATAAAATTCCAGGTTTTAACAAATTAGATGCAAGTCCAGAAAAAATTCAAAAACGGTTCGGCGTTTTAGGTGACCCATTAGTTATTGGCTTTATTGTAGGAGTCGGTATCGGACTACTAGCTGGCTTTGATGTTTCTGGCATTTTGCAACTTGGGGTTGAAATGGGTGCAACGCTGAAAATTATGCCAAAGATGATTTCAATGTTCATGGAAAGCTTAACCCCAATTTCTTCAGCAACTCAAGAGTTTACTAAGAAGCATTTACACGGCAAAAAAGTGAACATTGGTATGGATGCTGCTTTAACTGTTGGTCATCCAGCTGTAATCGCTACTAGTGTTTTAATGATTCCAATCTCACTGTTCTTAGCCACAATTTTACCTGGTAATAAAGTTTTGCCCCTAGGAGATTTAACACTTTATGTTTATGTATTTACTCTATTAGTTGGTGCTTTTAAAGGCAATATTATTAGGAGCTTGATAGGAGCAGTTATCTATTCGGTACCAATGCTGTATTTGTCTACTTGGCTTTCACCATTAGTAATGAAGAGTTTCAAGTTGGCCAATTACAGTATTAACACGAAAGGTGCATTTTCGTTTGAACTGTCTGGATTATGGACAAATTCAATTTTCGTTTGGATAACGCAAAATTTCGGTGTTATTGGTTTGGGTGTTTTGATAGTTGTTTTACTTGGACTGCTTTACTACTTAAATGTAATTAAAAAATTTAATGCTGGTCCAAGTGCAGAGAAAGGTGAATAATCATGAAAAAAATGTTAATTATGTGTGGTGCTGGACATGCTACTTCGACCATTGTTCACGCAAAAGTTAATGACTGGCTAAAAGAAAATGGTTTCGAAAATGACGTTGAAATTAAGCAATCTGCTGTTAGTCAAGAAGTTGAGAACATTCAAAATGGAAATTATGATATCGTTATTTCAACTACAATAGTTCCTAATGAAATTAAGGACAAGGTAATTAATGGCGTAGCACTTTTAACAGGCATTGGAACAGATCAAGTATGGGACAATGTAAAGGCGGCTATTGAATCATGAGCTTCTATTTTGATGAATTAGAGCTAGAAACAGTTCAAGGTAGACCCTCTTATCATATGATTACGGAGCAAGTAAAGGATGCTGTTAACAAAAGTAATATTGCCAATGGCATTTGCTTAGTGCAAACAGCGCATACAACATGTTCTGTCTACTTTGACGAGTATATGCATGATAAAAATTACTATAATGATGATTTTTTGCAAGTTGATCTAACTAATGTATTGGAGAAGATAATTCCTCGTCAGCAGTCAGAGAATTATCCCTATCTAAGCCCAGGTCCTGAACATATTGCTTATGGAATGAAAAAAAATGATCCTAATTATCCGGCCGTTAAATGGACGATGTTAAATACAGATGGTCATTTAAGATCAGATTTCCTTGGATCAAACGTTACTATAGGAGTTAAGCAGCATGAACTACTTTTAGGTTCAGTTGGTCAAGTTTTTTTTGCAGATTTTGACCAGACTAGAGCAAGAAAAAGGAAAGTTGAAATCATAATTCTAGGTGAAACAGATGAATAACTATTCTGCGTTTTTCCAAGCTGAAGGCGAAGAAATTATTAAGCTAGGTCAAAGTATTAGTAAAGAAGATTTTACTCATTTACTAAGAACCTTAGAAGAAAATACTAAAAATGTTTTTCTTACTGGATGTGGTACCTCAGCAATGGCGGCTCGCAAAGCAAGCCATACATTAAATGTTGTAGGCATCCCAGCTTTTTACCTTAATCCATCCGATGCTGTTCATGGTGGTTTGGGTCAAGTAAAAAAAGGCGATACTGTTATCTTTATATCAAAAGGTGGTTCTACTAAAGAATTAACCAGTTTTGACAAAAATGTTAAAGAAAAACAGGCAAAAATTGTTACTATAACTGAAAACGTTGATTCCATTTTGACAAAAAATGCAGATCTAGTTGTAAAAGTTAAAGTTGAAAAAGAACTGGATGAGTTTAATATGCTAGCTACCACTAGTACTTTGGCAGTAATCTCTCTATTCGATGTTATAGCTACAATACTAATGAAAGACGAAAATTTTACTAAAGAAGCCTTTTTATTAAATCATCCTTCTGGTAAAGTGGGACAACGACTAGCAAAGGATGTCAGACATGATTGATGAATTTGATCAAATTATTAGCGAACTTAGCAAAATAAATTGTGAACTCACAAATGAAAAAGCTGACCAAATTTTAAAAATGTTCTTGAATGCCAAAAGTATCTTTCTTTCGGGGGAAGGTAGAAGTGGCTTAATGATAAATGCTCTTGCAAATCGATTAACGCAGTTTGGTCTTAGTGTACATATAGTTAATGAAGTAACTGCACCTGCTATTGGAAAAGATGATTTATTAATCTTTAATTCTGCTAGTGGTAAATCATCGATTCTTATTTCTCAAGAAGAAAGTGCCAAAAAAGCAAATGCAAAAATTATAGTTTTTACAGCTAATAAAAAGGCACTGCTTAGTCAAAAAAGTGATGTGTCTATATTAATTGATGCTCAAGATAAGGACATAGCTGGCTCTTCAATTCAGCCTATGGGTAGTCTATATGAACAGGCCTCTTTACTATTGTTTGATAGTTTAGTATTAAGGGCTCTTCATAATAATTTGGTTACAGTAAGTCAATTACGTTCAGTACACTCTAATCTTGAATAGACGAGGAGATAAATGATGAGCGGCAACAGAGATTTATTAGATTTCTTACGACAAAATAATGAATCTTGGATCACTGCGAAAACTCTTGCAATGAAACTGGCGATTTCGGAAAGAACGGTAAAAAATAGAATAGCTCAGTTACGTCAAAATAATATTGAAATTGAAAGCGGACAAAAAGGCTATAAATTTAAAGGTAGTAATGAACCGCAGCTACAGAATAACAACTTACCAATGACTGTCAATCAAAGAAGTTCGTGGCTGATACGAAAATTGATTATGGCCGAAGACCCAATAAATATTTATGATTTGTCTGCTCAACTTTATATTAATGATGTAGAGCTAAGAAAAGAACTAAAAAATTTAAGCAAGGAGTTTTCCAATTTTGATTTGAAATTAGTTCGTGCTGGGGATTTTTATGGTGTTGAAGGAAACGAAGAGAATAAGAGAAAAATATTGTCATCAATCGTATATCATGAGTTGAATGGGACACTTTTGAATGAAAAAGCTATTCAAGAATATTTTCCTGACATCGAAGTGCATTTGATTAGTAAGATTTTAAGTCAAAGCATTACTGAGACTGAGACTAAATTAGATTCTTTTAATTTTAACAATTTCTTATTGCACTTGGTAATTATGATTGATCGCTCTAGTAAAACAATAGAAAAACCTAATGTTGATAGAATTGATAATGCTTTTGTACATCGACTTGTAGAAAAGATTAATAATAAAACTGATTATTGCTTATCTGAATATGACATTAAACAGCTGGTCAATATGTCTGAATTATTGATAGGTATGCATAAAATAGAAGTGCCCGAAAAATCGCAAATAAATAAGCTGTTTAAAAGAATTGTGTTGTTTGTGAGAAAAACATATGATTTGGACCTTGACGAAGAATTATTTAAAAGAAGATTCTTACCACATCTATTACGTTTAATAGATCGTTTTAAGAATAACAATACAGTTCATAATCCCTTAGCAAAAAACATTAAAAATTCTTCACCTACAATATACGAGTGTGCTACTTTAATAGCATACGAGATTAATAATGTATTAGGTATTTCAGTTAGTGAAGAAGAAATAGCTTTTATAGCTCTACATGTAGGTAATATTGTTACTGAGCAAATTAGAAATGAAAATAAAGTTATTGGCCAGCTGTTTATGCCAGAGTACCATGGTAATGCTAAGGATACTATGGATATCATTGATCAAAAATTTAATAATGACATGGCTTTACTTAATACTATTACCGATGAATCTGATATTCTAGATGAAACACAGCTTGTAATTGTGGCAGATTCAAAACAAATTATAAAAAATCATAATTTTGTGCAAGTCTCTAGTTTTCTTTTACCTAATGACATTAACAAAATACAAAAAGCGATTAAGCAGATTAAGGATGCAAACTTGTCTCAAGAATTAAAGCAGGGTTTAGCCAAATTTACATCTAAAAATAATTTTGTTAGAGAAAGTTGTAATAGAAGTGCTTCTGAAATTATCCATTATATTTCAACACAATTTATTAAAGAAAAAATTGTTGGTCAAGACTTTGAAAAAAAGATATTAGAAAGAGAACAGCTTTCTAGTACGGCTTTTGGTTCGGTTGCTATTCCTCATACTATTGATTATGACGCTAAAGCTAGTCAGTGGTTTATCTATATTAATCCTAAGGGGATAAAATGGGGTAATCAGTTCGTCTATCTAATTATTACTTTGGCTTCAAGTAAGAAAGATGAGAAAAAATTTCGTAAGGTTTTTGATGAACTATCTGAAGTTATTATCAATGATAATAAAGTTTCCAAGCTAATAGCCAGTAAAACTTATGATGAGTTTGTTAGTGAAATTGTAAAAGTTGAATAATTTATTAGTGATGCAAAAAATGTATTGTTATCTTAAATAGCAGTACGTTTTTTTACTGCTAATTTTTAAAATCTAATCCTGCACTGTATAACTTAGATATTTATAAATAAAACGCGATATTTTTAATTAATTAATAAATCGGAATAGCTTATGGTTACAATTATTAATTCCTTAGTGGATTAATGATATTATTTGTGTATGCTTCTAAGATTTGCTCATTAGTATAAGACATGCCACAGCTTTAAACCAAATATCGTAGAAATCTTTGACGTAAAAGAAGCAGCATTGAATTCTAAGAAAGATAAGCAATCAAGTTAAGCAATTATCAAATTAAATCGGCGAGTTTCTTACTAATAATCTGGAAGTAAATGTAGTGGTGTATGGCCCTAAAAAGTTTTGTTATTAACTAGTATCGATTGGTTTAGTAATGGGTCAACGAGATTTTAATATACCTCTAGCCTTCATTCATGATTTCGAATAAGAAAAACTAAGATTCTGGCATTTCGGATACTGTGAATTGAAATTTAGTCGATATTGAAGCATTTTTAGAATGGAGTAAGTTTTTGAAAAGAAACAAAATTGACATAAATTTAAATGAGACAACACATAGTGAATTTGAACTAATGGGAAAATTTGGAGTGAATTCAGATTTTTTAGAACGGCCTCTTCCTCATGGTTGTGCAACTGGAGTATTTAAATATGAAGATGGTAAGGCGGAAGTTAAAACTACTCCAAGCCTTTTTACTAAGGACGAAAAAATAGGTGGCGGTTATCTACCGGTAACTAATAGTATTCAGCAATGTATATATGGATTTTTGGAAGATGGTACACATATAAGACTGAATACATTTTCTAGTATAAACAGGAAGCAAGTAGTTCCAGGTTTAAGTACAATTAAATATATTGCTTATGAAACTGATTTTTCTAGATTACCTTTTGATAAAGAACAAGAGCCGGAGGAATTATGGATAACAATAAGTTCTTTAAGTGAAATTGCAAGTTATATTATTCCCAAAAATTTAGAAAGTACAGAAGCTTTACGAAAGCAAGACATCAAAATATGTGAGTTAACTGATTTTGATGTTTTCTTAAAACTGTTATATTTTAAAAATAACCCTCGAATGTCTTTAAGTATAAAAACAAATATTGCGTTGAAGATAAAGCCTCACAAGCCCTATAATGAAAAAAGTATTCTAAGTTATGCCACTAAGTTTGAAAGATTTATTTCCATTATCAACGATAGTCGAATGGACATAACCTCAATAAGATTCTTAAGAAATAATAAATGTATAAAAATACGTCTTCCTTATTCTGAGGTAATGAAAGAGAATGCCTCCAAAGACTACTCAAGCCTTATTTACATACCAGGACTTGCTTTCAATTTTTATACAAACGTAATCGGAAATGTATTTGAGGCAATAAACAGCAAAGATATAAAGTTCAACAATTTGATTAATAATTATATTTATAACATAAATCATGAGATGAATATTAACAGTTCGTTTCTTAATTATGTAAATTCAATTGAATTTTATATGGTTGGAAAAAAGTTTAAAAATGGTAAAGAAATAAAATCTTTAAATAAAAAAATCAGCTTATTTATCGAAAGTTTACCTGAAAAACTATATCATTTATTTTTTGAACAAGCTAAGGGTAAAGAAAACCATTCTGAGACAAAATTTATAAGTTCTGTTGTAGATACAAGAGACTATTTGACGCATGGCGAAAAAGCTAACAGTAAATTTCTAATCACTAATTTTCAAGAACAAGTTGACTATGTTGAATTTCTTAGGAATATTATACGAGTGAAAATCTTATGTGAATACGATATACCCGAGGACAATATTTATCAAGAATATGAAAACAAC
Source organism: Lactobacillus sp. M0403 (assembly GCF_016101265.1). Classification (NCBI taxonomy): domain Bacteria; kingdom Bacillati; phylum Bacillota; class Bacilli; order Lactobacillales; family Lactobacillaceae; genus Lactobacillus; species Lactobacillus sp. M0403. Next base: position 70,116 of record NZ_JACFQV010000005.1, read on the forward strand.
TGGGGACTTAGTCACTTTTGTAGTCTAATCAAAAAATATTTATAAAAATACCAAGTTGTTTTTATACAAGAATTAAGATTAGCAAATAAATTAAAACGAAAAAATGTGGATAATGTTAGGCAAAAGTACAAATCGTCTACAGTGACTCGTGTGTATTTAGCTTAATACCCACTCTTTAAAGTCATGGTGTAAGGCTGATTTAAAATGGATAGACATGGTGCTCAATCAAAGCCAACAAGTAACTAATATTAGAGTGTCCATCCGATAACGTAATTCACCTTCGTAGTTACGTTCTTTTTATACTAGTAACATAGCATCGTCTTCAACTTCAGCACCAACTTGCTTTTGGAATAATTCCATTAACTTGGGCACTGTTAAGCTCTGCTTTTCTTCACCTGCTAAGTTAACTGCAACTTTTCCTTGATGCAACATAATTAGTCGATTACCGTAGCGAATAGCGTCTTCCATGTTGTGTGTAACCATGAAAGCAGTTAGCTTTTGGTCATTAATTAGCTTTTCGGTTAATTCCATTACTGTGATTGAAGTTTTGGGATCAAGAGCAGCAGTGTGCTCATCAAGTAAAATTAAATCTGGCCGTTGCAATGTGGCCATTAATAATGTAATTGCTTGACGTTGACCACCTGATAATAAACCAATTTCTGTATCCAAACGGTTTTCAAGGTTAAGCCCTAACTGAGCAAGTTGTTTTTTGAAGAACTTGCGATCTTGCTTTTTAACACCTGGACGAAAGCCACGTCTTTGGCCACGTTTCATTGCCAAGGCTAAGTTTTCTTCTACGGTTAATCTTACCGCTGTTCCCATTTTAGGGTCTTGAAAAACTCGACTTATATTTTTAGCACGCTTGGTAACAGGTAATTTGGTAATATCAGTTCCGTTTAAAACGATTTGTCCTTCTTGCACCGGAATGGTTCCAGCAATACTGTTTAGTAAAGTGGATTTACCAGCACCATTACTACCGATAATGGTAACAAAATCACCAGCCTCTAAATCTAAATTAACGCCGCGTAGCACTCTGTTTTCATTAACGGTGCCACTCTCAAAAGTTTGGTGTAAATTTTTAATCTTTAGTACTTCTGACATGATTTTTTCCTCCCTTTAGATTACGCGGTAAATGGAAATTAGGTAATACAAGACAAACAACTAGAACTAAGGCAGAAGCCAATTTGGCATCTGCAGGTTCAACGTTCATCTGGAAAACTAGCGCTAAAATCAAGCGGTAAATAATTGCACCCAAGACTAAAGTTAGTAAACGTCCCCAGATTGGCAAGTTGCGTACAAGAACTTCTGCGATAATGATTGAAGCTAAACCGATAACTAGGGTACCTACACCAGAGTTTAAATCTGCAAAACCATTATTTTGGGCAAGTAACGCACCGGAAAGAGCAATACAACCGTTAGAAATCATGTAACCTAAAATCTTCATTTGTTCAGTTTTGATACCATTTGCGGCACTCATTTGTGGATTATCACCAGTTGCACGCATTGCTAAACCAATTTCAGTTCTGAAGAAAATTACAAGTAAAGCTATTACTAGTAGGGCAATGATTAATCCCATAACGATAACTGCATTATTTCTGGATAAGCCCCATTTTTGCGCGATTGAGAAAATTGTTTCTTTACCTAAGAGAGAAACATTAGCGGCATTTTGCATGACTCTTGAAGTAATCGAGTACAAACCAGTCATTGTGATGATTCCGGCTAATAACGACGGAATTCGTAATTTAGTATTTAAAACTCCTGTCACTAGTCCTGCAATTAAGCCACCGCCAAAAGCTGCTAGTGTAGCTATAAAAGGGTTAACACCTTTAACTAGACACATTGTGGCGATTGCTCCGCCCAAGGGAAAACTGCCTTCTGCGGTCATATCGGCCAAGTCAAGAATCCGAAAAGTTAAGTATACGCCAATGGCCATTAGTGACCAAAGCAATCCTTGTGAGGATGCTGAGAGAAGTAATTCCCAAAAAGTATTTAACATTGTTCTACATTCACGCTACCTTTCTGCTATTATTTAGGGGCTTTAATGGAATTAGGATCAATTCCAAGTGCCTTAGCCATCTTTTTGTTAACAACTAATTGTAATTTTTCTGCTTTTTCAACTGGCATATCAGCAGGTTTAGCTTTACCATCTAAAATTTTAGCGGCCATTTTTCCTGTTTGTTCGCCAAGTGATTCATAGTCGATACCGATTGAAGCTAAACCACCAGTTTTAACTTGGTCAGTTGAGCCGGCAACCAACGGAATTTTCTTTTCTTTAACAACTTTACCAATGATTGAAGCAGCTGAAGCAAAAGTGTTGTCAGTTGGAACATAGATGCCTTGAACTTTTCCTGCCAAAGTTTCAGTTACTTGTTGAACGTCATTAGTTGTATTAGCTGTCTTAACTACTACTTTTACACCAGCTTTTTTAAGAGCCTTAATTGCTAAATCTGCCTGAATCTTTGAATTTGATTCACCAGCATTGTACATAACACCAATTGTTTTAGCTTTTGGAACAATTGATAAAAGCAATTTGATTTGCTTGTCAATTGAAACCATGTCGGTTGTACCAGTGATATTTCTGCCTGGTTTTGCGTTCGAATCAACTAGCTTAGCAGCTTTTAAATCCGTTACGGAAGTAACAACTACTGGGATATCTTGAGTTGAGTTAGCCACACTTTGTGCTGCTGGAGTTGCTATTCCAAGAATTAAGTCTGACTTTTCGTTCACAAGTTTTTCACTCATACTCTTTAAGTTGTCTTGACTATTTTGAGCGTTTTGGTAGTCAATCTTAAGGTTTTTACCTTCAACGTAACCACCTTTTTTAAGACCCTTTTTAAATCCAGCATATGCTTTGTCAAGGGATGGATGTTGTACAACTTGCAAAACCCCCACATGCTTAACTTCTGAACTGTTATCAGCTTTTTTATTATTGCTGCATCCACTCAATAAGAGTAATCCGGCTAAACTTAGCCCTGCCATTAATTTTTTGATCTGCATTTTGCAATCCTCCATAAAAAAATACCCACTTACTTCTAAGTGGGTATCACAAAAATTATTTTGTAATTTTAATAGTTGCGCCTAGCCACTTAAAAGTTATGTGGCTAACCGTAAACAAATCGCTCTAGCCATCATAGATAAACTCAAACTTGCGTTTTGTTTGAACTCACCTTGATGAATTCAAACACTATCTAAAGTAGCTAAAGTAATAACGGTTATTCAGTTGTGAATTTTGACAAATATTCATTATCAAATACCTCCAACCTTGATGAAAAAATTATAGGAAAAAAAGAAGAAAAAGTCAAGTTTTGTAATAGTTGTATCTGGAAAAAGGGAAGGAGGATGTTTTAGTCGAATAAAAAGGTCGCTGATATCAGCGGCCAGAATTACATTTCTTACAGTTATTTAGGTGCTTTGATTGACTTGGGATCAATTCCAAGCGCCTTAGCCATTTTCTTGTTGACAACTAACTTCATGTCATGAGCTTTCTCAACCGGCATGTCAGCTGGCTTAGCTTTACCAGCTAAAATCTTAGCTGCCATTTTCCCAGTTTGTTCGCCAAGTAATTCGTAATCAATTCCGATTGAAGCAAGTCCACCAGTTTTAACTTGATCAACTGAACTTGCCACTAGCGGCACTTTCTTTTCTTTAACAACTTTACCAACAACGTCTGCAGCGGAATCGAAAGTATTGTCGGTAGGAACGAAAATACCGTCAACCTTTGAAGCTAAAGTTTCAGTTACTTGCTGAACATCGTTAGTTGAATTAGCTGTCTTAATTAAAACTTTGACTCCTGCTTTTTTAAGGGCAGCTGTGGCTAAATCTGCTTGAATTTTTGAATTTGACTCACCAGCATTGTACATAATACCGATTGTTTTAGCTTTAGGTACAATTGATAGAAGCAGCTTAATTTGTCTCTCGATTGAAACCATGTCAGTGGTCCCAGTAACGTTTTTCCCAGGCTTAGCATCCGATTTAACTAGCTTAGCTGCCTTTAAGTCGGTGACTGCGGTAACTACGATTGGAATATCTTGGCTAGTATTTGCCAGACTTTGAGCAGCAGGAGTTGCAATACCAAGCATTAAATCGGATTTCTCATTAACCAATTTTTCACTCATGCTCTTCAGATTGTCTTGATTATTCTGTGCATTCTGGTAATCAATCTTAAGATTTTTACCCTCGACGTAGCCTTCTTCCTTTAACCCTTTTTTAAAGCCCTTGTATGCTTTGTCTAAAGAAGGGTGTTGAACGACTTGCAAAACACCAACGTGTTTTACGTCTGAATTATTATCAGCTTTTTTATTATTGCTGCAGCCTCCTAATAATAGTAATCCGGCTAAACTTATTCCTGCCATTAATTTTTTGATTTGCATTTTGCAATCCTCCATAAAAATACCCACTTATTTCTAAGTGGGTATCATTAACTGATCTGTAAATTAATTATTAGTACTATTTTGCTCTAATAATTAGCCACTTAGAAACCTATGTGACTAATTACACTCAAAAAGCTATAGCCATCATAGATAAATTTAAACTTTTTAGTCTAAATTCATCTAGATGAACTTAGACCTTATCTATAGTAGCTATAGTAATAACGGTTATTCCGCTGTAATTGCTGATTAGAAATCATCAAATTACCTCCAAACCTTTAATATGTTTAGCATAAAGTATTAATAAAAATGTGTCAAATTTATTTCTGTCAGAAAAAATGAAATTAGCCATTATAAAGAAGTGATTTTAATTGTTTGACTAATTTTCAAAACATTTTCGGGCTGAACAAAGCCAGTTTTTGTTTCCATTGCATTTGCAGTACCTGCAGCGATTGCGTACTTAATAGTATCTTTGAAATTATAATGTTGATCCAACCCATATAATAATCCACCAACAACCGAATCACCTGACCCTTCAGTATTAACAACTTTTACAGGGTTGAAACTAGCTTTATAAAAGTTTTGCCTATGCTTAACTAGCGCTCCTTTATCACCTAAAGAAACAATGATATTTGGGATGCTAGTAAGAGGACTATGAATAATTTCTTCTTTTAGCAGATTACAATCCCGTGTTACAGGTGATGATAGTAAGTCAGCAGCTTCTTGCTCGTTAGGCTTAATAAAATCTGGTAAAACATTGCTCTTCAAGACTTCTGCTAGTGCTTGACCAGATGTATCGAGAATGATTTTGATTTTGGGATTTAGTTGACGAATTTTCGTAATTATCTGAGGATAAAAGTTCTGTACTTCAGTAGGTGGAAGACTACCATTTAATGAAATAGCTGAAACGTCATTACTTTTAATCAATGCCTCTAGGTCAGCAATCAAAGTAGTGAAATATTGTAAATTGATGTGGTCACCATATTCATTGATTTCAGTCTTTTCACCGTCATTTTGAATAATCGTATAACAATTTCTTGTATTACCATTTGTTTCAATAAAGCGGCATTCATATTGATCATTTTGAGCTTGTTCCAAAATGTATTGACCATTTGATCCTGCTAAAAAGCCAGTTGCAGCAGTTTGGGCACCAAGGTTAGCTGCTACTCTAGCAGCATTTATGCCTTTTCCGCCAACCATTTTTTTAATCAATTTGGCTCTATTTAGTGAACCAACTTGTAATTGATCCAATCGATATAAGCGATCTACTGAAGGGTTAACTGTGACTGTAATATCCATTCTCGTTCCTGATCCTAAAATTTAATAGATTACTTTAGTATATTTAGAGTATTTCTCAACATCATTTTTTGAAACCTGTGGATCGGTTACCAGAAAATCAAACTTATTGAGATCTCGAAAAGTAATAATATCTGAATGATTTAGCTTTGTATGGTCTGCAACTACTAGTGATTTTTTTGAATGAGCAATTGCGACGTTTTGAATACTACCTTCAGGAATTGTACTTGTCGTTACGCTATTGTCATTAATACCATTAGTAGAGCATATTGCATAGTCGAAATTTAATCCTTCGAAAATGTTTTCTGCTTTTTCACCCAAAAATTCTTCAGTATTTCTGTGTAATTCGCCACCTGTCAAAAAGAGACGACATTTACTTTTATTAATTTCATTGAATGCAGGCAAACTATTTGTTACGAAAGTTAAATTTTTGGTCACCAAAAGAGGGACAGCCATGAGAAGAGTGGTTCCTGCTCCCAAAAAAACAGTTGAATCATTTGCAATTTGTTTTGCTAAGAGATTTGCGATTTCTTTTTTTTCACTAATGTTTTTTTGTAATTTTTCATTAGTAGTTGATTCTGGTTGAAAGTTGCTTTGGGCTCCACCATAAATTCTGGTTATTTTGCCTTGTTCTTCCAGTCGTTTCAAGTCCCGTCTTACTGTCATTGAAGAAACCTGTAAGCTATTGGCGATATCAACAGTAGTCATAAAGCCCGTTTTACGTAATAGTTTGTTTATTTCTGTTAATCTTTTTTCTTGTAAACTCAAATTAATCACTTCTTTTTACTTAATATTAGCATGACACTAATAGTATATCAAACAATATGTAACATATAAAGTTCATCTTTGTTATAGTTTGTTTAATTTAGGTTGACATTGTTCGACCTAAGTATTATATTGAAAACGTATTCAAAAGAAGGAAGGAGGATGCAATTTGTTTTATCAAGATTTAATTGACTTAAATGTTTCGGTTGAAACGGAGGAGCAGCTTTTTGATTTGATTGGTTCACGAGTGATTCAGCTTGGATATGCAAACCTAGGATATATATCAAATTTGGAAAAAAGAGAAATTTCATATCCTACAGGACTCAAGTTTCCAGAAGTATCTCTTGCGTTACCCCATGTTGATCCTAAATATGTTAAGCAACCATTTATTTATATTGCTCGTACTAAAAAGCCACTTAAACTTAAGCAAATGGGTGATAGTTCAACAATGGAAGCACAGAACTTTTTGTTTTTAGGCCTAAAGAATGGTGCAAAACAACCAGAGCTCTTGGCACAAGTGATATCTGCGTTTCAAAATCGAAATTTTGTCGAACAATTCAAAGAGACAAAAGATTCTTTAGATATGTTGCAATTAGTAAGTAATGAATTTGGAGAGGTTATAAAATGAAAACTATTTTAGTTTGTTGTGGGAGTGGAGTTGCTACAAGTCCACAAGTAGCAAATAAGATTAATGATTACTTATCAGAACAAGGTTTGGACCAAATTGCTAAGGCAACTCCAAAACCAATTGGTGAAGCAAAATCAACGATTGAAAATGACACAAGCATCATCGTCTATGTTGGTATTGCGCAAGCTGATGCTGAACTTCAAGAAGCTTTAGATGAAAATAATGTTGTTGGTATGGTTGGTTTGCCTTGGCTCACAGGAATGAATCAAGAAGAAGCTAACCAAAAGATAGCTGATATTGTTAGACAGTCAAAATAACCTAAAGTAGAGGTGATTTAAATGGATTGGAACGCGATAGTTCAAGGAATTTTAGGAGTTGGTGCCCAAGTTTTAATTCCAATTTTAATTATGATATTGGGATTGATTTTTGGGATGAAGCCATCTAAAGCGATACTTTCTGGCCTGTATCTAGGTACTGGTTTTATAGGAATGTCGATGGCAATTAACCAACTTACTGAAACAGTTAGTCCTGCTGCAAAAGCGTTAGCCAAATATACTGGTATTAACTTACCAGCAGTTGATTTTGGTTGGACAGGTGCAGCTGCGATAACTTGGAGTTGGACACTAGCATTTTTGTTTTTTGCGGTAGAAATAGTAGTCAATTTGGTAATGTTGTTAACTAAAATGACTGACACAATGAATGCTGATATGTGGAATGTTTGGGGCATTGCCTTAACAGCCTACATGGTTTACCAAATTTCTGGAAGTTTAATTTGGGGATTCATATGTGGTGCTATTCAAGTAGTAATTTGCTTGAAACTAGGTGATATGTGGAGTAAAGAAATTGCTAATATGCTTGGCTATGAGGGTGTAACAGTAACTCATATTGAAGCATTTACAGCAGTAATTATGTCTCCAATTAACAAATTAATGGATTATATTCCGATTTTTAATCGTGAATGGGATGCATCATCGCTAAAAAGAAAAATTGGTGTATTCAGTGAGCCAGTCACTATGGGAGCAATTATTGGTTTAGTTCTTGCTCTTGCTGGTCATTATAGTATAGGAAATGCACTTAACTTGGCAGTGACTGTCGGAGCAGTTATGGCAATTTTCCCAGTAATGGCCAAGTTCTTTATGGATGCTTTGACGCCATTTGGCTCCACAATGAGCGACTTCATGAAAAAGCATGTAAAGGGGAGAACATTTTCGATTGGCCTAGATTGGCCTATTTTAGGACAAAGTACAGAACTTTGGGTCACAATGGTCTTAATGATACCAGTATCGATTATTTATGCAGCAATTTTGCCAGGTAATACAATTCTACCTATTGCTGGTGTAATTAATTATTGTATTGGTGTTGGTGGCTTGCTGCTAACAGGTGGTAATTTGCTTAGAATGCTCGTATTAGGAATTATTTATGAGCCGGTATTCCTTTATGGTGCTTCATATTTTGCTAATGTCTTTACAAAATTAGCTAAATCAAGTACATCAATTAAAGTTCCAGCTGGTTCACAAGTTTCTTGGAGTTCTATTGAAGCTCCAGAATTAAGATTCTTAATGGCATGGGCAGGAAAAGGCAATATTTGGGCAATAATTGGTTTAGTTGCACTGTTAGCTCTATTCTGGCTCCTATATCGCTCATTTAAGAAGAATCCGATTCCAGCTTTGAAATATAGCAAACTAGAATAGGTTAATAACTATGAGAAAAATGTCGAACGAGAAATTCTTTTGGACATGCTTATCTTTTCTAGCTTTTGGCCTATTTAGTTTAGCAATTCTTACTAAGAATTATTGGATTAATATCTTCGTCATTGTTTTAGGTTTGTTAATTAATAAGAAGGGAAGTGATGCTCTTTTTACTAAAACAAATTTGTCAGCTAAAAATAAAATGAGGAGGAAAAATAATTAATGAAATATCCTGCAGGTAGAATTCCGTTTGAATATGAACGAGAAGACTTAGCCAAAGTTGTTCGTGAGGTAATGGAGCGTCGAGATACTAATATTGTTGGTGGAAATATCAGCATTAAAGTTCAGGACGAAACTGGAAAAGATTATTATGTAATGACGCCAACAATGATGTCAGAAGCATATATGGGATACTTAAATGCGGATCAAATTCTGGTAATTGAGCCACATACACGTAAGGTTGTTTCTGGAAATGGTAAAGTTACGCGTGAAATTAATATGCACGAAGCTATTTACGATGTTAATCCAGATATTAAGTGTGTTTTTCACTCACATGCAGATCAATGTATGTTTTGGGGAACAAGTGGCTTAAATATGCCTAACGTCACTGAAGCTACTCAAAAATTGAAAGAAATTAGAACGCTAGACTGGCATCCGATGTGTACCGAAGAGTTGGCAGAATATGTTGCTGATGAAATTAAAAAATTGGGATCTAGAGCTTTAAGAAATGGTTTTATCTTAAATTCACATGGCACCTTATTCACCTCTGGTGGCAAAGATATAGATCCTGTAACAGCACTCCATAAATCATTAGCAGATGTAGATATTACAGAATATAATGCTAAAGTTGCATATAAACAAACAGTTTTCCAACAAATTGGAGTTTTAGATGGATATTACTCTGAAGGTACAAAAATCGGTACTTGGGAAGATGTAAAGGCCGGTAAGGCACTTTATAATAAACAAAAAGCGCAAAATAAAAAGGGCGACTAAAAAGTACCCTCTCTATAAAGTTTAACCACTTTGACAATATAATATTTTTGCGCGAGATGCAACTTTTATTCATGATTTTTATAAAAAAACCTGATCAATCGATCAGGTTTTTGTTTTATAGATCTTAAAAAACAATAGAAAGCGCTATTATTTATAGCTATAATACAAGTAATATAGTTACTTACTAAATTAGAAGGAGAAAAGCCGATGACACGATTGCAAAAAATGGTCTTAAAACCGAAAGAGCAGTTAGTTACGCGGCTTTTTTTGTCGCCTAAACTTCAGCAAAACCTAACTGTTTTATCTTATAGCACCTATGATTTGATTAGTGCAATGAAGGAGTTAAGCGAAAGCAATCCCTTTGTTTCATTGGCTGAACCTAAGAGTGAAACTCATAGCTTGGAATGGATTGGTGATACTGAAAGTGAAAGCTTGCCCGATCATCTTTTATTACAGGTAAGGATGAGTGACTGGAGTAGTAGGGAAAAGAGTGCTGTTAAGTTACTAATTTATAATTTGGATGATGATGGATACCTGCGCGTCAAATTAAATGAACTTGCTCAAGCATCAGAATTTTCACTTGCAGATTTGGAGCAAGCAAAAGTACTATTACAAAGTTTAGATCCATGTGGGGTTGGTGCAAGTAGTCTAAATGAATGCCTGTTAATTCAAGCTCGTCAAAAAGAGAACTTTGATGAAATTGCAATGCAAATTTTACTTTCTGACAGTTTGGAATTACTTGCGGATCCACAAAAATGGGAGCAGTCAGATTTTTCGACTAGTCAATTAACTCAGGCACTAGCTAACATTCAGACACTAGATCCGACACCAGCAAGTGAATATGTGACTGAGCAAAACGTTCAATATTTGCTACCTGATTTGATTTTTAAAGTTGAAGCTGGACGCCTAACAATTGAAACAGCGAAGTCGCAAATTCCCGAAATACTGTTTGATGAAAAAACTTACAAGGAATTAAAAACACAATCTGACCAAGGTAAATATTTTTCGCAACAACGTCAAGATTATTTAGAAATGAAAAATGCAATAGACCAGCGGCAACAAACTATCCTTCGTTTAGGTAAATATGTTGGTGAATATCAAAGAGCATTTTTAACTACAATGCAAACGCAGGAATTAAAACCTTTAGGTTTAAAAGATGCGGCTAATGCATTGAACTTAGCACCAAGTACGATTAGTAGGGCAATAAAGGACAAGTACATCCAGTGTCAGAATAAAATTTTTAGTTTAAAAATTCTATTTCCACGCAAAGTTACGACCGATTTATCTCAGGCACGAATTGAGTATGATTTGCAAAAGCTAATTGATCAAGAAAGTTCTCATCAGCCATTAAGTGATCAGCAATTAGTCGAACATTTTGCGGATCACGGTGTTACTTTGAGCAGGAGGGTAATCGCGAAATATCGTAAAAAACTAAATATTCCCAATAGCTATCAGCGTAAAAGAGACTGACAAAAGTAAAAGTTTTTCTGACTTCTATTTATTAATTGTTTAGAATATGGAATATAGAGCTTTTAGATATATGGAGGAGAGTAAGATGTCCATGAAAAAACTTTTGACAACCATTTCGGCAGGATTTGCATTAGGATTAGGTCTAATTGCATTGCCATATAGTGCAGTTACGGCATCAGCAGCCACTTCACCTAGATTACAATTACGACAGAATTCTTATGTTTATTCCATATCTGGCAAAAGAAAGGGCAAAATTGTTCTAAAAAGAGGGACGTATTTACGTGCTTTGAGTAAGAAGGCAATTAAGGGTAAAAAATACTATAGAATTGGTAAAGGCCGTTATATTAGAACAAATAACGCAGTAATTGTACCTAATGAAACAAAAGATAAAGGTCCAGGTTTATTTTCAGTTTATTTGAAACCTGGAATAACACTTTATTCTAAGCCAAATGGAGAATCATCACGAGAAATGCTCCTTGGTAAACAAAAGGTATATGAAATCTATAAAGATGCTAATGGACTCGAGTGGTATCGCCTACAAGATGAAAATTGGGCAAAAGTCACTGACACTCAAAGGTCAAAACCAAAAGAAGATGAAGAGATTCCTACCTCGGACAATTGGGATGACCCAGAAGACAACACTGACGTAATCGTTATAGAAAAGGAAAATCCCATTCCTACTGGTACTGCTTTTGACAGAGCCACTATTCAAGAAACCGCCAAGTACTTTGAAAAATTAGTTAATGATTGGCGCGCTACTCAAGGGATTGATACGCAATTTCTCTATACATCTAAACATTACGACTATGACGTTGCCAGAGCAGTCCATGATGCTCAACATTATGACAAATATCAGGTTTTTGATGGACATGAAGGGGCTGAACTTTCCGAACTAGAAACCTTAATCGGTTATAGTACTCCTGAAGAAATGGCTAAAAGTGCCTTTAACCAGTATGTTTACAACGACAAAGCATCAAACTTTGCACATAGAAATCACTTGAAATCGAGATCAGTTACATCATTTGGTATTGGTATGGCTGCCACACGTAATAATGGATACATTAAAAACGGTGTAACTTTTATAGTAAGTACAAACTAGTTTTATCATTACATTAATAAAAGCCTAGACAACAGTCTAGGCTTTTATGTTTAGTTAGCTTTTCTTTACAAATGCTAGAGTATTATTTCTAGATGGAAATTTAAGGCAAGTCATTGCCAGCAGCTAGGTAAATATCGTACCATTCTTGAGCTGTTAGTGAGATGTCTGCACCTTTAGCACTGTCAACAATGTGTTCTGGTGTCATTGTTCCAATAATTACCTGACCAATTGCTGGGTGACGTAGTATCCAGGCAGCTGCAATTGCGTTTTTGGAAACGCCTTTTTTATCTGCTAGTTTCTGTAATGCGTCGTTAACTTCTGGGAACTTAGGGTTGCCGATAAAGTTACCTTCAATTTGACCATATTGGAATGGCGACCAAGCTTGAACTGTCATATTGTGTAAGCGTGAATAGTCTAAGACACCGCGGTCGTGGTCAATGCTGCGAGCATCGGTCATATTAGTGTGGATGTTAAAGTCAATTGGGCCAGTGTGCATGACACTCAGTTGCAATTGATTAATCAGCAATTTTTGACTCAATCCAGCCTGCAATAATTCGACTTGCATTGGGTTAAAGTTGGACACACCAAAGTGACGCACCTTACCATCTTTTTGCAGTTCATCAAACGCAGCCGCAATTTCGGCAGGATCCATCAAAGCATCTGGACGATGCAAAAGTAGGCTGTCTAAATAGTCAATTTTCATGCGAGAAAGAATGCCATCAACACTTTTAATGATATGTTCTTTTGAAAAATCATAGCGAGTGGTCTTGTAGTTTTGCGATTCATCCTCAAAAATTCCAGTTTTTGATTGAATGTAAAAATCATCACGACTAAGTGAGGACTTTTCCAAAGCTTCGCCAAAAATTTCTTCTGATTTGCCATGACCATATATGTCTGAAGAATCAATAAAGTTAATTCCTGTGTCATGAGCAGTTTCTAATGCCTTAACAGCTTCATCAACTGACAGCTTGTTCATCCGCATTATCCCAAATGCGATTGCAGAAGCACTAAAGTTAGTGTTACCAATTTTTATTTGTCTCATAATGTACCTCCTAATGCTTAGTATAGTTCATGAAAGATAAAAAGGGTTGAAATCATTTTTTAATTTTTGTTGAAACTTCGTTAGCGAATCTAATTATTTTTTAAATTTAAGTTCATCTTTAATGGAAAACAGCTATAATGATAGATAACAAATTTTTTAGATAAAACCTTAAATTACTTTCTAGAAGGACAAATATCATGAGTAATAAGATCGGTATCATAGGTGATGGTCATGTTGGAAGCACAGTAGCACATCAATTACTTATTTCAGGTTTGGTTGATGACTTAGTTTTAATTGATGTAAATGAGGCAAAAGTCACTGCGGATGAGCTTGATTTCCAAGATGCAATGGCTAACTTGAAGCATCACACCAACATTGTAATTAATGACTATTCTGCCTTAAAAGATGCCGATATTATTATTAGTGCTTTTGGTAACATTAGTTTAGAAGCTGGTGGAGAGCGTTTTGCGGAATTAAACTATAATAGAGAACGAATTGGGGACATTGCTGCTTCAATTAAAAAGAGTGGTTTTGATGGCATTTTGGTCGCAATTACCAATCCTGTTGATGCAATTACTAATATGTATCAAGAATTGACTGGTTTGCCTAAAAAGCATGTCATTGGAACGGGTACACTTCTTGATACCTCAAGAATGAAAAGAGCTGTTGGCTCGCGTTTGAACGTTGATCCTCGTTCAGTTGAAGGCTTTAACTTAGGTGAGCACGGCAACTCGCAATTTACTGCTTGGTCAACTGTTAAAGTTTTGGAGCAACCAATTACGGAGTTGGTTAAAGACAAGCCGTGGAAGCTTGAAGACCTAAATGATGAAATTAAGTTTGGCGGTCAAACTGTTTATAAGGGTAAGCAATACACCAACTATGGGATTGCAGCAGCAGTTACTAGATTAGTTGAAACAATTGAAAGTGACGCACGCACAGAGCTTCCAGTTTCAAATTACCAGGAGAAATACGGTACTTACTTATCATACCCAGCAATCGTTGGTAGGGATGGCATAGTTCAACAAGTCGAATTGGCTTTAACTGATGAAGAAGAAAAACTGCTGGCAAAATCGGCAGAAACAATTAAAGAAAAATCGAAATAAGTATTTTTTGCTAAATGATGGCTAGTTAAGCCATCATTTTTCGTATACTAAAAAAATAGAGATTATATTTCTTTTTAAGTGTATGATTATAGTAATGAAAAGAAATTGATTGGGAGAAGAAAAATGAGTCCAAAAAAGGATGACTATATATTAGGTCTCGATATCGGGACAAACTCATGTGGTTGGGCTGCAGCCGACAAGAAAAATAATCTTTTAAAGTTACGTGGTAAAACTGCAATCGGTTCACATTTATTTGAAGAGGGACACTCTGCTGCAGACCGTCGCGGCTTTAGAACTACACGTCGTCGTCTTAAGCGAAGAAAATGGCGTTTAGGATTGCTAGAAGAGATTTTTGCGGAGCCAATGGCTGAAGTTGATCCAGCATTTTTTGTTCGCCTTCATCAATCATGGGTTTCTCCCCTCGATAAAGACCGGCAAAAATACGCCGCAATTGTTTTTCCAACTGCCAAAGAAGATGCAAAGTTTTATCAGAAATATCCGACGATTTATCATCTGCGTCAAGCCTTAATGACAGAAAACCGCAAATTTGATTTACGTGAGATTTTCTTGGCGATGCACCACATTGTTAAATACCGTGGCAATTTTTTGCAGGATACTCCCGTAAAAAGCTTTGAAGCTTCCAAAATCGATGTAGCACCAATATTGGAATCAATTAATGATGCTTTTAATAATAAAACAGATGAGGGCAGTGAAAAGCTAGAATTAAGCTTGAAAAATGCACGTGCTATTGAAGAGGTAATCAAGGGTGAGGACCAGGATAAAACGACTTATAAAAAGGATAAAGTCAAAAAGATTGCGTTATTGCTACCAGCTTCGAATAATAAAAATGAAAAAAATGTGTCCAAACAGATTGCTAATGCCATTATGGGTTATAAAACACAATTTGAAACCATCTTGGCTAAAGAAATTGATAAAAGCGATAAAGCAAGATGGGAATTTAAACTTAGTGATGCGGATGCAGATGAAAAATTGGATGCATTATTGCCAGAATTAGATGAAGATGACCAAACTATTATTGTTGAAATTAAAAAGTTATTTAGTTCAATTACATTGAGTACTATTGTTGATGAAGGTAAGAGTTTATCTGCATCAATGGTAAACAAGTACAACCAGCATAGATGTGATTATAAATTACTAAAGTCAGTAATTGATGGTCAAACAGATCGTCAGAAGGCTAAAACCTTACAGCTTGCTTATGATCTATATATTAATAATCGTCATGGTCACTTATTAGAAGCCAAGGCTGAATTTAAGCAAGATGGTGCTTTAACTAAAGAAGATTTTTATAAAGTAGTTAAAGAAAATCTTGATGATTCTCAAGCGGCTAATCAAATTTTACAAGAAATTGAAGCTGATACTTTTATGCCTAAGCAACGCACCAATAATAACGGTGTTATTCCATTTCAGTTGCATCAAATTGAGTTAGATAAGATTATTGCTAATCAAAGTCAGTACTATCCGTTTCTAGCTACTGAGAATCCTGTTGAAGATCATCGAAAGCAGGCACCATACAAATTAGATGAACTAGTTAGATTTAGAGTGCCGTATTATGTTGGCCCGATGGTTACTGCACAGGATCAAGAGAAAACTTCTGGTAAGAATTTTGCTTGGATGGTAAGAAAAGAACCTGGAGAAATTACGCCTTGGAATTTTGAGCAAAAAATAGATCGACAAGAATCAGCTAGCCGTTTTATTAAGCGAATGACTATTAAAGACACCTATCTTTTAGGTGAAGACGTTTTACCTTCAAATAGTTTACTTTATCAACGATTTGAAGTCTTAAATGAGTTAAATAATCTTAGAATTAATGGAAAGAAAATAAGTGTAAGTCTTAAGCAAGATATCTTTAACAACTTATTTAAGGAGAAAAAAAACGTTACAGCTAAAATGCTAGTCAACTACTTGAAGCAAAATGAAAAACTGTTAAATGTGGAAATAAAAGGTTTAGCAGATCCGACAAAGTTTAATTCTAGCTTGTCTAGTTACTACCACTTAAAAAATTTACATGTATTTGAAGGTCAATTGGACGATCCTAAATATAACGCGGACTTTGAGAAGATAATTGAATATTCTTCGATCTTTGAAGATAAAAAGATATTTCAAGAAAAATTACACGAGATTAATTGGTTATCTCAAGACCAATTTAAGGCGTTATCAACTTGGCGGTTACAGGGCTGGGGTAGACTTTCGAAAAAGCTGTTAGTTGGTTTACATGATCAAAATGGCCAAAATGTTATGGAACAGCTTTGGGATAGTCAAAAGAACTTTATGCAAATTATCACCGAACCAGACTTTAAGGATGCTATAGAAAAAGAAAATCAGAGTATCGCAAAGAAAAACGGTGTAGAAGAAATTCTGGCTGACGCTTACACTTCTCCTGCCAATAAAAAAGCAATCAGACAGGTAGTTAAAGTGGTCGAAGATGTTGTTAAAGCTGCTGGAGGAAAGGCTCCGTCTCAATTTGCAATTGAATTTACTCGCAGCCCGGACGAAAATCCCAAATTGTCACAAATTAGGGGTAACCAATTATTAAAGACGTATCAGGACACTGCTAAAGATCTTGTTGATCAGGATTTAACTAATAATTTAAAAAATGCAATGACGAGTCGAAAGCTTTTGCAAGATAAGTATTTCCTATATTTTATGCAAGCAGGGCGTGATGCATATACAGGCAAAAAAATCAATATTGATGAAATATCTTTTGGTTACCAAATTGATCATATTTTGCCACAGTCATTTGTTAAAGACGATTCATTAGATAATCGTGTATTAACAGCAACACCATTAAATGCGGAAAAGTCAGATGATGTTCCTTTTAAGAGATTCGCAAATAACCAAGTTCCTGACTTGCAAATTACGGTTGGTGAAATGTGGAAGAGGTGGCAAAAAGCTGGCATCATAAGTAAGTACAAGTTGAATAATTTATTATTAAATCCTGATAACTTAAACAAGTATCAAAAGGCTGGCTTTATTAATCGACAACTAGTAGAAACTAGCCAAATCGTCAAGTTAGTATCGGTTATTTTACAAAATAAATATCCTGACTCTGAGATTATTACGGTTAAAGCTGGAGACAATTCAGCTTTGCGTAAGCGGCTAGGTCTTTACAAGAGCCGTGAAGTTAACGATTATCATCATGCGATTGATGCTTACTTGTCAATTATCTGCGGTAACTTTTTATATCAAGTTTATCCTAAGTACCGCCCATTTTTTGTCTATGGGAAGTATAAAAAATTTAGTCAAAATCCTGATTTGCAAAAAGAAGTTATTGATCACTTTAAAGGGTTTACATTCATGTGGCCAATATTACAAAAAGATAATAAGCAGCGTAAGGCTCCTGAAGAAATTTTGGAAAATAATAGTGATAGAGTGGTCTTTCTTAAGCATCCAGATATTTTTGATAAACTACGTAAGGCTTATAACTATAAGTACATGTTGGTTTCGCGCGAAACTACTACTGAAAATAGTGGACTCTTTAATATGACTGTTTACCCGCGCGGAGAGCGTGATCGTAAAAAGACCAGGAAACTGATTCCCAAAGGCAAAGACCTCGATACGACAGTTTATGGTGGTTATAGTGGAAATGCAGATGCTTATTTAGCAATTGTTAAAATTAAACAATCTAAAGGGGATGTTTATAGAGTAGTAGGCGTTCCAATGCGGTTCCTTCTTAGATTGCAACAAGCTAAGAAGCAGGGAAATTATAATTTGGAACTACATCAAGTCCTCGAGCAATTAATTATGTTTGATAAAAATGGAAAGCCTAAGCGAGGCATTAAAGGATTCAGAATAATAAAAGACCACGTTCACTTTAAGCAAGTTATAGTAGATGGTGATAAAAAGTTCATGCTTAATTCAGCTAGCTACCAAGTTAATGCGAAACAACTTACTTTGTCGCAAGAGACTATGAGGACAGTCACTGATAATATGGATCTAAAAGAAGATAATGAAGATCAACGCTTAGTGAGTGCTTATGACGAGATTTTGTCGAAGGTTGATGCATATTTGCCATTATTTGATACAAACAACTTTAGAGCAGGGTTACATGAAGGTAGAACAAAATTTATCAACTTGACAGTTAAGGATAAGAAACAAACTCTAAGTAATATTTTAAATGGTCTACATGATAACGCGGTTGTTTCCGATTTGAAGAACTTAGGAATTAAAACTCCATTCGGAAAAATGCAGACAAAGGCGGGTATAGTTCTTTCATCTAATGCAATATTAATTTTTCAATCGCCAACTGGCTTGTTTGAAAAAAGAGTAAAAATAACAGATTTGTAGAGCAAAATAGAGAGCCGATGAAATCTGACTCTCTATTTTTGTGCACAAAAAAACCTCCGCTATAGAGCTGAGGCAGGACGGTAATAATACCGCGTTGAAACTTCATATCTTAAATGATATGTCGCTTGATTTTAAATCTGGTTGTTAAATCAATAATGATTAGTTGCTGGGAGCTACCCAACAAACTTATTTTAACATTTATTTTAGAAAATACAAGGAGAATTTTATGGGATGGAGATCAGTCATTATCACACAACATGCCAAGTTAACCTACTCAATGAATATGATGATTGTGCAAACGCGTGATGGCATTAACCAAATTCCAATTGAAGATATTAATTTGCTACTTGTTTCAACAACGCAGGCAGTGATTACCAGTGCATTAATTAGTAAATTAGCTCAAAATCAAACTAAAGTTATTTTTGTTGATGAAAAGTTTAATCCTGTTACCGAAACAGTTGATTATTATCCAGGGGCACGTAATGCTAATAAGCTGGAACTACAGTTTAATTGGCATCAAAGACGAAAAGAATTATTGTGGACTAAAATTGTTAGTACCAAAGTTAAAAACCAGATTGCTGTTTTGAGCAATTATCATTTAAAGACAGATACTGTTCAAGCTGAGCTAGATAAGTTGGAATTAAATGATGTGACTAATCGCGAGGCAAGTTCTGCACGCAAATATTTCATGCTTTTATTTAATAAAGATTTTGTTAGGCGAGATACTAGTGCGGTAAACGCGGCCTTAGATTATGGCTATGCTATTTTACTTTCAAGTTTTACACGAGAAATTGCTGTAAATGGTTATTTGTCTTACTTTGGCATTCATCATTGCTCAAATGAGAATCAATTTAATTTAGCTTCAGACTTAATGGAACCTTTTCGCCCATTTGTCGATTATTGGGTAAAGGCACACGAAAAGATTCAGGAATTAACGCCGGATATAAAATATGGTTTAGTCGAACTTTTAAGCTTAGAAATTATTTTTAATGGTAAGAAAACTCTTCTAACTAATGCAATTACAACATATGTAAGAGAATGTTTGAAGTTTCTAAGTGATAATGAAAATAATGCCTTGCCAGAAATGGAGATGAGTTTAACTAATGAGGTACCGAATAATGCGCTTAATGATAATGTTTGACTTACCAACTGAAACTGCTCAAGAAAGAAAAGAGTACCGTCAGTTTCGAAAGAAGCTAATTAATGAAGGTTTCGTAATGGTACAATTTTCTGTTTATGTAAGAGTTTGTGTAACTAGACAGACTGCAAAATTCTTAGAAAAGCGGGTTGAAAATTTTTTGCCTCATGGCGGACTGGTTCAATCACTAATGGTAACAGAGAAACAATATAATGATATGCGTTTCTTAGTCGGAAAGCCTGTCGAAGATGTGCGTAATACTTCTGATCGGACGGTGATTTTATGATTCTGTCATATTTGACACACAAAAAGTGGAATTTACGAAATTCAGGAGTGACAGTTATTACTTTACAAAGTCCGATTGCATATCGTGATTTAGTTCAAGGATTTAAAGGGGAAAACAGTTTGCTGCTTTGTAGCGACAGAGACTTTAATTCTCTAGAAATAACTAAAACTTTTGATTTCGTGGGAGACCCATTACTCAGTGAAGACATATCGAAAAGATATTTAACCCTTATAATTAACAGCTATTCGAGGACTATAGACGAAGAAAATAGAAATAAAGTCTTTAAAGCTTATTACAACCTAGAGACTGTATTGCATGATTCACTTTTACTAGAAGATCTTCCGATAGACATTGACTTTAACGAAGATTTGAAAAAGCTGTTAAAGTTGTTGGAAATTCATTTTGATAGGAGTATATTAACTAATCCATATGCTATAATAGAAACTGTTCTAAAAATTCATCAAAATTATGATTTGGGGACAATTCCTGTATTTTGTAATGTAGCGCATTATGTTGATGAGCAGGAATGGCAAGAGGTAGCTAATCTTGCTATGGAAGTCAATTTAAGTGTGATTTTTCTTGAATTTACTAATCCTCAAAATTTGAAAATATCTAAAAACATTACTTGTTATTATATAGATCAAGATCTAGTCGATTGGTACTAACTGCTATATTAAAATTTGATTATAAAAAATCGGTTTTAGATGGTTGTTAAATCAATGATGATTAGAACGCTGATTGTGCTGGGCGTGCAACTAGTTTAGTTTTAGATGGTTGTTAAATCAATGATGATTAGAACGAGCTGATAGCTAACAGAACCAGAGGCAAGGTTTTAGATGGTTGTTAAATCAATGATGATTAGAACCAATCGTCTAATAGTCGCTACTGTAAAAAAGTTTTAGATGGTTGTTAAATCAATGATGATTAGAACCATCAGCACCTAAATTATCTTCGGCTTCAGGTTTTAGATGGTTGTTAAATCAATGATGATTAGAACTAAAAAAGGTATTTTGATACCGAATATTTTGTTTTAGATGGTTGTTAAATCAATGATGATTAGAACTTTCAGGAGGGAATATGACAACTAATTTTAGTTTTAGATGGTTGTTAAATCAATGATGATTAGAACTGGTCAATGATGCTCAATCTGGACCACGTCGTTTTAGATGGTTGTTAAATCAATGATGATTAGAACCTTCGAAGACTAAGCTAACTAAGGATGCAGGTTTTAGATGGTTGTTAAATCAATGATGATTAGAACCGTTCAACTTACCCGTTTGTCGTTCGGCTCGTTTTAGATGGTTGTTAAATCAATGATGATTAGAACATTCGCGTGATGAATTAGCATCTACTATAGGTTTTAGATGGTTGTTAAATCAATGATGATTAGAACATACGACTAAAAGCTTTGATATCGAAGTAAGTTTTAGATGGTTGTTAAATCAATGATGATTAGAACATGTCTTGCCCTTTTGTAAAAGTGGCTTCAGTTTTAGATGGTTGTTAAATCAATAATGATTAGAACTCCATTACTCCATCATCTGCTTCAATATCTGTATTAAAATACTTTGCTAATTTGTATGCAATATTAATGGTTACATTGGTTTTAGACTTATTACTTTCTATCTTTCTAATATAAGCTACTGATACACCAGTTACTGTGGCTAAATTCTGCTAATCTGTTGTGTATTATTACGCTTCCTAAGTGGTTTTTTGTTGGGTTCAATATATATACTGTTTTATATGGAAGTCAAGCTTGCGGCGCTATGTTAATATACTAATAGCTAGTACTGCGCTTTCATGTATTTAAGGTTTTAGATAGCTGTTAAATAGACGATAATTAGAAACAAAAAGTCTCTTTCTCCAATTAATTGAATCAATCCATGACATAGTACAATTACATAAAGAAAAAACGCGCCAGATAGAGCGCGCTTTTATTTTGCTAAAATAAAGTCTAAGTATGACTAGTTTTGGTCCAAGAATTATTGCCGATTAATTCTCTACCAATTGATCGGTAGGGGATAAATGATAATAACCAGCGGTAAACACCAAAACTAAAAATGATTCTTAAAATCTCAATTGGGTTGTTAACGGTACTAAAACCAGTTTCAAACCACTGTTTTTTAATCATTAAACCATTAATAGTGTATTCAGTTAATAACAGAGTCAGGATAATCGCTAAGCTTGCCCCCAAATTGAATCTGGCATAAGCAATCAACGTTATAACAGACACGATTGATGATGGAACCACGATAACTGATATATAAGGCACCAATAAAAATAATAGGATAAAGGCCTTAACTCCAGCTGACATCCGGTCAGATTTGATAATTTTTCCACCATAGATTTTTAGGCATTGCAGACCACCTTGACACCATCTTGTGCGCTGACGGATTAGCTTGCCAAGATTAGTGATACCCTCTTGTCTAATTGCAGCGGTATTTAAGAAGGTGCCATAATAACCTCTTAACAGTCCCTTTAGTGAAAACTCACAGTCTTCAAGCAGAGAAGAAGACCAACCAACTTTTTCCGCCATGGTTAATGTGACAAATTGTCCATTGCCTGATGCGAGAGCCGAACCCCAATTAGTACGGGCCATCTGCAACAAGCCATTGTAAACGGATAATTCAAAGTTCTGCATAATCGTCAGATTGTCGACGGTGTTATAGACATCTACGCGTGTTTGAACCAAGTCATAATTAGAATTTTCAAAGGCATTAACTACTTGGTGTAAATAGTTACTATCAAAATGACTATCTGCATCAATAATTCCAACTAACGTTTGTTTTACAGGAAAATTCATTTTAAGCAGATGATTAATTGCGTCCTGCAGGGCTGGTCCTTTACCTTGCTGTGCATTAGGCTTAACGCGATGAATAATGTAGAGATTTTCAGGGTTAGATTGTGACCACTCATCTAGCAATTCTGTAGTGCCATCGCTCGAAGCATCGTCTATAAAAACTAGTTTTAAGTCAATAAAGTCTTTGCATTTATCGTGTAATGTAAGCAATCCTAGCATATCTCGCTTCAATGTCGAATATTCATTCATTGCAGGGATTAAAAGAAGCAATGTATTGAATTTACGCTGAAAGCGAGGATATTTTTCTTGCTTAATATGTTGACTAAATGTTAAGTAAAGGCTAAAACACAAGTCAAAAATAAAGGCACACCCACTGATGATAAGCATAGCCGCTATAAAATACCTCATTTTATCAGCTCCTTGTTATTTAACAGTTACTATTTTTCATGTTCATCTTACCACCATTATTAAGAAATCAGTTAGAAAATGACTTATCAGTTAAGACCAAATTAATATATGAAAATATAGAGTGAATATAGCGTGTCATTTACTAACTAAAAATAACAAAAAGCAAGTAGAATACTACTTGCTTTTACTAATGTTAAATTTAATTGGGCTAAAATCAGTTATTCACCTTTAAAAGTGCCGTTTTCTACTTCACGAATGAAATCAGCCAAATGCTTGTAGTAAACATCTGGATTATCAACCATGTGGTGGTGTCCACCATCTGGAGTTGTTACTAGGCGTGAGTTTGGAATCTCTTTTTGCATAGTTTTAGCAGTTGAGATTGGCATTGTTTCTTCTTCGCCAAAAGTTAATAAGGTTGGGACAGTGATCTTCTTCAATTGGTCTCTAAAGTGCCAGTCCTTTAATTTACCAGTGATAACAAACTCATTGTCACCTTGAAAAGCATTATATACTGCGCTTCCGCCAATATCATTTAAGTGGTAGAGCTTAGAAGGCTGCTTACGATCAACAAAATTGATGTTTAAAATGTCGACGTCTTCTTGATAACGAGTGTTGTCGTAGTCATTTTTTTCTTCACATTCGTGCATGAAGTCAATTTCAGTTTGTGGCAAAACTTGTTGGCGGCGGCGGTTAACAGAAGCAACGTATTCATCGATTTCGTCAACCATGGAAGAAATAATTGCGCCTTTTAAATGGTTACCATATTTGACAGCATATTCTTGAACAAGAAGACCGCCCCAGCTTTGGCCGATTAGGTAAAAGTTGTCTAAGCCGAGCTTTTCACGAACTTCATCAACTTCATCTAAGAAATATTCATAAGTCAGGTATTTTTTAGCGATTTCGGGATCGGAATAGTCAGGTTGATCTGAATAAAGTGATCCTAGTTGGTCATACATTGTTACTTGAACGTCTAGACCTTGCTTTTTAAGTTGATCAGCAGTATCTTCCCAATATTCATGGTTACCGCCAGGGCCGCCGTGTAAACAAAGTAAATGAATGTCGCCTTGTCCTTGGGTATTAGTCCAAAGATGGTAACCGTTGTCTAAAGTAATAATTTTGGATCCAGTTTTCATATTTTTCTCCTTACTTTTTATTAATCAATCTCTATTTTAGCCTATAACGAGTTAAAGCAAAACAGGACAAAAAGAAATAGAGTATGCTTTTGGAGCTAAATTTACCTAGCAAGCTTGAATCAATCACTTCTAATGAGTCTTTGCTATACTTAAATTAGGTGGCTTTATTTGGTCAGCTAGCTAGTGAAAAAGCTGATTATAAAGCCATAAACGAAGTTATAGCGCAACTACTTGCCGGCTTTTGGGTAGCTGCTATTTTTAAAAAAGGTGGGAATGTTATGACTTTTTATACACTTAAGTATATTGAGCAGAATCAAAATACTAACAAAACAATTTTGTATATTCTAATTGCGGTTGCGGCGGCTGCTATGATTGCTTTTACCGTCCTCTATTTGCGACACCGGTTTAACACCCGCTATCGTGATTTAGGTATTATCGCGTTATTATTCTTGCTGTTATTTGGTGGCACACAATATGAAAAATATGTTCAAACCAACCTGGTTAAGTCTCAATCAGAGCAAATTACACCGTTTATTAAGTCTGTCGCCAAGGATTTTGGGGTGTCTAATAGTGATGTTTTGGTAAGTTCGACGACACTTCAAGACGGCTTGATAGTACGGATTAACTCAAAAGATATTGATTATCAGTTAGAACTAAATGATGACAATAACACTTATTCTTTGAAACAAGCGCATGTGATTAATCATCAAGTTGATATAAAGAATTAGGAGGAGATTGAGATGGACTATACGCAGCTCTTTATTAAATTCGTTTTAGGTGTGTTAACTTTAATTTTTCAAATAAATGTTTTTGGTAAAACCAATATTGCTCCAACCACAGCTCTTGATCAACTCCAGAACTATGTTCTTGGTGGGATTATCGGCGGCGTGATCTATAATTCCAGTATTTCAGTTTTGCAGTTTTTACTAGTACTAATTGTTTGGACATTAGTGGTCTTTATTTTGAAGTTTGCGCGTGAGCACAGCAATTTTATTCGCAGCTTAATTGACGGTAAGCCAATTCAGATTATTAAGGATGGGCAAGTTTTAGTAAAAAACTGCTTAAAAGCTGGTATTTCTGCCAATGAATTAATGTTTAAATTGCGTAGTCAGGGAATCTATTCTGTTGATAAAGTAAAGAATTGTATTTTTGAAAAGAACGGGCAACTGACTGTAATTAAAACAGATGAGAAAAATGTCCGTTTTCCTTTAATAAATGATGGTCAAATCAATCAAGATGTGCTTGAATCTATTGATGAGGATGAAAACTGGCTGAAAGAAGAAGTGAAAAAAGCCGGCTTTAATGATCCTAGTGATATCTTTTTAGCTGATTTTGAGGATGGTCATGTTTCTTTCACGGGGTATGACCGAAAATAAGAAAGAGTAATTAATGGAAAATCTGAATAAAGCACAGCAATTGCTTAACGATGCGGATGTTGTGATTGTCACTGCAGGCAATAAAATAGCAAAAAATGAAGGACTTGATTTACTGGGAACAGAAAATTTTGAGCAAGATTTTCCGGAAGTTGCTAGTAAATATCATGTGAATTCAATTGGGGATGCTCTTGATCACATGTTTGATTCCTGGGCTGAACAATGGTTATTTTGGAGTCAATTAATTGAAAAATATTCACTTAATTATGTTCCAAGTCCAGCAATGAAAAAACTGCGTGAATTAATTGGCGAAAAAAAGTTTTTTATTGCTACCTCAACTTTTGGACATTTTTTTGAACAAGCTGATTTCAATAAAAATCGAATCTTCAATGCGTTTGGTGACTGGACGATGATGCAATGCTCAAGTGGCGTTAATCATGGTGCTAAAAGTGACCAAGAAGTTGTCCGGCAAATACTGACAGCCCACCAAAGTGGGCAAGACATAACTAAGCTAGTTCCGAAGTGTGAGCAGTGTGGTCAACCAATGGAGATTCACATGCCGTTAAACGAGCACTTTTACCCAGATACAGACGCTAATACCCGTTTTCGCTGGTTTTTAACTGGGAACGAAGAGGAAAAAGTGGTCTTTTTGGAGCTCGGTGTTGATGAAACGAGCCCTCAATTATTTGAGCCAATCATCAGATTAGTTCAACAATTCCCACAATGGACTTATGTAGCGGCAGATTATCAACAAGAAATGTTACCGCTGGACATTCAAGATAGAAGTGCGGCCGTAAATGCGGATACTGCAAGTGTATTGCAGGCTTTAGTTACAGATTAGGAAGATTGCATGAGTATTTATGTCAAAAATGGCGTTTTGCACGTCACGGGTTCTCAGGATAAATTGCGTGCGAAAGGTGAAGAAAAACCAGGCTTTATTTCTGATTACACAATGCTTGATATTGAAACAACTGGACTTAATCCCTATCGTGACCATGTGACTGAGCTGGGTGCGGTCAAGGTGCGCAATAACGAAATTGTTGCAGAATTTAGTAAGCTAGTCGTTTACCCAAGATCAAATAAGGTTCCTGCCTTTATAACTAAATTAAACGGGATTACTACCGAGCTTTTACTTAGCGAGGGTGTGCCTGTTAAAGAAGCGATGACTGAATTTCGCGAATTTATTGGTGACGACATTATTATTGGCTATAACGTTAACTTTGACTTGAACTTTTTATATGATTTGACGGAAAAATTCCATCTGCCAGCATTGAATAATGATTATGTTGATGTTTTGCGACTTGCACGTGCGTACTATCCATTCCAGCATAATCGATTGCTAGACTGTATTCAACGTGCTGGGATTGCAGAGGAAGAGCAGCATCACGGCTTGGCTGATTCAATCGATACCAAAAAGGTTTACGATGATTTTCGCGATCATTTTACCGATGAACTTTTGGCAGAGGCGCAAGGCAAAATCAAAAACGTGGACTTACTTGAAGCAGAACTTGAGGCCTGGGAACTAGGCTTTCGCAATCCGATTAGTAACAAGCTAATCACATTTGCAGATGGAATTGGCATGGATAATGATGAAGCAGCTTTAATGGTTAATAACATGGGTGGCCAAGCCCAAACCATTGTTACTCCGGAAACCAATTATTTGATTATTGATGATGATCACTTTTTCAGTAAAAACAACGAGGCATGGCAGAAAGCTCAGGAATACAATAAGAATGGTAGTAAGATTAAGCGACTATCCGAAAGTTACTTCTTAAATATGCTTGATGAATGGGCTAGATCTTAAAAAGCAGAGAGAGCAATCTTTGCTTTTTTTATTTACCTTTGTTGCAAACAGCAGTTCGATTGGCTATACTTAGTTATTATTTAAGTAAGGGACTGACTAGATGGCTCGCAAGCGAAGACGACGAAGTAGAAAAACTAGTGGTGGTGATTTTTGGGCAATTGTCATTATCATTCTTTTTTTGTTGTGGTTTGTTTCAACCAAAGGTGGCTCAGATCCTAGTGGACACCAAGCAATCGAACGTATTGGACGTAATGAACCAGCTAAGAAAAACAAAATTGACCAGGCTAAACCAGCTGCCAAAGTATATGGTGGGTTATCACAGGAAGATTACGCTAAATTAGCTAAGCTTGATTTTAAGAGTGGCGATGAAGCCTACATTACAGTGAATAATGATAAGTCGACGCTAATTAAAAATGCATGGCGCGTTAACCGCGTTATTTATGCAAACTTGGATGATTTAAATCGGACTTCACGCTCAAACACTGCCTTTTTGGAAAAAAGAAATGTTGCTAATGATAGTTTACGAGTTCAGCAATATGTTCAACCGACAGCTTGGCACTACAATCGACGCAATGGGACGCAAATTTATAACCGCGGACACCTAATTGCGTATTCTGTTTCTGCGGGAATTGATCAAGCAGGTAATTTTAACCCTCGTAATCTTTCCGGTGATCAGAATAATCCTAAAAATTTATTTACGCAGTCGGCCTATTCAAACCAAAGGGTTCAAACTATTTTTGAAAGTAGGGTGCGAAAAGCACTAAGAGAAAATAAGCGAGTTATCTATCAAGCTACGCCAATATTCCGTGGCGAGGAGCTAATGGCACGGGGAATTAACTTGCAGGCTGTTTCGACTGATGGCACACTCGACTTTAATGTTTATTTATTCAATGTTCAACCTGGTTTTTCGTTCAATTATCAAAATGGACGCGCAAAGGTTAACCGCGAAATACAAGTTAAAAATGAAAATCAAAAAGCTTACTACTAATTATGTAGTAAGCTTTTTTCGCGCAAAATGTGAAATAATGGAACATTTTTAAATGGTAGTGATTCACCCTCTTAGAATTTAGAGTAAAGGAGGATGATTAGCTAGGCAGAGGGAAAGTCAGATAAATTAAAGTCTGCTTTCCTAAATATAATTCTATTTTGTAAAAGCAATAAAAATATACCCTTCTAGAGACTGCTTAAATAAATTAGCGGTCTTTAGTATTGTCTGTTGTAATCGCGTTAAGACAAGCGGGAATCAAACTGCTCAATTTCATCTTTTAATCCATTATAGACATCGTCTGCTTCAATCTCTTTAAGCACTTTTAAACAATAAAGTGCTTCTTTTTTATCTTTTTGGCAAATTGCGAGTCGCCCTTTAGCCATTAGTAATTTATCATAGCGAAAGGTTGCTTTGGCCAAGGTAATTGCTTTAACTAATATCATTGCAGCATCATCAAAGTTCTGTCTGTTCATCAATATGGCTGCTTTGTTAAGAACAAAATTGGTTTCTAGCGATTTTAAAAATGGATATTTTTCTTCAATTGTTTTAATAGCACGATTTGAAATACCAATCATTGTGTCATCGTCAAAAACGAAGAAAATCATGTTAAGTAAATAGAGATCAAGAACATTCCAGTTGTCAGTTTTGGACACCTGGTTTTTCCAAAGTGGTATGACTAAGCTACGTGCTTCGCGTAAGCTGCTTGCATTAAATGCTTTTAGAATGACTTTGATTTTTTGAATCTCCTGATCATTAGGAAATTGCTCACAGCGATTAAGCAAAGAAGCTATTTTATTAACTTCAGAATTATAGGCAATATTGAAAAGATCAAAAATAATTTGTTCTTTGGTATTAAACTGATAATCGTTTCTTATGTAATCAAATTCAATTTGGGTGATGCCCAATCGTTTGATCAATTTTGTTGCATTTTCATAAGAAGGTTCTTCAAATGAATTTTCGATTTTAGAGAGCGTGGTTCGATTAATTAAAGAGCCAGCTAACTCAGATTGGGTAATACCGCGCGCCGTTCTGATCCCTTTTATTGTTTCCCCGAAAGATTTCACTGCAAGTTACCCCTTTCAATGGCTTATCTGAATAAGGTTAATGTGAAATAAGCCAACAATTCACTAAACTAATCTTTAGTTAGTACTATTATTTAATTGTAAGGGATATATTATCATCACTTTATGAATAAATGATGAATATATGTATTCTTTAAAACTTATAGGTTTCACAGAAAGAAGGGGAAAAATGATTTCTAACTTTATTTTCTTATTTGGCTGCTTAGCAGCACTATTCTAAAGTAATGATGCCGAATTGAGTAAGTTAAACTTCATTTAATAGTTCATACTAATTAAATTGCAAATGCAAAACTATATTTTCAATAACATCGTAGACAAGCAGATTATTTTGTAGTTATTAGTAAGCTATAGAATGAAATATTGTAGTGGGTTTATTGAGTGCATTTTTTAAATGCATGATGGAAAAGCACATTCCTAACGACAGTCATGGGAGTGTGCTTTTTGCATGCGGTCAAAGATGATATTATTCTTAAGTTATTTTATATATATAAATATCTAAGCAACAGAATTAGATGAAAAAGATAAAATTAATATTCGGATTAAAAAAGCACTTTATGGAAAAATTGCTTCAAAGTTGACTTGGCAAGTCTAGTTAACAATTAGGTTGAATCGAAAGATTAACAAAAGCAGAACATTATGAATGATTTGGTGTCAATAATTTGTAGTTTTAGCCATAAAAACGAATATTGAAAGAAAAAGCAAGTGTTTTTTTATTGAAGTACGAATTTTTATTAGATAAAACCGGTTGTATTCAGCTGGTTTTTATCATAAAATTAGTGAAGAAAAACTTTAAGCAATACAAGATATAGTGGTGCAGATTAATGGATAACAACAAATTCGTTGAAGTGAAAAATCTCAGAAAAGTTTATGATAATGGACATGAAGCAATCAAAAATGTCAGCTTTTCTGTTAAAAAAGGTGATTTGGTTTGTCTCTTAGGACCTTCTGGTTGTGGGAAGACAACCATTCTGAATATTTTAGCAGGTTTGCTTAATCCAACTTCAGGTGAAATTCTATTTGACGGGAAGTCAGTAGTAAATGTCGAGCCTAAGGACCGGCATATTGGTTACGTTTTTCAAAACTACGCGTTGTATCCTCATATGACGGTCTTGCAAAACGTAATGTTTCCTTTAATAGTGGGCAAAAATAAAAAGTCTAAACCTGAGGCGCAAAAAATTGCCGAAAAGTATATGGAATTAACGCAGATTACTGAATTAGCTGATCAAAAGCCTGGTAATTTATCTGGTGGACAGCAACAGCGAGTGGCGATTGCGCGTGCGTTAGTTCAAGAGCCTAAGATTCTTCTGATGGATGAGCCTTTAAGTAACCTTGATGCCAGATTGAGATTGAAGATTCGTGAAGAAATTCGTTCTTTGGTTAAATCTGTTGGCATTACAACCTTATTTGTTACTCACGACCAAGAAGAAGCCTTATCAATTGGTGACAAAATTATTTTATTTAATGATGGTGTTATTCAACAAGATGACTTGGGTGAAAACTTCTATTTAGAGCCTAATAATTACTTTGTTGCTAACTTTGTTGGTAACCCCGTAATTGACAACTTTAAGGTAACAAAGACCGATGATGAATTGCAGGGAACTGACTTCACTATCAAGTTAGCCGATTTAGATGAATCACGCTTTAAACGCTCAATTCCTAATGGCGAATATTTATTATCCGTTCGCCCTGAGAACATTGTTCCTGCTTCAGACGGTATCCTTAATGTGAAAGTTGATGATGTCGAGTTAATTGGTCGAGAACGTATACTGAAATTCACACATGATGAATCTCAAGCACGTTCTTTGATTAGTCTTGAAGTACCAGTTAATCATGGTGATCAAGTTAACCTTAAGATGAGACTTGACCGTGTATTTCTATTTACACCTGATGGGGAGCGGGTTTACTAATGAAGACCAATCAGAAAAAAGCATGGCTGTATTTAGCACCAACAATTATCTTTGTAACTTTATTCAGTATTTATCCTATCTTACGTGCCTTTGGCATGAGTTTCCAAAGTGGATCACTAATCGATTTAACTTGGACGGGATTCAATAATTATAAGTACATTTTTAATGATCCCGAGTTTTGGTTGGCAATTAAAAACACCTTACTCTATGCCGTGATTTCGGTACCGGTTGGTCTAGCAATTTCAATTATGCTAGCTTGGATTATTTTTGACAAAGTTAAGCATAAGGCATTGTTTGAGACCACCTTTTTCATGCCATATGTAACGTCAACGATTGCAATCGGAATTGTCTTTCGTTACATTTTCAACGGCGATTATGGGATGTTGAACTTTTTGTTGCGGGCTGTGCATTTGCCTGCACCGGATTGGATTGACGACCCAGCAATGTCTTTAACAACTATTATTATTTTCGGTATTTGGTCTTCTTTGGCCTTCAATATTGTTATTCTGATGGGTGCACTTAGGAACATTGATCCTAACTTCTACACGATTGCCGATATGTATGGTGCTAGCGGCAAAGACAAGTTTTGGCGAATTACAATGCCACAACTTGTTCCAACAATTGCCTTTTTGCTGACAATGAATATCATTGGTGCCTTCAAGATTTATACATCAGTCTATGCGCTGTTTAATGGTGCAGCTGGTGTTGGTAACTCCGGAACCACTGCTGTGTTCTACATTTACAATAAGTTCCAAACAGTGGGTACTCCAGGGGTTGCAATGGCAGCGACGGTTGTCTTGTTCCTGATTATCTTATTTGCAACATTCTTACAACGTAAGATGATGAAAAAGATAGGAGAAAATTAAATGAAAAAGATTCGTTTAGGTGTTGTCTTCAGCTATATTATCTTATTCATCTTTGCTTTCATCACCGTTTTTCCATTCATTTACATGATACTAGGCGGATTGATGAACTTTCAGGAAACAACATCAATTCCTCCAACATTAATTCCGCACCACTTTGAGTGGTCCAACTATGCAAAGGTTTTTGCTAGAGCCCCATTTGGCCGCTACTTCTTTAACACAGTTTTGACAGCAACAGTTACGACTGTAGTTAGTCTATTTAATTCACTACTTGGTGCCTTTGCAATGGTTAACCTGCGCTTCAAGGGTAAGGGTGTCATCCAGATGGTGATGCTTTCTCTTTTGATGGTTCCAGGTGAAGCAATTATTTTTACTAACTATAATACAATTGCTCATCTCGGCTTACTTAACACCTATATTGGTTTGGTTTTGCCATTCCTAACGTCAATTTTCTACATGTACTATTTACAAAGTTATTTTGGCTCAATTTCAACCACGATTTACAAAGCGGCGATGATTGATGGCGCAAGCGACTGGGATTACATTTGGAAAATTTTGGTACCAATGTCAAAGAGTGGTCTCTTTACAGTTGGTTTGTTGAGCTTTATTTCAGGCTGGAACTCATTCTTGTGGCCATTACTTGTTACCAACGAAGACACGATGAGACTGTTAAACAACGGTCTGTCTGCCTTTGCTTCTGATGCTGGTAGCGAAACCCAATTGCAACTAGCAGCTGCAACACTGACTGTTTTACCGATTTTAATTTTGTATTTCATCTTTAGAAAACGGATTATTAAGGGAGTAGTACGTAATGACATCAAAGGCTAAGACATCTATTACTTTTTATAATGGTCTAACAACTATTGGCGGACCAATGATCGAAGTGGCTTATAACAAATCACATGTTTTGTTTGATTTAGGTGAAGTATATCGTCCTGAATTAGATTTGCCTGATGAAAAATATCAAACTTTGATTGAAAATCAGTTGATTGGTGATGTTCCTAACTTTTACAATCCTGAACTTACTGGAAAGCCAATTGATCATCAACGCTGGGAACATGCTGCTGCCTATATGTCACACTTGCATCTTGATCATAGTAAAGCAATGAATTTCTTGGCACCTGAGATTCCGCTATATGCAGGCCCACTTACTGCCAAGATGATGCCAGCTTTAAATGAACACGGTGACTTTTTATTACCAGCTGCTGGTCATGAAGCAAGCTACGTTCGACCAATTATTGCAGCGGAGTACCGCAAGCCAATTCTAGTAGGTGATATTACGCTTGAAGTTTGGCCGAGTGACCACGATGCTTATGGTGCAACAGGTTTAATTATTACTACTCCAGATAAGCGAATTGCATATACTGGTGATATTCGCTTACACGGTTATCACCCTGACTGGGTACACGAATTTTTGGCAGCCGCTAAGAACTGTGATGCCCTGATTATTGAAGGTACCGGTGTTTCTTGGCCTGAAGAAAAACACGATCAATCAAGTGAAGAATTCACTGGTCCAAAGAATGAAAATGAACTGACTGCTCAATTTGTTGAATTGCAAAAAGACAATCCTGAGCGGCAGATTACATTTAATACTTATTCTACTAATGTTGAGCGACTCTTGCGCATTATTGCAGATTCACCGCGCCGCGTTGTTTTGCATGCGCAAAGAGCGCACTTGCTCAAGGAAAGCTTGGGCAAGGACTTTGATTACTATTACTTGCCAGGGGAAGAGAAATTTGCAGATTTGCAACCGGAACTAGCAGTTTCTTATCAGGAACTGCTAAATGACAGTCATGCATACCTCTGGCAAGCAGTTGGTAATTATACTGACTTACAGGAAGGTGGATTATACATCCACTCAAACGCTGAGCCGCTGGGTGATTTTGATCCAGCTTATCAGCCTTTCCTGCAAGCTTTGTCAGATAAAAAGATTGAGTTCAAAGGCTTGCGTTGTTCCGGTCACGCAGATGAAAAAGAACTCAAGGAAATTATTAAGGAGGTTCAACCAGCAACCTTAATTCCGGTGCACACATTGCATCCGGAGCTGGAAGAGAACCCATTTGGAGAACGGATTTTACCGAAGCGCAATCAAACTATTACGCTTTAGTTAATCAAAAAATTGTTGTTTAGTTTTTATTTTTTGGGAGGTTTACCAAATGAAGTTTAGTAAAAAGCTTGCTGCCGCTTTTGCAGTTAGTTTGACACTAGTAGGTACTGCAGCTTGTTCTAATGGCGGAAGCAATTCTTCTTCGTCATCATCATCTAGCAGTTCATCTAAGATTACCAAGGTTAAGAAGAATACCACTATTACTTTGTGGCACGGAATGACCGGGGTACAACAGGATACCTTAAAGGAATTAACAAAGGAATTCGAAAAGGATAATCCTAAGATCAAGGTTAAGTTGGAAAACCAAGGTCAATACAATGACTTGCAAGCTAAGATTAATTCAACTTTGCAGTCACCAAACAATTTGCCAACAATTACACAGGCTTATCCTGATTGGCTACAAACTGCAGCCAAGAATAAGATGTTGGTAGATATGACACCATACATTAACAACAAAGAAGTTGGTTGGGGAAGTGCTAAGGCTTCTGATATTAAAACCGCTCTTTTAGATGGTGCTAAGATTAACGGAACTCAATACGGTATTCCATTTAACAAGTCAATTGAAACTTTAACTTACAATGCTGACATGTTTAAGAAATACGGTATCAAGAAAGCTCCTACTACAATGGAAGAATTGAAGCAGGATGCTAAGACAATTTATGAAAAGAGTAACCATAAAGTTGTTGGTGCTGGTTTTGACTCATTATCAAACTACTACACTTTAGGTATGAAGAACGAAGGCGTAGACTTCTCAAGCAAGATTGACTTTGCTGGTGCAACTTCTAAGAAAGTTATCAACTACTATGCTGATGGTATCAAGGATGGTTACTTCAGAGTAGCTGGTTCAGAGCACTACCTATCAGGACCATTTGCTAACCAAAAAGTTGCAATGTACATTGGTACTTCAGCTGGTGAAGGTTTTGTTAAGCAAGGTGTAGGCAACAAGTTTACTTACGATGTTGCTCCACGTCCTGGCAAATACACTATGTCACAAGGTACTGATATCTACATGTTTAACCATGCATCTGCTGATCAAAAGGCTGCTGCATTCATGTACATCAAGTTCTTAGTTTCAAAGACTAGCCAACTTAAATGGGCAAACGCAACTGGTTACATCCCAGTTAACAATGCTGCTGCAGAGTCTTCTGAATACAAAGACAACAAGAAGATTAAATTACCAGCTAAATTGGAAGACGCAATGAAGAACCTCTACAGTGTTCCTGTTGTTAAGAACGCTGGAGCTGCATATGGTCAATTAAACCCAATTATGCAAAATATTTTCGCTGCTGCACAAAAGAAACAAAATGTTAATGATGCAATTAACACAGGCAAGTCAAAATTTGATGCTGCTTGGAAGCAATAAAAACTAAATAGCAAGATTATAAAAAGGATTCGTCTTGATGACGAATCCTTTTTTGCTTTACCACTGCGTTTTTGAAATATTAATGGCTTGTGCAATGTACTTGTTGACTATGTTAATGTTAGCTCTTTTTTCTGAGTTGACTAGCGACAAGATACCATAAGACAATTTTTGATCTGTTTTTAAGGGAATATAGCGCAAATCGGTATCGTCTTTGTTGTATAAAATGCTAGGGACTATGCCAATTCCCATTTTTGCTCGGACATATGCGATTAAGACCGAGGAGTCAATTTCCTCTTGGTAGTTAATGTCGTAGGGACTACTTTGTAAACTAAATTTCAGACTTTCAATTGCAGGAAAATTATCGTGGCCATTCCACAAATAAATTTGGCGGTTAGCCAAGTCGCTAAAATCAATGTTGTTTTTAATAAAAAGACTGTCACCCTGCGGAACAACAACGGAAAAGCCTTTTTGTAATACTTCGACGTAATGCGTTTCATCCTTTTCGTTAATAATATCTTTTTGCATGAGCATCAAATCAATTGTCCCATCGCAAATCAGCTTGTTGATATTGTGTTCTTGACCAGGATCAACGAAAAAAGGCTTTAGCTCAAGATTAGTCTGCGTATTGATTAGTCTTAGTGCAACAGGTAACCACTTTTTTTCAAAGGGCAGATCTGTGTAGCCCATCTTGATTTTAGGACGCATAATGGCGCTACTTTGGCGCAGATTAATAATTGTGTCGTTAATTTCAGCCGTGGAAAGCACCATTTGATTATAAAAAATCTTTCCTTTATCGGTTAATGCTATTTGGTGATAGCCACGTTTGAAGAGCTTTACCTGTAATTCCTTTTCTAAGTTCTTGATGTTTTTAGAAACAGTTGATTGTGAGAGGTACATTTTTTGTGCAGTTTGCGTGAAGTTTAGTGTTTTAGCCAAAGTTAAAAAACAGTTCACCTGAGTTGAATTCATGATTTAATATTCCTTTTTGTCATTATGCCATTCGGTTTTCAGTTTATCACACCCTCATTATTGATGTAATATCAAGCTGTATTCAAGAATTAGTATTTAGAGGTGATTTTGATGAATAATCAAAAAAGGAATATTAGGCCCTGGGTAGTTATGTGCTGCATAGGTTTGATTTCTGCAGCATGTTTGGGCTCAAGTATGGTTTTAATGGGTTCATTTTTAGCTCCATTAAGCCAAGCTCTACATACTCAGGTTTCAACCTTATCTTACTACTACACAGTTTTGGTTTTAACAATGGCTGTGATGACACCAAATGTTCCCAAAATTTTGGCTAAGGTAAACAATCGCTTGTTATATGTAGTTGCCAGTTTGGCAGTTGCAGTCAGCTTAATTCTGATGCCGCATTTTACCAATATTTGGCTCTTTTTCATTATTGCCATCATTATCGGGATTGCGATTTCATTTATGTCGTTTACACCAGTTGGTATTTTGCTTGATAACTGGTTTGCGGAAAAAGCAGGTTTTGCGGTTGGACTTTGTTGGGCAATTACTTCTGTTTTTCAAGGAATCATGAGCCCAATTTTATCAGTTTTAATTGAAAAGGTTGGTTGGCAAAGCAGCTTAACAATTTTAGCTATGATTGTAGCTGTCTTAAGTGTGCCTTGTGCTTTATTTGGTGTTAACTTCTCACCTGAAAAAGAAGGACGTAAGCCATATGGCTTTAATGAACAGGCGGCACAAAACGACGCAGCTGAAACGGTTAAACCTGTTTCTAATCATGAACTCTTCAAGTCAGCCACTTTTTGGCTTTTACTAGTAATCGTAATTTTGTTACAATTCCCAGCTGTCTTAAATCAGATGTTTCCAACTTACGCTGTTTCTGCAGGCTTTGATGGTGCTGCGGGCGGCTTCATGGTTACTTCAGCAATGCTATTTGATATTTTCCTCAATCCATTAGTTGGTTCAACTTGTGATAAGTATGGAGCAGAAAAAGCAAGTTTAGCATGGCTTTTGTTGGCAGTTATCTCTTATGCACTATTAATCATTGCCACCAATACTCGTTCTGCTGGCTTGGCAATCTTCAGCGCAGGGATTAATGATGTTTTCTATGTATATCTCGGAACTGGTATTACGACAATTGCAACTGCAGCTTTAGGTAGAAGAGCATTTGCTAAAGGATTTTCTTATATTAACTCAATTGCCTTTTTAATTGGTGCATTCGCAATGCCAGTTAATAACTTGATTGCGGAAAAAATGGGCGGCTTTGTTGCGGTGTACATTTTCTTTGCAATTATCACTGTAGTAATTATGGCCTTAGTAGCCGTTATTGCTAAAAATCACTTTGATCAATCACATAGTTAGGAAGTATTTTTATGAACAACCAAGAATATGATGTAATCGTTGTTGGTGCAAGTAACGCTGGTGGGATGGCCGCTGCGGCTGCTGCCGAAAAAGGTGCCAAGGTTTTGGTCATTGATAAAATGGGCAGTGCTGGCTATTTATACCGCGAAACGATTGCTGCAATTCACAGTAAAGCACAAGAGAAGGCCGGTGTTGAAATCGACCGTAACGAATTAGTTAACTTTATTTCTACTTTTAACCAAGGAAACGTTGATCAGCGTCTATTAAACGTTTGGGCAGACAACAGTTCAGAAATGGTTGATTGGCTCGATGATGAAGTTTTACAACCCCATGGTGCATACATTAAGGCAACGCCAGATGCGCATTACGAAACTGAACGTAACCGTGCCTTTCCTACAGGAAACGAAGCAACTGCTCCTGACGGTAAGTACTGGCAAATGGGTTACGGTAATTGGGTAATTGCTAAGGCAGAAGAGCTTGGCGCAAAATTTGCTTGGCACACAAAGCTAGAAGAGCTAATTGTTGAAAATGGTCGGGTTGTCGGTTTAGTTGCCAAAAACATGAAATCCAAGAAAACTTCAACTTTTAGAGCGCGTAAAGGCGTAATCCTATGTACTGGTGGTTACGGCTCTAACCAAGCGCTAATGCAAAAATGGAATCCACTTGGCTTAAAGACAAACGTTTATACCGATAGTCAAAGAGACGATGGCTCAGGAATTGTAGCTGCTTTGAAAGTAGGCGCCGCTAAAGATGAAGAACCTGCTTCAATTGTGTTCAACCGTGGTGCAGTTCCAGTTGGAACAAATGCGGAAGACTTCTATGAAGTTGACTTGACTCCTCCTGATGATCCAGGTTACTTATGGCTAGGTTCCTATCCAATGCTAAAAGTTAACTTAAATGGTGAACGCTTCTTTAACGAAAGTGCACCGTATCAATTCCAAATGACAGCTGCTTCAAAACAGCCTGGTTACTTAAGTGCAATGATCTGGACAGAAGAAACAATGAGTGATGAAAGCCTCAAACAATACCATACATTGGGTTGTTCAAGATTAGGTTTCCCAGGAATCTTTACTGGAGAAGAAGCACGTAAAGAAGTAAATGATCGTTTGAACGAAGGCTTAGTTCAAAAGGCTGACACAATCGAAGAGCTGGCTGAAAAGTTAGGTTTACCAAAAGAAAACTTGCAAAAGACCGTTGACCGATACAATGAAATGGTAAGCAAAGGTCAAGATAGTGACTTTGGTAAAGAAAGCTATCGTTTAGAGCCAGTTAATAAGGCACCATATTATGGGGCGATTGTTGGGGGCAGATTATTAGCTACACTCGATGGACTGCGAGTTAACACTAAGATGCAAGTAATCAACAAGCAAGACAAGGTAATTGAAGGCTTGTATGCAGCTGGTAACTGTTCTGGCGGTTTCTTCTGGGGTATCTACCCAGACCATGTTCCTGGCTTAACTGCTAGTCATGCTCTAACTTTTGGCCGCTTAGCCGGTAAATACGCGGCAGAATAGAAATTTGCGAGACTCGTCCTTTTAGGGCGAGTCTTTTTTATTGCCAAAATTGATCAAGTAGAACAAAAAAATATCATTAGCAAGTTTATCGCTTCAAAAACGAACTTTAATTGCAAAAATAGATTAATATTGAGATAAAAGCGAATGTTTTTGTTGTAATCTTTCTTTTACTGCTATACAATAGACAAGAATAAAATAATTGACAAAAACTTGTTGATTAATCATCGATTTTTGGAGGAAAAATCAAAAATGAATTTTGGTAAAAAACTTGCAGCATTAGCTGTAGCCGGATTAGCTTTAGTAGGTACTGCTGCTTGTTCGAATGGTGGCTCGTCGTCATCTTCAACTTCTGACACAAATAAGATACCAAAGGTAACCAAGAAAACGACTGTTGTTTTCTGGCATGGGATGCAAGGTCAGCAAGAAACTACATTAAAGAAACTTGCTAAAGAATTTGAAGCTAAAAATTCTAATATTAAAATTAAGCTTGAACAACAAGGCGATTATGACAATTTGCAGGCTAAGTTGAATTCTACAATGCAGTCACCAAAGAACTTGCCAACAATTACCCAGGCATATCCTGGTTGGCTTCAAAGTGCCGCTAAGAACAAGATGTTAGTAAACCTAACTCCTTACATTAATAACAAAGAAGTCGGTTGGGGAAGCGTTGCTGCATCAGAAATTAAGCAAGGGATGCTTGACGGCGCCAAAATTAATGGCACACAATACGGTATTCCATTTAACAAGTCAATCGAAGTTTTGATTTACAATCCGGACATGTTGAAGAAGTACGGTATCACTAAAGTACCTTCAACTAATGCTGAATTAAAGCAGGCAGCACAAACAATTTACCAAAAGAGCGATCACAAGGTTGTAGGTGCAGGCTTTGATAACCTTAACAACTACTACGTATTAGGGATGAAAAATGAAGGCCAAAACTTCTCCAGCAAGGTTGATTTTACTGGCAAGGAATCTTCACGCGTTTTAGACTACTTTGTAAAAGGTGAAAAGGCAGGCTACTTCAGAATGCCAGGTTCTGATAAGTACCTATATGTACCATTCACTAACCAAAAGTTAGCAATGTTTGTTACTTCATCATCAACAGAAACATGGATTAAGCAAGCAGCTAAGAAGGGCTTTAAATATGAAGTAGCTGCTCGTCCTGGTAAGTACACAATGCAACAAGGGACTGACATCTACATGTTTAGCCATGCTAGTGCAATGGAAAAAGCCGCTGCATTCAAATTTATGAAGTTCCTATCATCTAAGGAAAACCAAATTAAGTGGGCCAAAGAAACCGGCTATATTCCAGTTAATGAGGACGCCACGAAGTCAGCTGAATATAAAGAAAATAAAGAATTTAAGTTACCTGCTAAGTTAGAGGATATTCTGTCAACTAACTCATTATACAGTGTGCCTGTAATTAAAAATTCTAATGCAGTATTTAGCCAATTAAATCCAATTATGCAATCAATTTTATCTGCTGCACAAAAGGACCGTAATGTTAATAGTGCAATTAAAACAGGTAAGACAAAATTTGATGCTGCATGGAAGCAATAAAAAATATAAATAATTAAAAAAGTGGGCTTTTTAGCCTGCTTTTTTAGTTGTCGTTTTGCAAAGGAATGGTAAGATAAGATAAGCAAATCAATAGCTTTCATTATAACTAGAAAGCTAACCAATCTAAGGATGGGGAAAATGATCAAAGAGCAAAGATTTCCGGTAGAAACTAAGTATAAGTGGTATGATATCAGCAATTTGAGTGAAGAAGATAGTAACAAACTGCAAGATGATTTTAATTTCACGCCCGATATGATCTCTTATATTTCCGACCGTCATGAACGTCCGCACTACGATTATGACACCCATACCCATATTCACTTGCTTGTTTATGATGTGCCCATTTGGCCGACACAAACCATCAAGCATTTTACGGCTCACCCGGTAACTTTTTTAGTATCCGGAGAAAACATTTTTACCTTCCATACAGAATCAACTAGTTATGTGTTTGACGAGTTTAATGACCGTGCAATGAGACGCGAATTATCATTAGCACAAGATGTAACCGAATTGTTGATGAAATTTTTGCTGTTTTTATCGCAGTATTTCCAACGTGCAGTTACGCAGCTAGATGTTCAGCGCAATACTTTGGATCAAAAATTGTCTGGTGATATCGACAATAGGGACTTGGTTGAATTATCTAATATTGAAAAAAGTTTGGTTTACTTATCTAGTTCAATCCAAACCAATTTGATGATGCTTCACAGTTTGAAGCTTTCAGAACTTGATTTTACCAAACCTGCTCGTGAGCGCTTAGATGATGTTTTAATTGAGTCTAATCAGTCCGCAGAAATGGTCAAAATTTCGCAGCAGGTTACGCAAACTTTGTCTGCGACATCCAATAATATGATGAACAATAATCTGAATGATACGATGAAGTTTTTGACAGTTTGGTCT
Organism: Lactobacillus sp. M0403; assembly: GCF_016101265.1. Classification (NCBI taxonomy): domain Bacteria; kingdom Bacillati; phylum Bacillota; class Bacilli; order Lactobacillales; family Lactobacillaceae; genus Lactobacillus; species Lactobacillus sp. M0403. Next base: position 112,423 of record NZ_JACFQV010000005.1, read on the forward strand.
TTGGTTCTGACTATCCCCACTATCCTAACGGGTTTTTACGGCATGAACGTAAGTTTACCTGTAGGTCATAGTTCAACTGATTGGATTTTTATTTCACTGATTGGAATTGTTTTAATGCTTTGGCTGATCATCTTGATGAAACGACACCACTTCTTTTAATTGAGGTAGATATATGAAAAACAAGGTCATTATTGGCTCACTAATTACTACGCTACTTGCTTTTATGCTCTATTCGCTAAATTTAAGGCGGGTACAAAATACAAGCGTTGAAATTGTGGGGCAAAGCCAAAGTGTTAAAAAAGAGCACGGCAAGGGTAAGCTGCCACATGAACCAAAAGTTGCTGAAGTAGAATATCCGACTCATGTTCAAATTGCCTCAGGTAGTGATCAGACTTGGGCCAAGCAGATCGAGACGCTAATGGGAAAGGATCAGAGCTACCAAGTTGCAGTTCAGGACCTTAATTCTGGTAAGTTTGCACGCGTAGCAAATACCACTAAAGCACATGGTGTTACTGGAACTGGGCGCCTATTTTTACTAGCAGCAGTTTTTTACCAAGAAGAACACGGCAAGCTTACCAGTCATTCGGCAATCAAAGTTAAAAAGTCAGACCGCGCTAAAGGCGAAAAAGCTTTGCAGCCTGGAATAGCTTATGGAACAACTTTTTTAAGGCAGACTTTGATGCAGGGGAATAAAACCGCAGGAAATGTTTTACTACGCAAGGTTAAACCGCAAAAAGTTAATGCTATGGCTAAAAAAATGGGAGCTGATTCCACTAAATTTAGCAAAAAATATACAACCAACCCATTAGCTCAAACAACGGCAAGCGATTTGGTCGCCGTAATGGATGACTTGTACAAAAATAAAACACTAAGTCGTCAGTATTCTAATTTAACACTTGGATCATTGAATCAAAATGCGACAGGACAAAAACCAAAATTAGTACAAAAGGTTCATGGTGCGACTGTATATGCGATTGGTGACGATCGGTCTAGTGTTGCTATTATTGAAAATAATGGTCAAGCATACTGTGTAGCCGTGTGGAGCAATTCAAATAAAAAGTTTGCTAAACTCGGACAAGTCGTCAATAATTTCTTTAAATAGATAAAATAAATTTAAAAATGCCTTAAGAGCTAACTTGCTTTTGAGGTATTTTTAATGCAGAAATACTGTTAAATCAAGATTTTAGTCAATTTGGAAATTTTTTTGAATTAATCTACAGTCTGTAGATTGTATTCTGCGGTTTGTAGTGTTATATTGTTTCCTATGCTGTCAGAGGGAGGGATGAAGTTGGTTAAAAAAAGAAGCCTTGATCTTGATAAAGTGATTGCTAAGGCAACAGAAATGATTGGTCAAAAAGGATTATCGGCAACAACGCTGCCTAGCTTAGCTAAGGAGCTTGGTGTTCGCTCGCAATCTCTTTACCACTATGTTTCTGGTCGTAAGCAATTATTATCACTTGTTGGTGCAAGTAGGATTAAAATTCTAAGTAAACAGTTAGTTGACAATCTGATTGGACTTTCAGGTAAAGAGGCATTATTTAAATTTGCAGATATCGTTCGCAATTTTATTTTGAACGATCCTGCATTGTTTAGCATTCTTTATCACCTCAATGAGTATAAGCCGGAAGATGCAATTACTAAGGAAATCATGAACGTAATTGCATTTGCTGACAAACTGAATTTAAGAAGCGACAGCACTGTTTCGCTTCATTCCTTAATTGGCGCTGTTTTGGGTTATATCTTTTTAGATGTGTCCGCGTCGATTGAGGGTGAAACCAGTACCGAGGCTGATCAAGGCTACCATGATATGATTATCAAACTGGTCCAGCCGAAAAATATTTTGGAAGAATAGAGAGGAAAAACAAAGTGCAAAAATTATTTAAAAATCATATTTTTTCATTTATTGCATGGGTTTTAATTCTGATTATTTCTGTTGTGGCACTGCCAGACGTTACTGGGTTAACGCGTGAGCACTCAAACATTTCCTTACCACAGGATGTTCAAAGTGAGGTCGCACAATCAATTCAAAATGATTGGGGACCTAAACAAAAGAACACTTATCAAATTGCAGTTGTTTTTAATAAGAAAAACGGCAAATTAACTGCAGACGATAAGAATGCAATTAATGACACAATTGATCGCATTAAAGAAAATCAGGATAAATACGGTATTAAGATGGTCTTAGCACCAGACGATAATATCGCTACCAAGAAGCAACTACAGTCAAAAGATAAGACTACTTGGATTTTACAAGTTAATGTTGCGAAAAAACATGCTCCAATTAATGAAGTAGAGCAGGAATTAACTAAGGCCGTTAAAACTGCAGGTATCAGAACTTATGTTACTGGTGCAGATGTTTTACAGAACGCTTTCTCGAACTCAATTCAAGAGGGAATTAAAAAGACTGAAGTCATTACCATTGTCTTCATTTTCATTGTTCTAGTAATTGTCTTTAAGTCACCAATCGTGCCACTAATTTCTTTGTTAACAGTTGGTGTATCATTTATCACTGCTTTCTCGATTGTTACCAATCTAGTTAAGTATCAAAACTTCCCATTTTCAAACTTTACACAAGTCTTTATGATCATTGTGTTGTTCGGAATCGGAACGGATTACAACATCTTACTGTATGATAAATTCAAGGAAAATCTGGGTAATGGGCTTGATCGCTATGGTGCGATGAAGGATGCACTTAAGGTAGCAGGTAAGACAATCTTGTATTCAGGATCATCGATCTTAATTGGTTTTTCAGCTCTTAGCTTAGCTAAATTCTCAATTTACCAATCTGCAGTCGGCGTTGCAGTTGGTGTTGCTATCCTACTGGTTGTTTTGTTAACACTAAACCCATTCTTCATGGCTGTTTTAGGTGAAAAAATGTTCTGGCCAGTTAAGAAATTTACTGGTGAACATGAGGATAAGCTCTGGCATGGTATCTCTAAGAGTACTATGGCTCATCCAATTATCTATTTAGTCGTTTTAGCAGTTGTGGTAACACCATTTGCTTTAATGTACTCAGGTCATCTTAATTATGATGATACTGATGAAATTGATAATGCTACCCCTGCAAAGGCTGGGATGCTTGTAGTTGAAAAGCATTTCTCCAAGGGGATGGCAGAACCATCAACTCTTTATATTAAGAGTGACCACAGATTAGACAATGAGGCAGATTTAAGACTGCTTGATCAACTTACTAGACAAATTCAATCTTCTGGGGATGTTTCTCTAGTAACTTCTGTTACTCAACCATACGGAGAACGAATTAATCAGCTCTATGTTAACAACCAATTAAACACAGTTAATAAGGGCGTCGACCAAGCTCGTGCTGGGTTAAGCAAATTAAGTAAAGCAAGTAAGCAATTATCAACTGGTGCAAGTCAGTTAGCTAGCGGAACAAGCCAGTTACAAAATGGTACTGGACAGCTCCAAAGCGGTACTGGCCAACTTCAAAGTGGTGCGGGTCAACTGCAAGGTGGTGCAGGAAGACTCCAAAGTGGTACGCAACAAATGACCAGCGGCTTGAATCAACTTAATTCTCAATTAGCAGCTGGCTCTCAAGGTATCGCATCAGCTCAAGCCAATACTAAGGCAGCCTTAGAAAAGAGTTACAAGGCTAACTTGGCTCAAAGTATGAATAGCATTCCTGGCTTGACACCACAACAAAAGATGGCGGCAATGCAAGCAGCAGGTGCTGCACTTGAAAAATCATGGGCACAAGCTTCTGCTTCAATGCCAAATGTTTCTGGTCAGATGGGTCAATTACAATCAGGTGTTGGTAGACTAGCTTCTGCTTCAGGTCAACTAAGTAGTGGTGCATCCACTTTAAATGGTGGAATAGGTCAACTTAATTCTAGTCTTGGTCAATTGAATTCAAGCGTAGGTCAACTGAACTCAAGTGTAGGAAAATTGAATTCCGGTGCAGGTCAGTTGGCAGATAATACTCCTAAGTTAACTTCTGGTTTAGATGAAGTTAACAGTGGCTTGGGCCAAGGTGGAGCTTATCTTACCGGACTTGCTAGTTCATCAGCAGCAGATAGCTTCTATATTCCTAAGGAATTTATCAAGAATGACATGTTCCAAACCTCGGTTAAGAACTATCTAAGCCCTGATAAAAAATCAGCAATGATCATGATTGTCTTTAGTTCAAACCCAAGTAGCACCAAGGCAACCAAGAAGGCGCAAGACTTAAGCTTAATGGCTAAAAAGTCTTTAGCAGGTACAAGACTTGATAAAGCAACTATCGCAATGGGTGGAGAAAGCTCAAACATTGCTGATATTAAGGATATTGCCAACAAGGACTTTATCAGAACAGCCGCAATTATGTTGATTGGTATCGGAATCGCATTGATTTTCGTTACTCGTTCATTATTGCAACCTCTATATATTTTGGGTACATTACTTATTGCGTACTTCTGCTCATTATCAATTACTGAATGGGTAGTTAAGGCAACAATGGGCAAAGACATGTTAACTTGGAATACACCATTCTTTGGCTTTATTTTGTTAATTGCCTTAGGTGTAGACTATAGTATCTTCTTGATGACGCGTTATCGTGCAATTGAGGGAGGCAAGCCGAGTGAACGAATGCTTAAAGCTTGTGGTATTATCGGAACGGTTGTTGTTTCAGCTGCAATTATTTTAGGTGGTACCTTCGCTGCATTGATTCCATCAGGTATTCCAACTTTAATTGAAGTTGCTTTAACTGTAATTATCGGATTAATTATTTTAGTCTTCATTATGCCAATCACGCTATCTGCAGCAGTTAAGCTGACTTATGAAGGCGTGCAGTGGAATAAGAGTAAACGAGTTAAACAATAGAATTTTAAAAGATTGAATTGCTCATTTTGAGTGTTCAATCTTTTTTTGTATATTTAGACTAGCTTTACAAAACTTTTAAGATAAGCTAGAATAACGCTAATTAACTTATTAACAGAATTATGAGGAGAACTGAAATGTCAAGAGATGTAAATAATCAATAAAGCTCTACAGATAGCTAAATAATTAAATCACTTTTCAAACAGGAAAATTAATTATCAGCTCAACGTGGGGCGAGGCAAGATATTAATTTGGCAAAAAGCAAATTAATAGCGTACTTACACATTGAGGTGTTTAAAGTGGAATTAATTAAAATAGATCATTTACAAATTGACGTTGCAGCTACCAAATTACTTGAAATTGACAGTTTAAATGTTACTTCAGGTCAAAAAATCGGTTTAATTGGAGACAACGGAGTTGGCAAAACTACTCTAGTTAACATACTTGCTCAACAAGATATGACCGATTCATTTACAATTAAAGGCAAAATTACCAGAAATTGTAATTTTGCTTATGTTCCCCAATTGCTCGATGCAAAGGACAAGAGCGGTGGACAACGAGAAAAATTGGCGATTGAACTAGCAATTGCTAAATTAAAAAATATGTCCAATGGTTTATTATTGTTGGACGAACCAACTTCTAATTTGGACGTTAAACAGCAAAAATGGTTGGTTCAATTACTACAAAAAAGCAAGATTGCGTGTTTAATAGTTAGTCATGATCAAAATTTTCTAAGTCAAATTTGCAATAATCTTTGGTACATTCAAAAGCAAAAGGTCAGCGGTTTTACAGGAACATATTCTGAATTTCAACAGTTTCAAGCTGATAAGCGGCACTTTCTTGAAAAAGAGTATGAACAACAAAAAAAACGTGTTAATCAATTGCAAGTTAGTTCCAATCAGAAACTCAATAAGGCAAGAACTTTTAATAAGAATAAAAAAGGTCTGTCGCCGTCTGATTGGCGGTCGAAATCAATGGGTAAGCAAAGAGCCAAGAATAGCGTCATTAAGGCTAGTAAAAACCTGACTAATAAACTTAACCGAGAGAAAGCTAAGCTCGAAAAGCCACGGTTTCGGCGTCCTATTACATTTAAAAATGGAACAGAAAAGCAGGCTATTGCAGATATCAGTAATGATAAAGCAATTAGACTAACTAAGCAGAAAGTTCAGGCTTTTAAGCGTAATCTCTTTACCATTGACAATGAAATTAACATAGATTTCCAAACAAAAGTGTTATTGGCTGGCCAAAATGGAGTAGGCAAAACCGTCTTTTTAAAACAAATTAAGCATCGGGAACTAGTGGGTTATTATAGCCCCAAATTAAAAATTGGCTATTTTGATCAGAATATTTGTGTAAAACAAACTGATCAAACATTGATTGCATCGCTTAATGAAACCAGTATGTTTGATGACAGTTCAACAATGCAGATTCTAGGTGATTTGCACTTGAAGCAGTTTGCACAACAAAAGATTAGTAGTTTAAGCGGTGGACAGCTGGTCTGCTTTAATTTAGCTAAGATCATTACCGGGCAATATAATTTGCTGCTATTAGACGAGCCAACTAACTTTTTGGATATTGGGTCAATTAACGCATTAGCCGAATTCATCACAAATTATCCATTTGCAATTATTTTGGTATCTCATGACCAAGCATTTGTTAATCAAATTAAGCTGAAAGAGTGGCAGATTAAGAGTAAAAAATTGCTGGTTGCTGAACCACCAGTTAATGAAAATGAGAAAAGCAACGCAAATGAACTTGAATTGCTTAAGTTTAAATTGGATAGCTTAATGCTGTCACCTAATGCAACAATTGCGGAAATCAAAGAACTTAAAGCAAAAATTGAAGATTTACAATGATTTTTCATTAAAAAGAGTGATAAAGAAATTTTCTTTATCACCTTTTTTGTTTTATGATTAGTGTATTAATTTAACTACAAGCAAAGGATGTTTTTTATGACTACTTGTCCAAATTGCGGGCGGAAAATCTCAGCAGAGGATACGATTTGTCCTAATTGTCACTTCAATGTGCAAAAATATCGTGATCTCTTTTTTGCTGATGCCCCCCACGAACCTCAAAATAAAGAAAACCAGGAAGCAGAACGAACTGTTACGAGAAGAGAAGACTACCGCCAAGAGTTTTACCCTAAAAAGCAAAATATAATTGTTGCAAGGATGCTGGATTGGATTCGTGCTAACAGTATGATTGTTTTGTTATTAGGTATTTTATTGCTACTGATTATGAGTTTTTCTCGTAGTATCGGATGGATTTGCTTTTTTGCATTATTTATCTGGCTCTATGTGGTATGCGTGCGAACAAACAAAATAGAACGCTATACAGTGGATAAGCGGTTAACTGAAAAGGTCAATCAACTTGGCTCTAATATGTTCAATAATGTTGATGAGTCTAAGGAAAAAGTTAAGTCTAAAAGAAAAGGTAAAGAGCCTTCCAAGGGCGAAAAGCGAGTGGAAGAAGAAGTTGCAACAGTCAAAAAGCACTTTAACTATACCCAACTGCTAGTCATTTTAATGGCAATTATTAATCTAATTGTTTTATTTACTGGTTCTGGTGCTTCCGTTTCTGACATTTCATATACAGGTAAAATGTCAATTACACGTGTTTTATTTGGACTGGCTGGACGCTTATTTTCATCAAGTAGCACTTTAGTGCCAGGAATCGAAGTCTGTGTAATCTGGCTATTGATTTTCCTATTCCCAATTGTAATTACTTATAATACGCTGAAGGACACAAAAAAGAATTGCAGTATTGCATTTTCTTTGTCGATAATTGAGTCACTTTTCCTCATTTACTTAATTTTCCGCTTATCAAATACCACACTTTCAAATACAGGCTTCTTGAAGAATATTACTAGTCAATTACTTTTATATGCTGTTTCGATAGGTGCTTCGACCTATTTCTTGATTTTATCCAGCATTATGACGACAATTTTATTAGGCTACAACCTGTACAAAAAATATAAGCAAAAGTAACAAAAAAGCTGGACAGCTATGAAGTCCAGCTTTTTTTATTTATAAAAGATTATTCCGTTGGCATATCAATTACCAAGTGTTCGTTGACAAATGCCATCATACCTAAATCACTCAATTCACGGCCATAACCCGATTTTTTAATTCCACCAAAAGGTAATTCTCCGGAGCTAATCCAGGTTCCGTTAATAACGGTCATTCCAGTCTCAATTTGAGCTGCAACTTCCTGTGCATGTTTAACATCTGCACTGATGACGGATGAACCTAGACCATAGCTTGAATCATTGGCAAGTGTAATGGCCTCGTCTTCGTCTTCTACTTCGTAAACAATTGCAACTGGGCCGAAGAATTCTTGGTCATAAGCTGGGTTATTTTTATCAACATCCGTTAAAATAATTGGTCTGAAAAATGCTCCATCAGAATTAATCTCAGGATATTCGTAGAAAACCTTTGCGCCAGCGTCAATGGCTTCGTCAACTTGCTTACTTAATTTATCCCTTGATCTAGCTGAATTCATTGGTGGCAATGTCGTGCTAGCGTCGAGTGGGTCACCCGCTTTTAAGACTGAAAAAGCATTTTTGAGTTCATGCAAAACTTCATCATAGCGTGATTTAACCACAATAATACGTTTAGATGAAGTACATACTTGACCGTCGTTATACGTTCTAGCAGAACTTAAGGCTTTCTTCAAAACTAATGGATCCGCATCATCTAAAACAATGAAGGCATCGTTACCGCCAAGTTCCATAGTTGATTTCTTTAGGTTCTTTCCGGCATTTTCTGCAACAGAAGCCCCGCCACGCTCTGAACCAGTTAGTGCAACACCCTGTACACGAGGGTCAGCAATAATTTGGTCAAGTTGATCGTAACTAGGGTAAAGGTTAATGAGGCTACCTTCAGGTGCACCGGACTGTTTAATTATTTTGGCAGTTAATGCGGCAGAACCAGGAACATTATGTGCGTGCTTTAATAAAATTGGATTACCGACAATAAAGTTTGGTGCAAAAACACGAATGACTTGATAAAGCGGGAAGTTCCAAGGTTCACAAGCCATAATTACACCTGTAGCTTGCTTAAGATAATAAGCATTACCCAAGTTTGATTCAATCGGTTGTGGTTTAAGCATCTGCGGACCGTGATCAGCGTAATAATCGCAAATTGATGCGCATAGTTCAACTTCTCCTTTGGATTCGTTGATCATTTTGCCCATTTCTAGAGTCATTATTTTAGCCATTTCTTCCTCATTTTGACGGAAGCCATCGGCAACTTGGTGTAAAATTTCAGCGCGACTTTCTGGAGTCTCGTGACGCCATTTATGATAAAGTGCATCTGCCAAGTTGATTGCATCTTCAATTTGACTAGCTGTTGGATTATCGTAACTGGCAAAAGTTTCATTGGTATATGGATTGACTGATTGATATTTAGCCATATTAATTCTCCTTAAAAGATACTTTTCTACGTTACAAATAGATAAACTCTATTATAAACCGTTTTCAATAAAAAGTTGCACTAGCTACTAATTTTAACTTTTAATTAACCGGTATTACTGCTGATTATTCTCTAAACTGTTTTCGAGATAAGCTAAAGAAAAATTAATGTACTCGCTGGCATACGCCATTGCATGACGTTTACCAGGAATTAATTTGAGTTCAATCCCAAGATTTTGACTGGCTAAAGAGTTAATAAAAGCAAGCAGATATTTAGTTGGTGCTAATTCATCAGTTGAATTAATCATTAAAAGCTGATGGAGATTGTGGTAATCATATGACGCTGCATCGATTAGTTTGAGCGTGCTCATTTTTGGTGAACCGGCATAGGTTAAAGTGAAATACTTGTAAAATGAGTCATTGATTTCATTCAAGTCTTCTGTTCCAAAATCTTTATGAGCCTGAGGTGATGGCTTAACTGTGGGATGATCTTTCATCCAATTAGAGAATGAGACGGGCGCAGACCACGTAACGGTTGGAAAGCCATATTTTCCTGCCACTAGTAAGGCTAGCGTACCCCCACTGCTAACGCCAATTTGACTGATTTGTGTTCCTTCTGCGACATATTTACTGTTTAATAGCCATTTAACAAAATTAGTGCTGTCTTCATGTGCAGCAGGAAAAATTGCTTGAGGAGCAAGTGAATAATTAGGGGCAAAAACAAGAAAACCACGATTAGCTGCCATCAAACATAACTCTTTAAGATTGCTTTTATCGCCACGGAACCAACCGCCACCGTGCCAAAATAGCAAAATTTTAGTTTTTGCGTTGCCTTGAGGCAAATAAATATCTGTCGCTAATTGCTTTTGCTTATCGTAGATGATATCAGTTAAAATCTCAGTCATTATCTGTTTCCTCCCAATTACTTAGGCTACTATTTTATTATAGTTTAGATGGACTATACTTAAATAAAAGTTATTAGTACGTTTAATTTCTTCTTTTTAGTTTATCATTAAGTTACATGATGCAAATTTAAGTGCAATCTTTAAAAAAGTTAAAATATTTTAATTATTAAGTTAAATGACGTAAAAACTAATCATTAGACTAAGTTTTTTGGTAAAATGAGCCCTAATATTGGAGGTAAGCTATGCATCTGTCAGCTAAAACCAGTCGAAAATTAATTAATATCTTGACCGTTGTTAGCGGGATTATCATCATTTTATTATGTATTTACTGGTACAATTTAGGAATTTTTACTAGTCAAACAAAAATGAAAGCATATCTGGCTGATAAAAGAATTATTGGTCCGGTTATTTTTGTGCTAATCCAGATTATTCAAGTGGTTATTCCAATTATTCCAGGTGGAGTGTCTTTGCTAGGTGGAGTTGTGTTCTTTGGCCCTTTAGCAGGCTTTATTTATAACTACGTTGGGGTCTGTATCGGCTCGATTATCAATTTCTTCTTAGCCCGCTTTTATGGTAGGCCCTTTATTCTGCACATTGTGTCCGAAAAGACCCTTGATAAGTATATGAAATGGACTAAAAATCAGAATAAATTTAACTGGTTCTTTGCAATCTGTATAGTTGCGCCAATGGCTCCTGATGATGTTCTATGTTTATTAGCAGGATTGACAGACATGAAATTCTGGACATATTTCTGGATCATTATTTTAGGTAAACCATGGACAATCGCAGCTTATAGTTTCGCTTTAATGTTTGGGATGGACTGGCTTCTCAAGATTGTTGGTAAGTAATGAGTAGTCGGGTGTTTTTGAGACCCTTTCAAAATACTGATGCAGAAGTATTGTTAAAATGGGGTCAGGACGATTATTATAAGCAGCTAGCCGCTTTTCAGCACTATGACAATTTTGTCCAAGCAGAAGTTGCCGCTGGTCAATACGCTGCACGCAAGTATAGTTATGCGGTTTGTCTAATGCAAACAGAAGAAATAATCGGCTTGGTCGAACTATATGAACGAGGAACGAGCGAAAAAGAACTGCTAGATACCAAGGAAGTTGGCTTTCTACTTGATCGTGCGTTTGAAGGCCATGGTTATATGACAGAGGCGTTAACCTTACTATTTGATTTTGCATTTAAAAAGTTGCAACAAAGAGAAATTTGGGCCGGCACTTTTAAGCAGAACCTGCGTTCACAAAAATTGCTCAAGACGCTAGGTTTTGACTATGCTTATGCGGTTGACCTAAGTCAGATTAGTAATCTGTTCAAATACGAAGAAAAATATTACGTGTTGAAAAAAGCACAGTGGCTGAAAGATCATTAAACTTGAGTCTGGGAAATACTGTTTCCCAGACTTTTTTTGATAAAAATAGTTACGCTAACTAAAAAGCAGTAAATTGAGTCTGCAAAAAGTGTTAGTCCTCTTAAGTAAGCTAATTGTTTGAACTTGCTACATAAAGGGAATACCCTGAAAGTGTTAATAAATGAATATATTATTACACAGATGGGAGAGTGTCCAAAATGGATAAGATAGGTCAAACAAGATTAAATGATCCGTTTTTGAATCGTGGCACTGCTTATACCAAAGAGCAGCGTGAGCAATATCATTTAGAAGGAATGCTGCCGCCAAAACAGCAAACGCTTGAGGAACAAGCGCGTGAAGTTTATCTGCAATACCAAGAGAAAAAGACCAATTTGGAAAAACGCATTTTTCTCATGACTGTTTTTAATACAAATCGTGTTTTGTTTTTTAAAATCTTTAGTGAACACGTAACTGAGTTTATGCCCATTGTTTATGATCCGACAATTGCAGAGTCAATTGAAAATTATAGTCATTTGTTTGTTAATCCACAGAATGCCGCTTTTCTTTCTATTGATGAACCTGATCAAATTGAGGCTAGCCTGAAAAACGCGGCTGACGGACGAGACATCAAATTAATCGTAGTAACCGATGGTGAAGAAATTCTTGGAATAGGTGATTGGGGCACGCAAGGTGTCGACATTTCTGTTGGTAAGTTGATGGTTTATACTGCTGCGGCAGGTGTCGATCCAGCATGTGTTTTACCAGTAGTACTTGATGTTGGAACAAATAATGAGAAGCTGCTTAATGATTCGCTCTATCTAGGTAATCATCATCGGCGCATAAATGGCGAACCATATTATCAATTTGTTGATCGTTTTGTCCAGACGGCTGAAAAGCTCTTTCCTGGACTATACCTTCATTTTGAAGATTTTGGTCGTGACAATGCTGACAATTTGTTGAAACACTATCGCGGACAAATCCTAACTTTTAACGATGATATCCAAGGAACTGGTGTAATTGTTTTAGCGGGAATTTTAGGCGCGCTAAAAATCAGTGGGCAAAAGCTAACCGAGCAAAAATATGTTTGCTTTGGTGCCGGAACTGCTGGAACCGGGATTGTTGAACAAGTATATGCCGAAATGTTGCAAATGGGGATGAAACCAGATGAAGCACGCAAACATTTTTACCTAGTTGATAAACAGGGACTGCTATTTGAGGATACCCCTGATTTAACTCCTGCCCAGAAGCCTTTTGTTAGAAAAAAGGCTGAGTTTGCCCATCCGGAGCAACTAATAGATTTAAAGAGTGTTGTGCAAGCAGTACATCCAGACATTTTAGTCGGAACTTCGACTAGATCTGGTGCTTTTACGCAAGAAATTGTGACAGAAATGGCAGACCATACTGAGCGTCCGATTATTTTCCCACTGTCTAATCCGACACAGTTAGCTGAAGCAAAAGCCCAGGACTTGATTCAATGGACTAAGGGAAAAGCTTTGGTGGCAACCGGTATCCCAGCTGATCCAGTTGAATATCAAGGAACAAAATATGAAATTGGTCAGGCTAATAATGCATTAGTATATCCTGGACTTGGCCTAGGAGCATTAGCAGTCAATGCTAAGATTTTGAGTGATGAGATGATTAGTGTTGCTGCCCATTCTCTGGGTGGAATTGTTGATTCAAGTAAGCCGGGAGCCGCAGTTTTACCACCGGTTGAAAAATTAAACGTCTTTTCACAAACTGTGGCAAAAGCTGTAGCTAACCAAGCAATTAAAGACCACCTTAATCAAAACGATTATCAAGATGGTGAAGAAGCAGTGCAAGCTTTGCGCTGGTCTCCAGTTTATTCAGATGATTGGAAGTGAGAATAAATGCAAGCCTTTCTTACATCTTTGACTAGTGTTGTCGAACTTTTGTTAGTGATTGCATTAGGGTATTGGCTGCGTAGTAGTGGTAAGCTCGGTGACCAATTTAAAAGTAACATTTCGTATTTGATTATGAATATTGCTTTACCTGCTTCAATTTTTGTTTCGGTTTTAAAGTATCTAACGAGGGAAAAACTATTTGGCCTAACTGGTGGCCTGATTTATGCAATCATCTGTTTTGCCTTAAGCTATTTGTTTGCTTGGTTACTATGCAAAGTTTTACGAATCCGTAAAGGTAGGCGAGGGACATTTATTAATGCAATTACTAATGCCAATACGATTTTTATTGGATTACCATTAAATATTGCGCTGTTTGGTCAAAAAAGTATGCCGTATTTTTTGATTTACTACGTATTAAATACGGTTTCAACTTGGGCGATCGGTGTCTTCTTTATTTCCAGTGATGATCCAACTGTACAAAAACAGAAACAACAAAAGCTTAACTGGAAGAAATTATTACCAGCGCCACTAGTAGGTTTCTTAATTGCTTTGCTCTGCTTGCTAGTTGAAGTACCAATTCCAAGTTGGATTACTGCTGTTTTAGGCATGGTCGGTGGAATTGTAACACCAATGTCGTTAATTTATATTGGTATTATTTTGGCTGATGCTGGTTTAAAGTCTATTCACCTCGACCGTGATACAATTTGGGCTTTACTTGGTAGATTTGTATTAGTTCCAGCATTGATGATTATCTTAATTGTTGTTGGTGGAAGCTGGGGACCAGCATTAACGGGGCTAGCAAAGCAAACTTTGATAGTACAGTCTGCGACACCTGCTTTAGCAGTTTTACCGATTCTTGTAGGTGAATCGCACGGGGATGTACAATATGCAACTAATGTTGTAACAACTTCGACTGTATTGTTTGTGATTGTTGTTCCGCTCGTTTTAGAAATAACCCAAATGCTTTTGTAGTAAATAATGTTAAATAAAAGGAAACCCAAGTAATGCTTGGATTTCTTTTTTTGCAGGTAAGAATTAACTTGATGCTGCAATAAGTATATTGGTTTTATTTTGGTTAAAATGTAAATGTTCATATAATTAAAAATAGTATTTGCCAAACGGGTAGGAATGACTTAAAATAATTTCAAAACACGGAGTCCTAAGACTGATTCAGAGAGTTCGCATTTTGGTGTAAGCGAATAGAAGTCGTTTCCAGATTCCATTAATGTGGGTAATTAATAGTTACACGGCATTGCGGCACCGTTATCGCCAACTTAATGAAGTGCAACTGCGAAATTCGTAGTTGAAACTGGGTGGTACCGCGAAGCCATGTAGAGCCAATTCGTCCCAATTTGTGGGATGAATTGGCTTTTTTTGTGGAGGTAAACTATGTTAGATATTAAAGTGATTCGCGAGAATCTTGATTGGGCTAAGGACAAACTTAGTAGACGTGGCATTAAGCCTGAAGAACTCGATGAACTGGTAAAAATTGATGCTGATCGTCGTGAGGGCTTGAACCGTAGTGAACAATTAAAGGCAGAGCGTAACAAAGTTTCAAAGGAAATTGCTGAAAAGAAGAGAAACAAGGAAGATGCAACTCCTGCGATTGAAAAAATGCGTGAAGTTGGTCAAGAAATCAAAGAACTCGATGAAAAAGTTGCTGACTTGACCGAAAAGCAAAATTATATTTTGTTGAGATTGCCTAACTTCCCAGATGATTCAGACCCAATTGGCCCTGATGAAAGTTTCAATGAAGAAGTACGTAAGTGGCATGAACCTACTAAATTATCTTTTAAACCAAAAGCACATTGGGAATTAGGAACTGATTTAGACATTTTAGACTGGGATCGTGGTGCAAAAGTTTCTGGTGCACGTTTTGTTTACTATAAAGGTGCCGGTGCATTACTTGAACGTGCTGTATTTAACTTTTTCTTAGATGAAAATACTAAAGAAGGATATACAGAAGTAATTCCACCTTACTTAGTTAATGATGAATCAATGCAAGGCACGGGCCAATTCCCTAAATTCCGTGAAGATGTTTACACAATTGTAGATAATGATGATCCTGACAAGCCACTTGATTTAACTTTAATTCCAACTGCAGAAGTTCCATTAGTTAACTACTTCCGTGATGAAATTATTCATGAAGATCGGTTACCAATTAATGTAACTGCACTTTCTCCAGCATTTAGAAGTGAAGCAGGTTCAGCTGGTCGTGATACTCGTGGTTTAATCAGAATGCATGAATTCAGAAAGGTTGAAATGGTTAAAATCTGTAAGCCTGAAGAATCATGGAATGAACTTGATAAATTAACTAAGAATGCTGAACACTTATTACAAAAACTGAACTTGCCATACCATGTCGTTGCATTGTCAACTGGGGATGCAAGTTTTACTAGTGCAAAAACTTATGATCTAGAAGTATGGATGCCAGCTCAAGATAAGTACCGTGAAATCTCCAGTTGTTCAAACTGTACTGACTTCCAAGCACGCCGTGCCCAAATTCGTTATCGCGATGAAGATGGTAAATTGCACTTAGCTCACACATTAAACGGTTCAGGACTAGCAGTAGGTAGAACAGTTGCAGCAATTCTAGAAAACTACCAAAATGAAGACGGGACAGTAACAGTTCCTGAAGTATTAGTTCCTTATATGAATGGTAAAACAAAGATTACTAAGGAAGAAAGCTTAATCTAAATAACTTAAAAGGTCGATTTCGACCTTTTTTTATTGAAATTTTTTTGCCATAAAATTACAAAATCCAACCCAAAAATGAACAAATTACGAATATTCTATTTTAAAGTAAATATTATAATTAGAGATAATGATGATATTAGTAATTAGCTTAAACTAATTTTGATTTAGTACTCCACGAATACCGAACATAAAAAATTATTTGACGAGTTCTACCAATTGGAGTAAAGTATTATTTGTTCTTGACAAGGTGCTCGAAAGCACTGTTGGACAAAGAAAAAATCGAGCAAAACCAGTTGACAAAAGTTAGCAGGTTTAGTAAGATAACAAACGCTGCTAAGGCAAGCCGGCGATAAAGGTC
>NZ_JACFQV010000006.1:0-95395 GCF_016101265.1 Lactobacillus sp. M0403
CTTTTTTAATATTCCGGCTTAGCTCAGTTGGTAGAGCGCTTGACTGTTAATCAAGATGTCGTCAGTTCGAGTCTGACAGCCGGAGCAAAGTACAAGAAAAGAGGATCTTTATTGATCCTCTTTTTTGTTGTATTCATATTTATCGGATATTTGGCTGAATACTCTTTTCCATAAACTTCGCAATTAGTTTTTTGACACCTTCTTTTTGTTTAATCCCTTTCTTTACTGCAATAAAGTATTTAACGGTAATGATGTTTTTATTTAAGGGTAAAAGATTAATTGGTGTTTGGCTCATGCGCTTGATTATGCTTGCGGCTGAAATAGTCAAGCCAACACCTTTAATGGCCAAGTTGGTTGCGGTTAGAATACTATTAGTTTCTAATACGATATTTGGTTTAACATGAAATTTTTGAAATACACCATTAACTTGGTGGCGAATAGCAGAATTTGATGAACTAACAACAAAAGGTTCCTTGATAATTGTTTTGATATCATATTCATCTGGTTCAAGGATAAAGCGCCCTTTTTTAAAGTACTTTGATTTTGGCGAAATAATAATGTAGTAGTTTTCACCACCATTAACATAAAAATCTAGCCCACTGCTTAGTGATTCAGGGGTTTGGCCAATATAGCAATCTACTTGTTCAGCTAGAAGCTGAGCTTCACTTTTTCTTGGGTAAGTCTCTGTTAGTTGAACCTTGATGTTAGGATTTTGAGCAAGAAATTCAGGTAAGAGTTCAGGCAGTAAAAAGGTACCTAGACTCTCCAGTATCCCTATTCGAACGATTTCTTTATTGGGATCAGTATAAGGCGTAAGTTTATCTTCTAGTTTTTGGTTATTAGCAATAGCTGTTTCAAGATACTTATAATAGATTATGCCAGCTTTGGTTAAAGTATAGGGTACAACATCTCTATTTAGTATTTTAGTACCTAGCTTGTGCTCAATCCGTTTAATTAGTTGGGTTAAATAAGGTTGAGAAATATAGAGTTCACGTGCTGCGCGTGTAAAATTACTTTCCTTTAATAAAACATCAAGATAATGGATTAAAATTTCTGGATCTTTCATATTCTTCCTCCGATAACATTTTTATTATAGCCTACTTGCTATAAAAGTATTTCAACTAAATATTGAAAGCTAGTAAAATTTAGTTATTAAAGATGTAAATAAGGAGGAATAACTCGAAATGAAACCAGGTACATATGCTGTAAAAGCTAAGGGACATGGCTCAAGTTTTATGCCAATGAAAGTTACACTTTCACAAGATCGGATTGAAGAAATAACAGTCGATTCAAGTGGTGAGACCAAAGGTGTAGCAGACGAAGTTTTTAAACGTTTACCAGAACAAATTATCAATAATCAAACTTTAAACGTAGATGCTGTCAGTGGTGCCACAATTTCAAGTCATGGTGTTGTTGATGGCGTCAGTCAAGCAATCCAAGAGGCCGGCGGCGATCCAGAAGAATGGGCTAATCGTCCTAAGCCTAGTGCAGATGCAGGACAAGATGAGGAATATAATACTGATGTTGTTGTAATTGGTGCTGGTGGTGCAGGCTTAACTGCAGCAGCACGAACAATTCAAAATAACAAAAAAGTTGTTGTGCTTGAAAAGTATCCTCAAATTGGTGGTAATACTACAAGAGCAGGTGGTCCACTTAATGCAGCTGAGCCAGAATGGCAAAATCAATTTAAAGCTCTTTCTGGTGAAAAAGAAAGTCTTGAAAAGCTTGCTCAAACACCAATTGAAGAAATTGACCCTGAATATCAGGAAGATTTTAAGAAACTGCAACAACAAATTAATGAATATGTTGAATCTGGCGCTGACTACTTGTTTGATTCAGTTTTACTACATGAAATTCAAACTTATTTAGGTGGTAAAAGAACTGACTTAAATGGCAATGAAATTCACGGTAACTATGCTTTAGTTACTGAACTTGTTAACAATGTGCTTGATTCAGTTAAGTGGCTAACAGATTTAGGTGTTAAATTTGACCGTTCGGACGTAACAATGCCAGTTGGGGCATTATGGCGTCGTGGGCACAAGCCTGTTGAGCCAATGGGTTATGCCTTTATTCATGTTTTAGGTGATTGGATTGAAGATCATGGTGCTACAGTTTTAACGGAAACAAGGGCAGCACATTTAATCATTGAAAATGGTGAAGTGACTGGTGTCGTTGCACAAGGTAGTAACGGCAATAAGATCACTATTCATGCGCAGAAGGTTATTTTGACTTCTGGTGGTTTTGGTGCAAATACCAAAATGGTGCAAAAGTACAATACATACTGGGAACACATTGATGATGATATCGCGACAACTAACTCGCCAGCAATTACCGGTGATGGTATCGCCTTAGGTAAAGAAGCAGGTGCAGACTTAGTTGGCATGGGCTTTATTCAGTTGATGCCTGTTTCAGATCCTAAGACAGGTGAATTGTTTACTGGAATTCAAACACCACCAGAAAACTTTATTATGGTTAACCAAAAAGGTGAACGTTTTGTTAACGAGTTTGCAGAACGTGACACCCTTGCCAAAGCTGCAATTGCTAATGGAACCTTATTTTACTTAATTGCAGACGATAAAATTAAAAAGACAGCCTACAACACCACAGAAGAATCACTTGAAGCTCAAGTTAAGGCAGGAACTCTTCTAAAAGCTGATACATTAGAAGAATTGGCTGAAAAAGCAGGCATGGATGCAGACACTTTAGTTAATACTATTAAGAAATATAATTCGTATGTTGATGCCGGAAATGATCCAGAATTTGGTAAAAGTGCGTTCAACCTCAAGTGTGAAGTTGCACCATTTTATGCAACACCACGTAAACCAGCAATTCATCACACAATGGGTGGTTTAAAGATTAATCCAAAGGCACAAGTACTTGGTGAAAAAGATCAAGTGATTCCTGGCTTATATGCAGCTGGTGAAGTTGCAGGTGGATTGCACGCTGGTAACCGTCTTGGCGGCAACTCCTTGGCTGATATCTTTACTTTTGGTCGTATTGCTGCTGATACAGCATGCAGTGAAATTGAAGATACTGATGCAGTAAGTGGTGCGTCACACCATTAATCATATTGTGATTTTTACTTAAATGAAAAATACTAGTTAATCTAAATAGATTAGCTAGTATTTTTTTTGTTCTAGACAATGTAGCCTTTTTCTAACCCCAAAAAGATAGTCACAATTAATAGGTCGGCACAGCCTCCTAAGCTATAGTTCTTTTCCAAACACTCCTGGTTTAATTTTAAGAGTTCTTTTTTACCTAATGGGGAATCATAGCCTCCCAGTTCTAAATACCTAAGAGCGCGTTTTTGAAGCCATTTAACAGCATCATAATTGCCCGCTCGCTTGATTAAATTGCTATCAACAGTAATTGTGGCAATTTTCATCAGTGTGTCTAGAAGACGCACTTGTAAACTTCCAGAACTATTTTTTAAAAAAGGTAAGGCGATATCACTAATAATAGGGTAGCCTTGTTCAGCCTGCTGGCGCGCACCGCCTGTACCATATTGCTGGTATTCTTTTTCGCCTGCGGTTTGCAGTTTATTATTGTTAATTAAATCGTGCTCGACTAAGCCATGACACATCCGTTTAATTGTAGTAAATATTTCAGTTTGATGTTTCTTACTGTAACTTTCAGCACAAACAAAAATACCTAAAGAAAAAATAGCACCTTTATGAGTATTTATTCCTTTAGTAGCGGTGTACATCTCTTTTTCAGCCAAAATACCTTGTTGTCTTAATTGCTGAAACATTTGCGTTAAATCAGCTGACTGAAAGGCTTGACCGATCTCAACTGCTTCAGAAAAATAGTGCTCTAGGCTCAAGCTACTATCAATAAAAGTATAAATATTCATATCGGGATGCGGTCCCTGGCTTAAGGGATCGACGAGACCTGGTTTAGGTTGTGTAACAACTTCGTATAAAAGCGCCCGAAGGGCATTTTGAGTAATTGAATTAGTCATAGTCGATTTTACTGTATTTCTTAAAGTTTAATGTTTTGTCACAATCAGTATACGCCACTTGGTTTATAGTAATGAATAACTTTTGAAAATAAAGTTGTCCTCTGCTAAGTTAGTTTGTTACAATAAATATGCGAATATTAAAACTGTAATATAACAAAAATGTTCGATATTAAGGAGGAAAGAACCATTAATTTTTCAACTGTTATTCAAGGAAATTATTATACTGCAATCAGTCCAGATGAGATTGAGTATCAAGAGCAAGCTCTAATTTGTATTGATAGTCAGGGCTATATTGCTGAAATTATTCAGTCAGGGGATGATAGCTATCAAGAAGTTAAAGCTTCAGCAAGTAAGGGAGATTACTTGCTAAAACTAGACGATGATCAAGTAATTTTACCAGGTTTTATTGACTTGCATATCCACGCTCCCCAGTGGCCCAATGCGGGAGTAGCATTGGATTTACCACTGGAAGACTGGCTCAACGTTTATACTTTTCCATTAGAGGAAAAATATAAAAGTTCGGATTTTGCGCAAAAAGTCTATGAGGATTTAGTTCAGGAACTACTGGCTCAGGGAACCACCACCGCTCTTTATTTTGGTTCAGTTCACAATTCTGGTAACTTGGAATTGGTCAAGGCTTGTTTAAAGTACCACCAGCGTGGATTTGTCGGCAAAGTTGTGATGGATAATCCTGAGCAAACGCCTGAAAACTATCGTGACCAAACTGCTGCACAAGCACTAACTGAAACTGAATCTTTTATCAAGACTGTTTTTGAGCTAAATGAAAATGAGACTATTCCAGCTACACCTGTTATTACGCCACGCTTTTTGCCAAGCTGTACAGATGAGGCACTGCTTGGATTAGGGCAATTGGCGCAGAAGTATGATCTTCCAGTACAATCTCATTGTAGTGAGAGCGATTGGGAAAATGGCTATGCGTTGGAGCATTACAATAAACGAGATGCTGAAGTTTTAGATCAGTTTGGGTTATTGACAGATAAGTCCGTAATGGCGCATGGCACTTTATTAAATGATGATGATATAGCTTTATTTAGAGAAAAAGAGGTTGGGCTGGCGCATTGTCCAATTTCAAACGTCTACTTTGGCAATGCCGTTTTACCTGCTAAACAAATCTTACAAAATGGTAATAAGATTGGTTTAGGAACCGATATTTCTGGTGGCTATAGTCCAAGCATTTATCAAAACATCCGCCAAGCAGTGGTCTCTTCACACCAGCGCTACGAAGGAGTTGATGCTGAATTGGATTCGCAGGTTCGCGGTACCAAAGACGATATATTGTCGATGAAAAATGCTTTTTATCTGGCTACGGTTGGAGGAGCTTTGAGCTTACAACTGCCTACAGGAGAAATCAAAGCTGGCTGTTATGCCGACTTACAAGTTGTTCATCAAAATTGGACTGCCTTTCAAGATGAAAGTCCACAAATGCGCTTTGAAAAGTTGCTTTATCAAACCACTAAAGAAAATATTGATCAGGTCATGGTACAAGGCCAAGTAGCTGCAAGCAAGGAGAAAAATAATGCAGACGAAAGATAATGGATTAATTTACGGTCCAGATGATAATGTTCCTACTCTAGAAGCTGGCCTATTGGGTCTGCAGCATGTTTTGGCAATGGACGTCTATGTGCCACCATTAATCATCGCAGGCTTATTATCAATGGGAGCTGCACAAAAAACAGGGTTTTTACAAGTTGCATTTTTAGCTTGTGGAATCGGCACGTTAATCCAAACAGGACTTTTGATGAAAATGCCAATGTCTCAGGGACCTTCTTATGTACCAGTTGGTGCAGTAGTTGGCGTTTATTTGGCTAATGGTGGTCCTAATGGCGGAATGGCAACGGTTCTAGGGGCAACAATTGTTGGTGCATTGCTTGTAGTACTGCTGGGTTTAAGTGGCGTTTATCAGAAGGTTGTTAATAAGCTGGTACCACCAGTAGTCGGTGGTACAATTATTGCTTGTGTGGGCCTCTCACTCATGCCTTCAGCACTCAATGACAATATCTTTCAAGCTAGCGGTAATTTAAATCGAAATATTGCTTTAGCTGGAATTACAATGGGGTCATTACTAATTGTGCTCATTCTTAGCAATTATGCTGGTCGTCTAAAGAACATGTTAAAAGCAGGTTCGATTGTTATTGCGATGTTCGTTGGGACCGTTGCAGCGGCAAGTATGCACATGTTCAGCTGGGAGAGCGTACAAAAAGCTGCCTGGTTCTCATGGCCACAATTTACGATTTTGCATTATGGTGTTAAGTTTTCTCTCAGCGCAATTCTTACCTTTGTAATTATTTACATAGTTCTAACAACCGAAACAATGGGTACCTGGTTTGCGATGAGCAATGTAACAGGAATCGAAATCACGAAAAAACAATGGGATCGTGGCCTAGTTGGTGAAGGTCTAAGTTGTTTAGTTGCCGCTTTACTGGGAAGCACGCCGATGACAGGCTATTCCACAAATGCAGGGGTTGTATCAATTACTGGGGTGGCTAGCCGTAAAGTATTTTTATCAGTCGGAATATGGTTTGTTGTTTTAGGTTTTGTTGGTAAGCTTTCAGCCTTTTTAGCAGCTATTCCGAGTCCTGTAATTGGTGGAATTTTTGCGATTATCTGTGTGATTATTATGCTGAATGGCTTAAAGTCTATTCCTGAAGCTAACGGTAACCAAATTTACGTGGTAGGAGTTCCAATGGTATTAACTTTTGCTTTAGTTCTTATTCCAGCTAAAGTAATTGCTCAAGCACCATTATTCTTGCAATACTTCTTAAAGTCACCGATTACGATTGGCGCTTTGGCAGCAATTGTTTTGAATTTAGCATTTAATACGCATTTTGGCAGGGCTGAAGAAAAAGCCAGTGTCCAAAAGTAGTGTAAATTATTTAACAGTTGATTAATTTTTACGATAAAAAACCTTCTAGAGCTGAACACATTTGTTCAAATTAGAAGGTTTTTTAGTTATTACTAATTAGTAAGCACGTTGGCCCTTTTTATAAACAGCTTTGTCTTCCTGCTGTACGGCTTTAACGCTTTCCAATGGATTATTATCTAAAACTAAGAAGTCAGCATACTTATCTGGCTCAAGAGTACCATATTCATTATCAATTTTTAGTAACTTGGCAGAATTTTTACATGAAGTCATTAGCGCATCATAATCACTAAAGCCGATCTTGACCATTAATTGCAGTTCTACTGGAGTCATTGAAAAGTCGTTAAACGGTGTCCCAGCATCTGTTCCTAAAGTGATGGCAACACCGCGATCATGAGCGTGAGCGATATTTTTGCATAAATCGTCTAGTGCATCAGCGGCTTTTTTAATTTCCCAGTCGGGTAAAAGGCCCTCACCAAATTTTGGAATGGCCCAATCAGCGACAATTGTTGGCGTTAGGTAGGTTTTTTGTGCCAGCATTAAGTCAATTTCTTCGTCATTAACGTAAAAGCCATGCTCGATAGAATCAACATTTGCTTTAATTGCATTCATGATACCCGGATTACCTTCGGCATGAGCAGCAACAATATTACCTTTATGATGGGCTTCTTCGACAGCAGCTTTGATTTCTTCTGTACTTAACTGTGGATCATCCATGAAGTCATTTTCGGTCATGACGCCACCAGTAGCCATAACTTTGATTGCTTTGGCTCCAATTTTTTGCCCTTGACGAACGGCTTTGCGCATTTCGTCTGGAGAATCAACCAAATGACCAAAGTTAGGGAAGTCACCGTGACCGCCAGTCATTGAGTAAGGACGCCCCGAAGGTAAAATCTCGGGCGTCTTTTCAATTAGACCAGCATCGATCAGCTTACTTAAGGTAATATCAATATCAAAAATGCTACCGCACTCACGAATATAAGTAACGCCTGATTTTAAAAGCGTATGTAAATTTTTAACACCACGTACAGTTGAGGCAACTACATTAGCCATGGTGTCGCCATCACTAGGATTGGGGTTCATAGTCACATGTGTGTGGCAATTGATTAAACCTGGCATAACGTATTTGCCAGCTAAATCGACTTTCTCGTCTGCTGCAGGTGGATTAGCTGTTCCAACTTCTGTGATTTTACCGGTGTCGTTATCAACTAATAACCAAGCGCTATCCTGAATTTCATTTTTGGTGCCATCAAATAATGAAAAATTAGCAAAAAGTGTTTTTGTCATAATCTATCTCCTTATCATTAGTAACTGCGCTATAATTGCACATTGTAATAACAATTTAATAATATGTCAATTTTATTTTAATTATAATTTTATAAATATGTGGATATATGGCGTTATCCGCATGCGTGAGTCGAACTTATATGAATAAGCAGTTTGATTTAATTTTGTGATTTGCCATAACAAAAAAACACAATTTTCTTTGCGAAAATTGTGTTCTCTTATTTTTTAAAGTTTGAGGCTAGTAGAAGATTAAGCTTCGTAGGTACCAACTTCTTTTAAGTTGCCTAAAACACTTTTACCGTGAGGTGATTGGCCAATTGCAACAGTCAAGTCTTGACCAGCTAAATTACCGTGGTGTTCACCTTCAGCCCAGTGTGGGTTACCAGTTACATCGTAAACGACGCCGTCAATTGCAACGTATGCTGGATTACCATTTTTACCATCAAATTTTGCCAATGATTCTTTTGTAAATTTCTCCATCAGAAAAACCCCTTTTCTAGAACTAAAATAATTTAGTTTATTACTATATGATAATCCTTAAAAACAATTAAGTCTATTTCTTTGTTTTGCTATTTTGATAGTCATAGCGCCAACCAGCAATGTCCCATGGAGTGAAAGTTGGGTCCAATTGGCGGTGATAGGCTTCCTCGAAGGCCTTAACTTTTTGTTGATAGTCCTGAGCAAGCATCTTTTTGGAGTTTTCATTAGCGCTTAATTTAACATCTGGGTAAATTGCTGGTAAAACATGAACAATATACTTAGTCTGATAAAAATTAGGATGATCTTTTTCCAATTTATCTTTTTCTTGAATTTCAACAAAAGTTGAGACAATCGGGACGTTTTGTTGAGCGGCAAAATAATACGCGCCACGTTGAAGTTTACGCGGTTTGCGGTAGTTCCACCACATTTCTTGCTCAGGGAAGATTAAAACCCAATTATTTTTTGCTAACTCATCATGAAGATGCTTAGGAAATTCAGTACCAATGTAGCTTGGACTTTTGATCAGTGGAATGGTACCAACGTAATTCATCAGGTAACTTAAGATGCCAGGAAGCTTGAGATTGGTGTCCTCGATTGCAATCGCCAGGTGATGATGAGTTTTATTAGCTAAGTGCTTAATCGGAAGAGAGTCAATTTGATTGAAATGGTTAGCTGTGATAATTGCTCCACCATCAGGTAGGTCATTGAGATTTTCCAGACCGGTGAAAGTAGTGTCGGAAGTTAAAACCTTAGTTAAAGTATTGAACAAAAGGTGTCCCAGTTTGTCGTTAGTTTTACCTTTAAAAGTGCTTTGTTCAGCCCAAAAGTTATTAACTAGATTTTTACGCTCATCTAATGATAAAACGGGATCACCAACTTCTACTTTGGCACTCCAATCACCTTTAGCAACAGCTTTTTCAATGTTTTTAATTACTCTTACTCGATCGTCGCCGATAATCATAAGCTAACTGATCCTCGCTTTTTAACCTGTGCCCAGTTGTTCGGGTCCTTAACTGTTTTGTCTTCCTTAGCCAGCATGTGGTCAAGCTTGCCACGGTCTTGCTCACGCTGCTCCTCAGTGTAATTATCAAGTTCTGCTTTCAATTCAGAATAAAACTTGGTTTCTTTTGCGCTCTCCCAGAAGTATTTTTCGTATTGAACATTAGAGAAATGCCATGGTTTAAAGAACAGATTGTAGTGAATTAGGCTTGGATTAGCAAGCGGAGCGGTATTTTCGTTTGGCATCGCATCCCATTTAGAATCAAGGTGCAGAATACGCTTGTCACCCATTTCGTTGAGGTAGTCTTGGTCTGGCGCAATGCAATCGAAATGGTATGTTTCAAGTAGATCCATAAAATGCTCAATGAATTTTTCATCGCGAAATGCCTTACAGTTAAGAACTAACATTCCAGAGTTAATGTACTTTTTAGGATCAAGTGCCAAAACATCTTTAATATAAGCAATCATTTTGGGAACAAATTGAATGGATGTATCTGTGCATGCACCAAAAAGGTGATTGCCTAATTCTGTGTCATATAACTTACCGATATCATCATTGACAATGGTATCGCTGTCGATATAAATAGCCTTGTCATATTGTGGAAATAGGTCAGGAATAAAGAGACGGTAAAAAATTGACATGGTGAAGAAATCAGCGCGTAAATAGTTTTCGCTTCTGTTTTGAATAGGCGCAACAATTTCATCATTAATTTTGAAAAATTCAATGTGGACGTTGTCTGAACCTAGATCAGTCAAATCTTGCTTGTGCTCAGCAGAGAGGTCTTGACTCAGGAAGTAAACAGTATAGTCCTTTTGAGAGTCTGCATGTTTTACTAATGAATTTAGTGAAACAGCGGCATATTTAGTGAAGTCATCGCTAATTGCGTAAAAAACTGGAATTGTCATTTATAATTTCTCCATTTTAAAAATTTAGTCTTTATCTTTAACCAAGTTATCTTTGGTGTCAAGGTACTCCGTCAAAATGTCATCATATTCATGCAATTTCAGCACGTCGTGAACCTGATCAACTTGCCACGGTTTGACTGTTTGGGTGTGAAAAACGGGCCAAAAGCGAAAACTAGTTGTAAAATGCTGAATTACTGTATCAGGTTGCAATTTGTATTGCTCATTATAGCGCCGTGGTGCAAGCTTCTTTTCGCTCGCAAAGCGATTAAGTGCAGTTTGGTCTGGCATTAGAACCGTTCTGGTTTGCAAGAGGTGTCTGATCTTAGCAAACAAGTTAGTTTTTCTGATTTCTGGCAAGTTAAGCAGAAGAACCCCTGAATTGACATAGTCGAAGGCGCGATGCTGGTGCAGATTATGGAAAAAGAAACGTCCCCAGTAATCGAGTACGCCAACAAATTCAGTATCTGTTAGGTCTTGATGGTAAAACTCGGCAAGGCTTTGTCTGACGATTACATCAGCGTCAAGATAAAGAATTTTGTCTGGTAGCTGTGGTATTTCATCAGCATAGAGGCGCAACATTGCATAGGGCGTGAAGCGCGTGCTCATGTTTGCTACCAATGGTTCTCTGACAAACAGGCCCGTACAGTCCATTAATTTTAAAGTGCTATTAGGATTCTGCTTAACTAGGAGTGACTTTAAATAGTCTGCCGCATGCTTACTGAACGGACTAAACTTCTTTTTAAAGCTTTGAGTGTACATTGTCAGAATATAAATATGGAGTTCTTCTGAGCCGCTATTTTTTAATAAAGAAAGAATAGCAATAAGAATGCCATTTTCAGCGTTGTGATCGCCGCAAAAAAGAATATTCATGTTGAACTCCTTAAACTAAATTTTGTGATATGTGCAGTATTCGTAGTTACTTTTTTCTGCACGTTTTTGCATCGCAGAAAAGATCTGGTCATGCAGTTTTTGTTGCTGCTCTTTTTTATCAAGATTAGTATCTGGGTAAAAAGGACCGTCAATAAAAACAGTGATTTTGGGTCTAGTGCCGTATTTAGGCTTTGAATAGGTCGTCGTCATGCAAAAGCTAGGAGCATTTGCAGCAATCGGAAAGTGCATACTAGTAGAAGAAAATGGCCTAATTTTGGTGTAGTAGGGCCAAACATGAGCTTCGGGATAAATGACTACGACCTTGTCGGCTTTAATAACAGTGGAAACAGCACGAATTAATTTACCTGATTGTTCAAGGTTTTCACCGATAGGCAGACCAAAATAAGGCAAAACAAGTTTTCCTAATATTGGGATGCCCCAATTTGCCTGAGCCCCTATTGCGTAATAGCGTTTAGCATCAATAATGCTTAGGGGCAAAACTGCATCACCAAATGCTTGGGTATGGTTGCCATAAAGAAAAAAGCCTTGGTTGCCAGCTTTTGCTAGCTTCTGTTTGCCTTCAATACGGGCATTGAGGATTAGGCGAATGTAAACAAAGCTAACTAGATGTGCGAGTGGACGCACAATGACCGACCAAATTTTGCCCATGCGAGAAGTAGGAAAAATTGAATAATCATCAGGCAATTGATAGCTCTGATTATGGCTATCGACTAAATCATCAGTTTCGTGTTGGTAGTAGTATGTATGCTTACCCATGAAACCCTTCTTTCAATAACAATATTAAACAATTTTATCATGAATCTTGTAAGAATAAAAAGATGTTAATATTTTTTCCATTTTATAAAAAAAGCACACAGTAATGTGTGCTTAAAAATATTCGAAAATTGTTTATAGTTGAAAGAACATATGATTAGTATATTAGAAGAGGCCAACTAAACACCCGACAGTTACAATAACTACCATGATGATAATAACTTTTGTCGCTGACATTTGCTTACTAGAAACAAGCCACCATCCTAAAATAACCATTGCTAAAGGTAGTAATCCAGGGAAAATACCGTCTAAAACTGCTTGCAAAGGTTGTGACTTACCGCCCAAAGGAATTTTAGCAGCAGTTTTTAGGACGATTGTATTTGCAGCTAAGGCGCCAACAACCATAACGCCTAAAATATTGAATGTATCTGTGATTCTCTTGGAGTTTTCGCCGACAATCGTATCAATTGCACCAACCCCAAGTTTATAGCCACTATGGAAAGCAATATAAGATATAGTTGGCCCAAGGATACCGTAAGCAACAATGTAAAATAATGGTCCTACAGGGCTGCCTCCTTTGGCTAGGCTCATTGCAATAGATAGCAAGATTGGAACAATAATTCCTTGAATAATTGAATCACCAATTCCAGCTAGTGGACCCATTAGAGTAGCCTTAATATTAACGGGCATTTCCTCGGAAACATCGTTACCCAGAGCAATTTGTTCCTCCAAAGAGGCAACAATTCCGTTAATAATTTGTCCTGTTTGTGGTTCAGTATTGTAAAACATAGAATGACGTTCTAGAAGGCGCCGCTTTTTTTCAGGATCATTTTTGTAATATTTTCGAGCAAAAGGTAGATATGAATATGCCCATGCGTGTCCTTGTAATTTTTCATAACTCATTGAGCTGAGGTGAGTGAACCCCCAGCGATACCAAATTTGGTTTAGTTCATGCTTTGATAATAACTTTTGCGGTTCGTTTGTGTTTTCTTTAGTAGCCATTTTTAATTCACCTCACTAAAACAAGTCTTCATCTTCATATTCGTCATCGTTATCAACTGCCTCTTGAGTACCATTCGAAGAATTAGTAGCAGCTGATACATTATTCTTACCCGTAGACATGTAATATAGATAAGCTACTAAAGCAGCAATAAAGACAATTGCAATCATGCTTAGCTTAGCAAAAGCTAGCAAAACGAAACCAGCAAAAAAGAAAATAAAGTGTGACTTGTTTTTAATAACGATACTCATTAACATTGCGATACCCAAAGCAGGTAGAACACCGCCTAAAACTTGAATAATGTGAGTTACTATGGCTGGAATGCTACTGATTAACCAATTAACTAGTCCCTTACCAAAGTAGATGGCTAGAAAAACAGGAACTGCACGTAAAAGAAAAGTTGTAATTTGTGGATAAACTAAGTGATTTAAGACAATTCCACGATCATTGTTGTTTTGTGCAGCAGTTTCTGCTCGGGTGTTCCAAAAAGAATAGAGCGCCATTCTGCCGTTGTAAAAGATTAGTCCAAAAGTTTGACCAATTAAAATAGCTAGTGTAACTGCGATTGCAGGATTTTTGGTAGTAGCCATCGCTAAGCCAATGCCACCGTAGGCTGCATAAGTGATTTCACTGTTAGTGGCACCACCTGTTGATAGGTTAGCAATGAAAACTGCTTGAACGGCTAATCCACATAAAATACCATTTTTAATGTCACCAAATGCAAGACCAACTAATAGGCCTGCAACCAGCGGTCTACCAACGATATAAAAGCCACCAGACATACCAAATAACCATGGTGATTCAATTGCCCCGAGATAACAGAATATTCCAGTCAAAAGTGCGGGGAAAAATAAATTATTCATTTTTATTGCCTCCCAAGTTAAGACATTGAGTCAAATTTCTTTTTCATAGTTGACCATGGCTTGATATCATCATCCGGTAGTAACTGAAACTGAATATCAATTCCATGTGCAGCAATATCTTCAAAAGCATTGTAATCATCTTGGTCAATTGCGACTGTTCGACCTAGAACTTTGGTACCGGGTCTAGTGTTCATCGGACCAACATTTAGTACTTTGCCAAAATCTACTCCCATATCGATCAGTTGAGCAAAAGTTTTGGGTGAATCGCTAATCAGAAAGAACTTTTTCTTAGAGTCCATCCCTTTTTGTATTTTGTCACCGGCTTCTGCAACCGTGTAAATGCCAACTTTTAGTTCGTTAGCAGCTGCCTTTAAAACCTTACGTCTAAGCTTATCGTGTGCAATATTGTCACCAACAACTAGAATACCATCTACAGGACGTGCCTTTGTCCACCGTGTCATCGTTTGGCCATGAATTACTCGATCATCAATTCTTACTACTGAAATACTCATTTTTATACCTTCTTAAAACAATTAAAATTCAATCTCATCATCGTTATCTGGCTCTGCTTTAGCAGTATTAATACCACTTGTTCCAGCCTCTAAAACTATTTGAACTGCTTCATCTAAAGATGTCTGATTAGTTAGTTGTGGAATGAGTTCTAATAGCATTGGTAAATTCATGCCGCTAACTAACCGTACTTTTTCAGTGTGGGCTAAATAATATTTAAAGCATTCGTTGTACGGCGTTCCTCCTTTTAAATCAGCTAAAATTAGAACAGGATCTGTTTCACTGCTGAGCAAGTGAGTAAGTCGTTCACGATATAATCCAATTCCTGCTTCGTCAAGTTCCACTACTTTAATGTAGCCTGTTTTACCAGCAATGAATTCGAACCCTGAAGCAACTCCCTGCGCTAAATGTCCGTGTGAAGTTAATAGGACTTTCATTAATATCACCTCTTTTTGTAAATACATAATATTTATAAAATAATTATATGTAATCGCTTTACTTAAGTCAAATACTATTTTTTAGCGAAAAAATATTTGACAAGTAAATCGCTCATATTTTAAAATTATAATATGTAATTACATAAAGGAGGAAAACAATGAAATATACAATTGATGACTTTGCCCGCTTGATCGATCATACTAATTTACATGCTGATGCAACTGAAGATGACATGAAAAAGCTTTGCGATGAAGCCAAAAAGTATCATTTTAAAATGGTAGCAATCAATGAAGTACAATCTAAATTCTGTGCAGAGCAATTGCAGGGAACCGATATTGACACGGGGGCAGCGATAAGCTTTCCTTTAGGTCAAACGACGATTGAATGCAAATTGTTTGAAACTAAAGATGCTTTACAAAATGGAGCAAATGAAATTGATTATGTCGTTAATTTGACGCAAGTGAAGGCACATAATTGGTCGTATCTTAAAAATGAAATGCAACAAATGGTTGAACTTTGTCACCAAAAGGATGTACCATGCAAGGTGATTTTTGAAACGTGCTATTTAACAGAAGAGGAAATTAAACAGCTTGCTTTAATAGCCAAGGATGTTAAGCCAGATTTTATTAAGACTTCAACTGGCTTTGGCACGGCTGGTGCTACTGTCGAGAATGTCAAGTTGATGAAAGAAACTGTTGGTCCTGATGTGAAGGTTAAGGCTGCTGGTGGAATTCGTAACACAGATGATTTTCTAGCTATGGTTGCTGCGGGTGCTGAAAGAATTGGTACTAGTTCGGGTGTAAAGATTATCGATTCACTAAAAAAGCGGTTTGAAGAAGATAATATTAGCTCAATTGAGATTTAGAGAAAACAGTGTAACTGAGCATAGCGCTACTCTTTACACTGTTTTTTTGCATGGTATAGTAATCTTATGTACACATAATTACTAGTAGAAAGTGGTTGGGACAATTGGCAGAAAAAGAGCTTCCTAAATATCAGATAATTGCTAATGATCTTTTAGACAAGATTCAAACTGGTTTTTACCCGCAAAATACACTTATTCCACCTGAAACTGAATTGGCAGACAGCTACCAAGTGAGTCGCCCAACAATGAGGCAGGCTATTTCCCTTTTGGTTCGTCGTGGCTATTTAGAACGGCGACGTAAGCGGGGCACCTTAGTTAAAAGAGTGAAAATTGAGCAGGAGTTTACGCACTTAATTGAAAGCTATAGTGAAGAAATGAGTGCTAAGGGAATATATCCGAAAACCAATTTACTATATTTCAATGTGGAAAAAGCTACTGAAGAAGTTAGCAAAAACTTACAGCTGGCTGAAGATGCAACGGTTTTTAAAATGGTCCGGTTACGGTACGCTAATGATCAACCGACAGTTTTAGTTACTACTTATGTTCCTGAAGCGCGTGTGCCAGAATTAATTGACTATGATTTTGCACAGGCTTCTTTATATGATACGTTGGAAAAATATCAGCTAAAGGTAACGCGTGTAATAAGAAAATTGGAAGTAATGGAAGCCAATGAAACAACTGCTAATTTGTTAAATATTGAAGTTAATAAGCCGATTTTTTATTTTCATACTCAAGGTTTGACTGCAGACGAAAAGCCAATCGAGTACTCAATCGCTGAGTACCGTGGAGACATTAATTCATTTGTCATTGATGTTCAACGCTAATTTTTAGACATAAAAAAGTCTTACTTTAACTTGTTTTGGTTAAAGTAAGACTTCTTTTTATATAATCTTGATTGATCCTACTGCGCTTTGGACCGTTAAGTAATCTTTGCCCGCACCTTCTCGATAAAAATGGTGCAGCTTTCTGTGGCCATGATAATTAATCGAACCCACCACAGTTGTGAGATTATACTCTGTTTCTTGATCATCATCAGTAGTTGCTTTTAATGAGCCAGCGGCTAGTTCAAAGTGATTGTTTCCGCGTAATTGCTCTATTTTAACTGATCCAGCAGAAAGTGTTGCATTCAAGTTTGTCTTACAGTGTGAAATGCTTAAACTGCCAGCTTCAAGAATGACTTTAGCACGGTCTTTTACGGTAATTTCTGTTAACTGTAATGAGCCAGCAGATAAGTACAAGTCAAGTTGCCGCATACTAAAACCGGCTAAGTTAATATCACTTACATTATTTCCGATTTTGACAGAATCAAGTGAAGTCCCATTAGGAATAGTAATAATTAACTTAGGGATGTCTGACAGATGGATATTTTTCTGCTTTCTATTTTCATCTTTTTCTTTAATAAGTAGTGTTTGGTCTTCAACACTAAAACTGATTCGACTTTGATCTTTATCATAAACTGTTGCCTGATAGTCTGTACCTGCATGGATATTAACACTAAAAAGATAAAGGCTAGCCTTAATATTGATGAATGAGGGTAAATCAATATGGTAAGATTTAAAATTGCTATTTTGAGAATTGTTTCCGTGTTCAAACCAGTTGCTCATAGGTGAATACCTCTATTTAATTTTAATTTAATTATTATTTTAATTAATCATAGCATTGAAAGCAGTGGTTGAGCAATATAAAAAAGCCTTGTACAAGTATAAAAAACTAGTGCAAGACTTTGACTTGGTGAAAAACACCCTTAGTTAATTTTAATTCCGCCATCTGAGCAGACTACTTTAAGAAGTGGAGTACCCTTGATGATTTCGCTAAAGTACTTTCTGTAACTATGGCCATGATAGTTGATATTTTCATCATCATCATCGTCGTATGAGGCAATTGAAAGACGGCAACTGGTTTTAGAAATTTGGCTTGCCTGAAAATCACCATCATTTAAGTTAAATAAACAGTCATCAATAATTTTTGAGTTGTTGATGCTAACGTCACCATCATCAAGTGAAGCAGTTGTCTTAAGGTGACAATTTGTGACAGTTAGGTCGCCAGAATTTAAGTTGAGGATACTTTGAGAAAGAGATGAATCGGTAAGCATCATGTCACCGTCATCGAGATAGAAGTTAGCGTTTTTGGTTTTAACATTATTAACAGTGACGTCGCCGTCTTGAAGCTGTAAATCAACTTTGCCAATAGTCAGATCACGTAGACTAAAATCGCCTTCAGAACAAGAGCCATCAATATTTTCTAGGTCCATATTTTTTGGAACAGTGATTGCTATGCGATAGTCATCATCATATGAACCATTGTCAGTAATAATTAATTGATGGTCTGTGACTTCTATTCCAACTTTTTTAGGGTTGTGGCCGACAACCGTGACTTGGAATTTTTCACCGTGAGCAATTTGCACATCTGGTTGATCGACGTTGAGTTTAATGCTAGAAAAGGGCTTAACTTGCGTGATTTTAGTAACAGTCTTTACTTTATGGGTACTTTGCTCACCATGAGTGAAGAAATTGCTAGCACGCTCAATCATTGAAGACCTTTTTCCTGAATTGGCAAGGTCGGCCTCTTGCTCACCATGATTTACCTTGCCAATAATGAGTAAGGCAAGACCTAATGTAAGAACAGTAATACCAATTACGTAGATTTTTTTCATTATAAAGGGCTCCTTTTAAATTTAATGGATTAAAATACTTCCATCTGTGCTATTAACGTGAAGAGCAGGTTTATTTTTAACTTTTTGAGAAAAGCGTCCTGAATAGTATTTATTAAAAAAGCGGATATTCTCGTCAGAGCTAGTCGAAAGTACGTAGCTAATTTTAGGTGAGTCAGTCATTAAGAACTCACCATCGTATAACTTGAATGAGCTATCATTGGTAAATTCTGAACTTCTGATTTTAATGTCACCATCAGCTAGCTTAGTGGCAGTTTGAAGTTTGCTGTTGGCAATTGCTAAGTCGCCGTCAGCTACTTTTAGCATACTAGCTAGGATAGTTGAATCGACTATTTTAAAATCACCGTCGTTTACCTGAGCTTGTAAGTTGTTTGTTTTGGCATCATTGATAACTAAATCGCCGTCGTTTATTTTTAGTTCCATGGTAGACAAGTCTAAGTTTGTTAGTTGCATGTCTCCAGCGTCACAGAAACCGGCCACTTTTTTCAGGGAGGATCTCTTAGGAACGGAAATGTTAACTTGGTAAAAGCCGTCATTATAATGATGCTCGGGTTGGTCATAAATAGTTAATTGCTGATCTTTAACTTTAGCTTTTATTTTCTTAATGTCTGCACCATGACTGCCACTAATTGTAATTTGAAAATTTTTCCCTGTTGCAATTCTGATATCAGGGCGATAACATTTTAGCTGAATTCGATCAAACTCATTCACGTTAAAAGTGTGCCCCTGACTCCTACTTTGCCGTTGCTGTGGACGAACTGGTGTAGGCTGAGGTGAATGACTGGTTACTACTTTACTTATGCCAAATAAAAATAGCCCAATGATGATAAGTAACCCACCAATTTTATAAAGCTTCTTCATTTTTAATTCTCTTTATGATTTTTATTGGTCTGAAAATAGTTTTTCTTTAAAACATTTTTCCCTAAATTACGCATTGCTGTTGTACATTTGGCAATAAGAAAATCGACAAGCTTGACAAGCCACGGTAAAAGTAAAAGAACAATCCCGATTGCGATTAGTGCTTGTCCTAAATAAAGGCTACCAGCGGCCCAATTACCCGTGAACAGAAGAGCAATGGCCTTAACTAGGAGAAAGCCTTGTTTAAGGAAGAATGTGAAGACGATAACTGCTAAGGTTACTAAAAAAGCTAAACAAACGGCAAGGAAGGCAAAAATCAATAAAATTAGCGGGATACCGATAGGGGCGGCACAAATTCCTAGCAGGATATACCAAATTGCTTTTAAATTTGACCGAGGCGCCGTTGCTTTAACTGAAGCAGAATCGCTATTGGTTGAATAGTCGGCTAGTATTTTAATTGATAACTGTTTTGGTGTACCTAGCTCTTGTTCAATGGTTGAGCGCCTGACAAAATCGCCATCAAGTAAAAATTCACGATAAAATTCGAGCACGTCTTGACGCTCTTTTTCTGGTAAGCCGCTTAGGTCTTGTTCCAGCTCAAAAATATAATCATCAATTACTTTGGTCATTTTGTCCTCCTAACACTTGATCAACATTTGTACTAAAACCCTGCCACTCATCTTGGATTGTTTGGAGTAATTCAATGCCATCATCAGTGATGTGATAGTAGCGCCTGTTACGCCCTTGGTATGGTTCATCGTAAGTTGTTAAATAATTATTTTTCTTTAAGCGCCGTAATACCGGATAAATGGTTGATTCGGAGATATCGAAAACTTTTTGAACGTTTTGTGTCAAAGCGTAGCCATACAAGTCATCTTGCTTTAAAAAAGCTAAAACAGCACCATCCAATAAACGTGTTGGTATTTGGATTGCCATGCTTTGCTCCCTCCTTATATTATATGCTATATAATATTCTAATTTAGTATTGATTCGTAGGCAAGCATAAATTACTACTATGCTATAAAAAGACTGAAAACAAAAAGACGGCTAAGTTAATTAGCCGTCTGATACTTGTTTAATTAAAAAAGAAAATAAAAAAAGCACCGACTACTTGCAGTGCCATTTCCATTATGGTGGGTGGCCAGGGGCTCGAACCCTGGACCCACGGATTAAGAGTCCGTTGCTCTACCAACTGAGCTAGCCACCCATGTCTTACCGACAGTTAAATATAATAGCAACTATTTCATACTTTGACAAGGGGTTTAGCAAAAATAATTATGAATTTTGCTCTAATTGACCTATTTTTCCGTATGCAATAACTGAGTGTCTTAACTTGCTGAAATGCGTAAGCTAAAAAATTGACTAGCACTTGGCAAAGGTAATAAGATAATGCAGCTGCTAAAAGCAGCAATAAGTCAGGACTATTGCCGCAAACTACACACAAATAAAGGTAAGTATGTAATTAAAAACTAAGTTTAACTATAGCCCAATTACTATTTGGCTGGATATTTGACCGTGTTAAAAAGTGTGGCATAGTCCGTTTATTAGAAAACAAAAAAGCAACAATTCCGTGCAATTGTTGCTTTTTCCTTTATGATGGGTGGCCAGGGGCTCGAACCCTGGACCCACGGATTAAGAGTCCGTTGCTCTACCAACTGAGCTAGCCACCCAAATGCTGTCTTGTACAGCCGACGGGAACTATTATGCTATTAAATTGGTTAAAATGCAAGACTTTTTATTAAGTTTTTGTGACTTTTTTGGCTAATAAGGGAAAAAACAGTATAATGGTAAGCAAAGGAGGCTTTCGATGCCAAAGAAAATTCTCGTTGTCGATGACGAAAAACCAATATCAGATATTATTAAGTTTAATCTGACCAAGGAGGGCTTCG
Source organism: Lactobacillus sp. M0403 (assembly GCF_016101265.1). Classification (NCBI taxonomy): domain Bacteria; kingdom Bacillati; phylum Bacillota; class Bacilli; order Lactobacillales; family Lactobacillaceae; genus Lactobacillus; species Lactobacillus sp. M0403. The sequence continues at coordinate 21,253 of NZ_JACFQV010000006.1, forward strand.
ACGTCGACACTGCCTATGATGGAGAAGAAGCCATTAAAAAAGTAGATGAATATGATCCGGATCTAATGATTTTGGATTTAATGCTGCCTAAAAAGGATGGCTTAGATGTTGCACGTGAAGTTCGGCAAACTCATGATTTGCCAATTATCATGGTTACGGCCAAAGACACGGAGATCGATAAGGTGCTGGGCTTAGAAATGGGTGCGGATGACTATGTTACCAAGCCATTTTCTAACCGCGAACTTGTTGCTCGAGTTAAGGCTAATTTGCGGCGCCGCAATATCGCTGAAAAAGTAGAAAGTACTAATGAAGATACTTCTACTAAAAATATTACAATTGGTAACTTGGTGATTATGCCAGATGCTTATATAGTAGAAAAAGAGGGTAAGAAAATTGAACTTACCCACCGTGAATTCGAGTTACTTTACTATTTAGCTCAGCACATGGACCAAGTAATGACACGTGAGCACTTGTTACAAACAGTTTGGGGCTACGACTATTTTGGTGATGTTCGCACTGTTGATGTAACTGTTCACCGTCTACGTGAAAAAATAGAAGATAACCCAATCCAACCGCAGATTTTAGTGACTCGTCGTGGTGTTGGCTACTATGTAAAACAGCCTACTGAGGAATAATGAAGAAAGCCCGCAGAACTACTTTATGCGCGGCTTTCTTTTTATATTTAGCTTTCTATGAATATGAAAAAATTAAAAAACAAGTTTAAACATCTAACGATTTCGATTAATACTACTTTAGCCGCTGTCTTCATGGCAATGATAATTGCTACGATTGAAGTAATTGGTGCCTATTTTACAAGACAATTGGAACAAAATAGTATTGAAAATTTTCAATCTTCAATTCAGGTGCTGCCAATTGTCAGTAATCAGTTGTCTACGCAGCTGTTAAAAGATGATAAGCACACTGACAGTAATCTTAACCGGATTGTTAGTGACTATAGTAACGGAATTGGTACCATTAGTGAAATTATTGTAGTCGACAATAAAGACATTATTCGTGCTGTTTCTAATATCAATGATAAAAACCGGATAGGGCAGCGTGTAAATAACACCTTAGTCAAGCAAGTAACTTCAACTGGCAGGCAAGCAACTAAGGTAGTTAGTGATCATGGTGACTACATGATTCAAGTGACGCCGCTTAATGCGGGTAACGGCTCCGCTAACACTGTTGGCGCAATTTATGTCCGTGCCTCAATGCAGGGTGTCTTTAATGATCTCCGGAATATTTCTTTGATGTTCCTAGTAACATCGTTGATTGCCGCGGTAATGGGTGCCGTTTTATCGCTGGTTGTTTCGCATGCGATTACGAAGCCAATTGAAGAAATGCAGAGTCAAGCCCTTAATATCGCTGATGGTGATTATTCGAGCCAGGTTAAGATCTATTCAAATGATGAGTTGGGCCAATTGGGGCAGGCTTTTAATACGTTATCGGTTCGAATTGAGCGATCGCAAGAAGAATCCGAAAGTGAGCAGCGACGATTAGATAGCGTTTTGTCCCACATGAGTGATGGCGTGCTAGCAACTGATCGTCACGGCAACGTTAATGTCGTTAACCAAATGGCACTTAGCTTTTTGAACACAACTGAAGCAGAAATTATTAATAAACCTATCGCTTCCGTTCTAGGATTAGATGAAACTTCGCAAGATTTAATTGCCAGTCAAAAAGGTGAGGTTATTACTATTAATAAAGGAACGCGTGACGAGGTAATTCTGCATGCGAGCTTTTCCCTTATTAAGCGAGTAACGGGCTTTGTTTCAGGTAGCGTTTGTGTTTTACACGATATTACGGAACAGCAAAAAAATGAAAATTCACAAAAGCAATTTGTTTCCAATGTTTCGCATGAGTTGCGCACGCCGCTAACTAGTTTACATGCTTACATTGAAACGCTAAATGAGGGTGCATGGAAAGATCCTGACATTGCACCGCAATTTTTACAGGTTACCCAAGAAGAAACTGAGCGTATGATTCGGATGATTAATGAGCTGCTAAGTCTGTCACGAATGGACCGTGGTGTTTCAAAGATTGACGTGGAATGGGTTAACTTTAATGATTTTGTGGCTCATATTTTAGATCGTTTTGATATGATCGTTAAAACAGATGCAAAAGAAGGTAAGAAAAAATATACCATTAAACGGAAGCTCGGATCACAGGCTCTATGGGTTGAAATTGATACCGATAAATTTGCACAGGTCATCGATAATATTATGAACAACGCAATCAAGTATTCGCCTGATGGTGGTGTAATTACTGTTAAATTAAGACAGGAGCAACAAAAAATCGTTCTCAGTATCAGTGACCAAGGGCTGGGAATTCCGCGTGAGGATCTTGGTAAGATTTTTGATCGCTTTTATCGGGTTGATAAGGCAAGATCACGTGAGCAAGGCGGAACAGGTCTTGGCCTTGCCATTGCTAAAGAAATTGTCAATGAGCATCATGGTAAAATCTGGGCTAACAGTAGTGAAGGTAAGGGCTCAACTTTCTACATTTCCTTGCCATATGAACCAATGAGTGAGGGGGACGATTGGGATGAAGTCTAAATTCAAAATCGGTGATCTACTGTTGTCACTAGGAACGGTCATTGTCTTTGTGCTCTCGATTGTCTTGTGGACCTTCATTATGACAAACGACCAGTATTTTAGTCGCATCGATCAGACCAGCAATGTTACTCAACATACACATAGCCAGCGCGGGCGAATATTTGACAATCTGTATGTACCAACAAGCTCATATGGCTTTGAAAATGGGCAGCCATATCGTTTATATGATGCCAAAAAGAACTTACCCTTGGAATTTGCCAAAGAACTTAAAAACGTTAAGTTCGAAGGAATTAAAACAATTAGTTCAGATCAAAAATCTTATGAAAAGATGCTCAATAATCCGGGCTATTTGCAATTAACTTTTCCTAACGAAATTAGCGTTAATTTGTTTACTAAAAGAGAGCTAACAAATAAGGATAAAAAGTTTCGACGCGCTTTTGTTTCGGCAAGTAATGATTCCCTTTATCTGGGTAATGATAAAACAGCTACTATCTATCGTATTGATTTGGCTAACGCTGATTTTAGTCGTCTTCGTGATTATGCCGATAATATCAAAGGTAAAAAGCCAATTAAATTCGTGCGCACGAAAGATAGCTACGAAACTTTTTACACAAAACAAGAAAATTGGCGTGTATACAGCTACTTAACGACTAAGCAGACCGACTCTTATTTTGTTTCGCGTTTGCTGGGCACAACAAATGTCACTTCAAGGGCTAGCAAAAAGGGCTGGACAACTTATTCACTTAACTACTACACGAAGTTACGTGTGCCAAATGCAGCAAGTGAGCGTAATGATTTACTTTATACCCGTTATGAAAAGCAAAAAGAAATGACGGTCAACGATCGCTTACTAAATAGTATTGAGCTGGTACATAAACTGGGCTTGAGTGAACAGGATTTAAGATATTTTGACTCTTCAAATGAAATTACTTGCTACAGTAACTATATTGAAGGGATGCCAGTTTTTATGGGGCAGCATGATCCGCAAATTAGTACAAAATTGACGCAGGATACTGTAGAAGTTGCTTTTAACAATCTAGATTTGCAAATACCGATTCCTTTTGATGGCCAAACGCGGACACTGGAGCCAACGGATGAAGTTGTTCAGCAACTCGTAAATAACGGCTTAAAGAAAGCGGAAATTCAGCGCGTTATTGTCGCTTTTAGGGTAGAAAAAGACAGCAGCCACGACAACTTGGTTAACTTGATCCCTGTCTACTTCGTCAAAGCTTATGATCAGTGGAAGAGTGTCGAGGAATGGGAGCAGACAGATATCGCTAGCTTAGCAAGACAGGAGGCAAAGAAGTAAGATGGACAGAAAAAGAATTGAATGGCTCTTCTTCATTGTTTTCTTATTAATCGATTTGTATCTTGGAATTGAGATTTGGCGTTCACCAATTAGCTTGAGTACCACAGCCGGTAATGCTTCTACTAGTATTCGTGCGGAAATGCGTGCAGATGGGATAGATATTCCAGTTCATCTCTCGCATAAGCAACAATCAGGCTACTATTTAGCTGCTAAAAACCGTGATCATCTTTCACATACAGCAAATAGTTTGACACAAGTATCGACGCACTACTCTAAGAGCGATAATTCGTTAACGGGTACGCCGAAGACAGCGGTGCTTTTAAATGGTAGCCATAAAAAGATTTTGGAGCAGTTAGAACAGTTTAAAGACGATCCCGCTAATGTTCCTTATGGTAAGGACTTTACTTATGACGCCAGCATGTCGGGTGAAGGCGCATATTGTTACATTCAAAAAACCAGCTATGGGCAAATTTATGATAGTGATGCCCAATTAACTATTAACGTCCACAATGGTCAAATCACTAACTATACAATTTCTTATATGGGACCAGTTAGTTCCGTGCGCGAACCTCAGCTGATTATTAGTGCATGGCACGCAGTTAAAGCGATGTATACGGACCGTGAAATTGCCAATAATTCACGTGTAATTCAAGTTAAACTGGGTTATTCCAAGTTAACTGAGGTTCGGGGTAGTACCATTTTGTTGCCAACTTGGTTAATTCTAGTGGAAAACAAAACGACTAAAAATGTCACGGTTAAACGCGTCAATGCGTTTACGGCACAGATTTTACAGAGTGGATCGTATAATGTGCAGAAAAATTAGAAAGGAAAAAACGTGTGCGCGTTTCTGTTTTAGCTAGCGGTTCAACAGGCAATACCAGCCTGATTGAAACACCACAGCATAAAGTTTTAATGGATGCAGGCTTGTCAGGAAAAAAGATTGCATCACTGCTGGCAGATGTTGGAGTTGATATCAAAGAGATCGATATGGTTTTTTTGAGTCACGATCATTCAGATCATAGCAAGGGCTTAGGTGTCTTAATGAGACGCTATCCCCAAATTGCTGCTTTTTCTAATAGTGGAACTTGGTCATATTTGACTGAGTCACAAAAAATTGGTCAAATTCCGGTCGAACAAATAAATGTTATTGAGCCGGGGCAAACAAAAACGTTTGGCGACCTTGATGTAACTGCATTTGCAACTAGTCATGATGCCGCTGAACCACAGTATTATGTTTTTACTAGTGGTGGCAAAAGAATGGCTTTTTTAACAGATACGGGTTATGTTTCTAGTAAGGTGAAGGATGTCATTTCCGACGCTGATGCATATATGATGGAATTCAACTACGATGATATGATGCTACGTAATGGACCATATTCTTGGAATTTAAAGCAGCGTATTTTGTCTGATGTTGGTCACTTGTCGAATGAGGATGCTGCCATGGCGCTCTTAGATGTTGTTTCAAATAAGACAAAGCGTATTTACATGGCACACCGTAGTCAACATAACAACACAGCCAAGCTAGCATATGATGCTGCTAAGCAGGTTTTAATAAATGGCGATGCTCCTTTGCCGTCCGATGTGCAGCTCATCATGACTGACGCGGATAAACCGACGAATTTAGAACAAATTTAAGGTTATTGAATAACAATTTTCAGTATACTAGATTAAATACTTAAAGGAGATTAAAAAATGGACAATCGAAACCCTAGACATAGACAAAATGGTTTAGTTAAGACGGCTATCGTTGGCGTTGTTGCGGGACTAATTGGTGGTGGAGCTTCATACTTTGCCATTGATCAGATGAATAATGCTAATTTAAATAGCAATGATGCACAAACAAGTATTACTTCTAGTAGTTCAAAGACTTCAAAAAATAGTGCTAAAACAAGTGGCACAATGACTCCTGCATATAATGATGTTAAAGGAGCTGTTGTTTCTGTCATTAACTTAAAGCGCCAATCAAGTAGTAGCAGTAACTCAATTTTTGATATTTTTGGCGATGACCAAGATGACGGTAAAAAAGAGCGTGGCAAGCTCCAAACCTATAGTGAAGGTTCCGGCGTTATTTACATGAAAACGGGGAATAAAGGCTATATCGTCACTAACAACCACGTTGTTTCAGGTAGTGACAAGGTAAAGGTAATGCTGTCTAATGGTAAAACAGTAGACGCGCGAATTGTTGGAACTGATGCCACAACTGACTTGGCAGTTTTAGCAATCGATGCCGGCTACGTCACCCAGACAGCTGAATTTGGCGATTCTAAGACCCTTCAGGCTGGACAAACGGTTATTGCAGTTGGATCACCGCTTGGCAGTGAATACGCCTCAACGGTTACGCAAGGAATCATTTCAGCGCCTGCACGTAGCATTACAACCTCTTCTGCTAACCAACAAACAGTTATTCAAACGGATGCCGCAATCAACCCAGGTAATTCAGGTGGTGCGCTAGTTAACTCTGCTGGGCAAGTGATTGGGATTAACTCAATGAAACTTTCGCAATCAAGTGATGGTACTTCAGTTGAAGGAATGGGATTTGCAATTCCTTCAAACGAAGTAGTCAACATTGTTAACCAACTTGTTAAAAAGGGTAAGATCGTTAGACCACAACTTGGCGTTAAGGTCATTGCTCTTCAAGGAATACCTTCAAGTTATCGCAAACATCTCAATATTAAGTCCAATTTAAAGGACGGAATATATGTCGCAACTGTGAATAAGAATAGCTCTGCCGCACATGCAGGAATTAAAGTTGGCGATGTAATAATTAAGGTTGACAACAAAACAGTCTCAGATGTGGCATCGTTACACACCATTTTGTATAATCACAAAATTGGTGATACGGTAACTTTAACCGTTAACCGTGGTGGAAAAGAAATTAATTTACGTGCAAAACTTGAATCCAACTAGTTTTGAGAATATTCATTAATTAGAGATAAAAAAGGCTATATTAAGCGATTTTAATTGCTGGTATAGCCTTTTTGCTAACAAAATAATTGCGAAACACTAAATAGTTCGATTTTCTAGGCTGTCAAGAAAAAACTATTTTGCAAAAGCTTGTTGATAACTGTGGAAAACTTTGTGGATTGTGCATAAATATGGGGTAATAGTTGTAAGACCACTGTGCATAACCTGTGACTTGTGTGTAAACAATAACACTAAGTAGTTAAAACAAACAACTGTTCAAACCGGTGCAACAACGATTAGAGCCTAAAGTTTGTGAATAATAATTATCAAAAGGCAAAATGTGGGTAAATTTGACAAACCAGGCCAAATTTTTTTAAGTAGCACTAGGTATCGGTCCCTTTTGCAAGAGAGGCACAAAATATAGAAAAAGTTTATTCACAGGTGTGGAAAAACTAGGTGGAAACAATGCGAATTAGGGGATAAAATAGGAATCATGAATATTAAGATTGTATGCGTAGGCAAATTAAAGGAAAAGTATTTCAAGGACGCAATTGCGGAATATCAAAAAAGACTGAGTCGCTTTGCAAAAATAGAAATTGTGCAGGTCCCAGACGAGAAGGCACCTGAGAAGCTTAGTGAGGCACAACAGGAGCAAGTCAAGGAGCTTGAAGGTAACAGAATTTTAAGCAAAATAAAGGAGCGTGAGTACGTTTATGTAACTGCAATTAAGGGTAAGGAACGTACTAGTGAGGACTTTGCAAAAGAACTGAGTGACTTGGCTCTTTATGGTCATTCGGACGTAACTTTTGTAATTGGTGGCAGTCTTGGAACAAGTCAGGCTGTGAATAAGCGTGCGGATGATTTGATTAGCTTTGGCAAATTAACTCTGCCGCACCAGCTAATGCGCGTCGTGCTGATTGAGCAAATTTACCGCGGGTTTATGATTAATAATGGCAGTCCTTATCATAAGTAGTATTAGCTGAGTTAGGGATATTGCTACGTTAAAAGGGAACAAATTATTTTGTTCTCTTTTTATTTGTTTAATTAATAAAGTTCTGCTTTAATGACGGTGAATGAATTTATTCGGTTGAAAGGAGTAAATGATGAAAAAAGCAGTCCAAGTAACAAACGAGCGTTATCGCTTAAATTATCACATTTCAACGCCTGCAGGTTGGTTGAATGATCCAAATGGCTTTTCTTATTTTAAGGGCTACTATCATATTTTTTATCAATATCATCCTTACTCAGCTGAATGGGGACCAATGCACTGGGGACACTATCGCAGTAAGGACTTAGTGCATTGGGAAGAATTACCAATTGCGCTTGCTCCTGACAGCGAACCAGACTGTGACGGCTGCTATTCAGGAAGTGCAATCGAAAAAGATGGTCGTCTCTTTCTTATTTATACCGGAAATCGCTACTGTGACAATAAGCATGAGCAATTCTGTCAAACGCAAAATGTGGCCTTTAGTGAAGACGGTGTGCATTTTAAAAAGTATGACCATAACCCGGTTATTGAGTCTGCTCCTGTTGATAACTCGGCATACTTTCGTGACCCTAAAGTGTGGCGCCATAACGACAAATTTTATTTGGTAATAGGAAGTCAAAGTAAAGAAGGACTGGGACGAGTCTTGACCTACCAGTCAAATGACTTATACCACTGGCAATATTTAGGGCCAATCGCTGAAGCCACAAATGTTGCTGAAGAAGGATATATGTGGGAGTGCCCTGACCTCTTTTCTTTAAATGGTAAGGATATTTTGCTTTGCTCACCACAAGGCATCGAGTCAGCCGGTAAAAAGTACTTAAATTGCCACCAAACAGGTTATTTTGTTGGCCAGATGGATTATCAAAATAATCGCTTTGAACATGGCTGCTTTACCGAACTAGATCATGGACATGATTTTTATGCTGCACAAACAATGCGCACGCCAGATAACAGGCAAATTTTATTTGGCTGGATGGACATGTGGCATTCAAACTTTCCCGAGCAAGCAGACGGGTGGTCAGGAGCATTAACTTTGCCGCGTGAACTGAAGTTAAAAGATAATCGCTTGCTGATGACACCGGTGGAAGAACTAATAGCATTGCGGCAGAAAAAAGAAGTGGACCAGAAACTTGCTGTGGAAAATGAACAGATCAATGTTTTTGACGCCCAACATGTAGAACTACTGTTAAACTTTTCATTAGAAAATTGGAAAGGTAAGCAGCTAGTATTTACTTTGAAAGAAAGCGCGGGCAACATCTTAACGCTCACTTTTAATAGTGCTACAAATGAAGTCGTTATAAAGCGCAGCGATAAAGAGCCCAATGACGCTAAGCGCTTTGGCCAGGTGAATACAAGTGATGAACTTAAACTCCGCATTTTTATCGATACAAGCTCGGTTGAGTTCTTTATAAATGATGGGGAATTAGTCTTTTCAGAACGCTACTATACTAAGAATGAACCAAGGATAGTTTTAACTGCAGATAAGCCAGTTATGACTCAAATAACTGCGTATAATTTAAGCAAATAGTATTAAGCTTATTGGTCTAAAAATTGAATCAACAATATTGATGATTATTTACTAAGGCTTGGTGTCGATACTCAATCGGCATCAGGCCTTTTAGTGTAGCCTTAATTCAGGTGCAATTTCTCAGGGTAGCATGATGGAATATTGTTGCGTTTAAAAAATAAGTAGCCAAGAACTATTTACAAACAGCAGATTCTTCTATAGTATTATTTTTATTTAATAAATATTTAATTTTATTAGGAAGGCAACACAATGACGTTATCAGGACTGATTAAAGTCAATAATAAGCGCGCTCTTTGTGTGATTTTGCTGTACTTCGTATACGCTGTTACTGGAACGCTTGATCTATATATTTATCAATACGCCATCAACAACTTGGGAAGTGGTAACCTAGGCGGCTTTATTTACTGGCAGGTAATTGAACTAATTCCTACTATTTCTGGCTTTTTTATTTTGCCAATCGCTACTTATTTATTTAATAAACAAATTCAAGAATATGTAGATGAAATAAGAACCAAAATGGTTAAGCACTTTTATGTAACCAACAATTTGACTACCGCGGAGATGCAAAACCAGTTACAAAGTAACCTTGATTTACTAACCAGTAAATATGCACTACCTTGGATTGAGATTTTGAGTAATCTATTCATTATTTTAATGTCGGTGGGAGCACTCTTTGACCTTAACTGGATTTTTGCCATAGTGACGGCTTTCTTCATTGTTCTTGACTTATATTTGCCTAAGGTTATGGCAAAGCGAACTGCTAAAGCAAATATGCAAGTCTCCCAACAAAACGGAAAACTTTTGACCGTAATCGGCGATTGGATTGCTGGTTTAAATGAATTGCGACGGTATAATTCGTGGTCAATGTTAAACAGGAAGCTGAGCAAATATTCAGACAAATTAGAGAAGTCTAAGGTGAAACGGACCGAAGTAGAAATGTACTCTAGTGCAATAAATGGTGTTGGCAATACAGTTGGTCAAATCTCAATTGCTTTTCTGGCGGGTGTTTTGTTTTTTGCTGGGTATATCAAAATTGGTGCAGTGCTGTCGTCTACAGCCTTTGCATACAATGTTTTTTCTGCAGTTATGGCCATCACGGCTGCTACAGTCAAAATTAGATCCACGCTGAGCGTCAATCATCAGACTAAGCAATTGACCGAAAAAGTGCAGAGCAAACCCGTTTCAAACAGTTCGATTAATAAAATTGAAATCCACGATTTGGTGCTGAAATATGGGTCAAAAAAGGAGCTTCAATATCCTGACTTTGTTATCAACAAGGGTGAAAAAGTTTTGCTAACCGGTGATAGTGGCACCGGTAAGTCCAGCTTGTTTAAAGCAATTTTAGGTGAAATTAAACCGTATCACGGTGAAATTATTTTTAAAACGGAAGAAGGCAAGCAATTTTCACCTGCTCCAAATGAAATTGGCTATTTAGCACAAGATTCCAAAGTATTTCCTGGTACGATTGCTGACAATATTACGATGTTCAAAAAGCAACTTTTAGATCAGGTACCAGGCGTTCTTAACAAAGTTCAACTAACATCAAATGTGGCCCGTTTTCCGCTAGGGATCAATACTGAAGTTGACTTAGATCAAGGCAACCTTTCTGGTGGTCAACGGCAAAAAATTATTTTGGCAAGGGAAGAAATCTTTAAAAATGACATTGTTCTGTTAGATGAGGCTACGAGTGCAATTGATAGTGCTGCTACAGAGAAAATCATGCACGAGCTGACTACTTCTGACAAAACGATTGTAGTAATTGCTCATAATTTGAACGATAAAGTTAAGGCAATGTTTGATAAAGAAATTAAATTAGTAAGCAACAAAGAGGAAAAAGATGAATTTTAAAACATTTTATCGGACGAATCGCTTACGGGTGTGGGTAATTGCCTTTTCAAGTCTAATGCAGCCCTTTGTCTTAATTGCTGCTGCTTACCTTAATATGTTGGAAATTAACACTTTACGAGACCATAATAAAAAGGCTTGGCTAATAATCGTGCTTGCCTCATTACTGGGCTACTTGCTCTCCAACTTTTTTGATATGGTGTCCAACTATCTACTAGCTACTCATATTAGGGAATTTAATCAGCAATTAAGGGGCAAGATTCTTAGACATCTTTATGATGAAAAAAGAACTTATCAAGTCGCTGAAGTTGAGAATCAACTGACAAATGATTTGAACATGGTAAATGATCAGTACTTTAACTTGCTACCAACTATCTGTAATTTTCTTGGCTATATTATTTTTTCCGTAATTGCATTGTTGACGATTAATTGGACGCTGTTAGTGATAACCCTACTAACAGTCTTATGCTCAATATTTTTGCCTAAACTAATTGATAAGCCAATTCAAAGGGCAATGGAGAATGTGTCGCTTAAAAATAGTCAATATTTAGATTTGATTGAAAAATGGCTCAGTGGAATTACCGAATTGCAACGTTATGCAGCGGGCGAACACTTAATGAAGGTGTTGCATGTAGGTGCAAAAAAGTTGGAGGATGCAAAACTAAACCAAACTGCGAAACAACAAGTTTTATCAATTATTACTGGTAGTATTTCGCAAATAATGATTTTTGCCTTATTTGTATGGACAGGGGTGCTAATTAAAGGTCATATGGCTCCTTTCGGTGCGATTGCCGTTATCGGTAATTTTAGTACTTATATGTCTATTGGGATTGAATATTTGCCATTTTATCTAGGCTTAATTAAGGGCACTAGTTCATTGAGAGACAAGATTACCGCGGAAACTTTACCTGTAAGAGAGCATAGTGAAACTGAAATCCATGAAAGTCCCTACGCCTTCAGGACAAAGGACTTAGCAGTGAAATTTCAAAATGGTGAAACCCTAAAGTTTCCAGATATTGAGGTCAAGTATGGTGAGAAGATTTTACTTACTGGTGATAGTGGAGCAGGTAAATCAACTTTATTTAAATTGATTTTAAACTTTCTTGCGCCTAGCTCTGGGCAACTTGAGTTTATGAATCAAGCAGGTGAAATTATTGAACCTGATCTTACTAAGATTGGTTATATTGCACAGGATCCTATTTTGTTCCCAAGCACTGTTAAAAGTAATATTACAATGTTTAACGATCAGCTGGATGGTCTGGCTGAAATAGTAGGTCAAAATATGGGTCTCACTGATACATCATCTTTTGCACAAGGTCTTAATACTGAAATTAATCTACAAAAGCTGAATATTTCCGGTGGTCAAAGACAAAAAATCATTTTGGCACGTGCACAGGTCCATGATAGTAATATTTTATTAATTGACGAGGGAACCAGCGCGATTGATCAAACAGCAACACTGGAAATCTTGCAACAACTACTGCAGAAGCCTAACACCGTTGTTTTCATTGCACATAACTTCAATGAACGCATGAATAGCATGTTTGATCGAGAAATTCATTTGAGTAAATAAAAATAGTTCCAAAAAGTATTAACTTGATGGAACTATTTTTTGTTACTTTAAGGTAAACAGTGCAAGGTTGACTAATATTAAGATGACGCCACTCCATAGCCAATCACTGGTTTTAAGTGGCACGGCAACAATCACCGAGCGTTTCGCACCTTCGACGTAGCCATGAGATTCCATTCCTTGCGCCAGATTTTCAGCTGAATTCAGCGCTACCAAGATGGCTTTGAAGTATAAAACTGGTGACCAAAAACTGAGGTAAACTCCGCGCATCATTCCAGCAATGCGAATTTGCTTAACTGCTCGCTTCATTTGGGGAATGATATTTAATGCGGCCAAGACGCCATAAGCAAACTTACTTGGTAAATGAAAATTCTGTTCGAGTGAACGGGCTAATTCTTCTGCAGTTGTTTTGATCGATACGCAACAGATTGTTAGTGTGTAGACATAAATACGGCTAGATAGACTGAGTGCATTTTCGAGGTTAGGCTGCGGGGCAAACCAGTAAAGAGTCGCAAAAATGGTGAATGCCGCAATTAATGGCGTAAGCAGGGTGAACAATAGACTTTTAAATTTGATTTTTTGCGTAAGTAAATAGACAACAGCAAAAACAATTACCAATAAGTTGGTTGTTAAACTAGTTTTAAGCGATAACTCAATTGAAATGATTAGTGCTAAAAGAAATTTGAAACTAGGATTCATCTTTTACCTCACTTATTACTGTACGTTAAATAATGATTACTAAAAATTAAATGGTAGTCACACCAGTCGGCAAGATTAGTTAATTCATGACTGATAATAAGCAACGTTTGGTGTCGCTGTTTCTGACTCTCATGCAATAAGTTCATGACCTTTTGTGCCGATTCATGATCTAAGCCACTCAATGGCTCATCAATCAGTAACACTTTTTGGCTGGAAATTAACATTAATAAAATCTGCAACTTCTTTTGTTGACCGCCTGAAAGAGAATAGACAACTTGATCTTTGGTTTGACTTAAGTCGAGATAATCCAACATCTCGGCTATTTTTTCTTTTGTAAAGTAGCTGTCTTTTGCTTGCTTCAGACTGAGCTTGATTTCGTCTTCAACCGAAACGGCAATAAATTGGTCAGTTGCGGTTTGAAAAATTTGCCCAACTTCCAGTAAGTATTTTCTTGTCGTCTGGTTACGGATTTCCCGCTTGTCGTAGGTAATACTTCCTCTGTACGGGAGCATTTTAGTCAGAACATTAAATAATGAAGTCTTGCCAACACCGTTGGCACCGGTAATTAGTGTTGTTTTGCCAGCAATGATGTTTAGATGGTCTTGCTTTAACAGAATACGATTTTGTTCAACTTGAGCATTAGTTAAAACAAAACATGGAGTTTCATTTTCAGGAAGGGCAAAAGTATAAGTGTGTTCCTGTTGACTATCATGCAATAGTTCATTTTTACTTGCTTCATCTAGCAGCGTGACATTATCACGTTTAAATTGAAACAAGTAGTCACAAATGTTTTCATAGCCAGTCAAAACATGGTCAGTTAAAATAATCGTTTTTCCTTTATCCCTTAAATGCGCCAATTTAGTAATTAAAAATTGACGTGCTTCAGGATCGCAGCTAGCAAACGGCTCATCAAGTAAAAACAAATCAACATCCATTGCGACTAAGACAGCTAGTGCAACTCGTTGTTGCTCACCACCCGATAGTGTCGTTATTTTCTGATCCAGTAACTGTTCAATTTGCGTAAACTTGGTTGCATCGTTAAGTCGCTCTAGATATTGATCACTACTTAGTTGTAAATTTTCGAGAGCGAAAATTATTTCTTCTCGTGGAGTTGCCATAGTAAACTGCTCACCGGCATTTTGAAACATCATCGCGGAACGTAATCCATCTAGTTCAACTGTTCCACTAACTTTACCAGCATATTTAGGATAAAGGCCGGCTAAAATTTTTAACAAAGTGGACTTACCACAGCCAGTAGGCCCAATGAGTAGCGAAAATTTGCTAGTTGGAATTTCGAGTGTAATGTTATTAAGTATTTTCTGTTGCTCGTCGTATGAAAATGAGAGCTGGTTTGTTCTGATCAATTTTTCTTACCAAGATAAATAAAAAGCCATTGAACAATGATGTTCAACGGCGCAAAATAATTAGTTTCCCTTCGCTGGCATTGTCCAAAGCAGGTTCAATGGGTATATTCTCAGCCTAACGGCACCCCTTTAGTATATTCATGATTATTATACAAAAAGAACCTAGTACTTGTCTAGATTGCATCAAGAAGTGAAAAAAGCATACGGGTTTTTGTTAAAAATGATAGCTCAAGTCCAACTTAGGGTTAAAAATTACGATATAATAAAATTATGAAAAAAAGATACTAATAGGCGGGTGATAACTATGGCAACGGTGAAACAGGAACAGTATTTAACAAGTGTAATTGATGCAACTACTTCTGATTCCAATGAAATAAGATTGAGTCCAGGCAGTAATGACTTTGACTTGTTTACAATTAACCTCGAAAATCATAACGGCGGGGTCCATCGTTATCAAACAACAGGACTAACGATTCTTTATGAAGCTGTTGGGACTACAAAAACCAAAATTAACGGTCAGGCGTTCACGATTTCTGCTGGTAATATTATTCTTTTGCAAAAAAAGAGTGAATATGAAGTGGAAAAGCAGGGCAAAAAAGATTTACTAGTTAAAATAGAACTTAGTCAAAGGCTGTCCGAACAATTTACTTTAAAAAAGAAACAGTACTTTAGTGAACAAGAAAAAGCTGTAATTGATCACATCAGTAAGCTAATGACAACAAACAGACTATTAAATTTAAACTGTTCAGCAATGTCGAGCTCTGCACAAATAATGAAAAAGATTATCGATGAATATCTTAATCAGAATCTTTTTGTTGAAAACATGGTGCTTGCCGAGCTTAGTATCTTATTTGTAGCAGCACTTAGAAACAAGGACTTTGAAAAGGCGCCGACTGCTGCACCTAAATTTGCACAAACAGCCTTGGAACAATACATTGATGAGAACTTTGCCGATGTTACTTTGAATGAAGCGGCCAAGCATTTTGGGTTGAATCCGAATTACTTTTCGACCTTGGTTAAGCAGAAGACTGGTAAAAGTTTTGTCGAGCACGTTGACGAGAGACGAATGCAGGAAGCGCGCAATTTACTTGCCCGTCCCGACATTTCAGTCAAGGAAATTATTACTAGAGTGGGTTATAATGGGAAATCATTCTTTTATAAAAAGTTCGGTGAGTACTATCATGAAACGCCTGTTCAAATGCGGGCTGAACTGTTTAGACAGGCCAATATTAATCTGAAATAAAATGAGCAAAAAATGCACCCCTATTAAGGGATGCATTTTTTAATAACTAAAATTACATTTTTTCTAACCGCTCAATTCGGTCCTTTGTAGGTGGATGACTATCAAATAAATGTGTAGTACCCCTTTTATGAAGTGGGTTTTCGATGTACATTCCTGCGCTACTTGGATCTGCTTGTTTCATTGGATCGGAACCATCAATTTTTTCCAAAGCAGATATTAATCCTTGCGGATTACGTGTTAATTCGACTGAGGAAGCATCTGCTAAGTATTCGCGATTACGCGATAATGCCATTTGCGCAAGACTAGCACAAAGTGGTCCCAAAATAAGAACAAAGACAATCGCAACAATTTTAAAAACCATTACAATAGCGTTGTTACTATCATTGTCACTATCACGATCATCATCAATCCACCAGATATAGCGGCTGGCAATACCAGATAAATATGAAATAACACCTACTAAAACAGCGGCAATGGTTGAAACTAAAATATCATAGTTTCTAATGTGAGAGATTTCGTGTCCTAAAACGCCTTCGAGTTCTTCACGATTCATCATGTCGAGGAGTCCTTGTGTAACTGCCACCGCTGAATGCTCAGGGTCCCGCCCTGTTGCAAAGGCATTTGGACTAGCATCATTAATGATGAAAACACGCGGCATCGGAACTTTACCAACAAGAGCCATGTCTTGAACAACATGCCATAACTCGGGATTGTCGGCTTCATGAACTTCTTGGGCATGATTCAAGCTCATTACTAAGTTAGCTGGATTGGGCAAAACTATTAGTAAATAGATTGCACAAGCAACAAGGGCAATAATCAGCCCCAAGATTGGATTGTCCGCAAAAAGATAGCCGAATCCAACGCCAGCAAGAGCTAAAATGAGCGTAAACACCACCATGATGCCAGCTGTTTTTCGTTTATTACGAGCAATTTGTTGAAATAACATGAGATTAGTATCTAAAATTTAACCTTAGGAACTTCTTTTTCAGCTTCGGCTGTCTGCAAGTAATCAACCTTTTTGAAGCCGTGGATTCCAGCAACAATATTTGAAGGGAAGGTTAATAGCTTTTGATCGTAAAGAGCAGCAGATGAGTTGTAAAGCTGTCTTGAATAAGCAATTTTGTTTTCAGTGTTAGTTAATTCTTCTTGCAATTTAGCAAAGTTTTGGTTTGCTTTTAAGTCAGGATAGTTTTCTGATAAAGCAAAAATAGTTTTTAAGCTATCTGAAAGCTGATTCGATACCTTTAAAGTTTCAGCGTGATCATCACTAGGAATGTTAGTTAATTGATTACGCAGTTGAACTACCTTTTCTAGTGTCTCACTTTCATGCTTAGCATAACCTTTGGTGGTTTCAACTAAGTTAGGAATTAAGTCGTTACGACGCTTTAGCTGAACATCAATTTGACTCCAAGCTTCGTCAGTATATACTTTGGCTTTTTGCAAGCCATTGTAGATAGCGATATAAATTGCCAATATTAATACGACAATAATTACTGCTATCCAAATTGTTAAGGTAAGATTAGACATTGTTTTTCCTCCTAGAATAATATTAGTTAATTATAACTGATAACTGTGCACTTGAATATAAAAAAAGGCTTTACACAGCGTTTACTGGTAAAACCTAATAAATAATTAACTTTTAAACTAGGAGCAGTACCCAGCCAATTAAAGTCAAAATAAGCAAACCGGCGAACTGCATCACAATCCATTTTTTGAAAAATTCACCGCGTGAAACTGAGGCATTTTGTGTAAAGGTCTTGAGTACTAGCATGTTAGCCATTGAGCCAATTGGTGAGCCAAAGCCACCGATATTAGAGCCTAGAAACAGTGCCTTGGCGTGAGTGGTGAACTTACCGACTAAGATAGTTGCAGGTACGTTACTGATGACTTGGCTTGAGAGGATGGAAGTAAAGTAGGTAGAAGTTTCAGAATTCACCGTTGCGTGAATTAAACTAACGACGATTGGAATCTGTTGGATATCACTAATGAAAATAAAAAAGCAGGTAAAAGTTAGTAATAGTGCGTAATCCACTTTTAGTAAAATTTTGGGATTAATTAGTAGAGCCAAGATAATCGCAACAATCATTGGAATTACTACATTGATAACTTTAAAGACACCCAAAAAGAACAGAGCGAAAACTGCGGTAGTGATAACAGTTGGTCGTACACTAATATCAATTTGTTTAATATCTTGAACTGGAATCTTGGTGCGCGGAATAAAGTGAAAGATAATGAATGCGATCACCAAAGCAGAAAGTAGTAATGGCAATGACCACGAGAAAAACTCAAGCGCATTAACAGAGTACTTGCTGACAAGAAAAATGTTGTGTGGATTACCCCATGGCGTAAACGCGGCGCCGATATTTGCGCCCATGCCAATTAACGTAACCGGCAAAATTTGTGGTAAATCGCATCTTTTGGCAATATTTAAATATAGTGGAATCAAGGTAAGAGCAGTTATGTCATTACCTAAGAACATTCCAGAGATGATTGCTAATAAGGTGAACAAGATATTCAATTTCTGCATGTTATCAGCAATACTAGTCAATTTATAGGCTAAAACATCAAGAACATGCAAGTAAGCATAGATTTGAATGATAGTTAGCATTGCAGCTACAGAAAAAATCGTATGTAAATTAATGTCTTCGAGACGTGGTCTAGCGAAAAAAAGGCTTATCAGTGTCACCACTGCAGTAATTTGCAAAATGCGGTCACTAAAAACTTTTTTTAAGACGGTCATAAAATGTCCCCTTTCACACATTACAATCATCCAAAGTCAATAAGTCTATTTTGAGCTTTTTTTTCTGTGTTCGCAATATATATTTTTGGCTAGCAAAAAGGCTGCAAGATTAATAAACATAATTTTTGACTTCACAACTTACTATACCCTATACTTAGGGAAACAGACAAAGATTAGGGGGTAATTTTATTATGAGTAATTCAGAAACTGTTAAAGTAAATATCAAACCTGAAGCTGCAGATAAGATTAAGGGCCAAGTTAAAGATGGCCAGGTAGTTTTGTTATCACTGAATGATGGTTCTAATAAATATTCTGACGTTGGTGGTACATGCACCGTTGGTTCAAGTTTCCAATTTGTGATTTTGGATCAAAAAGACCCTGACTTTACAATTGAAGTTGAGAACAATGCAGGCCTTGATTTATATACTAGTCCTGCTGAAATGCAATACTTAGGTAACGACTTAGTTGTTGATGAAAAGAATGCAGCAATGAGTCTTGCAGACGATGGCGGCGTGATTGACGGTGCTGTCACAGTTAATGAATATAATAAATAGAAATAGTAACAACTAATACGCTAAAACTTTTTAATTAAATGCAAAAAGACAGTCTAATTTAGATTGTCTTTTTGTTTTTGTGAAAAAATAAATGGTAATAAGTTACTTTTAAAGAAGCATCCTTGCCTGCTTGAGCCTTACGTGGTAAACTAAATGAGATTTTCGAAAATCTGAAAGGAAGTATAGTACTATGCGTAAAGGTGAAAATTACAACACTGGTTGTGAACCAAACCAAAGACCTAAGAACAAGAAAAACGGTAAGAAGCGTGTTGCTCACGTAGCAGCAGTTGTTGCTTTCTTGAACAAGGCCAAAGCAGACGAAAACAAATAGTCTGAAATAAAAACGATAAAGGCGGATCAATTGTGATCCGCTTTTTTTCTTACCATAATTTGGGGTAAAATTGACTTAAGAAGCATTTAGCCAAAAGGAGCAGTGGTAAAGTGAAATTTCAATGCAGTGCATGCGGATTGCGCATCAATTCAAGACACTTTAAACAAGCGGGGTTAATGAATCCACAATTGACCAGCATTTGTGATATCTGTATTCAAAGTGGAAAAGAACCAGCGGACTTTGCCAATATGGCGGTTGCAATCTTTGCCCAAGGACTGCTCTATACTTTTATTGGCAAAAATGAAACAACGAAAGATGATGAAGAGGCCGCTTTTTTGGTCACCAAAAAAGATCAGCGAAAACGTTATGAGGCCTTTATCCAAGATTACGATGGAAATGAGTTGGCCCAACAGCAGCTTAAACGAACCGAGTTTAATCAAGCAATAATTGACAGTGAAACAGGAAAAAGCGACTTTCTTCCCAAGCTTGAATTAACCTTTGCCGAAAACCTTGAAAAAATGGGCTTGAGTGTTGATTTTAAACTTAATGAAGTCGACTATATTGATCGTGAGCGTATTCGGGCCAAGTACCATTACCGCTGCCAATACTGTGGCCGAAGGGGACGCAGTGTTGATCATAAGGATCCCGTTTCACTTTCACACAATAATGACCTCGATAATTTGATTTTATCTTGTCAGGAATGCAATCGAATTAAGTCTAATATGCCTTATGAATTGTTTGTTAAGCTGAACAGCCAGATTCCCCAAGTCAACCAGAAGCTGGTAAAGTATGAAAATGCATTGGCAACACTTAAAGGAGAGTTTGAACAAAAAAGACGTGAATTAGCGGCAAAAATGCATCTTAAGGGTGTGGTCAATGATCCAGAACTAAATCAGATGCGTAAGCAAAATAAAAAGTTACAGGATGCAATTGATAGCCTGGATAGTGACTATAACGAGTTGCGTTCTTTACGTGAACAGCACTTTATGACGGGCTGGAAATTAGCCCAGGAAGAGGAAAAAGACGATATCATTTGATTTTAAAGGACTAAAATAAGTTGTAAGAGGAGGAATAAAATATGAAATTTCAAAAAGTAAGACGAACTAATCTACCAAAAATAGGCATTGGTGTAGCTTTGACACTCTTAGGAGTGACGAGTGGAAGCGGCCTTACCTCGCATGTTTTTGCGGCCGCTACTGTACCTGCTGCAAATGATAAAACCGATAGCACACAACTGGCTAACACAAATACTGCTAATACTCAGCTGGGCTTTTGGACAGGTACAGATGGAGATTGCACGTGGAAATATGATGTTCTTACTAATACATTGACTATTAGTGGTGCTAAAGGTGCACAGCTTTCCAGCACACCTTTTACTAAAGAGCTCAGTTTGGCGGGAAATATTAAACACATCTCTTTTGAAAATCCGGTACAGCTGGCACCTGATTCAAAAGAAAAATTTGCTCAATTAAGTTCACTACAAGATATCAAAGGCCTAGACAAAGTTGATACTAGTAAAGTAACTAATATGTCAAAGCTCTTTTTAAGCGATTCGAACTTAACGGATCTTGATGTCAGTCACTTTGACACTAGCCAGGTAACTGATATGAGCCAAATGTTTTTTGGTCTAGGAGCGCCCGAACTAGATGTCAGTCACTTTGATACCAAAAATGTAGTGAACATGAATAGCATGTTTGAATCCGCAAAGGCCAACCAGTTGGATTTGAAGAATTTCAATACATCCAAAGTAACCGATATGGGAAATATGTTTAACAATACTGTTGTTAATCAATTGGACTTAGACCACTTTGATACCAGTAACGTAACTAACATGGCCAAAATGTTTGCGGATGCTAAAGTTACACAACTTAATCTTAAAAACTTTAACACGCAGAAAGTGACAGATATGAGTGGGATGTTTGCAAATGACAGCCTAACTGATTTAGACTTGAGTAATTTTGATACTCACAATGTTACTAAAATGAACGGCATGTTTGAGAAGCTTAAAAAAGTAACCAGTCTTGATTTAAGCCATTTCGACACCCAAAATGTAACAACAATGGCGTATATGTTTGCTGACTCATCTGATTTAGTAAAGGTAAATACCACTGGCTGGGATACACGTAACTTAACAGACACTCAGTATATGTTTAAAAATATGAATAGCCTAACAGATTTCGACTTGGGCAATTTGAATACCGGTAAGGTTGAGGATATGACAGGCATGTTTTCCGGCTTTAACCATCTTGATCAACTGGACTTAAGTAAATTGGACACCCGCAATGTCATTTATATGGTTGGTATGTTTGAAAAAGTTGCAAACGTTAAGAAAATTGATGTTAGTCACTTTGATGTTCGCAAAGTTACGCGTACTTTCAATATGTTCAGAAATTGTACAGCTTTATCGGAAATAAACTTGAAGGGATGGAACCCCAAGAGTTTGACGGATATGGGAAACATGTTTAGAAACGATAAAAATTTAGTTAATGTCGATTTGGGCAAGCTGAACACTAAAAATCTTTACAGCACGATTGACCTATTCAGAAATGATACCAAATTGGAAACTGTAGACTTACGCGGCTGGAAAACGAGTAAAGTTGTTGAAACTGCTAGAATGTTTATGGATTGTCCTAATCTAACATACGTTAACTTACGTGGATGGAAAATGTCCAAGCTAGATGATTCAACGCAAATGTTCTATCATGATAAAAAGCTGACTGGCGTTGATCTTAGTCATTTTAATATTCATAACAGTCAAATATTACTACAAGCTGGCAATCCTGAAGGTTTTGCAGTCAAGTTAGGACACTACAAGTTGCGCAAGAGTTCGGGAGTGGGTAAAGGCTTTAAGCATATTCAAGCTGTTGGCAAAGGAACAATTAGAAACCCTAAGGGCAAAAAGTATACTGCAAAGCAGCTACAAAAACTTTATAGTCATTCTGCCAAGAAGAGTCCTAAAGAAACCTATGTCATGTATAATGGCAAAAAACCGCAACTGCCAAAATTATTTCATTTTTAATTTTTAGCAAAATAAAAGGATTAGCTCATTTCTGAACTAATCCTTTTTAGTTTGTCTTTCTAGCAAACTTTAACTAAAATCTTCGAAGTATAAAGTTTTTATCTGTGTTTTAGTGGTTTCTAATAGCCAAAGTGCTTCGTCTACCTGTGCCAATGTTGCTTTAGTTGACCTTAAAACAACAGCTGCGTTGACTAAAGCATAGTCATAACCAAGTGCAAGCCCAGCATGGCGGCTACTGCCAGTATCATTTTGCTGCTCAGAATCAAAGGCTTTCTGTAGTTGTGCTTTATCGTTGTCAGTTGCTATTTTTTGTTTCTGTTCAGCTTCTAATGGAGTATTTAAAGGCGAAAGTTTTATACCGTCATAAAAGTTTACATCGCTTGCTTTGACGAAACTGTTAACGGAAATTATTTTTTCAGTCGTAGATAAACTATTCTCATTGGTCTTTTCATCATCTGTAGGACTGCTTAATTGCGTTCCGTCATTATTGTTGAGGTCTTTTCTGTTAAAGCTGCGGCTTAGAAGGTGGTAATACAATTCAGCTTTGTTTTCAGCCTTATTCCAAATATAGAATAAGCCATCAACATTGAAAGCAGACAGCTCTGCAGTATTAAAACTAACCCCAATAGGATTGCCTGTGACATCATACAGCTTAACATTTGTAGAAGTTTTTGCTTTGACGAAACTACAGACTTGAGCAAGGTAATCGGAAGTAGGTAAGTAGTTTCTCAAACTGATATAATTTTCATATATGTATTCGTTAGGATGATCATGCAGGCGGAAAATATAGCCTTCAAAATCTTCGGCCCAAGGCCTAACAGCTAAATCAACTTTTATTTTCTGGCCCTTTTTTAAAATACGTTTTGTTTTCTGATTTTTGATAGTTTGAGTTGCTGTCGTTTCTAAGACGGTGGCTGTTGTGACACCATTATAAATCAGGGGGTAACCATCAAGACTTGTCACATTATTGGCTTTGATATAATGGTTTTGTCCGATTGCATAATAATTTTTGCCCTTAATTTTAGTAAGTGGAAGATAGAAATAATGCTCATTGTCATCTGATTTATAATACTTACTATAATAGTATTTTGGCTTTGATTTGGCCTCTTTAACTGCGCCTTGATACTTAACAATGGCTCGTTTAGGTAAAGTATAACCGCTCTTATTACCGGCTTTAGTGTATACGGCTGATTTTTGATTTAAAACCAATTTGCCTTTTTTGCTATTTTTACCGTTGACTTCTTTGATATCAGCCATACTAATGTAGCAATCACTACCAATATTATAGAATTTTTGACCATTAATTATTTTGGTGTCGTAGTATTGCATAACATCTGCATTAAATCTTGGAATATACTTATAGCCATTGACATCATCGTCAGCATAAGGCAGATATTTGTTCTTATTTTTAATTTTATGCCCATATTTATTATAGAGATGGGCATCGTAGATTAACGTGATTTTCCCCTTTGCGGCCACTTTACTGCTTTTAGCAGCGGCAACTATTTGCGTTTGGCTAAAATTAGTTAGAAATGGAGTGGTAACTAAAATCAAAGCAGTCATAGCCAATTCAATCTTTTTTGTTAGTTTCATGATTTATCTCCTTATTAATCCTTTCTATTAAATTTATTATAACTTAATATAGAGGTAGAATAATACCTGTCTTACAGTAAAAGAATAACAGTCTGGCAAAGTTTAACTTAAGTTTTAAATTATTAATTAGTTTTAAATAAAATACCCTTATAATTAGAGTAAGAGAAAAGAGGCGTCAAGATGAAATTACCCAATTTAGTCAAAAAGACAGGGATAGGCATTGCAGCAATGGCATTAGGTTTAGTCGTAACGATGCAAACCAATTTAACTGTAGCTGCTGCAGCAGAGACTCCTACTGTTGTCCCAATTAGTGCGACTGACTTGCCATCTGATGCCGGTCTTTGGACTGGCACTGATGGTGGCTGCACATTAAAATATGACATTATTAGCAGAACCCTGCGGATTAGTGGTCCGCAAAAGAGCAGTCAATTATCAAGCACACCGTTTTTAGAGCAGTTTAACTGGTCTGGCAATATTGAGCATATTGTATTTGAAACGCCGGTTAAAATGGCTCCGAATTCGGCAGAAAAGTTTGCCGGTCTTGAGCATTTGGAGGATATTACGGGCCTCGATAAAGTTGATACTAGTCAGGTGACAAATATGTCTTTGCTTTTTGTCAATGACAAAGCCCTAACTAAAGCTGATGTTAGTCACTTTGATACCAGTCAAGTGACTAGCATGGAACGAATGTTTGACAACACAGCATTAACAGAAGTAGATTTGAGCAGTTTTAATACAAGTAAAGTCACAAATATGAGTGGTATGTTTAGAAACAGCCTGATGAAACATCTTAATCTGAAAAGTTTTGATACCAGCCAAGTGACCGATATGGGAGAGATGTTTGCGGATAGCGAGGTGATAGAACTTGATCTAGCTAATTTTGATACCAGTAATGTCACTAACATGGCTGGTATGTTTGCTGAAGTAAAAGTTCCTGAACTAAATCTTAAGCACTTTAACACTAGTAAAGTTAAAAATATGTCTAGAATGTTTTTCAGTACCGAAAATCTGTCAAGTCTTGATCTGAGTAGTTTTGATATCAGTCAAGTGACTGATATGGAGAGAATGTTTTCGGGTAGTGCCATCAATCATCTGGATTTAGCTAATTGGAACACCAAAAACGTCACTAGCATGAAAAGTATGTTTCAAGGGTGTTCTGACTTAACTAAACTTGACTTAAGTGGCTTTAATACTGGTAATGTTACAGATATGTCGGGAATGTTTGCAAAATTCGCTCATTTAGATCAGCTAAATTTCAGTCACTTTGATACTAGTAAAGTTAAAGATATGGAAAAAATGTTTGCAGACAATCCAGCTGTTACTAGTTTGGATTTAAGTAGTTTTGATACCAGTAGCGTTACTAATATGATCTCGCTGTTTTCTGGAGACAGCTCTTTGACCAAACTCAATTTAACGGGTTGGAACACTAAGAACGTTCGCTGGATGAATTCAATGTTCAGTGGCGACAGCAGTCTAAAAGACATTGACTTGAGACACTTTAATACTACCAACGTTACTGATATGCTTAGAATGTTTAAGGGCGCAAAAAGTCTTGAGCAGCTTGACCTGCATACTTGGGATACACGCCAAGTTACCAGAGTTAGCCAAATGTTTATGGACTGTGATAATCTTGTTTTTGTTGATCTGCGTGGCTGGCGGTTACCAAAAATGTATGATTCAACGGAAATGTTTGCTAATGATCAAAAGCTCGCTGGAGTTGATTTAAGCCATTTTAATATCCATAATAGTCAGATTTTGAAAAATGCTGGTAATTCAAAAGGCTTTGTTGTCAAGCTCGGGCATTATCGCATACGTAAGAGTTCAGGAGTAGGTCAAGGATTTAAACATATTCAAGCTGTTGGCAAAGGTACAATTACTAAGCCTAAGGGCAAAAAGTATACTGCAAAGCAGCTACTTAAACTGTATAACCATTCGGCTAAAAAGAGCCCTAAAGAAACTTATGTCATGTATAATGGCAAAAAGCCCCAGCTGCCTAAAGGGTTCAAGCTTAAATAGATAAGACAAAAAAGGCTAGTTCGTTTTTTAATTACGAATTAGTCTTTTTGTTTATGTTAAAAAATTAATCACCCGGCGGAGTAGACATAGTTGTCAGCTGCTTTTTAGCGGTTTTAACATACCAGACAGCCTCATCTACCTGTGTGACAGTTGCCTTATCAGACCTTAACATAGCAGAAGCGTTTCTTAAGGCACAATCATAATTAGACATAAGATCATGATAAGCGCTATTTTGTGCTAGATTTTTTCCTTCATTAAAAAGTGTGAGCAGTTCCTGTTTGTCAGCTCCTGTCGCAATCTTTTGCCCATTTTCAGCCTGCGCAATTGTATTCAGGGCTTTAAGCTTTAACCCGCTGATGTATCTCACATCGTTCACCTTAATAAAGTTATTGCCATAGATTAGTGCTTGCTTTTTTGCAGGGTAAGTTGGCTCTGAATTTGGCACCGGGTTTGGTTGGTTGGCATCAATCACACTAGCGTCACTGTAATTTAAACAATGATAAAACAGTTCCGCCTTATTTTCCTCGGGTACCCAGAGATACATTAAGCCATCAACTTTCAGATTACTGTATTGTGGCTTTATAATGCGTTTACCAATTGTCTTGCCAGCTGTGTCATAAAGTTCAGCGCTGTTGTCTGTCACTGGCGTAACGTAAGTATAAACTAAGTCGCGATAGTCAATGATAGGCAAATTCTTTTTCAATTTAACATCGTTCTCATCAACATATTCATCCGGATAGTCGTGCAGTCTGTAAAGATAACCCTCAAAGCCATCATTTTGGTAAGGAATAACAATTAAATCGAGTTTAATTTTCTGTCCTTTTTTCAGTTTACGTTTAACGGCAGAATAATTTACCGTTATGCTGGCGGTGTTCTTAAGAACAGTCGCTGACGAAACACCGTTGTAGCGAGCAATGTGACCATTAATGTAGCCGACGTTAGCTGCTTTAATGTAACTATTATGTCCTAAAGAGTAAAAATATTTTCCTTTTATTTTGTGGGTAGATACGTATTTAGGCTGGAAGTACCTTGCGACATCCTTAAGATAGTAAAAATATTTGGGTGTTTTAGTAGCAGTCTTAGCTTTTCCCTGGTACTTGACAACTGTATTAGTTCTTAGTTTCTTTCCCGTTGTTTTGCCAGTCTTGGTGTAAATCAGTGCATCGTGTTTGATAGTCAATTTACCTTGTGTGATATTGCGCCCATTGACTTTTAAAACATTAGCACTATTAATGTAATAGTTATGCCCTAAGTAGTAAAATTTTTGTCCGTTAATTTTTTTAGTGCCGTAGTAGGGATAACTGGTTCTACTGTCATCATCATAAACTATCATTTCTGTAGTTAAATAGCCTTTGGGATCAGCGCTAAAGCCGTTAGGAATGTTATAGCTATGTGTACCCCGATTTTGCTTCAATTTTATTTTATGGCCTGACGGGTTGTAAACATAATCGCTCTCAAGCAGCGTGACTTTTCCTTTGATTTTCTGAGCTGCTTCTACTGTTTGGGGGTTAGCGGTATATGGCAAAAATAGAGTGGTGGATAGGGCCAGGGCTGTTAAGCCAATGCCAACTTTCTTGAAAAATTTCATTTTATGACCTCACAAAAAATCTCTTAAGTTAATATCATTGTACCCTAAACTGATATTTAAAATGGTTTTATTATATAAATTACCTAAACTTTTGCGTGGCTTTCAATATTTTCGCGTGATTTAGTTAGTTTTCAAATTAAGTAATAAAAATAGAGTTAAACCACTCTTATTTGGTGGACTAACTCCATTTTTTTAATTTAACTCCATTCAGCGAAGTTTAAAGTACTTAATTGAATTTTGGTTGTGTCAAGTAGCCAAATTGCCTGTTTTACTTGTGCAATCGTTGCTTTTGGAGATTGTAAAATAGAAGAAGCAATCATCAAAGCATTATTATAATTACTTACTGCACTTTGTTGCTCACACTTAACATTCTTGTTATTCTTATTTTCCTCAAATTTTCTTTGCAATTCTTGCTTATCCTTATTTGTTGCTACTTTCTGATCGTTCTCAGCATCTTTAGCAGTATTGAGAGGAGTAAGTTTAATTCCGCTTGCAAAAGTAACTTCACTAGCTTTGACGAAGCTGTTAGTATAACGCATCTTATCTTCTGTCGATTCAATTAGTTTATTGCTTTTATCAAACTCTGGTTTTTTAAGGTCAGTGCCGTCGTTATTAACAAAATAGCTTCTGTCTATTCTGTAGGTTAAAAAGTGATAAAACAGTTCTGCTTTGTTTTCGCTAGGTACCCATAAGTAATAAAGACCATCAACGGTCAAGAGGTTTTGCTCACGGTTCCTGTAACTGATACCTGTTGGAGTACCGTTAAAATTATAGAATTTAGTATTTGTCGTAGTATTAGGCCTTACATAGGTGAATGTAAGTTCATCGTAACTTGATGTTGGCAAATAGTTTCTCAATTTAATGTAACTTTGACCAACATATTCGTTAGGATAATCGTGCAGGCGATAGATATAGCCTTCAAAGTCTTCTGCCCAAGGCGCAACCGCTAAATCAACTTTGATTTTTTGACCCTTTTTTAGAACGTGCTTAGTAGAATCATTGGCTAATGTTTGAGTTGACGTCTTTTTGAGAACAGTAGCATAAGTAACGCCATTATACATAAGAGGATACCCATCTATGCTATCAACGTTATTTGCGCTAATATAACGATTTTTCCCTATTGCATAACAGTCTTTACCATTAACTGTTTCTGTCGGCAAATAATAAAAGGTTGCCTTTTGCTCAGAAACGTTAAATTTTTCAAAGTAATATTTTTGCTTGGATTGAGTTTGCTTAACCTGCCCCTGATAGTTAACGACAGATTTGACTGGTAGAGTTTCGCCTTTTAGTTTACCGGTTTTAGTATAGATTGCAGATCTGTGATTCAAAACCAGCTTACCGGTCTTAGAGCTTTTGCCGTTAACGTTATTGACATCACCGTCATTAATATATTCTCCTTGACCAATTTTATAGTATTTTTGCCCATTAATCATTATTGTGCCGTAATAATCTAAGGAGTCGACATCAAAAGAGGAAACATAGCAGAAACCATTAACATCTACTTCAATTACAGAATAATTCCCGTTTTTTCTTGCTTTAAGTCTTTGACCATATTGATTATATACGGGTGCGTCATTAACTAAAGTAATTCTGTTTTTAGCTAGTTTTTGTGTTTTTGGCGCAGCTTGGACTGTTTGAACATGATTTAGACTTGGCAGCAGTGGACTAATTGTTAATACTGATGCGGCTATACCAAGACCAATTTTCTTAAAAAATTTCATATTTTCACCTTATTATATGTGACGTTGTACCCAATATAATTATAACGTGGACTAGTTAATAAAGTTAGAGCAAACCAATGTTCTTTTATTTTTGCTAGCGGACAAATACTTGTATAATTAGGGTAAGTAAGTGTTTAGAAGTAAATAAAGAAGATGTAATAATGAAGCAAGAATCATTGTTTGCAAATAATGGTGAAAATGAGCCATTAGCTAACCGTGTACGTCCCCAAAATCTAGATCAATTTGTAGGACAGGAACAACTTTTGGGACCAGGAAAAATATTGCGGGAAATTATTGATAATAATCAAGTTTCTTCAATGATTTTTTGGGGTCCACCGGGAGTTGGGAAAACAACTTTAGCAGAAATTATTGCTAGGCAAAGTCAGGCCAGCTTTTTTAATTTTAGTGCGGTTGATAACAGTATTACCAAGATTCGTAAAATTATGAAGCAAGCTGAAGCAGAACACGAAATGGGGCAAAAGACACTAGTCTTCGTTGATGAAATCCATCGCTTTAATAAAGCACAACAAGATGCATTTTTACCCTACGTTGAGCGTGGCAGTATTACTTTGATTGGAGCTACTACTGAAAATCCTTCGTTTGAAGTCAACTCGGCTTTGCTATCACGCTGTAAAGTGTTTGTTTTAAAGCCTCTAGAAGTTGCTGACATTATTAAGTTATTGAAAAATGCGCTGGCCAATCCTAATGGTTTTGGCAAGCTGTCAGTTAAAATTAGCGACCAAGAAGTTAAAGCAATTGCCAAGTTTGCTAACGGTGACGCGAGAACAGCATTGAACACGCTGGAAATGGCGGTTTTAAACGGTCATAAAACTGGTAATACGGTCAGTGTAACTATGGATGGCTTGTCGCAGTTAATCACGCAAAAGTCAGTCTTGTATGATAAAGACGGTGAGGAGCACTACAACATCATTTCAGCGCTTCACAAGTCGATGCGTAACAGCGATGTAAATGCGGCAATTTATTGGCTGTCGCGGATGCTTGAAGGTGGAGAAGATCCACTATATATTGCTCGCAGATTGGTGCGCTTTGCCAGTGAAGATATTGGCTTGGCAGATACTAATGCATTAAATGTAGCTATCAATGTTTTTCAGGCTTGTCAGTTTTTAGGGATGCCTGAATGTGATGTGCATTTGACGGAAGCAGTGATTTATCTGGCGCTTGCGCCAAAGTCAAATGCGGTTTATAAAGCTAGATTAGCTGCTGAAGATGATGTCAAAAAGACGATTGATGAACCAGTGCCATTACAGATTCGCAATGCACCAACCAAGTTAATGAAGGACCTAGGTTATGGCAAAGATTACCAATTGGCTCATTATGCTAAAGACAAGTTAACGACAATGAAAACTATGCCGCCAAATTTAGAAGGCCATGAATATTATTTGCCAACTTCGCAAGGTCATGAAGACCGCTTTAAAAAGAGGCTGGAGCAGATTAAAGAATGGCACAGAGAAAACGATGATTAAGGCGAGACTAAGAGAGTATATAAAAAGGTATTAGATCAGAAATCTAATACCTTTTTTGTTACAACTAATAACATTTATACTTTTAATTAGTGGATATTTATAGGTTCTTCAGTAGGTTTACCCGGAAGTTTCTTAATATTAATCAGCTTTTTCTTTAGTTTGGAATGATACAAGTAAGAGCCATTGTTTGATAAAAAGACGACGCCTGACTCTTTGCCATCTGTATCTTTTAAGGTAAAAGTGCTGTTACTTACACGTTTATAAGTACCTCTTTCAAATTTATGCCCGTCTACGTATATGGCATATTTGGGTTTCGTGCCACACGAAATTTCTACATGAGGATTTAAAGCATTTCCTGGCGTTGCAGTATTAGTAAAACCACCATAAATGGTAGGCGGTTTTCTAGTGGTATAGAGCAAAAAGCCTAATGTTACGATAAGTAAAAGTGCGAGAACGCAGGTGCTGATTTTGTAGCCGTTTTTCTTCATGAGTTTTCTCCTGTTGATGAGGTAAAATAAACTGGTTTAACCAGCTAATATAAAAGACGGGTTATATTATCTATATATAATAATAGAAATAGATTTTTGTCAAACGTAATTAAGCAAGATATAGAGCCGCGATAATGTAATTAGAGGCTACATTGAGTATTACAATCAGAAAAGAATAAAAATCAAACTAAAAGGACTAACTCCGATTGAATATCGGAAGTTAGTCCTCAGTTAGCAGCTAATTAAAGTGTCCTAATTTTAGGGTTCACATCATTTTTGGAACATCTTTTTATTTAAAGTTAGTTGTTTTGAAAATTATTCAAGAACTTCGCTGTTTTCTCATTTTGAGGATGATTGAATAGTTGGTCTGGTTTACCTTGCTCGGCAATTACCCCGTCACTGATGAAAAACATTTGATCAGAAATTTCTTTAGCAAATGCCATTTCGTGCGTTACGATAATCATCGTTAAACCGGTTGTTGCCAAGTTTTTCATAACGCTTAAAACTTCACCGACCATTTCAGGATCAAGAGCACTTGTGGGCTCATCGAATAATAAAATTTCCGGATCCATCGAAATAGCACGAGCAATGGCAACACGTTGCTGTTGTCCACCAGAAAGTTGACTTGGGCGGGCGTTGATGTATTGTTCCATTCCAACTTTTTCTAAGTTGGCAAGGGCGATTTTACGTGCTTCGTCCTTGGAGCGTTTTAAGACTAGCTCTTGGCCAACCATGCAATTAGCTAAAACATTTTTGTTTTCGAAAAGATCGAATTGTTGGAAAACCATCCCAACTTTAGCACGGTAAATATTACGATTATAGTTTTGCTCAAGGACGTTTTCACCGTGGAAGTGAATTTCACCAGCTGTGGGCTCTTCCAGTAAATTAATGCAGCGTAAAGTGGTTGATTTACCACCACCTGACGGGCCAATAATAGTTGCGATTTCGCCTTTTTTAATATCAAGTGAAATATCGCGTAACACCTGGTGTTGTCCAAAAGTTTTTTGCAAATGCTGTAAGCTTAAAATAGTTTCATTTGATTCAGTCATTATTTTTTGGCCTCCATATCCTGAGCTGTGCCTACTTGAACTTGATTAGCCATTAAGTTGTAGTTTTTGTTTCCTTGCAAATGCTTTTCAATCAGATTAAAGATTCTGGTAATTGTAAAGGTTAAAATCAGGTAGATAGCTGAAATTGTCAGGTAAGTTGGGAAGAACTTAAAGGTCTGACTGGCAATTGTTGTACCGACAAAGAAAAGTTCAGAGACTGAAATGATACTCAAAACAGAAGTGTCCTTAATATTAACGATGAACTCGTTAGTAATTGAAGGTAAACAGTTCTTAATAGCTTGAGGCAAAATAATATGCCACATTCTTTGGTTATGGGTCATTCCTAGTGCGCTGGCAGCTTCAAATTGTCCTTCTGGAGTGGAAATAATTCCACCACGAATAATTTCTGCCAAGTATGCGCCTGTGTTAATCGAAACAATTACTAGTGCAGCAAGTGTACGATCGATATTGATGTGCCAGAATTGAGCAATTCCATAATAAATTACGGCTGCTTGTACCATCATTGGGGTACCACGGAAAACTTCAATATAAACGGATAGAAGCCAGTTAATAAACTTCGAAAACCATCTTTTACCTCTGCTAGTTGGGGTAGGGATAGTCCTAATAATACCAACGAAAAGACCGATGAAGAAACCGGCAATCGTACCAACTGAAGCAAGAAGAAGGGTCATACCAATACCACTTAAAATCATGCCGCCAAATTGTTTCCAAACACTGACGAGCCAAGGATCTTGTTTACCTTTCTTGCTAGTTTCATCAGTTTTTGGTTGTTGTGAAATGGCGGTAGTCATTAGCTTGGTTCTTTCAGAATTTGGAATAGTAGCTAAGACTTGGTTAACTTGCTTGAGTAAATCTTTGTTTGGCTTGGCGATGCCGATTGCAGTAGTTGAGTCCTCTTTAGAAATGCGGAAGCCTGCCATTTTACTAATTGGAATTGCCTTGATGTCAGGGTCAACCATTTTAAATGAGGTTGATTCGGTATCTTCGGCAATATAGCCATCAATGGTACCAGAAATTAAGCTTTGACGCATTGCAGCAAAGTCACGCATTGCGGGTTGTCTTTTGGCACCTTTAAGTTGCTTAATTAGTGCATAGTGCGAAGTACCTTGCTGAGCAGTTAACTTAGCACCTTTAAAATCGTTTAACGTTTTAGCGTTGGCGTATTTACTATTGACCTTTGTAATAACAACAAAAGTACTGTTTCGATATGGTTTAGTAAAGTTAATCGCTTTTGCACGCTCAGCAGTTGGACTCATTCCGGCAATAATCAGGTCAGCTTTGCCACTGGTTAAAGCTGGAAGTAAACCATCCCACTCAGTCTTAACTACAACAACCTTACGATGCAATTGTTTACCAATTATTTTTGCAATTTTAACATCATAGCCGTTGGCATATGTGCGTGAACCTTCAATTGGCACTGCACCATTTTTGTCTGTAGTTTGAGTCCAATTATATGGTTGGTAGTTGGCCTCCATTGCTACCTTTAGTTCACCATCATCTTTTTTGGCATTAACTTGCGTAATACCAAAATTGCTTGTAATGATGAAGCTAAGCATCACCGTGATTAGA
Source organism: Lactobacillus sp. M0403 (assembly GCF_016101265.1). Classification (NCBI taxonomy): domain Bacteria; kingdom Bacillati; phylum Bacillota; class Bacilli; order Lactobacillales; family Lactobacillaceae; genus Lactobacillus; species Lactobacillus sp. M0403. Next base: position 55,431 of record NZ_JACFQV010000006.1, read on the forward strand.
GCGGTAATCCACTTATTTCTTGACTTCATTTTGAAAACCTCCGAAAAATCTGTTTCAAATAAAGCCAATACAATAAAAAGCGTAAATAAAAACCTCGCTGTTTACAAAACAACGAGGTTATAATTGATCATATTTTAGACAAATCATATAGCGCTCCCCAGTATTAACTAGGACAGTCTGCAAGATCTTCTCCTGCAGCCCAACAAAAGTGTTAAAGCGAATAGCACTTTTGTTTCGGCGATAACTCTTACACTAATCTTCATTGTGTTCGTTCACTCAGATTAGTTTCGTAATTACCGCAACCTCTATTGCATTGGAAATTATTTAACTTAATCAACAGGATAGGCTAAAAAGATTAACTTGTCAACAGCTATAAATCAAATGTGTATTCTTACCAGTTTTTATAGTTAAAATTAGCGCTTATTGCCAGCCATTATTAGCACGATAATCATTTTTCTTCATTCGCGAAACATATGGATTGCCGGCAACAAAAAAACGTAATGGTTTATTTGCCCATTCCAATTCAGATTGGTTGACACCGATGCGGACACTCTTAGCAATTTCTTGCGGCCTTTTTTGATGTTGATCATTTAAGTCGATTGCAAAGGGTGAATCACTTAAAAAATGTAGATCCCAATTTTTATCATGAATGCCAAAAGCCTGCATCATTTTAGCGGGGCCGTTTGTTAATAAAACTCCGTCTTTGCCTGAGCGATTACTAATCATTTGTTCAATTCCCCAGGCAGGTTCAATTGCTCTGATTAAGACACCTTGTGGTTCATCTTTTGCTTGAGTTGCAACATCGAAAAAGAAGTATTGTCGTTGAGCATAAATATAGATTGTTCCGCCGCGGCCATAAAGACCTTCGTTGGCAGGACTACGATGACCACCATAAGAATGTGCCGCACGATCTTTTTTTCCTAAGTATGCTTCTGCTTCGACAATATAACCGCCAAGAGTGCGTTTGCCATCGTTATACGTTAATGGCCGACCAAGTAGATCGGCACTAATTTCTTCAGTTGAGTGATTAGTAAAGTAAGTTGAATAATCCATTTTTTCCTTGAGTAGTACACTAGATAAAATTAGTTCGAATTTACGAAAAAGAGCAGCCTGCGGGGTATCGCATTTTAGTAGATCGATTATGGCTATGAGGTATAAGCAAGACAGATGCCAGACTCGATGTTTGGGTTAAGGAACTTGCACCCAGTAAAGAGCTTCGCAAGTGGTTTAATCATGATGATAATAAATTTATGCAATTAAAGCAAAGGCATCTGGCAGAACTTGAAGCAAATTCAACCATGGCCGAGTTTGTGTCCCTAGTGAAACCGCAGTTGCCGAAACAAGATGTGTTGTTTTTATACGGTGCTAAAAATAAAGAGCATAACCAGGCGGTTATGCTCAAAGAAAAAATTATTTCCCAATTATAGTTAACGACCATGCTTTTTAAGTCGTAAAAAGTGAAACGCAATTGTGATAAATAAGACGCCAAAAACAATGATTGCAAAAACGGTGTTTGGCAATTCATAGTGAAGCGGTGGTAATGAAACAAGCAGTTTTAAGGCGATAATTGCAATCAAAACGTAGGCCATTGGCTGCAGTTCAGGAATAATATCCATTAACTTGATAATTATTTCGGCGACGCCGCGCATACATAAAATTCCAATCATGCCACCAATTAAAACAACAACTGGATTACTCGAGACGGCTAATGCAGCCAAAACTGAATCAATTGAAAAGACGATATCCATTGCCTCAATTGAAATAACTGTTCGCCAGAAGAGTGATAAAAAGTGTTTGCCCTTTTTGGGCGAATGCTGTGCAATTTTTTCGCCTTCGGCTTTTTCTTCAGCTTGCGCTTTTTGCGGATGACGCTGATCGTAGAAAAACTTAAAGGCTAGGTAAAACAGGTATAAACTGCCCGCTAACTTAATTTCCCAAAAGTTAATTAGGTAAGTGCCAATTCCGATTACAATAAAGCGAAAAATATAGGCTCCCCACATACCATAGAATAGCGATTTTTCTTGCTCTTTCTTGGTGGGTAATACCTTAGTCTGTGCGGCTAAAACAACTGCATTATCAACTGAAAGCAGACATTCCATTAAAATAAGTGTCAGAATGATTAGCCAGTCCTTGCCACTGGTTAAAACATGCAGCCAATTGCTAGCACTAAAAAATGGAGCATACATTTTAATAATTGACATTTAAAAAACTCTTTTCTAAGTGCTCAAGCTGAATAAATAATCAGTTCGCGCATTAAACAATTGCTAGTATTTTACCACAAGGTAAGAGATGTGCTCTTAATAAGTGAAATAAATTATAGACTTAGATTTGCTGGAAAACATCCAGTGCATCACCGATGATGGCGGAAATGCCTGCAGCAGGAATAGCCGTTTTATTGATTGCCCAAACCTTTGCGTCTGGCTGACGGTAAGAAAGAAGCTGAGCGAAAGGATAGACTACAAAGCTGGTGCCGCAAATTATTATTAGATCTGACATGCTCATAGCATTAATTGACTTAGAAAGGTTTGTTTGTTCGATTTGCTCACCGTATAAGACAATACCGGGACGAATGATGCCGCCACAATTTTTATGGCGGAAAGAGTTAGCATATTCTTGATATGAAACAGGCTGACGACATTTTGTACAGTAAATATCATATAAACTACCATGAAATTCTGTTACATGGTGATTATTTGCCTTATGGTCAAGGTGATCAACATTTTGTGTGATTAGGTCGCCTTTTTCATTACAAAGTTCCGCAATTTTTTGATGAATTTTATTAGGTTGGGCATCAGGAAAATACATATTATTCATGACAAACTGATAGAAAAATTCAGGTCGCTGGTAGAGCGTTTCCTCACTTAAAATGGTCTCAGGGCTTTCATTAACTCCATCATAAATCCCGTTTTTTGAGCGGTAGTCAGGAATACCTGAGTGGGTAGAAACACCAGCACCTGTTAAAAAAGTAATGTGTTGTGCCTGGTTAAGATCATCTTTAAGTTCTGTTATTTGGGTTGAATCAATCATGTTTATGTCCTTTCTAAAAATCTGTTCCCATCTACTATACTGCTTTTAGCTGCGAAGATTAACTTCTTAATGAACAAAAGCTTAGGGGAAATTGACTATACACTTATCGGTTAATTAATATTTTGTAATTTATTTGTAACTAATAAGTAGTTAATATTGAAATGTTTTTGTAATAAATGTAAAATAAAATTATGTGATTTATTATTTAATTTTAATTTAGGGGACAAAAAATGAAACATAAATTTTTGAAAAACCTTCTATGTTCAGTAGCTGTTTTCTCTTCTTTTACAATATTGGGTCATTCAATTGAAGTAAAAGCAGCTAGTGCGGAGCAGCCAGTAGAAACTAATCAGGTCAAAGAACCCGATATAACTTATGTGCCTGCAGGACGTTTGGCAAAAGATGGCTATGTGTTCGTACTTTCACCAAAGGCCATTGTATATCCTGAATGCCCTAATTCTTCTAAGTATGATGTTCAACCATACAATAAGGATTGGGTTGAAAAAATGGCAGAAAAGAAGACCAAGTTCAAGATTACAGAATTTGGTTTGGGAAAGGTAGAAATTATGGGCCACCTTGTTGACCAAAGTGGAAAGCAGCAAGGCTGGATTAGCTTAGTCAATGGAAACTTCTATCACGTAGATGCTAAGAAAAAAGCTTTAAAGAAATTGATTAAGGCTGAAACAAAGGCTATGTATCAAAAATCTGACGGGAAAAAGGTTTCATTGAAACAGGCTGAAGCGGAGGCAAAGAAGCTTCATGGTCATAACAGAAAAATTGCTCTGAAATCAATTAAGGAGTTAAAAGCCTGGCTTAATTACGATGGCGATTATCCGTACACTTATCTTCCCGCACTAACAATTGATAAATAGGCTAGAAGCTGGATCTATTAGTGCGATTCTTAAAGCACGTAACTTCAGTTCGGTTATTAATTTAAGATATAGTAAAAGCCCCTAGGTGGAACTTTCCAAGCTAGGGGCTTTTACTATTTAATTATAGAAGTTGAATATGATGTTCTTCGCACTCTTTGAGCATTTCGCTTGGCCAAACACTTGCCTGAACCTCACCAATATGAGCTTTACCAAGTAAGAGCATACATAAACGAGATTGACCAATTCCGCCACCAATGGTGTAAGGTAATTCACCTTTAAGTAGTTGACGGTGGAAAGGCAATTTTTCACGGTCAAGGCAGTCAGCTTTTTCAAGTTGCTCGTGGAGACTTTCAGGACTGACTCTGATGCCCATTGAAGAAACTTCAAGTTTTTGACCTAGAGGCTCATACCAGAAAATTAAGTCACCGTTTAATGCCCAGTCATCGTAGTCAGGAGCACGGCCATCGTGTGGTTGACCACTACGCTTTAACTTATCACCGATTTTCATAATGAAAACAGCTTTTTCTTTTTTCGCAATCTTGTCTTCGCGTTCCTCAGGACTTAAGTCTGGCCAGGCATCTTCAAGTTCTTGCGTAGTAACAAAGTGAACATCTTCTGGGAGTCGGTAGGTAGAAGCAGGATAGCGTTCGGCACATTCAGTTTCTACTTGCTTAATTGCTGAAAAGATTTTTCTAACCGTTTCTTTTAATGTGTCTTCGGTCCGTTCCTCTTTAGCAATGATCTTTTCCCAATCCCACTGGTCAACGTAAATTGAGTGAAAGTTGTCCAAGTCTTCATCACGACGGATAGCGTTCATGTTGGTAAAAAGACCTTCATGAATACCAAAGCCATATTTCTTTAACGCCATGCGCTTCCATTTGGCAAGTGAATGGACAATTTCAACTGTATCATCTTTAGGTAAATCTTTTGCATCAAAGGCAACTGGTCGTTCAACCCCGTTTAAGTTATCGTTCAATCCGGTATCTTTTTCAACAAAAAGTGGTGCCGACATTCTTTGTAAATGTAATTTTTGTCCTAAGACTTCTTGGAATCGTTCGCGGATGAAGACAATTGCTGCTTCTGTATCACGAATAGTTAGAGTTGGTTGGTATTTTTCTGGCAAAATTAAGGACATGTTGTTTACCTCCAAAAAATATTAAAGCAAAGAAAAAGCCCTTCGCCTTATTCTAATAGAACAAGGACGAAAGGCTTTTTTCCGCGGTACCACCTAGATTGTCCGAAATTCGGACCAACTCATGAAGCACAATCATGCTTCACCAGCGTGGTAACGTACTGGTGACGGCGCCACCTACTTTGGAATCATTTCAGTGTGCAGCTCAAAGTGTTTTTCGATAATTCAGGGTCTGCTAGTTTCGCACTATCACTAGTTCACTTAAAGAGATAAATTATTTACTCGTCTTTTTCATTGCATTTAATTTAATATTATTTAACAATTATTTTAATTAAAATGCAAGCAAAAATTAATTTTATTTCAAAAATTGTTTTAGCAAACCAAAAAGCCGTGTTCTGTTATAATGGGTAAGTATATTTACTGAGAGGAATTTTTATGGCAAGTTTTTATCTTATTATGGATGCCATACTGCTTGGTTATACTTGTTATAGCTGGTATTGGCAGGCCAACATTAACTTGAGAGGACATTACCGTTCCTCTTCAATTATCTGGGCGATAATTTTCATTTGGATTGGTTTTGCTTGGCAGCTGCTTGAAAAAGGCGATCCGGGAATAGCCATCTTTTTAGCCATCATTTTATTGATGAGCATCATTGATGGTTTCACTGGTTTTGCTTCTAAAAGAGTAGTAGTTTCCGGTTACTTTCGTCGTACGGTGCCATATTCAGAAATAGCTTTGGTAACTTTAATCAAAGTGCCGAACCCAAAGAAGAATGCTGTTATTTGCATAATTACAACCCAGAAAAATCGGCAATATTATTTACAGTTTTCTACTGGTGTAGCACAGATTGTTGAAACAATTAAAAGCTACGCACACAACAGTATTAGAATTGAAATTCAAGATATTCTATAAATGTGTTAAACGCAAGTTAAAACCCAATTCCTAACGTAAAGGAATTGGGTTTTTCTTTGTTTATAAAATAGGTGATAGCATTCTTGAAAAGCTTTGCAAAGTCCGCAACCAGCGTCCTTGCTGCTCAATCATTTCTGGAGTAAGCAAAGTAGAGTCTTGCATATCCTGCTCGAATGATTTTGCTACTTCTTCAGTGAAATTCTTATCATAAAAAACAGCTACGTCTTCAAAGTTCAGGTCGTAGGAACGATAGTCCTGATTCATTGAGCCAACTGTTGAAAAATCATCGTCGACAACAATCGTTTTGGCATGAATAAAGCCCTTGTCATAAATATAAATTTTAACGCCATAGCGTGAAAGCTCGTTTGCATACCACTGCGTTGCCCGATAAATGAAGGGATGATCTGGCTTGCATGGAATCATGATGCGCAAATCAACGCCTGACATGGCAATTGTTTGCAAAGTAGCAAACATCGCATCATCTGGAATTAAATAAGGTGTTTGGAGCCACAGGCGCTTTTTCGCCTGGAACATTAGTTTAATGATCCCGTTACGCATATTGGCGTTATCACGATCGGGACCATCAGAAATAATTTGGGTCGCTACATCACCAGGATGAATCTCATTTTCATCTAAATCAGGGAAAAGCAGGGTGTTAAAGGTGATCAATTGGGCTTCATCTTGAATTGAGGCGTTCCAATCCATAACAAAACGCTCTTGCAAAAGTAATGATGCAGAACCAACAATACGAACTTGGCTATCACGCCAGTAGCCGAATTTCTTTTTGCGGCCAAGGTATTGGTCACCAACATTAAAGCCACCGGTCCATGAAGTCTTTCCGTCGACAATCACAATTTTACGGTGCAAATGATAGTTAATTCGATACCGCGTAATCATGTTTCTGGAAGTAACAAAGGGAAGAACCTCCCCACCGGCTTTATTTAATTGGTCGAACCAGGCCTTAGTGGCACCGAGAGACCCCCATGCATCGTAAAGTAGCTTTACTTTGACACCTTCTTTGGCTTTTTTAATCAATAAATTAAGCATTTTATTGCCGATATCATCATTGTAAAAAGTATAGAACTCAACGTTGATTGTTTGTTGAGCATTTTCAATGTCACTTATCATGTCATGAAACATTTGCTCGCCGTCAGTATATAACTTGACGTGATTGTTCTTACTTAATGGTGACTCACTGTTGCGGTCGAAAAAGTGCACAACCATTTTGGCCTTGTTAGAGGTGTCAGAAGCACTGATTTTTTTCGGTGCCTTAGTAATTGACTTCTGAACATTGCGTAAACCAATATGGTGCTGTTTGTTGATAGCAAAAATATTTTCCTGTGAAATTCCGCGGCCAAAAAAGCCGTAAAGTGTAATTCCAATCACAGGAAATACTAGCAAAATAATCAGCCAAGCCCATGTGGTAGAAACTGAGCGTCGTCGATGAAAGACAATGTAAAAAGCTAATATTGTATTAGTAATAATGATAATGTAAAAAATGTCGCGGAGCAGGGTCACGTGAATCCTCCAGAAAAATTAATCTTTTAGTCCAATAAATTTATCTATGATATTGATTACAAGTGGATTATCATGCATCCAGCTATGTTCGGCGTACTTTTTCCCACGAATTTCAACTTCATGGTAAGATTTAACGTTAGGAGCCAGAATATAACGAATGCTCTTGGCAGAAATCACAGAAATAAATTTATCGCTGTTAGTATTATCAAGTACATTACCATAAATGTTCAAGACAGAAATATTTGAATTGAAATGTTTTCGTCGAAGCATGAGATAGAGGTAATGTAAATTCATGACAGTGGGTCGTCCGCTGCTGTTAAGTTCATTTACATTAGGTATATCACCCATGTAAGTAACGCCATCAAAAGGCCCGGCAATAAAAGCGCATTTGGCTAAGTGCGGAAAATTCTTTTTCCGATACTTACGCATTTCCGTTCTAACAATGCAGGGGCAGGCTAATGAATGGGCAACTGCTGAGTAGTGCGTAAAATGATATCTTTTAGCTAAAAAGGGTAAAATAAACCGTAAGTAATAGTCAATCGCATATACACCAACGATTCGCTGCCGAAAGACAACCTGAACAATTGGATTCTTGTCGCCCGTCCAAGTTCCTTCGAGTTTGAAGTTACCCCATAAATCCGCTGTTACCTTGAGAAAATGAGGGTCTCCTTTATCTGCTAAGGCTTGTTTAACCATCATTTGAGTGGTGTAATCACCACCGCGGAAACCATGAAAGTAGATAATTGGAACCTGTTCAAATGATCCGCGTTTATTCTCAACCGTGACGTTGTCCTCAATCTTTCTTTTATGTAGACGCAAAAAAATCCGCAAAGGAGCAATTGTTGCTAAAATAGCCAAAGAGATCATATTGAATTTACTTGGCTCTTCTGCTAGATTGAGTTTGCGGTTTTTCTCTGCTTCTTCCTTATATTTTTTAGTATTGAAGAACATACATGCCACCTTAAAAAATTAAACTATCTATATTCTAACATTGCTAATCGTATTTTAGTGACTGAGGTACATATGAAATTTTATGCAGTAAAAAAAGGCCGCCAGCCGGGTGTTTATCGCACCTGGGAAGCGGCCAAAGAACAAGTTGATGGCTATCCTAATGCCGAATATAAATCTTTTACCAAGGTAACTGACGCTACCGAGTATTTGGCTTGGGATCAACCAACTATTGATCAGGTCTTTCAAAAAGATGAAGACTCGCTTAAACAAGCAATTGCCAAAATTCAGCAGGCTAGCCATGATGTTAAGCAAAAACAACCGGTCGCTGAACGTAAGCCTAAAGAACTCAAGGGCTCAGTAAATATGCAGCACGACCAAGCAGCGTTTTTTGCGACAATTTACACGGACGGCGGGACCCGCAATACTGGCAACTTTAAAGGTGGTCACGTTAAGAAAACGGACAAAGCGGCTTGGGCTTACTTAATTGAGTGGGATGAAGCAGGTAAAAAATGCTCAACTTATGATTCAAATGGTGAGTTCGGCGCTACCAATAATAAAATGGAATTAACGGCGCTAATTGAAGCTTTGAAAAAACTAATTGAATTAGGCTTTAATCAGAAACCACTATTATTTGTCCTTGATTCACAGTATGTCTTAAATCCAATCACCAAAGGCTGGCTTAAGGGCTGGAAAAAACGTGGCTGGAAGAAGAGCACGCCAGGCGAAATTGCTAACTTGGGATGCTGGCAAGAACTGGATCAACTACTAGATCAGTTTACCGACGCTCAATTTGAATGGACAAAAGGCCATGCAAATAATCGCGGTAATGAATTTGTAGACCATACTCTTAATCAGTTCATGGATCAAATGTAACTAGAAGTTAATAACAATTGCTCCACTAAAGAGATGGCTGAAGAAGTTGGTCACATTATCCCACATTCTCTCAAGCCAATTGCGATTTTCTTGTGTGTTGATTTTGTCAAAAATATTTTTGGCGTTTTTCTTAATATTCTCAGATACTGCACCGGCTTGTTCTTTGAACTTGTTGTCTTTTAACGCACCAGAATTACGGATTTCAATTAGAACATTAATAATTTGTTGTTTCTGGTTGTTGTTAATTGTGTCACCCAAATGGTTAATGTTGATTTGATTGTTGACGATATCACGAATTTGGCTATCGCTAATGTTGTTACCAACTTTACCCATTTCTTGTTTTGCTCCTGCAATTGCATTGTTCAATTGGGCATCAGAATAGCCATCTTTATCTTTGTTTTCTTTGGTGATTTTGCTTAATGTGCCCATTTCATCCTGAGCTGCATTAACCTGGCTTTGGTTAAGATTTTCGCCTGTTTTGCTGTAAGCAGCGTAAACGCCAGCAAGTGCCCCTGAACCATCAATTGGCACAGCACTAGTAACATAGATGTTAGCATCTGCAATTCCAGCGGTAACAGCTGCATTCTTGTATTGATTGGCTGTAATCGTGGTAATGTTATTTCTTCCTTGATAATCAAGAATCCTTACATTAATACCACTACCTTGCGCTGTTTTTTGAATCATCGCACTGGACCAAACACCAGAATTGGTTGTAAAGTTGGAACCCGAAGGATTGAGGTATTTAACTAAGTCCGCCCCAGTAATGTTGATAGTTTGGTAGCTTGCCCCGTTTAGTGGATCGCTAAGAGTACTTAAAGTACCGCTGCGCTGGCTATTTGTAAGGGATGAACCAAGACAGACAACCGGTAGGTCATCAGCCTTAACTGTCTGCTGCGGTCTGACTAGACCAATAGTACTAAATAACAGTGTCGTGATTGTAGCGACAAGTGAGATTGCTTTTTTCATAAAAATAATCAACTCCTTTTATCGCTATCAATTATACTAAATGCTGCTTATAAAAGTTTAAAATCGAGTTTAAAGGCGGCTAGTTTACGATATTTTTAATATTTAAGATGGTATAATATAACTCAATAAAGGAGGGGTGCGATGATTCAGCAACCTGAATTAACTGTCATCATGCCAGTTTACAATGTTGAAAAATATTTGGCTCGTGCGCTTGATCATTTAGCTAAGCAAGACGATCCAAACTTCAAATTGTTAATTGTTAATGATGGCTCAACTGATAGCACAAGAAAAATTGCGGAACAATATCGTGATCAATTCCGCTATTTCAACATAATTAATAAGCCTAATGGCGGTCTTTCGGATGCGCGTAATGTTGGGATTGAAAATGTCGATACACCATATTTCACTTTTCATGATGGCGATGATTGGGTCGATTCTGGCTACACAGCCTTTTTCGTTCGCGCTTTTCATGATCATCCTGATGCAGCAATGGTATCTTGTGGTTTTTGGTTAGATTACGAAAATAAAGAGGGGTCAATTCCGGCCACTAAGAAAAATGTTCATGGTATGAAGAATAAATTGCGTACATACCAGTTAGTAGGTAATCCCTTAGGTTCACTGATGGACAATCATTTTTTAGCTACACCAGTTAAGGGCTATACGTGGAATAAGGGCTATAAATTATCTGTAGTTAAACATAATCATTTGCATTTTATGAGCGATTTGGCCTTTATGGAGGACCAGATTTTTACTGTTCAATATCTTGCGTTAACCGATGGTTTTTATTGCGATAGTATGCCGCTATATCATTATTGGCAACGCAAGGATAGCATGGTTCACAAGTTTAACTTGAAAATGATTCCCGATAACTTTAAGGCAAATTACTTCATCATTAGAACAATGATTCATAGCTTGTGGCAAGAGCATAAAAAAGAAAAGGGTGCTAAGCATGAGCTAATTGAGGCAAGTGAAAGGGATCAGCGATGAAAGAACTAGTCAATGGTAATGAACTCTATTACAGCAAGCTTGGTAAAGGCGAGCCACTTCTTCTTTTGCATGGTCATCACCTTGATGGCGGTATGTTTGATCAAATTATTGCGCCGCTTGGCCTTTATTATACTGTCTATGTCCTCGACATGCGCGGGCACGGTTTAAGTGAGGGTGAAATTGCCAAGCATTATCAAACTGAAGTTGATGATGTCACTGCTTTTATTAAGCAAGTTGACATTAGGGGCTGCTATTGTTTTGGCTTTGACGCTGGTGGTTTGGTTGCAATGATGCTTGCAAGCCAAGATCAAACTATTTTTAAGAAATTAATGGTAGCTGGTGTTTTCGTCAATGGTAATGGCATTAAGCCGTATCATTATTTAACGGAAGGCGTAATGCGCTTTTTAAAACGCAACCGTGATAGCGAAGTTGAATTGACTGAAAGTTTCATGTCAGTAGACAGCTTAAAAGCAATTTCAATTCCAACATATTGTGTTGTGGGCGAAAAAGACTGGGTTAAAGTTGAGCATGTTCGCTGGTATAGTCAAATTATCCCCCAAGGACAATTAATGATTATGCCGCGCCAAAAGCATGAAAGTTATGCAGTTAGAAGTTTTAAACTGCTTAATTTAATGGAAGATTTTTTTAAATAATTATCAATATACAAGGGCCGAAGATTTTTTTCGGCTTTTTGTTTGATTTTTGTCCTTTTCTGGGCATTACTAGTCTTTTTTAGTTATAATAGGTCATGCAAAGTTAGTATTTTAAATAAAGAGGTAGCTATGAATAAAGAAGAAATTCTTCAGTTGATGCACCCAATGAAGTTAATTGGGTTAAGTGGGAATCCGGTTTTAAATGAAAAGATTGCCACAATTTTAAAGAAACCGTTAATCGAAACTGCTGTTCAGCATTTTAGCGATGGCGAAATTCAAGTTAATATCGGTGAAAGCGTCAGAGGTTGTGATGTTTTTGTTATTCAGTCAATTCAAGATCCAGTAAACGAAAACTTCATGGAACTTGAGATTGTGTTAGACGCTCTCCATCGTGCTTCTGCACATCGGATTAACGTGGTTATCCCTTATTTAGCATATTCACGTTCAGATACCAAAACACGTTCACGTGAACCAATTACTGCTAAGTTGATTGCTAATTTACTGCAAATAACAGGTATGGATCACTTGATTGTCTTGGATCTTCACGCTTCGCAAATTCAAGGTTTCTACAATGTGCCAGTTGATCACTTACACGCTATGCCACTTTTAGCGCAATACTTCCTTGACAATGGTATTGCAACTAAAGAAGAGGATGACATCGTTGTTGTTTCACCAGATCATTCTGGTGCAAAATTGGCACGTAATTTTGGGCAATTCTTTGATGCCCCAATTGCAATCGTTGATCAACGTCGCGCACGCTATGACGCTGATGTTCATGACATGATTGGTGATGTTAAGGGTAAAAAGTGTATTATTGTTGACGACTTGATTGATACTGGTTCAAGAATTTCTTCATCAACTAAGTCTGTTTTGGCAGCTGGTGCTAATAAGGTCTATGTTGCTGCAACTCATGCACTTCTTTCACAAGACGCGCTAGAAACACTTAATGAGTTACCAATTGAACAGATTGTTGTCACTGACACAATCAAACATAATCACTATCCTGACCGGATGGTTCGTATTTCAGTTGACTTACTGCTAGCGCGAGGAATTAACTATGTTTATAATGATCGTTCTATGCACTTATTAAGCGAGAGCGACTTGAAGTAATTTAACATTTTATACACTTTTTACTGTACGCATAAACCTTTGCGTAGCAATAATTGTGCTATTTTGATGTCTTTTTGTTTATTTATTTCATAACACTGATATAATAAGAACAAAATGTGTAAGAACGGAGAAACCATAAATGGCACGACGTAAAAACTTCAAGAGAAGACGAATTATTTTAAGTAATACCTTCAATTTGATTAGGGAAAATGGAATGGATAATGTATCCTTTCAGATGATTGCAGAAAAATCTGGGATTTCCAAGTCGCTTCTTCAATCCTACTATCCGCATAAAGCAAAATTAACTGATGATGTGGTTCGCAATATCCTTAATACGTTGGATGAGCAGGTTAAAAAGTTCAATCCTACTAAGGAAGGTAACATTTGTGCTCGTACCAAAGCGTTTATTTACACAGTTGCGATGCTCGGTATTTATGACAAAGGACTGAAGCGAATTATTTCGGAAGTTTTTAGTAGCAATGAAACGCTTGATAACTGGAGTAGTATGCTCAATAGCTGGGTAAAAGAGAACCAGATTTTTGACGAAGATCACTTCAATCTTAATGAAGTAGAATATGGTATTGCTTTTGTTGTAACGGGCGTTGGACGCCTCTATCACGATAGCAGTCGATTCAATCTTTCTGCAGAACAGTTGGCAGATTATGCTACTAGTTCATTGATGTATAGCTTTTTGCATTGTAATCAAGAGCAAGTAGATAAGGCACTTGAAGCAGGTCATAAGATAATTAAATCAATTGACATTAAAGCAATTCACGATGCAATTGACACAATGTTTGATGAAGATAAGGAGATCGTCTGCTAGAAAGGACATATATGACAAGCAGTGCGCAAACAGATTTGCGTAGAGTCACTCAGGAAGAAAAGCACCAATATCAAAAGGCTTTATCATTTATTATTTTATTAATTGTAACCTTGGTAATGGTCTCAGTGACTTTTCTCAATCCTTTTTTTATGAAAGGACAAATTAGGTCTGATAGCAATCAAGTTGTGGTTGTCAGACAAGTCAATAAGCACTTTAATACACTTGCAAAGGAAATTGGGGCGCGGCAAACTGATGACGCTAATTTATTAACAACTAAGCAGACACAACCAATTGCCGACCACATTATTGATTACACTTTAAAGCCATGGTTTAAAGTAAACAAGCTAACTTTGGCTAATGATATTTTGCATGATATCAATTTAAATATTGACCAGGGCGCATCAAGCGATGCGCAACTAGTACAAGAAAAATTGAAAAAGCAAGGTAGTAATGCCCCGTATGAAGTAATGGATGCATTCAGTTTGAACACCGTCACTGTTGGTGGAAATGTTGCCTTTGGTCTTTTATTGTTAAATATTGTTTTAATGATAATGGCCATAATTAGTCTGCGCTCATTATTCAATGAAATAAGAGCAGTTTTTACTAAAAAGATGCTGATACATGTTACGACCGCATCAATTATGTGGGCAGGCTTTTGGCTAATACTGGTTGCAGGAATATTTGCCCTTATTCCAGTTATAATTAATGTTGAAGGTGTTGCAGTTTTAGGCTATTTACTTGAAATTGGCAGCAGTATTTTCCTTGATTTTGTAATTGTTGGCGTGCTTTTATACGTTCTCAGTGCAATTCCTTGGAAGATTACTTCTCCTAATAATTAAGGCTTCAGCTATTTATACGTGATTGAAAAATGACCAAAGGAGTCAAACATGAAAATCTATTTTGCAAACGCACTGTTTTCTCAGGCAGAACTTAATTACAATGCACAACTCGCAGCTAAAATTAGACAATTAGATCAAACGATTGATTTATACTTACCTCAAGAAAACGACTCAATCAATGACAAGCAGGCTTACGCTGATTCCAAGATGATTGCCCAAGCCGACACAGAAAAATTGCTTGCCAGCGATTTGATGGTGGCAGTTCTTGACGGGTTAAGCATTGATAATGGCGTAGCCAGCGAAATTGGTGTTGCTTATGCAAAAGAAATTCCAATTATCGGTCTTTATACGGACACACGTCAACAGGGTAGTAGTAACCAACAAAAGCTACAGGCATTAGGACAAATTGCCGAGAATCAGTTCCATTATGTTAACTTGTATACAACCGGGTTAATTAAACTTAATGGTACAATTGTTAATAACGAAGCTGATTTACTTGAAGCAGTTAAAAAATATCTCTAATAAAAAAGCACGATTCCATCATTATTAAGGGGAATCGTGCTTTTATTGTTTTAACTGAAATAATTTAAAACGGTAGCTGATGATACCGCTGATATCGACGCGGTATTCGTGTCCGGAAATTAAAGGTGTATCACCCGGTAAATAGCTAATAACTGATTGAAAGTTACCATAGCAGGCATCACTAAAGTTTTCAACTTTTTCAGCTTGATAACTGATGCCAGTGTCTTCATCAGTTATTGTAATTTGCGGAGTTCCTTCAATTACTTGATCAGAAAAATAAAGTGACCAAGCAATGTTTTTCCCTTTCAAAAGTTCGATGGGAAAAACACCTGCTTCTGGATAAGCGACTCGAGCTTGGCTAGCCAGACGAAAAGCATCAGTTGAATTGATGACTTTTTGAACTGAATAACGATAACCATTTTTGCCATAAGCTGCACCAAGTCCAATGGTAGTTAGCCTGGTTGACAGTAGCCAGGCGCGATGTCCCGTATCTGTTCCTGAGAGATTGTATGAATCAGTGAGTAAATCCGTTACGACGTCTCCAGCAGACTGATTGCATGTATTAAAGTTCAGATTTGCTGCATTAGAGGTCGAACGTGCAATTTGCCAAGTTCCGCGATTGACGATTTTCGGTCTTTTTTCGTAAGGTAAATTATGCTGATTAATTAAGGGATTAGCATTGAGTAGCGCTAACACTGCCGCTGTTTTTTGAGCATTAATGTTGTCTTGATGATTGTCACTAACTGGTTCTAAGCTGAAGAGCTGACGATAATAGTTAATATAAGCCAGTTGCTGTTCAAGATAAGCAGGTGCTAGTATGCCTTCTTTAAATTTGCGATTAAATTGCGGTTTAACTGCATAAAGATTAGTAGTATTAAAGGTGGTCTGGTCTAGCGCATTATAGTCTTGCCGAAGCTGCTGAATTTTGCTTGTCTCAGCTGTTGTGAACTCGGCAGCACTAACCACACTAGTGTTAAAAGGAAGAACACAAAGTAAGCCGGTTAATATTAAAATGATTTTATGTGACACTTTACTTTATTCCTCCTAATCCTCAATTTATTATAAGTCAAAACTTTGCAAATCAGTGTTAAAATTTGCAAAATACTAAAATAAAGGTGCTAATTTCAGTATGTTTTAAGTGTAGGAGAAAGATAATGTCGCTTAATCGGGGGATTCCTAAAGTCCATAATATTCAGATTGAATTAATTAGTGACTTAGATGATTGGGACGGAGTAACTGGTCCAGTCGATCGTGATTTGCGTCAAGTAGTGGTCCAAAAGACTTATGTGGGGAAAAGCCATGCATATGCCTTGCAGCAAGTCGGTGGCGCATCTTTTGTTTACCGCGGTCGCAAAGGGCGCAATGTTTCTTTTAAAAAAAGCTGGCCAACTTTGCGAATAGCCCAAAAAGTAGCAGGTCATACGCAGACTTTTGAAAATGCTGGGCGAAAGAAGCAATGGTTTGTTGGGGTCAAGCCCAATGACATGAATCAGCAGCAAGGCTGGTCTAGTTGGTCTTCCCAAATTGCTCGCCTAAAGTTACCACGACTTAGACCGATAACTAACCTTAAGGGTGTGCCATGTCTAACCAACTTAAATCATGCCGGCAATAAGTTTGGAATTAGCTGTGCCAGTAATCAGTTTGCAAGGGTGGAACTGGCTGTTTCGACTGATCAACAAGATGCACTAATTGCATACGGTGACAATGATCATAATGGCTATTTTGCGCTCTATCAGTTAAATGAGCTCAATACCGCTCTTGATCAGGCAAAAGCACCTAATAAAGCCGTTGATATTACTCAGCTTAACTGTCTGGACGCATTTATGATTCCTAATTTGTCTGGGAGTAGGGGTCAAGTTGGCTCGTTGCAGGGCTTTGCCCTTAACCATTATTTTGATCAAAGTGGCAAAGAACAAAATGACTTATATATATCTAGCCAGCCAGCTAGCGACAAGGTAGGACATGATCGAAAAATTGTGAAAATTCCGTGGCGCGAACCTAATCCGCTTAATTGGGAACTGGTTGACTTGACTGAGCAGCCTGCATTAGAAATTCCCAGCTATTACACCGAACTTGAGGGTTTACAGTTAATTGGCAATAATGAAGTTTATTTAACAGTTGCATACCATCAGCAATTTTTGGCGAAAAATCCCACTAAAATCAACAAACTTTATCGCATTGCATGGGAATAATGCTAATTAAGTAAGATTACGGCTGGACTTAAAAAGAGAGTTAGTAACTAGCAAAATAAGTAAATTCACCTTTCTTGTTTCATAATAAAAGTTCCCTAAGCCGCAGTAAATGGGGGCTTTTTTACATTAAAGAGAACAAATAAGGAAATTTTTTCAAAAAATCGTTTAATTTACACTTTTTTACAAGTTTATTGCCGTATAATTAAAAAGTTAGAAACATTAGTTAAGAGGTAGAATAAATGACTAGAAAAACACAGGTTGGTCTGATCTTTGGTGGCAATTCCTCCGAATATGAAGTATCAATTATGTCGGGCCACAATATTTATAATGCAATTGATAAGGACAAATTTGATGTTTGTCCAATTTGGATTACCAATGACGGTTATTTGGCAAGTAAGGAAGACTCATTTAAAGTTCTTGAAGATCCCAAGTATACTGTAGAAAATCCACATAAAGTCGCGAACATTTCCAATCTGATTGAGCTGGCTGATTTACCTGAAATCGATGTTTTCTTTCCAATTGTTCACGGCAATTTAGGTGAAGATGGTTGTTTGCAGGGACTTTTCCGTATTCTCGACAAGCCATTTGTTGGTGATGATGTTTTGGCATCTGCAGTTACAATGGATAAAGAGTTTACGAAAATCTTAGCTCAACGCGTTGGCGTACCAGTTGCTGACTGGATTTCAATTAAGCGGTTTGAATACGAAGATGCAAATAATGATAAGCGCAATTACGCAAAAGTTAGCGAAAAATTAGGTAGCGACTTGTTTGTGAAGCCATCTAATCAAGGCTCTTCCGTTGGGGTTCATCATGTAACTAATGAACAAGAATTCAATGACGCACTGGAAGATGCCTTTAGATATGATGACAAAGTCTTAATTGAAGAAACAATTCATGGAACTGAAGTTGAAACTGCTGTGCTAGGTAATGATAAGCCAATCGTTTCTGGTGTTGGTCAAATTATCAACGCTGAAGGTACTTTTTATAGTTATGAAAATAAGTATGACGATGACTCAACAACTATGTTGCAGATTCCGGCAGATTTACCAGCAGATATTACCGAAAAAGTTCGTTCAAATGCTCTGAAGGTATATCAAGCTACAGAATGTAGTGGTTTATCACGTGTTGACTCAACATTGCGTGAAAGTGATCATCAACTAATTTTAACTGAAATTAATGCCCTACCTGGTTTTACTAACATCAGTATGTATCCTAAGCTATTTGAAGAAGCAGGCATCCCATACTCTGAATTAATCACACGTCTAATTGAATATGCTCAAGAACGCTACGAGCACAAAAAGACACTACTACATAAACATGATTAAATTAGATTGTGCTGGGAGTATTAATCAATGACAAAAGATAAGCATGATTTTGAAGAGTTAACTGCACCTGCTGCTACTGCTAAGGAATTAAAAATAAGTGTCCCGACTTTGCGGAAGTATTCATTGATTGTTGAAAAAGTGACGGGTAAACCAGACTACTATGAACGGACAAGGCAAAAAGCCCGTCTATATAGTAAAAAGGACTTACAAGATCTCAAGGACTTTCATAAGCTAGCTCAAGATAATGGACTGACATTGCAAGAGGCGGCCCAACAGATTTTTGCTGTTAGTGATAAAAAAGATAAAACTAAGAAAGTTGCTCAAACAAAAGCTGAGCACGAAAAACAAGAAGTGATGTCGCCTTCGCAAATGGAAAAATTGCTAACAGCTTTACAGCAGACAATTGTGCAACAAAATTCGGCACTTGATAAATTGCAGAAGCAGTTGAATCGAATTGAAAAACAAAACAAAGACTTGCTAGCTAAGCAAAAAGAATTAGGCCAAAAAGAGTCTAGTGAAAGTGCATTTGCCGGGCTACCTGATATTTCAGGTATTATTACGGATGATGAAACGGACTTACTTGATCAAGCCGATCCTGATATCGACAAACCTTTAACGGCTGCTGAGAAGCGCGCCCAAGTTGTCGATGATGGCCAAAAATCAAGTGAAGAAGTCCATGAAGAAATATTAGCTAAAGCCAAGGAAAATGCCGAAAAAAGTGCCAACAATAGTGGTTTGCGAACTTTGACTGATATGCAGGTCGAACCCAAAAAGACTCACTGGTGGCAAAAATTTTTGGATATCTAAATAATTAAAAACGACTTTTTAAAGCCGTTTTTTTATTAATATTAAGTTTTAACTTATTAAGCTAAATTAAGATTCCAAATTGCTATTTTTGCGGTAGAGTAGAATCATTATGGATTTAAGGATGGTCAAATTGAAGAGAATTAAGCGACGTTATCTTGTTGCTATGATTGTTGCAGTCATTGGTTTGATTTTGACGGCTTGTACATACTTTGCCACAGACATCTATACTAAGCATGATGTTGCCGTCATCAGCGATAGGCAAATTAAAGATACGCTGGTCGAAAAAAGTACAGATGTTTATGACAACAAGGACGAAACAAGAAAGCAAGTTTTACATTTAAAAATTTTATCGGGCAAATACAAGGGGCAAACCTTCCGTACAGTAAACTATTACTACCCTTCGCAACTGATTACGCAAAAATATCGGGCGGGTCAACGGATTTTTGTTAATATCAAGCACAATGATCCAGCTATTCAGGGACCTAAAAGGGATTGGATACTTGCGCTCGCACTTACGATCATGATGACACTGATGGTGGCCGTTTCTGGTAAAAAAGCACTGGGCTTGATGTGCTCAATGGCGTTAAGTTGGGCTTTATTTTACCTGCTGATTATGACTGATATTAAGTTAAACGGTTCATATATCGTGCTACTGTTTGGTTTAGCTGATATTGTCTTCTCCTTTTTCAGTTTAGTTCTTGTTCAAGGTTTAAATAAAAAAATGCTGGCGACATGGTTAGCCACAATCCTTGGCACGGTTGTTTCTTTTGCATTATGCTATTTGATTATGCGACTGACAGGGGAGTCGGAAATCAAATATGAAACAGGCGATTATGCAACACAAGATCCACGCGGAATTTTTCTGGCGCAAACGCTGCTGGGAATTCTCGGTGCGGTTATGGATGAGGCAACCGACATCGTTTCTAGCCTGTATGAACTGGTTCAAACTAAAAAGGACCTGACGGCGAAGCAATTAGTCAAAAGTGGTCGCACCATGGGACAGGAAATAATGGGTCCCTTAATCAATGTGCTAGTGCTGATTTTTATGTCAGAAGAATTACCACTGACAATCATTTATTTGCGTGACAATAATACGCTCAGCTCAACCTTTGGCTTTACATTATCACTTGGCGTAACGCAAAGCGTAATTTCGGCCATTGGAATTGTGTTGACCGTTGTCTTTGCAACAGGTTGTAGTCTTCTCTTTTTGGAAGAGAAAAAGAGAAAGGAGTGGAAGCAAATTTGAGTACGTTAGTGGCACTAATTATTGTTTTAGCAATTCTGATGACCATCGTTGGCGGTGAAACTGGAATTAGAAGCTTTTTCAGTGTACTGATTAACACACTGCTATTAATTTTGCTGGCAATTTTAATCTCATGGGGCATTAATATTCCGATTTTGATTCTGATTTTTATTCCACTAAAATTAGTAACAATTATTTTCCTAGGGACACATGACTATCAGGTGGCCAAAAATTCGTTTACTTGTTCGTTTATTGTCTGCTTAGTCGTCAGTGTGCTGATTTTAGGCTGTGAATGGCTTGCTCAAGCTGCGGGCCTTGGGCCAGAAGCGGGTGAAATTTTGGTTGGCTTATCGCAAATGCCAGGCTTAAGCTACCCACTAATTGCTGTCGCTGTTGCGATTTTTTCGACCTTGGGTGCGGTTGCCGAAGCCGCAGTTGCAATGAGCTCTGGTTTATTAGAAATCAAAAAACACAATCCGGAAATTTCACATGAAGACTTGATGGCGAGCGGGTCTAAAATAGGTAATGATGTATTAGGAACATCAATGAACACGATTTTATTTGGAATGTTTGGTAGCTTTTTATCCCTATTTTTATGGTATATTAGGCTAAATTACACTTTAGGTGAAATTCTCAACGAAAAGATGTTTGTTAATGAAATTTTGATTGTCATGTACTCGCTGATTGCCGTACTGCTAACGGTACCCCTATCAACGGCTTTCTTGGCAAAGAATATGGTGAAGCATGAGGTAAAAGAATGAAAGTAACAGATTTAACATTAACTAACTTTAACAACAGGGCATTTAACGTGCACACATACACTTTGGATTCGATTGGAGATTTAGTAACCGCTAAACATCCGCTCGCAATTGTTATTCCTGGTGGTAGTTTTGATCATTTATCCTTGCGCGAAGGGGAGCCGGTTGCATTAGCTTTTAATAATTGCGGCTTTAATAGTGTAGTGATGGAATATAATCTGGTTCAAGATGAGGGCGATATATACCCTGATGCAGGACTTGACGTTTTAAGCACGGTTAAATACTTCCGTGATCACGCTGCTGAATATGAAATTGATCCGGAAAGAATTGTTACAGTTGGCTTTTCGGCCGGTGGACACGTTGCTAGTTTGGCTAATAGCATGGCCAATTCATCGGAATACCAAAAAGAATTTAATTTTACCAGTAAAGCGGTATTGCCAAATAAGACTATTCTAGGCTACCCACTAATTAACCTAGCTAAAATTGGCTTTGATATTCCAGAAGATGAATTGGACAAGGTGCCTGCTGATGATTTCGTTAAAAATAGTGCATTAGGTGTAACCGCTGAAACACCAGCAACCTTTATTTTCCATGCGTGGGATGATCCAATTGTACTCGTCAACAATACTTTGGAATACCTTGAAGCTTTACGTGAACATAATGTGCCGTGTGAAGCGCATTTATTTAATCGTGGTGGTCACGGCTTTTCACTTGCTCGAACTGATATGGTAGTTAAGGGAAGAGAATGGCAAGATAATCCACATGCTGGTCACTGGTTCGAACTAGCACAAGAATGGTTAAAGAGTGAATGGTAAAAAAAGAAGTGGAGATTAGCTTCTTTTTTTATTAACTTGGAAAGTTAAATTGATAAACAAGAATAGACTTGAAAAAGTGCCTAAAGAATGGACTATTTTAGCTGAAGAGTATTGCATTTATTTACTGAGGGTATATAATGGCACATATTTGAATCAAAAGAAAGGACATGATTTTTTGAAGTTAACGAAAATAAAAGTTTTGACAGCAATTAATGGCGTACTAACTTTGAGCAGTCTAATCATGTTATTCTTTGGATTGTGCAATCAAGTTAATGAGTCAGACGCCTTTTTAAAAGATGAGCAAACAATTGCTTTGAACAGTAATAATGGTTTGTTTATCTTGACTGCAATTATTGCGCTGATGGTTTTTGGCTTTGCCTTCTTTGCCAACTGGCTTAAGGCAGAACCGGCTAAGGCTCATTTATTACGACACAGAGCTTAAAAAGCAAAAAAGCTGTTCTCAATTGATGGAGGAACAGCTTTTTATTTTCTATTTTTTAAGGGAGAAGAATATTGCAGACAGTTGAAAACAGTGTATACGATCCATTTTTACCCACCTTATTACTATCAATGCATGAAGAATACGTAAACGAAATTTTAATCGGTCAAAAGGTGATTGAGTACCGTAAACGCTTCTTTAAGGACAGCTTCCAGGCCTTTGTGTACACAACTGGTAAAAATGGTGGCATTGAATTGTTTATTAAATGTCCCTCGTTAATTCAAAATGATGCGAATACCTTGGCTAAAATTGGCCAGTTGATTCAACACGATCAATATGAAGAAATATATGATTATTTTATGCCGAAAAATGATGGCTGCATTATTCCGATTCTCAATTATTGCGCAGTGAAAAAGGTCACTCTGGAGCAGTTACGTAGTGTCATGCCTGAAATCACTATACCGCAAAGCTACCTGTTTCTTGATCGCCCTGATAAGCAAAAATTGCTAGCGTATTTGCTAAAGCAGAAATGTGGCACACAAAAAGAAAACCAGTGGAAAAATATTTTGCCGAAATCGAGCAAATGCTCAAAACAAATAAATAAATAGTAAATAAAAAAGCCTAACAAATTGTTAGACTTTTTTTAGGGAATGAATTTTAATACCAGTGATGAGCTAACCAGAAGTTCTTGGCGTTAACCCATGAACCGTAACGACCATATACGTAGTTATCAGCAACACGTTCTTGATTCTTTGGTGATAAATTACCTTTTAAGTAGTTGATATTTAATTGATATTTACCGTAACAAACACCATTTCTAGCATAGTAGTTACCACCAGATTCACGCATCGCAATCCAGTTTTTTGCAGCACGTTCAGCACCTGATAGCTTTTTGGCAGCTTGAACCGTTTGAACACCAGAGTGGTCAGTAGTTACTTGTGCAATTGTGGTAAAGCCAAACGATAAGGCTAACGCGGCGACTAACTTTAAAATGATACTTTTACTTTTTTTCAATTTCTTCATTCCCTATTCAAACTTGATTTATTGATACTGATAATACTACACAAGCAATATTTCATTGTTGTTACAAAACAGACACGCAAACCTTACAAACGAGTTTTAATGTCATTTCCGAATAGTTTTGGTAAAATTTGTTATATTGCTATATTAGGAGGCAGACAATGACAGTAAAACATTTTTATGAAACTTTCCATCCCGAGCATTATGATCTCTATATTGAGGTAAACCGGGAACAGAAAACCATTAAAGGTACTACTACAATTACTGGTGAGGCCATTGAGGATTCAATCATGGTCAACCAAAAATACCTGACGATTGCTTCAGTGATTAGTGAAGGCCAAGAGGTTCCTTTTACAGTCGACGATGAAAAAGAAGCAATTAAAATAGATTTGGGCAAGACCGGTAAGACAGAAGTTGAAATTAAGTATTCTGCTCCATTAACTGATACCATGATGGGTATTTATCCGTCATATTACACAGTAGATGGGGTTAAGAAGCAGATAATTGGTACACAGTTTGAAACAACCTCTGCTCGTCAAGCTTTTCCATGTGTTGATGAACCAGAAGCTAAGGCTACTTTTTCTTTAGCACTGAAATATGATGAACATGAAGGCGAAACAACTATTGCTAACATGCCTGAAATTAAGGTTGAAGACGGTGTACACTACTTTGAAAAAACCGTTAGAATGTCTAGCTATCTAATTGCTTTTGCATTTGGTGAATTGCAATCTAAGATGACTGAAACCAAAGATGGTGTAAAAGTTGGTGTCTTTGCAACAAAGGCACACCAAGCAAAAGAATTAGACTTTGCTTTAGACATTGCTAAGCGAGCAATTGAATTTTATGAAGAATTCTATCAAACTAAGTATCCATTACCACATTCTTGGCAACTTGCATTGCCAGACTTTTCAGCTGGTGCAATGGAAAATTGGGGTCTAATTACTTACCGTGAGGCAGCAATTTTACTTGATCCAGATAATGCAACGGCTGACCAAAAAGCGTATGTTGCAACTGTAATTGCTCACGAACTGGCTCACCAATGGTTTGGTGACTTGGTTACAATGAAGTGGTGGGATGACCTGTGGCTTAATGAAAGTTTCGCCAACATGATGGAATACGTTTCAGTTGATGCACTTGAACCTGAGTGGCATGTCTGGGATAACACATACCAAGTTTCTGAAGTTCCGGCCGCTTTAAATCGTGATGCAACTGATGGTGTTCAATCAGTTCACGTTGAAGTAGAACATCCAGCTGATATTGATTCGATTTTCGACAGTGCGATTGTTTATGCTAAGGGCTCAAGGATGCTTGTAATGGTAAGAGCATTGCTTGGCGATGATGCCTTACGTAAAGGCCTCAAATATTATTTCGACCAACACAAGTTTGGCAATGCAACTGGTGATGACCTTTGGGATGCCTTATCAACTGCAACTGATTTGGACATTGGCAAAATTATGCATACTTGGTTAGATCAACCTGGTTACCCTGTAGTTAGTGCTAAAGTTGACGCAAATGGTCATTTGATCTTAACACAGAAGCAATTCTTTGCTGGCGAAGGTAAGGAAGTTGGCCGCAAGTGGGCAATTCCGCTAAATGCAAACTTTGACGCACCTCAGATTATGTCTGATAGAGAACTCGATCTTGGTGATTATAGTGACTTACGTGCAAAAGCAGGTCACGCACTACGCCTTAATGTTGGTAATAGTTCACACTTTATCGTTAACTACGACGAAACGCTGATGGCTGATATTATTGCTGAAGTTGACGACTTAAAGCCTGTTGATCAATTACAATTATTGCAAGATTTGGGTCTTTTAGCTCAAGGCAACCAGATTTCATATGCAGAAATCGTGCCATTGTTACCAAAATTTGCTGACTCTGATTCTAACATCGTAATTGGTGCTTTATTCAGTGCTGTGGCTAGCTTACGTAAGTTTGTCACACCAGATTCTGATGAAGAAAAGAACTTAAAGCAATTTACTGATCAACTTTCAAGTAAACAAGTAGAACGTCTTGGCTGGGAAGCTAAAGAAACAGATACTGCTGATGAGCTACAAATTCGTCCAACTGAATTATCAGCTGCATTATATGCTGGCAACCCAGCTGTGATAAAAGCAGGTCACCAAATCTTTGTCCAAAACGAGGCAGACTTAATTAAGATTGAAGCTTCAGTTCGACCATATGTTTTGATTAATGAAGCTAAAAACTACCACAGTTCAGAGCTTATTGAACGCCTAGTTAAAGAGTATCAAACTGCAGTTGATCCATACTTTAAGCAAGACCTTATGGCAGCCATAACTTCAACTCAGGACAAGGAAGACCTTAAGCAAATTGTTGATAACTTTGAAAACAATGATATTATCAAACCACAAGATTTGCGCTCATGGTACTTCTCAGTTCTTTCTAACAAGCAAGGTGAGCAACTAGCTTGGGATTGGATTCGTGCTGAATGGGCTTGGCTTGAAAAGACTATCGGTGGCGATATGGAATTTACCAGTTTCATAACTGTTACGGCAAAAGCATTCCATACCCCAGCTCGTTTAAAGGAATTCACTACTTTCTTTGAACCAAAAATTGATCAACCTGGTTTAGGCCGAGAGATTCAAATGGATACTAAGGTTATTGCTACTAAGGCTGACTTAGTAACTAAAGAACAGGCAGTTGTTAACCAGAAGATTAAGGAAGCTATTACTAAATAGTTTCATTAAAAAATATTGGCGATCGCGTCATGATTTTTAGATAAAAGAAAAGCAATGCTTAATTTAAAGCACTGCTTTTTTTGCTTAGGATTTAACTCTAATCATAAACAATCACTGGTTCATGTTTAGTTACGTTACGCCAAACTTTTTTTGCTTCAGCTGGTTTAATGTTAACGCAACCGTGTGAACCACCACGGAGGTAGGCGGTTTTAGTCCAATCACCACGCCAGCTTGCGTCGTGCAGGCCACAACCACTTAAGGTAAATGGCATCCAATATTTAACTGGTGATGCATATTTTGAACCATCATTGTTACGTCCACGAAGAACAGATGGGGATTCTTTATAGTGAATGTACCAAACACCAGTAGGAGTTCTGTTGCCTTTACCGCCATTTTTGGTTCCTGTAACCACATCGTTTAGGTAAACAACCAATTTTCCCTTTTTGACGATCCAAAGTGCCTGCTTTTTCAAGGAAACAACAATATAGTCGTCACCAATGCCATGATTATTTTGACCATAGCCGAGTCCGTAGGTACTGTAACCTAGACCGTAAATATAGTCTTTACCATCTAATTTGGTTTTACCAGTTAAGAATGCTTGTTCAATTGCTGCTTGTGCTTTTTTAACGTTAACACCCCAGCCATAACTTTCATTTTTAACGGTAATTTCCTTGCCATTCAATTTTTTCTTGACCGGAACAGTAAATTTATAACTCTTGTGCAAGGTTGTGACTTCCTGGTCAATCTGGTTAAGTTTGGCAGTTAAGTTTTCAGAGTTAAGGAAGTTAAACTTGCCTTGTTTGAAAGTAACTTCGTTAAGCAAGTCGCGGGCCTGCAATTTGTATGACTTGCCAGCGATTTGATAATTCAATTTTGCTTGACTAACATTTTTAAGCGCATCATTAGCTGCTGCAAGATCTGTGTATTTGTAGTCAAAATTTCGTTTATCAGGCATTGTCGTGTGCTGTTTATCGAAATATTTTTTAACTTCTTCGCGCTGGATTGTTTTAAGCTTGGGATCGCGTTCAATTGAAACCTTACCTTTTTCCAACACAACCATATTGTTAGCTTTTGCATTAACTTTATTCGTTGCTTTATCAACAGTTAGATTTCCTACTTTTACACCATAAATGGTTACATTAGGGTTAAAATGAGTAATAGCAAATTCTTTGGCGGCCTTTTGTGATTCAACGTGCCGATTATATAAAATAACACCAAAGACAACTGCTAAAATCATGAAGATGCCAACCATAATTAAATAAAAGTTGTTGCGATTGTTGTGTTTCTTTAAATCTTTTCTAGATTGCATAATTTTACCCACTATAAATAACTTTTTATAAAATAATTGCGGTTCCAGTTTATCATCTATTGCGGCGCTAGTAAAATGCAATAGATAAGATAGAATTTTTGGAGGATATGATGGATATTGACCCGTTAATTTTTGATGTAAATATTGCAAAAAATAAACCTAATTCATATCGTAAAGTAAAGAATAATTCGGGCTGTCCATTTTGTGAAGTTGACAGCTTAGAAAATATCTATCAAAAAAATGGTGACATGATCTGGTTGCGTAATAAGTATCCAACGTTACGTGACACGGTTCAAACTGTTTTAATTGAGTCAAGTGATCATCATGGTGATATTGCGACCTATTCTAAAGTGTTCAATCGACAATTAATTCGGTTTTCCCTGAACTGCTTCAATAAGATGAGGGCCCAAAAACAGTTCAAGTCCGTTTTATGGTACAAGAACTTTGGCCCAAATTCAGGAGGCTCACTTGTGCACCCACACATGCAGATTGTTGGACTTGAAAAGCAAGACGGCTATCGGTACATTAACGAAGCCAATTTTAAGGGTATAACACTCTTTGATGAAGCTGGAGTTGAGGTTAACGTTTCAACTGCTCCAATTCACGGCTATGTTGAATTAAATCTTAATTTATGTGATTTGTCTAGTGTTGACTTATGGGCAGACTGGATTCAAGCGGGAACCAAGTACATGCTAAATGTGGTGTCAAAGGGGCGCTGTGATTCCTATAATTTATTCTTTTATCCGCGTGAAGGTGGCCAAATTTGTGCTAAGTTAATTGCACGATTTGCTGCTTCACCTTATTTTGTGGGTTATAAGCTACCGCAGGTCGATAATCGTGAAAAATTGCTCCAAGAGGCCGAGAAATTTAGAGCCTTTTTTGAAGAAGAACAGGATTAGGAAAAAGCATATAAGGACAGTTAGAGTTTAAACCTGTATTATCATGGTCTTAGCAACCAATATAATTGTTTGCGACTTAAAAAGTTTAGCAATATAATAGCGAAATGTTATTAAGGAGAAAACTTACATGAGACGAGAACAAACAAGAAACATGGCAATTACAGCTTTATTCATCGCACTTTTTTTACTTCAGACTTTTGTTCCTAACATTGGTTATATTCGTATCCTGCCTGGGTTACCTGCAATTACGACTGCGCCATTAACAGTTGCAATTTACGCCTTATTAATGGGTCCAGTGGCTGGAGCGGTTTTTGGTTTGTTTTGGGGAATTTTACGATTGATCTTGGCGTTTACACAGCCAGGCGATATTGTCAGCTTGATGCTCTTTCAAAATGTTTTCATCGCAGTAATTCCAAGTGTTTGTGCTGGACTTTTTCCTGGTCTAATAGGCAAACTCTTTCAGAATAAGAAAAATGGAATAAGAGAAACCAGCTATGCAATTGCAGGTGCGGTTACCTCTTTAACCAATACAGTCTTAGTCATATTATTAACCAGCCTTGTTTTTATGAATGATTCAGGGCGGCTAATTGGTTACATGGGTAATTTTGCCAAAGGAACGCCATTAATCGAGGCTTTGATTGTTGCCTTAGGGATGAACGGCTTGATTGAAGCAATTTTTACAGCAATAGTTACACCGATTATTGTGATACCACTAAAAAAAGTGATGAAGAGAATTGGCTAAAGCTTAATTTTATATGCTAGAAGTACAGCAAAACTTAGCTGATAAAAGCACTTACTTAAGTAAGTGCTTTTTTTGTTTGACAAAATATCAAAACAGGATTAGTGTATTAGATATATAATACACAGTGACTAATAGGAGGAAAAGAAAACATGACTGAAATACTACGTGTAGAGCAGGTAACCAAAACGTATGGTAAGCGCGGCGAAAAGCAATATCAGGCACTAAAGGGCATTAACTTCACGGTTAATTCGGGTGAGTATGTGGCTATTATGGGTGCTTCAGGTTCAGGGAAAACGACCCTGCTTAACATTTTGTCAACTCTCGATAAGCCAACAAGTGGTCATGTTTTTATTAATCATGAGGATAATAGTACGTTAAACGCCAATCAATTAGCCGATTTTAGAAGTAAGCAAATTGGCTTTATCTTTCAAGACTTTAATTTGCTGGAAAACTTAACAAATCGCGAAAATATTGCTTTGCCGCTAAGTTTGCGTGGAATATCAACTAAGCGAATTGATCCGTTAATCGATCGAATTGCTGGACGACTTGGAATTGAGCAAATATTAGCCAAGTATCCTGCTGAGGTTTCCGGAGGTCAAAAGCAAAGGGTAGCAGCAGCCAGAGCTTTAGTTCATGAACCAGCAATTTTACTTGCAGATGAGCCAACCGGTGCGCTTGATTCAAAGAGTGCACGCGAATTATTGGATACAATGGAAGATTTGAATCAAAATGATGGCATTACAACATTGATGGTTACTCATGATCCGTTTGCCGCTAGTTTTGCCAGTCGAATTCTCTTTATTAAAGACGGTAAGATTGGTAAGCAAATGTTGAAAAACGAGCTGTCGCGGCAAGAGTTTTATCACTTATTGATTGATCATTTAGACACCGATGAATAGAGGAAACGAATATGATTTGGAAATTATCTTTAACAGGAATCAAAAATCGTTTTAAAGATTATACGGTCTTATTCTCTGGCTTGGTTGTTGCAAGCATGATCTTTTACATGTTTTTGACCATTGCAATTAATCCGGCCTTTATCAAAAACGATATTCAAACCTCAACTTCATATGTTCAATTTACATTTGGCTTTGGCATTGTATTACTAGTCATTATTTCAATGATTTATCTTGTTTACGCTAATTCGTTTTTGCTGAGCATGCGTAAGCACGACTATGGCATGTATATGATGCTAGGAGCCAAGAGTAGCAAGATTGGGTTGCTAATTTTTTTAGAAACATTGATTACTGGGATTTTAGCCACTTCAGCTGGCATCATTCTGGGCTTTGGCTTGACCACAGTTGTTGCCAAATTACTAATTGATAAACTGGGTTTAACGGTTACTCATTTTAGTCCCATCTTGCCTAATGCCGTTTTGTGGACACTAATCTTTTTCACTTTAATGTTTCTCTTCGGCGCGCTCAAAAATGCACGTAAATTAGTGCGTACACCAGTAATCAACCTTTTGAAAGATGAGCAAAAGCCAGCTGAAACGAGTCTTAAAACCGGGCTGCGTTCAGTGGAAGCAATTGCTGGCCTAGTTCTGCTAGCCATAGGTTACTATACGCTCAGTCTTCCCGCAGCAATGATTTTAATTATCATTCCAGTTGCTTTAGTGACGATTGTAGCGGGATCATACTTTACATTTAATTCTTTTTTCAGTGCATTAATTGGCTTTTTATTAAAGCGAAAAGACTTTTCTTACCGCGGAATCCGGGTGTTTACACTAGGTCAGTTAAATTTTCGGATTCATGACTACACCAAGATCTTAACAATTATTTCGCTGCTCTTTGCCTTGGCTTTAGGAGCAATCACGGTGGGATTGAACTTTAGTACACTTAAAGATCAAGCTACTGCAAGCACATATTATGACACGACGATTGTAAGTTCCTCTTCTGCAGTTCAAGAAGCTAAAAAGCAGCTGCATATCAAGCATGAACAAACATATCATTATAAAGAAAACAAAAAGTATTTGTACTTTAAGCGGGCTGAATTCAGTGCTAATCCAGTCAAAAACAATGAATTCTATGTCAAAAATGACACACCAGCTTATAAGACAGTAAATTTGAAAATTGCTGATCTGGCTAAGCAGGGAACAACTGCTAATAACGCTTTGAACTCAATGCTTCCTGCTAAGCACCATAAACCTATTCGTTTGGTTTCACAGCAAAAATGGGCTGGTTTAAAGGGCGACAAGCAGTTTGTCACCATTCTAACCGTAAAGAATTTTCAGCAAGACTATCCAATTCTCTTAAAAATTGAAAAGCAGCAGCTAGAAGAAAGCAAAAATTATGCCAATGTTTATCAATCAAGTAAGGCAGGAGCCTATCAGCTAGTTATGAACTTTAGTAGTGGTTTTGAATTCATGGGTTTCTTTTTGGGCTTTGCTTTCTTAACTATGCTTGCTTCTACTTTAATGTTTAAGATTTTAACGGGTGCTGCTAGCGATAAAATCCGCTATCAGATGTTGTTTGAAATGGGCACTAGAATGTCTGTCTTACGTAATTCAATTAAAAATGAGATTGGTATCTTATTCCTTTTACCGGGAATATTAGGCGTAGTTGATGTTTTATTTGGGTTACAGATGTTTAGAGTTTTTCTTCCAGCCCCGTACCACAACTTATGGATCCCATTTACAATTTTTATCATTTTGTACGTCCTCTATTACCTAATAACAGTGAAGTTATATGAAAAAATCGTTTTGAAATCGGATAGTGTTCTCAACAAAGGAGAATGAGCTGCTAGTTTAGGAAAGAGGAGTGCGTATGATTTGGAAGTTGTCTTTAACGGGAATAAAAAGCAGGCTAAAGGACTATCTGGTTTTGTTTTCTGGTTTAACTGTTGCTAGCATGGTTTTCTATATGTTTTTAGCAATTGCAGTTAACCCAGCCTTCATTAAAAATGACATCCACGTTAGAACAGATTACTTAAAATATATTTTTATTTTTGGCATTGTTTTATTAGTCATTATTACTTTAGTCTATTTATTGTATGCTGATACGTTTTTACTCAGCATGCGTAAGCATGATTACGGCATGTACATGATGCTGGGTGCTAAAAGCACTAGGATAGGACGACTGATTTTTGGTGAAACCCTAATCACTGGTCTTTTAGCCACTTTTTTAGGACTTATACTTGGGTTTGGTTTAACCTGGATTAGTCTAAAAATACTAATTAGCAAGTTAGGCTTAGAAATACCACATTTTCAGGCCATTTTACCTAATGCGATTATAATTACGATTGCGTTTTTCTTAGTAATATTTTTGGTGGTGGCCTTGGCTAACGTATATAAGTTAACGCACACGCCTGTTATTACTTTGTTGCATGAAGATCAGGCACCAGTAAAATTTCGCTATCGCCCATTTTTACGAGTAATCGAAGCAGCAGGCGGTGTTTTCTTACTGGCAATAGGTTATTACGTAATGACACTGCCAAAGGAGCAAGTTTTTAAAATTATTCCAACCGCTTTGGTAACAATTGTAATTGGTTCATACTTGATTTTTGCTGCAGTATTTAGTTCGCTTGTGGGGCTTTTGCTAAAAAGGAAAAGTTTCTCTTACCATGGCATTCGTATGTTTACGCTGGGACAGCTGAAGTTTCGACTGCAAAGTTATACGCGAGTTTTGACAATGATTTCTTTGCTGTTTGCTCTAGCACTTGGTGCAATCACCGTTGGTTTGAACTTTGATTCGCTCAATGATTTAGCAACGCAGTCTGTTTATTACGATGCAACAATTGTTAGCAATTCTTCTGCCGTCAAAAAGGCCGAGTCAAAACTGGATGTAATTAGTAAACAGACCTACCATTACAAGGAAACCAAAAAAGTTCTTTACTTTGATCAAGCAGAACTTTCGAAAGAGCCAGTGAAATATGTCAGTGTTAATTATTCCAATAACAGAGGTGTCACTCAATATACTGTTAAAGCACTGCAAGTAAATAAAATATCTGATAGCAATGCAATAGATAATACTATTTTTATGCGGATGGTTCCAAACCATGGCCAGCAAAAAGTTAAGCTTGTCTCGTCAAAGGAGTTAAGCAAACTTAGTGGTCAGAAAAACTTTGTTAGTCTTCTTCGAGTTAAAGATTTTCGCCAGGCTTATCCTATTATCGCTAAAATGGAAAGTCAGCAAGTAAAAGAAAAGCCTGCTTTTTCCGCCCTCGTGCCTCAGTCTAAAGCGGCTTTTTACGGCAACTCACTTGCTTACAGTAGTTCGTTTGAATTCATGGGCTTCTTTCTTGGCTTTGCCTTTTTGACTATGCTTGCTTCAACTTTAATGTTTAAAGTTTTAAGTGGTGCTGCTGGCGATAAAGCGAAGTACCGGATGCTCTACCAAATGGGGACAAGGAAACAGCTACTCCGGCGTTCTATCAAGGCAGAAATCGGTGTTCTTTTTCTCTTACCAGCACTTCTAGGCGTGATTGATGTTCTTTTTGGACTTCAACTTTTCAAAGATTTGTTAGAAAACCCATACCGTAGTATCTGGATTCCGTTTGTTATTTTTATTATTCTCTATTTATTTTATTATTTATTAACAGTCAAATTGTATGAAAAACTTGTTTTACCAAAAGAGTGAAAAAAGCTGTAATCATTGAGATTACAGCTTTTTATTTTTGCTGAGAAAGCTAACTAGTCATTCAAGGTTTTTGGCTAAATTAAATTATTTTTAAAATATTTCTTGACACCTAAAAACAAGATACCTATAATTCTAAGTGTTAAATTAAATTTTGAGGAGGCTATTTTAATGAAAATTACAAAATTAAATAAAAAGAACATCAGAATAGTCAATACGCAAAAGATAATTATTGCCTTGTTGTCAAGTAGGACTTAACCTAAGTAGATTGCTGAATGCAGTTTGTAAAGTTGAGCCCTTGTTTGCTTCTTGATGAATGGGGCTTAACTCATAAATGACCTAGCGCCTCATTCATTAAGTTGAATGAGGTGTTTTTGTAGGTAAATGTCAAAGGAGAAAAAATGAGTAAGTTTACTAAAAGAGTAATGAGTGCTGTCACATTAGGAGCGGCTGCATTTATGATGGCGGGCTGTTCCGTTGCTAAAAACAGTGGTAGCAAGGGAACAACCCAAGCACATGATGTTGTTAAAATTGGAGCCAATTTAGAGCTGTCTGGAGCTGCTGCCGGTTATGGTAATGCGGAAAGACAAGGTGTCCAACTTGCAGTTGATGAAATCAATAAAGCAGGTGGAATTAACGTTAATGGTCACAAGAAGAAAATTAAATTGATTTTACGTGACAATAAGTCGGCAATAGCTACTTCATCCTCTGTTGCAGCTCAGTTAACTACTAAGGACAAGGTTGCGGCAATTGTTGGGCCTGCAACCACAAGTGCAGGTACAGCTGAAATTCCAAATATTACAAAGGCAGCTGTACCAAGTGTCAGTCCATCAGCAACGGATTCAAAATATACTTTACAAAAAGACGGTAAGGTTCAAGAGTATGTTTTCCGTGCTTGTTTCCAAGATAATTTCCAAGGAACTAAAGCAGCAGAATTTGTAATGGATAAATTAAAGGCCAAGCGTGTTGCTATTTACGCTGATAATTCAAGTGATTATGGAACAGGGCTTGCTAAGGCTTTCCAAAATACATATAAGGGTAAGGTAGTCGCTAACCAAACATACTCAGCAGGTGATAAGGACTTTAACGCTGTTTTAACTTCATTTAAGTCGAAAAACGTTGATGCGATTTATGTTCCTGGTTACTACACTGAAGTAGGCTTGATCATCAAGCAAGCCCGTCAAATGGGTATCAAGGTTCCAATCGTTGGTGGTGACGGAATGGCTGATCCGAAGTTACCACAAATCGCAGGTCCTAAGAATGCCACAAATATTTTCTACACCACACCATTTTCTACTCGTGTTGCAGCTAAGGATCCGTTTGCTTCGAAGTTTATGAAGGCTTTCAAGGCACGTTACCACACTGATGCTCCTGCCTTCTCAGCACTTGCTTATGATGCGGTATACCTAGTTAAAAATGCAATTGAAACACAAAAATCAGATGATTCAGTCAAGATTACTGCAGGTTTAGCTAAGACTAAGAATTTCAAGGGTGTTACTGGCGAAATCACGATTGATAAAAAACACAACCCTGAAAGACCAATCATAACTGAGGAAATGACTAACGGAAAAATCAGTAATTCTTACAAGGTTGATTAACGAAAAACATGTTTAGTTAATAGAGATATTTCAAAGGAGCGATCAAATTTGCAGATAGTTTTACAGCAAATTATCAATGCCTTATCATTAGGCTCGATATATGCCTTGTTGGCGTTGGGTTATAGCATGGTTTACGGCATTATTAAGTTAATTAACTTTGCTCATGGCGATATTTACATGTTAGGGGCATTTTGTGCCTACTACGTAATTAGCCTTTGGCACTTTAACTTTATTACCGCTCTACTTACAGCAATGATTGTTAGTGCACTAGCTGGTGTAGTGATTGAATATTTTGCATATCGACCTCTACGTAAGTCACCTAGAATCGCGGTTTTGATTACTGCTATTGGTGTATCGTTTTTGCTAGAAAATGGTATGTCATATTTAGTAGGCTCTAATGCACGCAGCTTTCCCCAAGTAATGGAACAAGTTAATTACAACATTGGTGGCATTGTCATTTCTAATATTCAAATTTTGATTTTAGCTACAGCATTGATCTTAATGGTTTTGCTGCAGGTAATTATCAAAAAGACCAAAATGGGACGAGCAATGAGAGCTGTTTCGGTTGATCCAGATGCGGCTGAGTTAGTCGGTGTAAATGTGAACCATACGATTTCATTTACTTTTGCCTTAGGCTCGGCCTTAGCCGGTGCTGGCGGTATTCTGATTGGGATGTACTATAACCAAATTGATCCGCTGATGGGAATGACACCGGGAATCAAGGCCTTCGTGGCAGCCGTATTGGGCGGAATTGGCTCAGTACCTGGGGCATCACTAGGAGGTTTCCTGATTGGTATTTTGGAAACATTTTTCCAATCAATTGGTTTATCTGCATACAAAGATGCTGTCGTTTACTTTGTCTTAATTGTTATTTTGCTCTTTTTACCAGCCGGTATCTTTGGCAAAAATACTAAAGAAAAGGTTTAGGTGGCAAAATGAAAGCAAATTTGAAATACATCTTGTCGTGGCTTGTAATTATGGTTGCGGGCTTCTATCTAATCAATGCGTTGATTATGGTAGGCGTGATCGATGACTTTATTGAAAATATGTTGGTCACAATCGGAATCAATATTATTTTGGCAACAGGATTGAATTTAATTATCGGTTTTAGTGGCCAATTTTCACTTGGACACGCTGGTTTTATGGCAATTGGTGCATATGCAACCGCGATTATTACCCAGCACGTAAGTACTGAACTAGGTTTTATTGTGTCATTGCTGGTTGGGATGGCGCTTGCAGCACTTATTGCATTAGTTGTCGGAACAGCAACGTTTACTCGATTAAAGGGTGATTATTTAGCAATTGCGACTTTAGGTGCGGCTGAAATTATTCGCAACATCATCAATAACCTGAAGATTACTGGTGGCTCAGCGGGGATGTTTAATATTCCTCAACTATGCTCTTGGCCAACTGTTTATATTTTGGTTTGTTTAACGACCCTAGTTTTGATGAACTTTATTAGATCTAAAAACGGACGAGCAATCAAAGCCGTACGTGAAGATGAAATTGCTGCTGAAGCGATGGGAATTAACACTACAAAGTGGAAAGTAGCCGCTTTTGTTATTGGTGCGACAACAGCTGCGATTGCTGGTAGCTTGCATGCATCCTATATCCAAACTATTTCACCATCAAACTTTGGAATTATGGAGTCTATTTCGATTCTTGTAATTGTTGTTTTAGGTGGTGTTGGTAGTATGACCGGAACATTTTTAGCAGCAGTTGTTTTAGGCGTGTTAGATACGGTCTTACAAAACTTTGGTGCGCTAAGAATGGTTATTTATGCAATTGCACTGATTTTAATTATGATCTTCAAGCCATCAGGACTGCTCGGTAACTGGGAATTTTCATTAAAGAATCTTGGTAAACATTTTGGTAAAAAGGAAAGGGGCTAGCACATGGAGCATTTACTGCAAGTAGAACACGCGGTACGTAAATTTGGTGGTGTAACCGCAGTTAACGATGTTTCACTTCATCTAGATGAACATGAATTGGTTGCCCTTATTGGTCCAAATGGTGCTGGTAAAACAACGCTGTTTAACTTATTAACAGGGATGGTTCCTGTAACTAGCGGCAAAATAGATTTACGAGTTGACAAGCAAACTTATGATTTAACCAGTAAGAATGCTGTCCAAATTGCTGATTTAGGCTTGTCACGAACTTTTCAGAATATTCGTTTGTTCAAAAATTTAACAGTTATGGATAATGTTTTAACTGCCATGACAAATAAGTACAAAGAAGGATTTTTGACAACTGTTTTTCGTTTGCCAAGCTACTATCGAACTGAAAAGGAAATGAGAGCAGCAGCAGAAAAACTGCTAGACATTTTCGATTTAACAGATAGCCAAGCATTATTAGCTGAAAATCTACCTTATGGAACGCAGCGCCGCTTAGAAATAGTTAGAGCCTTGGCAACACAGCCTAAAATTTTGTTCTTAGATGAACCTGCTGCTGGAATGAATCCAGAGGAAACAGCAGATTTAACTAACCTAATTAAGCGGGTGCAAAAAGAGTTTGGCATAACTGTTTTATTGATTGAGCATGACATGTCTCTTGTTATGAACTTGGCTGAACGCATTTATGTTCTCGATCAAGGAGAATTACTTGCAACTGGTACCCCTGAAGAAATCAGGACAAATAATAAAGTGGTTGAGGCATATTTGGGAGAAGGTGAAGTCTAGATGGCGATGCTCGAAGTTGAAAACTTGTCCGTTAATTATGGTGTTATCCAAGCTGTTAAAGGGGTAAGTTTCAAAATAAATGAAGGCGAAATTGTGACTTTGATTGGTGCAAACGGTGCCGGCAAGTCGACAATTGTTAAAACAATCTCTGGACTACTTAAACCTAAGGATGGTCAAATCACATATCAGGGTAAGAGCATTGTTAAAGAAAAAGCTCCGCAAATAGTATTAGATGGGATTTCACAAGTTCCAGAGGGACGGCATATTTTTTCCGGACTAACGGTAATGGAAAACCTACAGATGGGTGCCTTTTTACAAAAAAATGGTAGTGAAGAAAACAAGGGTTATCAGGAAATTTTTGAACGCTTTCCAATTTTACAAAAGCGTAAAAATCAGGATGCTGCAACGCTGTCAGGTGGTGAGCAACAAATGCTGGCTATTGGTCGTGCGTTGATGGCTAAACCTAAATTACTTTTACTTGATGAACCTTCGATGGGACTGTCACCTTTGTATATTCAGGAAATTTTTAAGATTATTAAAGAGCTGAATGAAAAGGGTACAACAATCTTGTTGATTGAACAGAATGCTAAACAAGCTCTCTCGATTGCTGATCGAGGATATGTATTGGCAACTGGTAAAATTGAATTAACTGGTACAGGACAGGAACTATTAGCTAATCCAGAAGTGCAGAAAGTGTACTTCGGTGGCTAAGCAGTTACTTTAAGAGTAAAAAGACCATTCACTAAAAACATGAATGGTCTTTTAATTTATGGAGCAAGCTTTATTTACGGTAGAGTTTCTTAACGTTTTTAACATCGACTGGCTGAATAGGGTATCTTCCTTCAGTGTCCATGACGGATGGCACCTTTGTATTATGATCAAGCCCCATTGCATGTCCTAGCTCATGCTCGATAGCTTGAAGTACTTGTTGGTAGCGCTCAGCATCATCTGCAAAATCACACAAGTAATATGTGTTTAACTGGATAGTTGAAGCAACGAGACGGTGGTTTTTGACGTAATAGCGCCAATGAGTGTAACCTGCATAGCGGGTTTCTGAATTATACCAAGGTACAACAGTGATTTGAGCCTTTTTCCTATTCTTAGTTTTTGTGAACGTAAATGCACCTGTCTCGTTCCATTCTTTAATTGCATCATTAGTTACGGCAATTAAATCGTCATTTTTCCCTAAATCAAGGTAAATCGAAGCTTTGGCTTTGTTCCATCTGCGGTGTGGTACCTTCTTAACTTTCTTAGCCTTTTTAGTCTTTTTAGCATAGGTGATTTGATTAAAAGAATTGGGTGAATTGGGACCACTGTTTAGAATAAATGATCCGATGAGAGTTATTGAAGCAAATAGTGCATAGAATGATTTTTTAATAAAATGATGGCTTTTTTTCATCTTAATTACCTTTTTACTTACTACTACAATATTAATGATAATTATAACAGTAAACCAATTAAAGCGTGTAAATTATCAATTTATTTTATTATTGAATAACCTGAGTCTGGGCTAATGATGTCGATCGACAATGCGTTAAATAAGTATTTTAGGGCAATAAAAATCCTCAATTATCAAAATAATTGAGGATATCCATAGGAGACCGTAAAATAGTTTGTGTAAGGATGAATAATTCCTTAAATTAATTTCTTAAAACATTAGAAAAAGGAGTTCCTTTCTCGTA
>NZ_JACFQV010000007.1:0-88063 GCF_016101265.1 Lactobacillus sp. M0403
CAGCTGCTGAAAAAGCCAAGCAAAAGGGTGATGTCGACAGTGCCTTAGCAGCAGCCAAGACCAACATTGACAATGCCACAGATGCCGATGGCGTAATTGCAGCACATGATGAAGGTAAAAAGAACATTGCGGCAGCCCATGTACCAAATAAGCTGAGTCTGCAGCAACAAAAAGACAATTCCAAGAGTGATATAGACAAGGTTGCACAAGAAGTTAAGAATGAGATTGATGGCGATCCAACTTTAACGAATGCAGAGAAAGCTTCACAAAAGTCTAAGGTGGATTCTGATGCTCAAAAAGCTAAGGCTGCAATTGATAATGCGACCGATGCTCAAGGCGTAGTTGATGCTCATGATGCTGGTGTAGATCAAATTAGAAAAGATCACCAACCTAACACAACTACTCTGGAAGAGCAAAAGCAGAATGCAAAAGATGCAATCGATGCTGAGTCAGTTAAGATTAAGAATGAAATCGATGCAGATTCAACTTTAACTAATGCTGAAAAGACTGCTCAAAAGAATAAGGTTGACAGAGATGCCGCCGCAGCTAAAGACAATATTGATGCAGCAACTAACGCACAAGGTATTGTTGATGAACGTGATCAAGGTAAGAAAGTAATTGACGGTGATCACGTAACAAGCGACACCCCATTATCAGATCAAAAGCAGAATGCAAAAGATGCAATCGACAATGAAGCAATTAAGATTAAGGGTGAAATCGATGCAGATCCAACTCTAACTAGTGCTGAAAAGGCTGAGCAAAAGGCCAAGGTAGATGCTGATGCTCAAACTGCAAAAGATAATATCGATGATGCAACTGATGCTCAAGGTGTTAAAGATGCACAAAGAGCTGGTATTAAGGCTATTGATAAGGATCATGTTTCAGGCACATCCTTAGATGATCAGAAGCAAGCAGCTAAAGCCAAGATTGACAAAGAAGCTAAGGACACTAAGTCACTTATTAATTCTGATCCAACCCTAACTGATGCTGAAAAGACTGCCCAAAAGGCTAAGGTAGATGCTGATGCAGTTGCAGCTAAAGACGCAATTGATAAGGCAACAACTGCTCAAGGAGTAATCGGTGTAACTAATGATGGCATTAACACTATTGATGCTGATTACCAACCAAGTGATGCAACTTTAGACCAACAACGCCAAGCAGCTAAAGATCGTATAGATGAGGAAGCTGATAAGATCAAGGGTTGGATTAATAAGGATCCTTCATTAGATAGTAAGGCTAAAGCTGATCAAATTGCTGCAGTTGATGCAGCAGCAACAGCTGCTAAGAATAAGATTGATGCTGCTACAAACGCTCAGGGCATTAAAGCTGCTCGTGATAAAGGTATCATTGATATTGATTCTAAGTACCTAACTAACCCAATGTCACTTGTTGATCAAAAGAAATATGCTCAACAATTAATCAGAGATGAAGCTGAAATTGTTAAGGAAGAAATCAACAGTGATCCAGTTCTTGATGATCAAACGAAGAAAGATCAAATTTCTGCAGTTGAAGCTCAAATGCAGAAGGCTATTGACAAGATTGAAGCTGCTGCAACCGCACAACAAGTTCAAGAAGAATACACTAATGGTGTGAATGTTCTTCATGCTCAACACTTGTCAGGTAATGACTTGGCAACTCAAAAGCAATCTGCTAAGGATGCTCTTGTTCAAGAAGCAAATACAATTAAAGCTATTATTGCTGCTGACACCGCTCTTGATGACGATGAAAAGGCAACACAAACTGCTAATGTTGAAGGTGAACTTGAAAAGGCTGAAAATGCAGTTGACCGTGCGAAGAATTCACAAGAAATTAGTGATCGTGAAGTAGCAGGTATTAATGCAATTGATGCACAATATGTTCCTGGTAAGACTCTTGACGATCAAAAGACTGAAGCTAATAAAGCAATTGATGAAGCTGCAACTGCAGCTAAAGCATCAATTGACGCTGCTAAGAACTTAACTAATCCTGAAAAGGCAAAGGCTAAGCAAGCAGTTGATGATGCAGCTAATGCAGCTAAAGACAATGTTGATGCTGCAACTGATAGTGAAGGCATTGAAAAAGCTCAAACAGATGGTATTGATGCAATTAATGCAGTTGTTAAGGATAGTAGTGCAGTTGAATTAACTGCTGTTAAGGAAAATGCTAAGAAAGCAATTGATGCTGAAGCAGCAGCTATTAACCAAGCTATTACTAATGATCAAAACTTAACTCCATCTGAAAAGGCAAGACAATCATCAAATGTTCAATTGGAAGCTCAAAAGGCTAAGAATGCAATTGATCGTGCTGAAGATGCTCAAGAAGTCAAGGATAAGGAAAATGCAGGAATTGATGCAATTGATGCTCAATACATTCCTGGTAAACCACTTGACCAACAAAAAGCAGATGCTTCATCAGAAATTGATGCAGCTGCAGCAAATGCTAAGGATGCAATTGATAAAGATACTGGTAAGACAGCTGCAGAAAAGGCTAAAGAAAAGCAAGCAGTTGATGATGCAGCCGCAACAGCTAAAGACGCAATTAATAAAGCTGAAAATGCTGGAGATGTGAACAAAGCTAAAGAAGATGGTTTAGCAGGAATTGCTGCCGCTAAGAAACCAAATATTACTTTAGATGATCAAAAGGCAGCAGCTAAGGATGCAATCGATAAGGCTGCTAATGATGCTAAGAACAAGATTAGTCAAGATTTAGAGTTAACTCCTGATGATAAAAAAGCTGCTAATAAAGCAATAGATGATGCAGCTGAAGCAGCTAAGGATAAAGTGGATCAAGCAACTAATGCTGACCAAGTTAGTCAAGTTGTAGCTGATGTTACAAACGAAATTGGCAAAGTTATTACTGGCACTGATGACACCAAGAGCAAGAATACAGTCAAAGACAGTATCAAAGACTATGGAGATTCAGCCAAAAAAGATGTAGATGC
The DNA here is from genome assembly GCF_016101265.1 of Lactobacillus sp. M0403. Classification (NCBI taxonomy): domain Bacteria; kingdom Bacillati; phylum Bacillota; class Bacilli; order Lactobacillales; family Lactobacillaceae; genus Lactobacillus; species Lactobacillus sp. M0403. Next base: position 2,921 of record NZ_JACFQV010000007.1, read on the forward strand.
ACTGCCAAATCTGAGTGATGCTGATAAACAAGCCATCAAGGATAAGATAGATCAGGCAGTTGCAGCAGGAACTGCAAATGTAGACGCTGCTAAGACAATTTCAGAAATGATGCAAGCTGCTACTGACGCAATGGCTACAATTGATAGCATTGTTAAGGATAATAGTGGCTCAGGCTCAAACGGTTCTGACTCAAATGGCTCCGAATCAAACAGCTCAGGCTCGAACGGTTCTGACTCAAACGGCTCAGACTCAAATGGCTCAGGTTCAAACGGTTCTGATTCAAACGGCTCAGAATCAAACGGTTCTGACTCAAATGGCTCAGGTTCAAACGGTTCTGACTCAAATAGTTCAGGTTCAAACGGTTCTGAATCAAATGGATCAGGCTCAAACGGCTCAGAATCAAATGGTTCTGACTCAAATGGCTCAGAATCAAACGGTTCTGACTCAAATGGCTCCGAATCAAACAGCTCAGGCTCAAATGGCTCAGGTTCAAACGGTTCTGACTCAAATGGCTCCGAATCAAATGGTTCTGACTCAAATGGCTCAGGCTCGAACGGCTCCGAATCAAATGGTTCTGAATCAAATGGCTCAGGTTCAAACGGTTCAGAATCAAATGGTTCAGAATCAAATGGTTCTGACTCAAATGGCTCAGGCTCGAACGGTTCTGACTCAAATGGCTCAGAATCAAATGGTTCTGACTCAAATAGTTCAGGTTCAAACGGCTCAGAATCAAATGGTTCTGACTCAAATGGCTCAAGCTCAAATGGCTCAGAATCAAATGGTTCTGAATCAAATGGCTCAGGCTCGAATGGTTCTGACTCAAATGGTTCAGAATCAAATGGTTCTGACTCAAATGGCTCCGGCTCGAACGGTTCTGAATCAAATGGCTCAGAATCAAATGGTTCTGACTCAAATAGTTCAGGTTCAAACGGTTCTGACTCAAATGGCTCCGGCTCGAACGGTTCTGACTCAAATGGCTCAGGTTCAAACGGTTCTGAATCAAATGGCTCCGAATCGAACGGTTCAGGCTCAAATGGCTCAAGCTCAAATGGTTCTGACTCAAATGGCTCAGACTCAAATGGCTCAGGCTCGAACGGTTCTGACTCAAATGGCTCCGAATCGAACGGTTCAGGCTCAAATGGCTCAAGCTCAAATGGTTCTGACTCAAATGGCTCAGGTTCAAACGGCTCAGAATCAAATGGTTCAGGTTCAAACGGTTCTGACTCAAATGGCTCAGAATCAAATGGATCAGGCTCGAACGGTTCTGACTCAAATGGCTCAGAATCAAATGGCTCAGGCTCGAACGGTTCTGACTCAAATGGCTCAGGTTCAAACGGTTCTGAATCAAATGGTTCAGACTCGAACGGCTCAGAATCAAATGGCTCAGGCTCAAATGGCTCAGGTTCAAACAGTTCTGAATCAAATGGCTCAGGTTCAAATGGCTCAGGTTCAAACGGTTCTGACTCCAATGGTTCAGAATCAAACGGTTCTGAATCAAATGGCTCAGAATCAAATGGTTCTGAGTCAAATGGCTCAGGTTCAAACGGTTCTGAATCAAATGGCTCCGAATCGAACGGCTCAAGCTCAAATGGTTCAGGTTCAAACGGTTCTGACTCAAATGGCTCAGGCTCAAATGGTTCAGGTTCAAACGGTTCTGAATCAAATGGTTCTGACTCAAATGGCTCAGAATCAAATGGTTCTGAGTCAAATGGCTCAGGTTCAAACGGTTCTGACTCAAATGGCTCCGAATCGAACGGCTCAAGCTCAAATGGTTCTGACTCAAATGGCTCAGGTTCAAACGGTTCTGACTCAAATGGCTCAGGCTCAAATGGTTCAGGTTCAAATGGTTCAGGCTCAAACGGCTCAGAATCAAATGGTTCAGGTTCAAACGGTTCTGACTCAAATGGCTCAGAATCAAATGGATCAGGCTCGAACGGTTCTGACTCAAATGGCTCAGAATCAAATGGATCAGGCTCGAACGGTTCTGACTCAAATGGCTCAGGTTCAAACGGTTCTGAATCAAATGGTTCAGACTCGAACGGCTCAGAATCAAATGGCTCAGGCTCAAATGGCTCAGGTTCAAACAGTTCTGAATCAAATGGCTCAGGTTCAAATGGCTCAGGTTCAAACGGTTCTGACTCCAATGGTTCAGAATCAAACGGTTCTGACTCAAATGGCTCAGAATCAAATGGTTCTGAGTCAAATGGCTCAGGTTCAAACGGTTCTGAATCAAATGGCTCCGAATCGAACGGCTCAAGCTCAAATGGTTCAGGTTCAAACGGTTCTGAATCAAATGGCTCAGGCTCAAATGGTTCAGGTTCAAACGGTTCTGAATCAAATGGTTCTGACTCAAATGGCTCAGAATCAAATGGTTCTGAGTCAAATGGCTCAGGTTCAAACGGTTCTGACTCAAATGGCTCCGAATCGAACGGCTCAAGCTCAAATGGTTCTGACTCAAATGGCTCAGGTTCAAACGGTTCTGACTCAAATGGCTCAGGCTCAAATGGTTCAGGTTCAAACGGTTCTGAATCAAATGGTTCAGGCTCAAACGGTTCTGAATCAAATGGTTCAGGTTCAAATGGCTCAGAATCAAATGGTTCAGGCTCAAACGGCTCCGAATCAAATGGCTCAGGTTCAAACGGTTCTGAATCAAATGGCTCAGGATCTAACGGCTCAGAATCAAACGGTTCCGGCTCGAACGGCTCCGAATCAAATGGTTCTGAATCAAATGGCTCAGAATCAAACGGTTCAGGCTCAAATGGCTCAGGTTCAAATGGCTCCGAATCAAATGGTTCAGGCTCAAACGGCTCCGAATCAAATGGTTCAGGCTCAAATGGCTCAGGTTCAAACGGTTCTGAATCAAATGGTTCAGGCTCAAATGGTTCTGAATCAAACGGCTCAGGCTCAAATGGCTCAGGTTCAAATGGCTCAGAATCAAATGGTTCAGGCTCAAATGGCTCAGGTTCAAACGGTTCTGAATCAAATGGCTCAGAATCAAATGGTTCAGGCTCAAACGGCTCAGAATCAGATGGCTCAGGCTCGAACGGTTCTGAATCAAATGGTTCTGAATCAAACGGTTCCGGCTCGAACGGTTCCGGCTCGAACGGCTCCGAATCAAATGGTTCTGAATCAAATGGCTCAGGTTCAAATGGCTCAGAATCAAACGGTTCAGGCTCAAATGGCTCAGGTTCAAACGGTTCTGAATCAAATGGTTCAGACTCGAACGGCTCAGAATCAAATGGCTCAGGCTCAAATGGCTCAGGTTCAAACGGTTCTGAATCAAATGGTTCAGGCTCAAATGGTTCTGAATCAAACGGCTCAGAATCAAATGGATCAGGCTCGAACGGTTCTGAATCAAATGGCTCAGAATCAAACGGTTCTGAATCAAATGGTTCTAACTCAAACAGCTCAAGCAATAACTCTGGTAATAGTGGATCCGGTTCAAACAATTCAGGTTCAAATAACTCCAGTAATGCAGGAACTGGTTCAGCAGGCTCGGGTGTTAACGCATCTGGTTCGAATGGCTCAGCAACTAGTGAAGGCACTTCAGGTGAAACTGCTGGTGTAGATGCTTCTAAGGCTGTTGATAAGACTCTTACACACAATGCATACTTCTACGATAAGAACGGCAATCGTGCCAACCTATTAGTTGCTAAGAAGGGCTCGACAATTTCTACTTTTGGAACCCAAAAGATTGGTAATCGTGACTTCTACTTAACTGATGATGGTTTATACGTTGCAGTTAACAACTTTATTGGTAAGAAGAGAACTTTAAAGAAGAATGCCTTCGTATACAACAAGAATGGTAAGCGTGTTGGCACTAAGCTTTTGAAGAAGAATGCTAAAGTAACTACTTACGGTGATCCAGTTTCAATTAACGGTAAGTCTTACTTCATTATTGACAATAATCGTTATGTCAAAGCAGCAAACTTTGCTTCAGCTGCTAAAGAAGCAAATAATGTTCTTGCAGATGGTGTAACTTCAAATGCTACATTAGGTCATGATGCTTACATTTATAACGGTAACGGTCAAAGAGTTAACAAGGTAATCCTTAAGTCTGGTTCTCAAGTAACTACTGGCGAAACTAAGACAGTTAATGGTCGTCAATTTGTTGAAATTGGCAAAGATCAATATCTCGATAGCGACAATGTTACTGGAACCACTCGTACATTGACTTCAAGTGCTGCTGTTTACAACAAATATGGTAAACGTGTTGGTAGCAAGACAATCAATAAGGGTGAAAATGTTCAAACATTCGGAAGTGTTGTTGCAATCCAAGGTGTGGCTTACTACTCCATTGGAAATGATGAATTTGTTAAGCAAACAGCTTTTGAATAAAAAGTAGTACATTATTCTTTGAATAATTACTGAAAATAAAGAAGCTCCTATCTTTTTAGATAGGGGCTTCTTTTTGTCTTCCTAAATAATCCTAGTATAAAAAGGAATAAGCTGTTGATGCACCTTTCCGTAATTTTTAATTAAGTAATTAAAATCAGTGTTAGCAGAAGACAAAAGACATATGCCAGCTGGCGTACAGGAAACTGGGCAAGAGTAACAGTACCAAAACTAAAGGGTTATACTGCAAGCAGTGCTTTTGTTCCAGCAGAAAAAGTAACAAGTGATAGTCAAGATCAACTAGTAGATATTTACTACACTGCTGATAAGTAGTAATAAAGGGGTTTCTAGATTTAAAAAATTTAGAAACCTTTTTGTTAGAAAAATCCCGAAAGTTCACAGAAAATTCACAAAAACTTCAAATAAATGTGTAATCATATAGTTAAATAATAATCGTTATTTAAAACGGAGGGAAAAATGAACAGTAGAAACAGAAGTCTACTTATTTCGTCTGCAGTTGCAGGACTAGTATGTGGGGTTGCCTTAACTCAACAACAAGTGAAGGCTGCAACAGAAGATCCAGTAGCAAGCAGTGAAAAAGTAGTAGAAGTGCAGGCTTCAGGAAGTAAGACTGAAGCAGATACAAGTGTTAATGATTCCAATGGTGCCACTAATGTAGATGCAATTAATAGTAATTCAAATAGTGGAAACGAGGAAAATAGCTCCACTAACGAGTCTACTGAAGTAGATAAAAATGGAGCTAATACTCAATCAACAGAAGCTAAGCAGCAAGTATCAGCTAAGACCGGTCAAGGTAATGAGTTAATTGACCAAGGAACATGGGGTACGAGTAAATGGGAATACACTCGTGAGGGTAATGACTACGTTTTACATTTACATGAAGGAACTTTAGGGATACCAAAATGGTATTCTGATAAATTTGCATATGCAGGTGTAGGCCAGCTAAATGAAAACTTTAAGAACCAATTAACTAAGATTAAATTTGATTCTGGTGTAATTGCTAATCAATATTCACAAGGGTTATTTCGTGGTTTAACTAATCTAACATCTATTGAGGGCATGACTAACTTAAATACATCAAGTGTAACTACTATGAGGAGTATGTTTGAAGATTGCTCCAGTCTAACTGACTTAGATTTAAGCAGTTTTGATACATCAGCTGTCACTGATATGAGTTATATGTTTTCTAGTTGTACTAATCTACAAAAATTGGATTTGAGTCATCTAAATACATCTAAACTAATAAAAATGAATAGTATGTTCTCTAATTGTAATGGATTGGTAGATATTAATTTTAATAATATTGATACTTCAAACGTCACTGATATGAGTTATATGTTTAGTAGATGTACTAGTATACCAAAATTGGATTTAGGTAGCTTTAATACTTCGAATGTTACACACATGAACTCCATGTTTGACTGCTGTACTAACCTAACAAAATTGAATTTGGATAGCTTTAATACTTCAAATGTAGAAAATATGTCTTATATGTTTTCTCAGTGTCAAAGTTTATCTGAAGTAATTTTAAAAAGCTTTGATACATCTCAAGTTATCGATATGTCTTCTATGTTTACTGATTGCAGTTCATTACAAAGTTTAGATATAGATAATTTTAATACTAAAAATGTAAAAAACATGTACAGTTTGTTTTCTGGATGTAAGGAATTGACTAACATTGATGTAAGCCATTTTAATACTTCGAATGTAGAAAATATGTCTTCTATGTTTTCATATTGCAATGTTTTAACTAGTATAAAATTAAATAACTTTGATACATCTCAAGTTACTATTATGGATTATATGTTTAAAGGCTGCAGTAGTTTAACGGGACTTGACTTAGGTAACTTTAACACTACTAATGTTAAGCAAATGGATAGCATGTTTGATGGATGCAAAAACTTGTCCGATATCAACTTAAGTAGTTTTAATACTGAAAATGTAAATAGAATGAATTGTATGTTCAATGGATGTGAAAGCTTGTCTAGTCTAGATTTGAGTAACTTTAACACTTCTAAAGTAGCAAGCATGTACAATATGTTTTCTGGATGTAAAAATTTGATTGATTTGAACATCAGAACTTTTGATACTTCAAAAGTGCAGTATATGCAGTATATGTTTTCGAATTGTGAAAGCATAAGTAACTTAAATTTGAGTAGTTTTAATACTGTAAATGCTTCTGCCATGTTTGATATGTTTTTAGGATGCAAAAATTTGAGGAGCTTGGATTTAAGCAATTTTAATATCTCTGATTCTACTTCAATTTTTGAAATGTTCAGTGGCTGCGACAACTTAAATCATTTGGTTCTTGGTGAAAATGTAGTGCTTGTTAACAGCAAGAGTTTTATGGGGGTTAAATTGCCAAAAATTGATCCTAAAACAGGCAAGAAAATCATGTGGAAAGCTACCGAGGGCTATCAAAAAGGCAGACAGTATACTTCAGATGATTTGGTGGCATTATTGGGTCGCAACCAAGTTACCACTTATGACTGGTCAAATGAAAAGAATATTATCAAAACAACTACTGAAAGTAAAACTGTAACCCGCTTAATTAATATTCACCAACCAGTTGGTGGAGTTAAGAGTGTTGAACAAACTGCTGTAATTAGCAGATCAGTCAATACATATGATGATGGCACTACTGATTATGGCGAATGGTCAAAATCACAATGGAATGCCTGTGAGATTCCAATATTTGCAGGTTATGAAGCAAATATCAAAGACATACCAGCTCAAGTTGTAACTGATCAAACCACCAATCAAACCATTGATGTTACTTATGGCCCTGCCAAGCAAATCGTTACTATTCAGTATATCGATAAGGGCAATGTAATTGGTACCCAACAAATAAGAGGTGAAATTGGCGAGAAGATTAAGCCAAACTATGAAGTACCAGCTGGATACATCTTAGTTTGTCCGCCAACCATAATTACAGTAGATAAATCAGGAAATCAAGTAGTTAAAATTAACGTTAAGCATGAGATGGTCAAGGGAACAGAAAGTAGAACTGTAACGAGAACAATCAATGTGCATCAACCAGACGGTTCAGTTACAACGACTAAGCAGGTAGTAACGCTTAGCCGTTCGTATACAGAGGATAAAGCGACGGGACAAAAGACATATGCCAGCTGGCGTACAGGTAATTGGGCAAGAGTAACAGTACCAAAACTAAAGGGTTATACTGCAAGTAGTGCCTTTGTTCCGGCAGAAAAAGTAACAAGTGATAGTCAAGATCAACAAGTGGATATTTACTACACTGCTAATAAGTAATAAAGAGGTTTCTAGATTTGAATAATTTAGAAACCTTTTTTGTTGAAAAATTTACAGAGTTCACAGAAAATTCACAAAAAGTTCAAATAAATATGTAATCATATAGTTAAATAATAATCGTTATTTAAAACGGAGGGAAAAATGAACAGTAGAAACAGAAGTCTACTTATTTCGTCTGCAGTTGCAGGACTAGTATGTGGGGTTGCCTTAACTCAGCAACAAGTAAAAGCAGCAACAGAAGATCCAGCAACAAGCAGTGAAAAAGTAGTAGAAGTGCAGGCTCCAGGAAGTAAGACTGAAGTAGATACAAGTGTTAATGATACAAATGGACTAACTGATCCAGATGCAAATAGTGGAAGCGAGGAAAATAGCTCCACTAACCAGTCTACTGAAGTAGATAAAAATGTTACTAATAGTCAATCAACAGAAGCTAAGCAGCAGGTATCAGCTAAGACCAGCCAAGGTAATGAGTTAATTGACCAAGGAACATGGGGGACAAGTAAATGGGAATACACTCGTGAGGGTGACGACTACGTTTTACATTTGCATGAAGGTATTCTAGGATCACCTAATTATTCTATAGAAAAATATGCTGGAGTAGGCGTAGGACAATTAAATGCAAATTTTAAGAATCAATTAACCAAGATTAAATTTGATTCAGGAGTAATTGCAAACCAAAATTCGGCTGGTTTATTTTATGGCTTAACTAATTTGAAATCAATTGAAGGTTTAGCCAATCTAGACACTTCTAATGTAATGAATATGCTCCAAATGTTTCAAAACTGCTCGAATTTGACTGAATTAGATTTGAGCAAACTTAATACAGCAAAAGTTACTGATATGTATGCAATGTTTTATGGGTGCACTAATCTAAAAAGTATAGATTTAAGCAGTTTTGATACATCAGCAGTCATCGATATGCGAAGAATGTTTGATGGATGTAAGGAAATGGTTAACATTGATGTAAGTCATTTTAATACTTCAAATGTAACGACTATGAGTCAAATTTTCTACGGATGTGAGAAATTAGAAGAACTTGATTTAAGCAATTTTGATACTTCAAATGTAACAGATATGTCCTGGATGTTTGAATCATGCTATAGTTTAAAGACTATTGATGTAAGTAATTTCGATACTTCAAATGTAACAGATATGTATGCAATGTTCAGGGGTTGCTCTAATTTAGTCAGTCTAGACTTAAGTAATTTTGATACTTCTAAAGTGACAGATATGGCATCTATGTTTAATGGTTGTAGTAGTTTGAAGAACATTGATTTGAGCAATTTCAATACATCAAATGTAACAGATATGTATTGGATGTTTCACGGCTGTCATAGTTTGAAGAACATTGATGTAAGCAATTTTAATACCTCTAATGTAACAGAAATGTATGCAATGTTTGATGAATGTTGGAATTTAACTGATTTAGATTTAAGCAACTTTGATACGTCAAAAGTAAAAAGAATGACATTAATGTTTAATGGCTGTTCTGACTTAGTCAGTCTAAACTTAAGTAATTTCGATACTTTTAATGTAACAGATATGAAGTATATGTTTGGTGGCGATAATAAATTAGACCACTTAGTTCTTGGAGTAAATACTAAGTTCTCAGCTGATACTGGCTTACCTGTAAATCAAGCTAATGGTAAGAAGATTATGTGGAAAGCTACTGAGGGCTATCAAAAGGGGAAGCGTTACAGTTCAGATGAGTTAATGGCAATGCCAGGTCGTGATCAAGTTACCACTTACGACTGGTCAAATGAGAAGAGCATTGTTAAAACTACCACTGAAAGTAAAACTGTAACCCGTTTAATTAACATTCACCAACCAGTTGGTGGAGTTAAGAGTGTTGAACAAACTGCTGTAATTAGTAGAGCGGTCAATACATATGATGATGGCACTACTGATTATGGCGAATGGTCAAAATCACAATGGAATGCCTGTGAGATTCCAACATTTGCAGGATTTGAAGCAAATATCAAAGAGATACCAGTTCAAGTTGTAACTGACCAAACTACCAATCAAACTATTGATGTTACTTATGGCCCTGCTAAACAAATCGTTACTATTCAGTACATCGATAAGGGCAATGTAATTGGTACCCAACAAATAAGTGGTGAAATTGGCGAGAAGATTAAGCCAAACTATGAAGTACCAGCTGGATACATCTTAGTTTGTCCGCCAACCATAATTACAGTAGATAAATCAGGAAATCAAGTAGTTAAAATTAACGTTAAGCATGAGATTGTCAAGGGAACAGAAAGTAGAACTGTAACGAGAACAATCAATGTGCATCAACCAGACGGTTCAGTTACAACTACTAAGCAGGTAGTAACGCTTAGCCGTTCATATACAGAGGATAAAGCAACCGGACAAAAGACATATGCCAGCTGGCGTACAGGAAACTGGGCAAGAGTAGCAGTACCAAAACTAAAGGGTTATACTGCAAGCAGTGCTTTTGTTCCAGCAGAAAAAGTAACAAGTGATAGTCAAGATCAACTAGTAGATATTTACTACACTGCTGATAAGTAATAAAGAGGTTTCTAGATTTGGATAATTTAGAAACCTTTTTTTGTTGAAAAAATATAAGTGTAATCATATAATTAAATAATATATGTTATTTAAAACGGAGGAGAAAAATGAATAGTAGAAATAGAAGTCTACTTATTTCGTCTGCAGTTGCAGGACTAGTATGTGGAGTTGCCTTAACTCAGCAACAAGTAAAAGCAGCAACAGAAGATCCAGCAACAAGCAGTGAAAAAGTAGTAGAAGTGCAGGCTCCAGGAAGTAAGACTGAAGCAGATACAAGTATTAATGATACAAATGGACTAACTGATGCAGATGCAAATAGTAGTAATTCAGCCAGTGGAAACGAGGAAAATAGCTCCACTAACGAGTCTACTGAAGTAGATAAAAACGTTACTAATAGTCAATCAACAAAAGCTAAGCAGCAGGTATCAACCAAGGCAGGCCAGGGTAGTGAAGTGATTGACCAAGGAACATGGGGTACAAGTAAATGGGAATACACTCGTGAGGGTGATGACTACGTTTTACATTTGCATGAAGGAACTTTAGGGTCGCCTAGTGATATTTCTGATGAAAATTGTCGTGTAGGTGTAGGTGTACTCCAATTAAATGAAAACTTTAGGAATCAATTAACTAAAATAAACATCGATCCAGGTGTAATTGCAAATGAATGTTCGAATGGTTTATTTTATGGTTTGACTAAATTGACTTCAATTGAAGGATTAGAAAATCTAGATACTTCAAAAGTTTATAGTATGTATAGTATGTTTAAAGATTGTTCTAGTCTAACCAAAATAGATTTGTCACACTTTAATACTTCAATAGTATTTGAATATAGTGAAATGTTCCGCGGTTGTACTAATTTGGTTAGTATAGATTTAAGCAATTTTTCAACTCCTCCTGAGCTTGGAGGACCTAGTACTATAGATATGTTTGATAACTGTATAAGTTTAACTGATTTGAAACTTGGTGCCTTAATTTCTGGTGATGCGTTTGAAATGTTCGCTAATTGTACTAGTCTAACAAGTTTGGATTTAAGCAAGTTTATTATGCCAACGGGAATGACCACAGGCATGTTTAAAAACTGCAGTAAGCTTAATCATTTAATTATTGGACCTAATTATACAAGCTTAATTAACACCAAATTACCTATTCCTCCAGTTGGTACTGTGATTCCAGGTACTAATAAAAAAGTCGCAGCTCCATATTGGGTAGCAACAGAAGGATATCAAAAAGGACAACTTTATACTTCAGAAGAGTTAGTATCACTAGAAGGACGTGATCAAGTTACTATTTATGATTGGGTTTCTACTGATCAGACAGCCAAAGAATCAACTGAGAATAAGGCTGTGACACGATTAATTAGCGTCCATTTGCCAAATGGTGGACTTCAAAATGTCCCACAATCTGCAATTATTAGTCGCAAAGTTTATACATATGAAGATGGCTCCGTAGATTATGGTGACTGGACAACAGCTCAGTGGGATGCATATGAGGTGCCCGCTTTTTCAGGTTATGAACCAAGTAGTAAAGAAATTCCCGCCCAAGCTGTAACTGGGACAACTGTAGACCAAACGGTTGATATTTACTATACTCCTGCAAAGCAAGTAGTGACTATTCAATATTTAGATAAGGGAAAAATTGTTGGAACGCAGCAGGTAAGTGGTGAAATTGGCGAAAAGGTTAAGCCGAATTATGAAGTACCAGATGGATATGTAGCAGTTTGCCCACCGTCCACCATTACAGTTAATAAATCAGGAAATCAAATAGTTAAAGTCAATGTTAAACATCAACTGGTTCAAACTAGTGAATTAAAGACTTTGACAAGGACAATAAATCTCCATTTACCAAATAATAGTGATCAAGTTTACAACCAAATTGCTACAATTACTCGTCTTGTCACTGAAGATAAAGTAACAGGACAAAAGACATATGGTGCTTGGAAAACTGCAAAATGGGATAGATTTGAAGTGCCAAAATTTGCTGGTTATACTGCAACAAGTGCAGTAATTGCGGCTAAGACAGTTACAAGTACAAGTAAAAATGAAGTAGTAGATATATATTACACAGCTAATAAGTAATAAAGAGGTTTCTAGATTTAAATAATTTAGAAACCTTTTTTGTTGAAAAATTTCCAGAGTTCACAGAAAATTCACAAAAACTTCAAATAAATGTGTAATCATATAGTTAAATAATAATCGTTATTTAAAACGGAGGGAAAAATGAACAGTAGAAACAGAAGTCTACTTATTTCGTCTGCAGTTGCAGGACTAGTATGTGGGGTTGCCTTAACTCAACAACAAGTGAAGGCTGCAACAGAAGATCCAGTAGCAAGCAGTGAAAAAGTAGTAGAAGTGCGGGCTCCAGGAAGTAAGACTGAAGCAGATACAAGTGTTAATGATGCAAATGGACTAACTGATGCAGATGTAAATAGTAGTAATTCAAATAGTGGAAGCGCCGAAAATAGCTCCACTAACGAGTCTGCTGAAGTAGATAAAAATGGAATTAACACTCAATCAACAGAAGCTAAGCAGCAGGTATCAGCCAAGGCAGACCAGGGTAGTGAAATAATTGACCAAGGAACATGGGGTACAAGTAAGTGGGAATACACTCGTGAGGGTGATGACTACGTTTTACATTTGCATGAAGGAACTTTAGGATTACCAAAATGGTATTCTGATAAATTTGTTAGTGCAGGTGTAGGCCAGCTGAATGCAAACTTTAAGAATCAATTAACTAAGATTAAATTTGATTCTGGTGTAATTGCAAATCAGGATTCGGCCGGTTTATTTTGTGGATTAACTAATTTGAAGTCAATTGAGGGTTTAGCCAATCTAAACACTTCTAATGTAACAAGCATGTATGCGATGTTTCAAGACTGCCCTAATTTGACTGAATTAGATTTGAGCAAATTTAATACGTCAAAAGTTACTAATATGTATGCAATGTTTTATGGGTGCTCTAATCTAAAAAGTATAGATTTAAGCAGTTTTAATACATCGGCAGTCACAGATATGATGAGAATGTTTGCTGGATGTGAAAAATTAACTAGCATCGATGTAAGTCATTTTAATACTTCGAATGTAACGAACATGATGAATATGTTTTTCAGTTGCGAGAAATTAGAGGAACTTGATGTAAGCAATTTTGATACTTCAAATGTAACAGATGTGTCCTGGATGTTTTACGGCTGTCATAGCTTGGAAAATATTGATTTAAGTAATTTCAATACTTCAAATGTAACAGATATGTCCTGGATGTTTGACGGCTGTTATAGTTTGAAGAACATTGATGTAAGTAATTTTGATACTTCTAAAGTGACAAAGATGAATTCTATGTTTATGGGGTGTTCTAATTTAAAAAGCATTAATGTAAGTAATTTCGATACTTCAAATGTAACAGATATGTATGCAATGTTTGACGGCTGTTATAGTTTGAAGAACATTGATGTAAGTAATTTCGATACTTCAAATGTAACAGATATGTATTCAATGTTTAATGGCTGTTGGAGTTTAATTAGCTTAAATCTAGGTAATTTCGATACTTTTAATGTAACAGATATGAAGTATATGTTTAGTAGAGATAATAAATTAGACCACTTAGTTCTTGGGGTAAATACTAAGTTCTCAGCTGATACTGACTTACCTGTAAATCAAGCTAATGGTAAGAAGATTATGTGGAAAGCTACAGAGGGCTATCAAAAGGGTAAGCGTTACAGTTCAGATGAGTTAATGGCAATGCCAGGTCGTGACCAAGTTACTACTTATGACTGGTCAAATGAGAAGAATATCATCAAAACAACTACTGAAAGTAAAACTGTAACCCGCTTAATTAACATTCACCAACCAGTTGGTGGAGTTAAGGGTGTTGAACAAACTGCTGTAATTAGTAGAGCGGTCAATACATATGATGATGGCACTACTGATTATGGTGAATGGTCAAAATCACAATGGAATGCCTGTGAGATTCCAACATTTGCAGGATATGAAGCAAATATCAAAGAGATACCAGCTCAAGTTGTAACTGACCAAACCACCAATCAAACCATTGATGTTACTTATGGCCCTGCCAAGCAAATTGTTACTATTCAGTACATCGATAAGGGCAATGTAATTGGTACCCAACAAATAAGTGGTGAAATTGGCGAGAAGATTAAGCCAAACTATGAAGTACCAGCTGGATACATCTTAGTTTGTCCGCCAACCATAATTACAGTGGATAAATCAGGAAATCAAGTAGTTAAAATTAACGTTAAGCATGAGATTGTCAAGGGAACAGAAAGTAGAACTGTAACGAGAACAATCAATGTGCATCAACCAGACGGTTCAATTGCAACTACTAAGCAGGTAGTAACGCTTAGCCGTTCATATACAGAAGATAAAGCGACGGGACAAAAGACATATGCCAGCTGGCGTACAGGAAACTGGGCAAGAGTAACAGTACCAAAACTAAAGGGTTATACTGCAAGTAGTGCTTTTGTTCCGGCAGAAAAAGTAACAAGTGATAGTCAAGACCAGCAAGTAGATATTTACTACACTGCTGATAAGTAATAAAGTTTTTTTAACCAAGTAAAAAGGAGCTCCTTTGAGCTCCTTTTTTGTATCACTAATTAAAGGGATCAAGGCTTTATACTTGGTTTAGAGTTAGTTCACCGTGGTCATAACGATTTCGCGTTTGGGAGTACTCAAAGGGGATACCATTAGTCAAATAACAAACTTGTTCAACTTCAAAAACCGGATCAGTTTTGCTGCACTTTAAATATAGCTGATCATAAGCATCAGGCTTATCAGCACGAAGAATTCTATTGGCCTTACCAACTTTTAAGTGAAGCGTATTTTCAATATATCCATAAACTGACTTCCTAAGAACTTCTTCAGTAATACCTGGAATAACCTTTACAGGCATCACTGTATATTCAAGACGTACCGGAAAATCGCTTAACAAGCGTTGCCTAATAATGTCATATACTAAATCACTGCGACTAATTTTTAAAAGAGCAACTTCTTTATCAGTTGGTTCGCGGAGGTCAAATGACACAATGTGATTGGTTAATAGAGCCGTGTTCTTGATTCGTTCGGTAAAGCCGACGTGCTCATTAGCATTATCCTTTTTGGCAATTTCAACTTCTTTTTCTGTCAAAATCAGGGTTCCGTGGCCACGAATCGGTTTGACAACGTTTTGATAGCTCAGAAAGCGAATGGCTTTTACAATTGTAACTTTACTAGTTGCATAATCTGTTGCTAGCTGGTCGATATGAGGTAGCTCTTTTTGATATTTATGCATTAGAATATCTTCTTCAATTTTGTTAGCAATTTTTATGTATTTAGGTCTTGTGATCATCATGCACCTCCAATTGTAAGTAAACTATTTACTTTACTTACAGCTTGCCAATCATTTACTTAAAAAGCAAGATGAAATATGATTATTTTTGAAAGCGCTTTTAATAAATAGAAAGAAGTTATGATAATGACAAAATTTTTCTGGGGCAATTCCAGTTCAAGTATGCAAACAGAAGGCGGGTGGAACGAAGGCGGTAAGAGTTTATCTGTTTATGACGTTCGTAAGTCCGGCCCGCATATTAGTGACTGGCACTTTGCAAATGATAATTACCATCACTTTGATGAAGACTTTGATTACATGAAAAATCTTGGAATGAATATGTATCGGTTCCAGATTTCTTGGTCACGCGTCATCAAGGATGGCGACGGTGAAGTTAATGAGGAAGGACTTAAATATTATGACAAGCTGGTAGATGGTTTACTAGCACGTAATATTGAGCCAATGATATGTCTTTATCATTTTGATATGCCTTTACACTTAGCACAAGATTACAACGGTTTTATTAGTAAAAAAGTGTGTGAAGACTTTATTCGCTATAGCAAGATCGTGATCGATCACTTTGCAGATCGAGTTAAGTACTGGATTACTTTTAATGAACAAAATTTGTATCACACTTCAGGTGTATTTCAAATTGCTGGTTATTTAAAAGGTGATAAGACTTTAACCGATATTTATCAAATTGCTCATAATGTTATGTACTGTCATGCGACGGTTGCTAATTATTTACATGATCAAACAGATGCAAAAATTGGTGGGATGTTAGCTTACAACCAAGTTTATGGTACAACTGCAAATCCTGATGATGTCTTTGCGGCGCATCAAATAGACGAATTTCTGAACTTTGATTTACTAGATGCGTTTAGCTACGGTAAGTACTCGGATGCAGTAATTAATTTTGTTAAACAGAATAAGTTAGAACTTGATGTTAATGACAAAGAAATGGCAGAAATTTCACGCCTTAGGAGTGATTTCCTGAGTTTTAGTTACTATGCTTCCAGTACGATTGATGCAAGTAAGCTACCTGCTGGCACAGCACCAAATCTCTACCAAGATTATGGCAAAAAGGACAATCCTTATCTCAAAACGACCGAGTGGGGTTGGCAAATCGATCCCTTAGGTTTCCGTGATGTTTTAAACAAGATCTATCTACGCTACCACTTACCTGTATTTCCAATTGAAAATGGGATCGGTGTGCGTGAGAAGTGGGATGGAGAACATCCTATTAACGATGATTACCGAATTGAATATCACCGCAATCATATTAAAGCTATGAAAGCAGCGATTGAAGAAGATGGAGTGGAAGTTATCGGCTACCTTGGCTGGGGACTAATTGATATTTTGAGTTCGCAAGGTGATATGGAGAAACGCTATGGCGTGGTGTATGTTAACCGAACGAATCATGACTTGCGTGACATGAAGCGCGTACCTAAGAAAAGCTATTACTGGCTCCAAAAAGTAATTAAGTCTAACGGACAAGACTTATCTTAAACATGTGAGGTGTTAAATATGAATGACGTTAGTAATACACAAGCTCATCCAAAACTGCAACGGTTTTTGGATAAGTTTACGGACATATCTGTAAAAATTGGAAATCAAGTTCATTTGCGTTCTTTGCGGGATGCCTTTGCCACACTGATGCCGATGTTTATCTTGGCCGGGGTAGCAGTATTTTTTAACAACGTATTATTTACTTGGGTGCTCAAGGGCGACATGTTAGCAAAGTTTCAAGTATTTGGAACATCCTTAACCAACGGAACGCTAAACGTTGCAAGTATCCTAATTGCGCCAATGATTGCATACTATTTGGCCAAAAATAAGTCTTACGATAGTCCAATTTCAGCAGCGGCAATTGCCCTTTCCGCAGTTTTTATCATGTTGGCTATCCACGTTAGTGTGACTCCAGATGGAGCAAAAAAGGCAGTAGAAGTTACAGGAGCAGTGCTATATTCTCAAGTTGGTACCACGGGGATGTTTGCAGGCATTATTATCGGTTTATTGGCAACTGAAATATACTTAAGACTTTCAAAAGTTAAAGCTTTAAAGATTAACTTAGGGGATCAAGTTCCACCTGCCGTAGGTCAAAGTTTTTCTGTTTTACTACCATCCTTATTAACGCTGGGATTATTTGGTGTATTTGCAGCAGTATTGGCATACTTCAATGCTGACCTGGTAACACTTATTTCACGGTTAATTCAAGAGCCATTGCGTTCAGTTAATACGTCTCTGCCAGGCTTTCTGCTAATCTACTCAACCGGTAATTTCTTATATACATTAGGAATTCACCAAACTGTAATTAATGGCTCCTTACTTGATCCGTTGAACTTGGTTAATATGAATGAAAATATGGCTGCTGTTCAAGCGGGCAAACAGGCTACACATATTATTAACACAGACTTCGTAACTGTTTATTCACAAATGGGTGGAACAGGTTTAACAATTGCCCTAATTATTGCCGTTTTGCTAGTTTCACACTATAAACCATATAAGGATGTAGTTAAATTGGCAGTTATCCCAGGAATTTTTGAAATCAATGAACCAATTATCTTTGGTTTCCCAATTGTCTTTAACATTCCAATGATTATTCCATTTGTTTTGAGCCCTGTTATTGGCTCGTTAATCGGCTACTTTGCAACTGCAATTGGTTTTGTAAAACCATTGGCATACTTAGTTCCTTGGACTACACCACCAATTTTAAGTGGTTTGCTGGCCAGTGGTGGAGACTGGAAAGTAGTGCTAGTTCAAATCGTTATTTTAGTGGTCTGCACCTTGTTCTATATTCCATTTATCAAGATTTCAGAACGTGTTGCATTGAAGCAGGCTGAGCTAAATAATCAGTAGATTGATTCTAGCACTTAACAAAAGAAACTAATTTCTTCCTTGTTACATAACAGAAAAAGGTTAATTATTAGAATTCTCAATGTTACAATAGTAAATGATATTTTTAGAACTAGTGAGGATAATTAACCAATGAAGAAGGGCGTAAAGCTACTTACAATTTCTGCAGCCGTCGCACTGTTTTCAGTTGCAACTGGTACAATCGCAACATCAGTTGTTGACGCATCGACCAGTGAGGAAAGTAAGCAAGAGGCAAAGACCGATGAAAAGGCGTCAATCCGATTAGCTAAAGCAGGTTATGTTTTTAGATTAAACCATGATGCGACGATTTCCCTAAAAGCACATCAAGCAGCGCACCTACCCAAAGCAGAAGTGGAGAAGTTGGTTAATGATCAGGTCCTCTTTAAGGTGGATCAGGTTAGTTCATTGAGAAATGGCGTACAGGTTCATATTGTTGATCAGACTGGTCAAGCAAAAGGCTGGGTTAACATTGTTAGTGACTTATACAATGTTAATGCTCAAAAAAAGAGCCTTAAAAAGTTAATTAAGGCCGAGCTGAAGGTGATGGATTATTGCGATATTATGCAAATGAAATCAGCTAAGAAGCAACTCAAAAAGGCAACTAAACTAGCAGACCAAGTAAAAGATTCGGAAGAGCGAGCAATTGCTAAAACCTCCGTTAAAGAATTGAAAAAATGGATGGGTCAACTTGAATACAAGGATATTCCAGCACTGCTAATCGGACTATATCCTAGATATTAGTTCTGTTAATACGGGACTTAATAGGTAAAGTGAGAATAGGTTTTTAATTAACAGATTTTAAGATCGTACTAATATAAGTCGACAGAAAATGAAACGTGTATTATTTTCTAGATATATCCGTGCATACTTTTTCTTTTGTTGATATACTATACGTAGCAATTGAACGCAAACGGCTTTGTTAGTAGATTGCTACACACACATTTTTCTTATAACTTTCAATGCCGCCATGATAATCATGATGTTTCAAAAATTTATGTACTCAAATTGCTACCTCGAATGAAGAACTAGTTTTGAGCTGATTTATGGAAAATCTCTCCTCCTTCGCCTCAAAATATTTTTTTAATTTTTCGCTGTATAATTCCACCTTGCAATTTAAACCGGTATTGAGAGAGTACGCTGTAAAAGATAGGATACTTTATGTCCTATCTTTTTATTTACCAATTTTTTGACTGAGAAATTAATTTGGTCAAAGTGATTTGAGAAATAGTTTAAAGATCTCTGTGAACTGAAAACGCAATGAGAGACTGCATTATTTATTACATTCAGAAAAGAATCAAAATAAAAGGACTAACTCCGATTTAATATCGGAAATTAGTCCTTAATTAACAGTTAATAGCCATAATTGCAAATTCACGTCATAATGAAGTAATCGCTCTTTTATATTTAGTGTAGAAAAGTATTGAAAAATCGATGTTTTGACGCTAAGCGCTGATTTATTTTAAGGACTTAACTCTCACATTGATGATTCAAATCAATTATTCCATCAGACAGGTCAGCAGTCTTCTTTTGCAAGTGATGTGTTACTAAGGCAGGTATGGTGATGTTTGGTATAGAGTAGGCAAAAATAGTTGGATTTATTCTGGCGATACAGACAAGCCAAAGATAACTTCAAATAGACCAGTTGAAGATGATGATTTAAAAAATGATGCTTCAAAGGAAAGTGATTCTTCAAAAGATACTAGTCAAAGTACTACGCAAGCAAATAATTCTTCATCTGAAAAAGGAAATTCAGGCACCACTTCATCTGGCCAAGTTTCTCCAAATAAAGTTCCAAGTGGTACAGCACTGAATCGTTCGACTATTGAAGAAACCGGGAAATGCTTTGGAAAATAGTTAACGATTGGCGTGCTCAGCAAGGACTTAATCCCACTGTTCAATATACATCTGCGCACTACGACTATGACGTAATCAGGGCGGTCCATAATGCTCAGCACTATGACCAATATAAAAAATCAGATCAACACGATGGGGCAGACTATTCAGAGTTAGAAGTTATTGTTCATCAGGCAACACCACAACAAATGGCTCAAGAAGCATTTAACGCATTTGTATATAATGATGCATCTGCAAATTACGCTCACCGGGAACATTTGAAGAAGCCCAAGCTGCGCGCTATTGGAATTGGTTTAGCAACTTCTTATTATAATGACTATTATAAAAATGGTGTTTCATTTATTGTAAGTGCAAATATATAAGTTAGGCTTTGCTGTAAATTTAAAAAGAATTATTTTTTGTTTTACTTATTTTACTATACATTTTACTTAAATGTAGTAAAATAAGTAAAAAGAGGTTATTTTATGAATCAGCAAGTGTTAATTAAACAAATAGCTAAAAAATATCACGGAACTATTACTCATAAACAACTGATTGCTAATAATGTTTCAAGTTATAGCATTAACCAAGCTTTAAAATCAGGACTTTTAGAGCGCACACGATCAGGCATTTACCAAGAAATTGATACTCCTGAAGATATTTTTTATAGCTTACAACAAAAGTACAAACAAGGAATCTATTCCTTGGAAACAGCTTTATATCTATGGAATTTAAGTGATCAATATCCGTTCAGTCTAGATATGACTTTTCCTAGAGGATACAATCATGCCAATTTAGATTTTGATGTTAAAGCACATTATCAAGTGGAAAAATTTCAACATTTAGGGATTATGGAGACTAAATCCTTTAATGGCAATACTATTAGAGTATATTCTCCGGAACGAACCTTAGCTGAAATTTTGCGCATCTGTCATGCAGTAGATATTGAAATAATAACTAACGCATACAAGGCATGGGCTAAAAGTAATAAAAAGGATATTAATGCATTAATGGAATTTGCAGAGAAATTCAAAGTTATAGATAAAGTAAATAATTACCTAGAGATATTACTGTGAAAAACTATACAGACGAAAAGCAATTTAAAGCAGATATACGTAAATATGCAGAAAATCACCATATAAGTGGTAATGAGATTGGTCGCCTATGGCAAGAAGTTATGCTGGATGATTTATTAAAGAGAATCTCTTTATCAGAATATAAAAACAACTTTATTTTAAAAGGTGGGCTACTATTATCAGCAGTAGTTGGAATTAACAACCGTTCAACAGAAGATATTGATGGTGAAATTAAAGGCTTGGATCTAACTGAAAATGAAATAGAAAAAGTATTTACCTCAATCTGTAATATTAAACCTGACAACGATCCGTTAGAGATTACCTTAAGTGAAATAGAAAAAAGTCAAAGAATGCAAGGATTATGGCAGAGGTATGAGAAAAAACATCCTTTTGCAGAAAACATTACTTTTGATCAAATTGTTTCAGCTGCCAAGAATTGGATTAATAGACTTGTCAGCAATGAATAAGAGCTTTTAATAAATTAGACTAGCACTTGCCAAGTTAAAAAGGACTATCTTTCCACTATTTAAAAAGATAGTTCTTTTGTTTTTCATTTTCTTGAATAAATTAACTTGACTAGTTAATTAAATGATACAATGTTACAGAAAATAGATTGATATTTAGGTATATTGCTAAAACTGCATATTGTATGATTTAGTGAAATTTTTTTTATTAATTTAATGCTATGTTCCTAAAATTAGTTTAACGGGTCTAAAGATAAGTGAGGTGATAGCGTGCATGCTTATTTTTTATTTCAATTGAAAAAAATTGTTAAACAGAATCTAAAGCCTATTATTTTTTGTATCCTATTAGTTGCGCTATTTATTTTTCTTGATTTGGACTTAAATATCTTAAAAAATGGTAGTTTCATTGAAAATCAAAATAATAGTGTAGTAACTGCTAGAAGTGTCGTCGTTTTGGATAGCGAACATCCTGAAGGCAAAGAAGGAGAGCTTCTAATTGATAAGAAGAAACCGCATAAAGATAAGCAATTTAGCAAGCGTAAAGACTTAATCGCAAATGAAAATAGTGCTAGGCAATGGAGCAAAGTACCTAAGTCTAAGAAACATCATAGCAATAAGTTAGAAATTAGTTATCAAACCCCAGCAAAAAGAAGTTGGTTAAATCGGGCAAATAAGTTTTTGAAAGCACTACATGAATCGAAAATCCCAAAGCGAAAGGATAATGCGCTGGCTGGCATTCAACTATTTCTAGCTCTGAATAATAAGTATTGGCTCACACTTTTTCTTTTACTAATTATTTTTATTTTGGCTAAGTTTTATACCAGTTCATATCAGAATGGCGAAGATCTTACACAGATTTTACCAGTTGGTCGAATGGGAAAAATAATATCTAACTTGGGTGTAGGGTTGCTGGTCATCTGCTCTACGTATTTGATAATTGCTTTTTCATTTTTTGCTAGTTCTATTCTATTTTTTGGCCAAGCTAGCCTAAGGTATCCGCTGATAGTTCACCAAACATGGGGATATAAAGCAACAGTAACCACTGCTCCGGCAGTTAAATTAGTACCAACAACAGTTGCTCTTCAACTTTTAAACATTTTAACATTAGTAATTTTTATTAATTTGGTGGCAAAAGTGTGTCATAAGTTATTAACAACGATTTTAGTTTCAAGTGCAACTATTGCTTCTCTTGTTTTGACAACAATGTTTCTAACACCTTTCCATCAAATTGCGCAGTGGTTGCCAACTACTTATCTTAGTTCATTAAGGATAAATACAGGCTCAATTTCTTATTATATGAACAATCTTTCGATTAATTTTGAGCACGGTGTGTTGACCTTAGTAATTAGTTCCTTGCTGATGTTGGGTTTAACCCTTATCGTTGATTATCGAAGCGAGTCTAGAATAAGACAAGCAAATGTAAGCAACTAAAAAAGAAACATCATAGTGATGTTTCTTTTTTAGTTTGGTGTTTTTTATAAGCTGTCCTTAATATTGTCAGCCAAGAAGTTATATAGCATACCTTCTTTTAGTGGTTTAGTATCAATACCTAGAGCATCTGCAATTGCATAGGCAAAAGCCCAAGCAGTGGCTGGACCACGACTAGTGATGATTTTGTGTTCATTGTCGGTTACTGTGATTGTTTCCTTAAAATGACCACTAGGTGCATCCGCTTTTGTTTGCTCATCAAAGCCAGGATAGCAGGTATAATCTGCATCATTTAAAACGCCATAACGCGCTAATGCGATTGGAGCAGCACACATTGCAGCGTCCCATTTTCCTTCATTATGGCGTTTATTCATTAATTCAGCCAATTTGGAACTATCACGAAGGTTCTCCGCACCGGTTTTTCCACCAGGAAAAGCGACGAGGTCATAATCTAGCAGACTGTCATCAACCACTTTGTCACAGGTCAATTTGATTTGGTGGTCACCATTGATATCCTTCTTGTTCAGACCAACCATATCCGTTTGAACACCCAAACGGCGCAAAACATCAACTGTGCTAAGACCTTCAACTTCTTCACAACCGTCAGCAAAAACTACTGCAACTTTACACATTTTAAAAGACCTCCAATCTATTTCTTTTATTATAAACTAGTTTAATTCAAGATAAAAAAGCAAGTCACTGAGTTTAGTTAAATGCAGAGTAGGTCGAGGACTAATTGGCATTTTAACCTTTTTCGGTGCAATCCATAATGATTGCAAGCCAGCGTTTTCCGCTCCTTGAATTTCTTCAACTAAATCTGTGCCGATAACTAGGCAATTATCTGGATCTAATTCTTGCTCTTTTATAATTTGAAACAGGACATTTTTATTTGGTAAAGGATCAGTAAAATCTTCTTTAAAATAGGAAGCAGAAAAATAGTTAAGTAGTTCGCTATCAGATAGGCGAGCTGAGATTAGTTCACGTTCTTCTTTGGCAAGGAGAACTAGCTTAACTTGGTTTGTTATTTGGTCAAGAAATGGAATAGCATCTTTGACTAGTTGTCGCTGACTTCCTAATTTTGTTTTGAAAATTTTTTCGGCCTCAGCCCAATCGTCGGCACAAAAATTTTGCAAAGTTACTGCGATGCGCTCACTAAACCCCATCATTTTAACTTGTCCTTGTAAGTTAGAATATTTTAGGCGTTCAGCTGGTCCAAAATCATGACCGAGCTCTTTTAAAGTTTGTCTAAGTGCGACTTGTTCAGCCGTTTTTTCATTTAATAAACTACCTTCAGGAACAAAAATTAACGTTTGATATTTAGTCACTTGAAATTACCCTCTTAATTTACTCTTAACTGCATTATAATAGATATTAATGCTAAAAAGGAAGTGAAGTTTTATGCCATCAATTTTAACACTTGTTTTCCTACTAATCGGGGGAATAGCAGGTGGATTACTGTCCTCAGTTGCATCAATGGCATCCTTAGCGTCATATCCGGTACTACTTGCAGTGGGAATTCCACCGGTATATGCTAATGTGACAAATGATGCTGCTTTGATTTGGACTGGAATAGGATCGACTATTTCGTCACTCAAGGAACTAAAAGGACACTGGAAACAGGTTGCTTTTTACGGCACCTTTACAGTTATCGGGTCACTAGTGGGGTGCCACCTATTACTAGCTTTTCCCTCAGCTGTTTTTGAAAAGGTTGTACCGTTTTTCATTGCCGGATCAGGAATCATGGTAATTGTATCGGCTAAGCATCATAGCTTGGAACCACACAAAAGACCTTTATGGCAAGAACTGCTTTCTATTGCAGCTCTTTTATTTATGGGTGTTTATACGGGCTATTTTGGTGCTGCGGCTGGCGTGATTGTGATAGTTTTGTTAACCTATGTAACAGATGAAAAATTCATTGTAGTCAATGCAATCAAAAACGTAATTTGCGGGTTGGCAAACTTAGTTGCCTTAATAGTTTTTGCTTTCACTTCGCATATCTATTGGATACAGGCAATCCCACTTGCAATTGGCATGTTTATTGGTGGCTACTTTGGTATGGATATTTTGCGTGTTGTTCCTGCTAAATATGTGCGCATTTTTATTGCTGTATTAGCATTTTTACAGGCGGGCTATTTCTTTTATAAAGCATATATGTTATAGTTTACCAACACTATTTGAATGAAGGGAGAATACAAAATGGCAACAGAAGTTTATCTAGTACGTCATGGCGAAACAATGTTTAACCAGTTGGATAAAGTACAGGGATGGTGTGACTCCCCTCTGACAATCAAGGGAATTGATGATCTTAAGTCAACCGCGCAGGCGCTTAGTCAGGTTCACTTTGATAACATGTATTCTTCTGATTTAAAAAGAGCAATTGACACAGTACACTTAATGAAAGACGCCAATCAAGTTTCTGAAATTGGCAAAATTAAAAAACTTCCGGAATTTCGTGAAGTCTTTTTTGGTTCATTTGAAGGCGATGATATCGCTACGACTTGGGAGCAAGTCAGTGAAGCAGCCGGAATTGGACCTGAAGATGATGTTACTAAAATCATCAATCAGGTTGGCATTTATGAATTCCGTGAAGCAACAAAAAAGGCTGATCCACGTCATTTGGCGGAAAATAAACGTGAACTTGATGAGCGGATGGAGCGAGCTGTATCCGTTCTGGGTGAATTGACCAAAAATGAACAACGTGTGCTAATTGTTTCGCATGGTGATTTTATCAAAACGCTGGCCATCAAATACTGGAATCAGAGTGATGGCTTACATGACATTGTTTTTCCTAATAACGGTAGCGTTACACGGGGGATACTCCACGATAACGGTCGCTTTGAAATTGTGGATTATAATGTTAATGCAGAAGATATGTAGAGTCCTACTGTAAAGGTAGGACTTTTTATTAAGTTAAGACAATGGGGTAAATTAATGAAGGATCAAACAACTAAGCGCTATGCCTACGTAACGGCACTGAACGTAATTATTACAGTTGCGGAGTTTATTGGTGGATTCGTTTCTGGATCTTTATCACTGCTTTCAGACGCTGTGCATAATTTGAGCGATGTTGGCGCAATAGTTATTTCTTTTGTCGCCCATCTAATCAGTAATCGGCGTAGTAATAAGCAAAAGACTTTTGGCTATGAGCGCGCTGAGACCTTAGCGGCTTTTACAAATGGCGTGGTGTTAATTTTAATTAGTATTGTTCTATTCGTAGAGGCAATTGAACGTTTCTGGCAGCCAACGCAGATTAGCGGTGGCGTTATGTTAATTGTCTCAATCATTGGCTTAGTTGCTAATATTGTTTCAATGCTTGCAATGCACGAGGATGGCGAAAAGAACCTTAATGTCCGTTCAACCTTTATCCATATGATGAGTGATGCACTTTCGAGTATAGCTGTCGTTATTGGGGCAATTTTTATTTACTTTTGGAAGATTACTTGGCTTGATCCTTTGATGACACTTCTTGTTTCCGTGTTTGTATTTCATGAAGCATGTAGTTTAACGAAAAAGGCAGCTAACGTTTTGATGGAATCTAATCCAGATATCGATCTTGACGAAGTTAATCGCATCGTTTTATCATTTCCAGAAATAAAAAATATTCATCATGTGCATGTTTGGCGTTACAGTGATCGTTACATTATGCTCGACGCACATGTTAACGTAGATCGAGATCTAACAGCAGGACGGTTTGAAGAATTGACAGATGAAATAAGTCAAAAACTAGCTGTGTTGGGCATCAATCATACCAATTTTCAGGTTGAGTGCGAACGTGGTAAAAACAATCAGATGATTGCATCAGATCAGGACAAGAGAGGGGCTGAATAATATGTCATTAGAAGTTAATCTATTTACAGCGGTTATTGTTTTAATTGTTGGCTTATATGACATGGCTTATGCCTTTAACAGAAGATATAAATCGAAAAAGGGTGGTTTTGGTCCCTTTATGGTTTTGGGCATCATATTCACTATTTTTGGAATTTATTTACTAATTAGACACTGGATGGGATAAAAATGGTCAAATTAGTGTTGTTGAGGCATGGGGAAAGCACAGCCAACTATGCTAATGTTTATACCGGTTGGAATGATGTTGAACTAACTGAAAAAGGCCGCAAACAGGCTGAAAATGCTGGTCAGTTAATTAAGCAAATTCCTAATTTTAATCCAACCCACTTGCATACGTCAGTTTTATTGCGGGCAATTGTTACTGCTAATATTGTCGCAGAAGTTTGCGGTTGGCTCTACTTACCAATTACCAAGACTTGGCGTTTGAACGAACGGCACTACGGAAAATTGCGTGGCATAAATAAGGATCAATCACGCGAGATTTTTGGGGATGAACAAATCAATGAATGGCGGCGTGGTTTTTATGCAGTTCCACCAGAAGGTGGTGAAGTCACTGCCGCTTGTTACGCATCGTGTGATCGGCAACGCTTGCCGAGGGCTGAAAGTCTTTATCAGACTCAAAAACGTTTAATGCCTTATTATTATGATCAAATTGCGAGTAGACTGCGGCTAGGCGAGGACCAATTGGTTGTAGCTCACGGCTCAAGTTTGCGTGCTTTAATTAAAAAACTTGAAGAAATTGACGATTATGACATTGTTAAGCTTGAAGTTCCCAATGCGGAGCCAATTATTTATACTTTGGATGATCAATTAAATATCATTAAGAAAGAAATATTACATTAAATTTTCAGCGCTTTTCAGTTAAGTGTAAGTATTCTCCTTGATATATGTTAAAATCTAATACGATACTAAATAGATTTTTTTACATTCTTAGTTTGGAGAATTGGTATGCGTAAAATATTTTTATTACGAGGCGCACCCGGCTCCGGTAAATCTTCATTTATTGCTCGTCATCACTTACAGCCTTATGCGATTAGCCGTGATCAAATAAGGCTATTATTGGCGAATTTGACTTACTATTATGAAGAAGATTCCGATTGCTTACATCAAGTAATTCCGCGATATGCAAATGAGCAAACGGAAAAAATGGTGGATTACCTCGTAGAAGAGAAGATGAAGCGTGGCGAAACCGTAATTGTCGATAGTACCCACATTGTTCAAGAAAGCATCGAGCACTATAAAAAGTGGGTTGAGTGCTATCGCTATGAGTTGTTTGTCGTTGACTTAATGCATCATAAGAACTTGCGAGGGTTGCTTAATCGTAACGAGGTTCGCAGGCAATATGACTGGGTTAAGCCAGAAGTAGTTAAAGAGATGTATTTGACCTATCAGGATAATTTACATGTCCCTGAGTGGGCACACGTTATTAGTCCGACGCAGATGCCTAAGGCCTTATCACAAAAAGAGAGTAATTTAGATCACTTCTCTCATGTGGTTGCAGTTCCTGATCAGGTCGCTGAGGAAGATTTTCCTCATGTTCACATCTCTAATTTTTATTTTTCATTTAATGATCAATTTACAAAGAAATATGGCACATATCGAAATGTGATTACCATTGGTAAAACAAGAGATGAGATTATTAATGATTTCCGCTTGCCATATTTTGTGTTTAAATTTCATCACAAGCACTTTTTAATTTCTGCTGTTCCCATTAGAAATGAAATGCTTGATCCGATTAAAAAGAATAAGGGAACCTGGACTTATTCAACTGGCCTCGTTAACTTGGCTGACTTTGTTGAAGAATATCCTGAAAGTGAACCTGAGCATGTGCACCAATTTAATTTGAGTAAATTGCGTCATGATAAGTTATTACATATTTGGTAAATGAATTAAATATACGATTTTGTGTTATAGCAGAATCGTATTTTTTTGCTAGTAAAGAACCCTGATGGAAAGATTGCCGTCCAACTTAAAAGCAGTATAATTAACTTGTTAGAATTATTGATAGCGCTTTATTTAAAGGAAGAAAAATGAAAGTTGAAGCATTAAAACAAGCATTTTCAAAAGTTTATCATGAGAAGCCAACTGGATGTTATTTTTCACCTGGTCGGATTAATTTAATTGGCGAGCACACTGATTATAATGGTGGTCACGTTTTTCCGTGTGCCATTTCTTTGGGCATCTATGGTGCTGCGAGTCCGCGTACGGATCAAAAATTCTGTTTTTATTCGGCTAATTTTGAAAAACAAGGCATAATTGAAGCAGATTTAAAGGAGCTTAGTTTTGTTGCGGAAGATTCCTGGGCAAATTACGCTAAGGGAATGCTCCTCTTTTTACTAAAAAGTGGGGCAAAAATCACGCATGGCTTAAATATCTATATAAATGGCAATATTCCTGATGGAGCAGGACTATCTTCTTCGGCGGCTTTGGAAATGCTGATTGGAGTGATTGTGCAAGATCAATTTAAATTAACTATAGAGCAACTCGAATTAGTAAAAATGGGCGTAAAAACGGAAAATGATTTTATTGGCGTAAATTCAGGAATAATGGATCAGTTTGCAGTTGCAATGAGCAAGCAAAACTATGCGATTTTACTGGATACGGAAGAGATAAAATATGAATATGTGCCGCTTGATTTAAAAGACAATGTAATCGTAATTATGAATACAAATAAGAAACGCACCTTAGCTGATTCCAAATATAATGAGCGTAGGAGTGAGTGCGAGAAGGGTCTAAAAATATTACAAGAAAAACTTGCAATTAACTCATTAGGTGAATTAAATAGTTTAACCTTTGATGAATATAGTTATCTTTTTACTGATGAAAAATTGCTGAAGCGCTGCCGACACGCTGTTTGGGAAAATGAACGCACCTTGAATGCAAAAACAGCTCTTGGAAAAGGCGATTTGAATGAATTTGGCCATCTAATGAATGCTTCTCATGTTTCGCTTGAAAATGATTATGAAGTTACTGGCAAAGAACTTGATACTTTAGTACATACCGCGTGGCAACAGCCAGGTGTTCTAGGTGCCAGGATGACTGGCGCTGGTTTTGGTGGTTGTGCAATAGCTTTGGTCGCTAAGAAGCATGTAGAAGACTTTCAAGAAAAGGTCGCAGCCACATATGAACAAGTGATTGGGTATCAACCGTCATTTTACTTGGCAGCAACCGCTGATGGTACAAAGATTATAGAATGACGGGATTATTGAGATGAATAAAACCAATTTAGTCGATAAGTTTGTTACTCAAGTAATTGCTGAAAGTGATTTTACTGAACTTGATCGTATCTATTTATACAATCGGGTCTTAGCATTGGTTGGCGATGCCGCAATGACGGCAGAATCTCAAAGTACCAACTTATTAGATTTAAAAAATGAGTTAGTTGCACTTGCTCAACAAAATGGTAAATGTGCTCGGAATAATTCTGCCCAAGATATTTTTGGAGCAGAACTTATGAGCTTAATTTTGCCGGCACCTAGTATCGTTAATCAACGCTTTTGGCAATCCTATGAAATCTCTCCAACAGCTGCAATTAGTAGTTTTTATCATATGAGTAAAACCAGTGACTATATAAAAACTAGGGCAATTGCAAAAAATATTTATTTCATTGCCAAAAGTAATTATGGCGATTTAGAAATAACGATTAATTTGTCGAAACCTGAAAAAGACCCCAAAGAAATAGCTGCCGCTAAAGATGCAGTCGCAAGTGATTATCCGAAGTGCCAATTATGCATGGAAAACGAGGGCTATCAAGGACGTCTAAATTATCCTGCTCGTAGCAATCATCGCATCATCCGCTTTAGTTTGGGTCAAGAAGAATGGGGCTTTCAATATTCACCTTATGCTTATTTTAATGAGCATTGTATTTTTTTATCTTCCAAGCATGAGAAAATGAAAATAGATGTTCAGACGTTTTCTAATTTACTGACAATTGTTGATAAATTTCCTGGCTATTTTGTTGGAAGTAATGCAGATTTACCAATTGTTGGTGGCTCAATTTTAACCCATGAGCATTATCAAGGTGGGCGCCATCAGTTTCCGATGGAGAAGGCACCACTGATTCATAAGTTTCGCTTTGCAGGTTTTCCTGATGTGGAAGCAGGAATTGTTAAATGGCCGATGTCGGTTATTCGTTTACGTAGTTCGAATAGTACGCATTTGGTTGAGCTTGCGGGGAAAATTCTAGCTAAATGGCAAAATTATAGTGATGAGCAAGTAAGTGTTCGTGCTTTTTCAAACAATACGCAGCATCATACCATTACACCGATTGCGCGCATGCATGATAATGAATATGAACTTGACCTAGTTTTACGAGATAACCAGACTTCAGAAGAATATCCAGATGGTATTTTTCACCCTCATCCCGATGTTCAGCACATTAAAAGGGAGAATATTGGCTTGATTGAAGTTATGGGTTTGGCAATTCTGCCACCACGATTAGTAGGTGAAATGACAGAAGTTAAAAAGTTTTTGCTTAAGCAGCCAAATCAAATTTCCAAAATCCACTTAGAGTGGGCGTCTGCGATAAAAGAAAAACACAACATAACCGCTGAAAATGTTAATCAGGTTTTGCAAGAGGAATTAGGGTTAGTTTTTGAGCGCGTTCTTGAAGATGCAGGAGTGTTTAAGCAAACTGCTGCCGGTAAAGCAGCCTTTATGAGATTTATTGCTGAAGTTGGGTTGGCTTAAGAAATTGTCACATCTTTAAATTAATTGAAAATACAAAAAACGCTACTTTTTTAAAGTAGCGTTTTTCGTTTTTAATTTTTGTTTTTATTTAAAAGCAAGAGCTCCCATTGGATCCCATGGAAGTAATTCGATTGGGTCCTTAGCACCTTCGTCGAATTCTTTCTTCACATCATCTGACAAGAATTTCTTGTTAATAACTGCTTGGTAAACAAATGAATCAAACCAGGCATCACTCATAATGAAGTAACCCTTAAAGCCAGGCTTATCACCCCATGAGTTTTCGATCTTCCACTTAGTTGGTTTGCCGTTTACTAGATCAACACCAGTAATAACCATAGCGTGGTCCATCATACTTTCGCCTGAATCAAGCTTTTCAGCTTTTGACATTGATAAATCAACGTCAAATAATTCATCGCGCTTGTAAATATTGGTATCAAGAAGACCAAGTTGTCTTTCAGAATCTTTGCTGACGTTAGAACCAAACCAAACAACTTCTCCTGATTCAAGTTGCTTAATGATTAAGTCTTTCATTTCGTCAATTTCTAAGTTAAGGTGACGAACTTGACGACCGCCAACAACGTTACCGAGGTATTCAACTGAAAATACTTTGTGGTAAGGCTTGTCATCAGTAGGTGAGTTGATAATTGAAACGTGATCTTCTAAGTTCATGCCGACGTACTTGTCAAAGAATGCCTTAGGAGTAAGATCAGCATCACGGTGGTAATTACCATCATCGTCTTTGTATTCGAAATCAAACTTCTTTGGTGGAACGCCAAGAGAAACAGCCAAAACGCGGAAAACATCATTTAAGAATTCGTTCTTACGTTGTTGTATTTCATCTTCTGATTTACCACTGTTGACTAATTCACGTAATTCCAAACCATCCTTACGTAGTAAAGTGTTTAAAGTGTCGTTTAAAGCACTTGAATTAGTTGCATTAGCAGTTTCTGGGTAAACAGATTTTGGTACGATACCATACTTTTCAATTAAGCCGCAAAGCATATCCCATTGACCACCATCTTGCTGTGGTGTTGCGAATAAGAAGCTTACCTTACGGTCACCAAGTGGCTTATCTGCTGAAGCAATTACATTTTCGAAGAACCAGTTTGATTTTTCAAACTTGTCCCAGAAGTTAGTGTAATTTTGTGATAATTCAAAATCCTTAACCTTGTATTCCTTTTGCAATGGATGACGCATGGTGTTCAATGCTGAGAACATCCAGCAGCGACCTGATTGCTTTTGATCAGCTGGCTTACCAGTATCAATTTCAACTGAAAATGTTGGGGTAAGGTCAATTTGAGATTGTAAATTTTGACTAGCCTTGAAAATGCCGTTTTGTTGTGCAGCATGGCTAGCAATGTTAATACCAGGGTGCTTTGCTAGATCATCAGTATAATTGGCAATAGCATCATTTGTAATTTCTTTTGTCATTAATGTTATCCTCCTTAAGTTAATAACTACCATTTTATCCCATCTAGATTAACTAGTCTATTATAGGCCAAATGATTTTATGAATAAATTGTTAATTAATTGCTGCTGAGTGTTAAATTTTGAAAAACAAAAAGAAGCAATTATACTAATTATTTGCTTGAGCGGGACGATGATACCAAATTTTATGAAACTCAGGGTGACGCTGGAAATAGTCAATTACTAGCGGATCAAGAGGCCAAATTGGTAATTTGGTATTCTTGGCAAATTCCATTACTAAGGCCATATTATTGTCCAGAACTGCTTCTTTATTTTGGTTTGGAGCAATAAACATGTGGTTGATTACCCAAACTTTTCCGTCAGTTCGCTCAATTTTGTCCATTGACCAGTGGTAGATTAATTGCTCGTTATCATCGTATTCTTTAAAAAATTGGTGTGGATCATAGAAGGTAAACATTACTTTTTCTCCTGTTAAAAAAACGGACTGCTTTTTACGAATTTAATTATAGAACTAGTTTTGCAATGTAAAACTAGAGGAACATATTTCTTTTAGCCAATAATATAAATTAGCGCTACAAATATTTCCTACTTACAAGTTATAATGTTTATGATACTTTAACTGAAACAAAAAGTCTTTACCAGCCAAAGGAGAAAAAATGAACAGAACACGCGGCTTTGAAATCGTATCTAAATACCAGGATAAAGATATTACGCTACCGAGACGACAGACAACTGCTAGCGCAGGATATGACATTGAAGCGGCTCAAGACATGGTGATTCCGAGCATTTGGCGGTTAAACTTTGTCCGTATTTTCCGCCTGATTAGAAATGGGCATCAACTCTATGAACCTGATTACGAAATGGCAGATAAAATAATTAAGCCATTTTTAATTCCTACTGGGGTCAAGGTCTATATGCCAGAAGATGAAGTGCTAATTTTGGCTAACCGGTCGTCAAATACTTTTAAAAGAAACTTGAGCTTACCCAATGGCATTGGCGTTATTGATGCAGACTACTATAATAATGATGCTAATGAGGGTGAGATTTTTGTTCAGGTACTTAATTATGGTGTTCGACCAATAAAGATTAAAAAGGGTGAGCGAATTGCTCAAGGAATTTTTATTCATTATTTGAGAACAGATGATGATGAGCCAGTCAGTCGTCAACGCGCTAATGGCTTTGGCTCAACTAACAAGGAGGAGTAAATGGCCAAAATTAAAACGAAATATAAGTGTCATTCCTGTGGCTATATTTCGGCTAGCTACTTAGGAAGATGTCCTAATTGCGGTGCCTGGAATCAGTTTGAAAAAGAAACCGAAACTGTCCAAGCACATTCTGCAAAAGGTAGTCCAAGTAGACTAATTAAAAAAACTGGAATTAATGAACCAGTTAAAATTGAAGCCGTAAAGGCTGAAAAAGAGGAACGAATCCAGACAAGCATGGGTGAACTTAACCGTGTTCTTGGTGGTGGAATAGTTCCTGGCTCGCTTGTGTTAATTGGTGGAGACCCTGGAATTGGTAAGTCTACTTTAATGTTACAAATCATGAGTGAGCTATCCCAAAAGTTCAAAGTCCTATACGTTTCGGGAGAAGAATCGGCTAATCAAATCAAGTTGCGCGCAGATCGTCTAGGACTCGCTGCGAATGATATGTTGCTTTATCCAGAAACAGACATGGAAGACATTCGCCAGCAGATTGATACAATTAAGCCTGATTTTGTCGTAATTGACTCAATTCAAACAATGAATGAACCTAGTCTTGATTCAATGACGGGTTCCGCATCACAGGTTCGTGAAGTAACCAGCGAATTAATGAAAATTGCTAAGATGGATGCAATTACGGTTTTCGTGATCGGTCATGTTACCAAGGAAGGTGCAATTGCTGGGCCTAAGATTTTGGAGCACATGGTGGATACAGTTCTTTATTTTGAAGGTGATGAACACCATGCATACCGAATTTTACATTCCGTAAAAAATCGGTTTGGTGCTGCTAACGAAATCGGGATGTTTGAAATGGTCAACAAAGGGTTGCAGGAAGTCACCAATCCATCTGCAATTTTTCTTGATGAGCGATTACCTAACTCAACGGGATCTGCGATTGTCGTCTCGCTTGAAGGAACTAGGCCAATTCTAGCGGAAATCCAAGCATTAGTTACACCGACCGCATTTGGCTATGCCAAAAGAACTACTGCCGGTATTGATTTCAACCGAGCAGGATTATTGTTAGCAGTTTTAGAAAAGCGTGGCAACTTGATGCTACAAAATCAAGATGTTTATCTAACTGCTACCGGTGGTATTCGCTTGAATGAGCCTGCGGTTGATTTGGCGGTAGTGATGGCGATTGCATCAAGCTATAAGAACCAAGAAATTTTACCAACTGATTGCTTCGTGGGTGAGGTTGGTTTAACTGGTGAAGTTAGACGAGTTAACCAAATTGATGCGCGGATTAAAGAAGCAGCTAAAACAGGGTTTAAGCGAATTTTTATTCCTAAGCATAATATGCGCTCAAGCTTGCAAAATATGGGAATAGAAGTAATTCCTGTTTCAAGCATCCCCCAAGCGTTAAAATTGGTTTTGGCTTAAGGAAAGATTGAACTTTTTCGTTATTACGGGTAAACTAAAAATGTTTATATTTACTTTTTGAAAGAGGCATGAATTTTGGCAAAACAAAAAATTCGGGTAAGATATGCCCCAAGTCCAACAGGGCACTTACATATAGGTAATGCGCGAACTGCACTATTCAACTACTTGTTTGCGCGTCATAATAAAGGTACTTTTGTTTTAAGAATTGAAGATACTGACCAAAAACGTAATGTCGAAGGTGGTTCTAAATCACAAATGGAAAACTTACGTTGGTTAGGTATTGACTGGGATGAAGGTCCTGACAAAGGCGGCGATTTTGGCCCATATCGTCAATCTGAACGTAAAGATATCTATAATAAGTACATTCAACAACTGTTAGATGAAGGTAAAGCTTACTATTCATACAAAACAGAAGAAGAACTTGAAGAACAACGTGAAGAGCAACGGGCAATGGGAATTGCTCCACACTATACTTACGAGTATGAAGGCCTGACTGCCGATGAAATTGCGCAAAAGCAAGAAGAGGCAAAGGCAAAGGGCTTAAAGCCAGTTGTGCGAATTCACATTCCTGAAATGGAAACATATTCTTGGGAAGATATCGTTAAGGGTCACTTAAGCTTTGAGTCTGACACAATTGGTGGCGATTTTGTTATCCAAAAACGTGATGGCATGCCAACTTACAACTTTGCAGTAGTTGTCGACGATCATTTAATGGAAATAACTCACGTTTTACGTGGGGATGACCACGTTTCTAACACACCTAAACAGCTTGCTGTTTATGAGGCATTAGGCTGGGAGCCACCTAAGTTTGGTCACATGACTTTAATTATCAATGCGGAAACTGGTAAGAAGTTATCTAAGCGTGAAGAAGACAAGTCAGTATTGCAGTTTATTGAGCAATACCGTGATTTAGGCTACCTACCAGATGCAATGTTTAACTTCATTACACTTCTTGGTTGGTCACCTGTTGGTGAAAACGAAATCTTTACTCAACGCGAATTGATTAAGCAATTTGATCCTGCTCGTTTATCAAATTCACCTGCGGCTTTTGACAGAAGAAAGTTAGAGTGGATTAACAACCAATACATCAAGAAGGCTGATCGTGATACTTTACTAGACTTAGCACTTAACAATTTACAAGAAGCCGGTTTAGTTGAAAAAGATCCGAACCCTGAAAAGATGGAATGGGTACGTCAATTAGTTAACATTTACTCTGTGCAAATGTCATATACTAAGCAAATTGTTGATTTAGCTAAGATTTTCTTTGATGCACCAAAAGATTTGAGCGATGAAGAAATTGACGAAATCCGCAAGGATGAAGCAAGACCTGTTATTGAAGAATTCAAGAAGCAAATTGATTTAATTCCTCGGTTTACTTCACCACAAATTATGAAGGCGGTTCAGGCAACTCGTCAGGAAACTGGCATTAAGGGTAGACGCCTATTCATGCCAATCAGAATCGCAACTACTAGATCAATGGTTGGCCCTGGAATTGGCGAAGCAATGGAGCTTTTGGGTAAAGAAAAAGTTCATGAGCACCTTGACTTAACCTTGAAACAAATGAGCGAAAACGGCTTATAATTTAATGCAATAAAAGAGCACCTATTTTTGATTGATAGGCGCTCTTTTGTTTTGGCCGTTTTCCGATAAATTATTTTTTAAAAGCTAGAAACTACTATTGTTTCTGTTAGAATGGAGATAAAGTTTTAGAAAGGCAAGTTAGCCGTCGTGAAAATATATAATACTCTGACGAAAACTAAAGAAGAATTTCAACCAATTAACCCTGGGCAGATTACGATGTATGTTTGTGGCCCAACGGTTTACAATTACATTCACATCGGTAATGCACGAAGTGCAATCGCTTTTGACACCATTAGACGCTATTTTGAATACCGCGGGTATAAAGTTAATTATGTGTCTAACTTTACTGACGTTGACGATAAAATGATTAATGAAGCACGTGCCGAAGGCATTACTGTGCCCGAATTAGCTGATCGCTACATTGAAGCTTATGAAGAGGATACGGCCGCTTTAAATATCGAGCCCGCAACTAAGAATCCCCGTGCAACTAGTGAAATTGCCTCAATTATCAGTTTTATTGAAAAGCTAATTAAAAAAGGTTATGCTTATGAATCTGCTGGTGATGTTTATTATCGAGCAAAGAAATTTGCGCACTATGGTGAATTAAGTAGTAAGAACATTGCTGAATTAGAAGAGGGCGCTTCGGAACACGTTAACGAGGAAGAACAGAATCGTAAAGAAGATCCAATTGATTTTGCCCTTTGGAAAAAGCAAAAACAGCCTGATGAAATTGCCTGGGAGTCTCCTTGGGGCAAGGGGCGGCCTGGCTGGCATATCGAATGTTCCGTCATGTCAACCAAATACTTGGGCGATACAATTGACATTCATGGTGGTGGGCAAGATCTTGAATTTCCACATCATGAAAATGAAATTGCTCAGAGTGAAGCCGCTACAGGTAAAAAATTTGTTCATTATTGGATGCATAACGGTTTTGTTACTGTAGGTGCTGATCAAGAAAAAATGTCGAAGTCGTTACATAATTTTGTAACGGTTCATGAAATTTTGAAGGAAGTTGATCCGCAGGTTCTTCGTTTCTTCATGGCCAGTGTTCAGTATCGGCGTCAGATTAACTATTCAGAAGAAAACCTTAAGCAAGCACAGACTATTTTGCAGCGTTTTAAGAACACGTTGATCAACTTAAATTATCGTTTAAAAGACGACACTTCTAATGTTGAAGACGCTAATTTACGTGAAATTTTGGCTAAAACGGAAGCAGATTTTGTTACTGCAATGGATGATGACTTTAACGTTCAAAACGCTTTAACAGCAATTTATGATTTATTACCAGTGTTAAATGCCAATATTGCGGCTGAAAGTGTCGATAAAGAAACATTAACAAAAGCACAAGCTTTATTAACAGAATGGTTGGGTATCTTTGGTATTGATACCGCCGAGTTGATTAAGCAAACTGAGACACAAGGTGATGATAAAATTGTTGCCTTGGTTGAGCAGCGTGATGAAGCAAGAAAGAACAAGGACTGGGCTAAAAGTGATCAGTTGCGTGATCAATTAAAAGAAATGGGAGTAATCATTGAAGATACTCCGCAAGGAACAAGGTGGATTCGTGAGTAATAGTAAAAAGTTGGTCGAAAACGAAATTAATCCAGATACATTAAACGGACAGACGTTAGCCTATTTAGGGGATGCTGTTTATGAAGTTGATATTCGGCGGCATTTAGTTAAATGTGGCATTGTTAAGCCACAAGCTTTGCAGCTAAGAGCAACACATTATGTGTCAGCCAAGGCTCAAGCGGCTTTGATTACTAAGATGCAGGAAGATGGCTTATTGAGTGAGGATGAACTAGCAACTTTTCGTCGTGGTCGTAATTCTAAAACTTATAGCAAGGCCAAGAATACTAGCTTAGCCACATACCAATTGTCGACAGGATTTGAAGCAGTTTGGGGCTATTTGGAATTACTTGGTAAAAAAGAGCGGCTTCAAGAATTAACTTCTTGGTGCATTGAAACAGTGGAGAATGGTGGCATTGATGAATATGACTTCAAGTGATAGTGATTTTGTTTTCGGTAGACATGCTGGAATTGATTTTTTAAAAACGCAGGATGCTGGCAGAATCAATAAGGTTTTTTTGCAACAAGGTGTGCAGGAAAGCTTTGCAGATGAAGTGTTCGGTTTAGCAAGGGAAAAAGGAATTGTTGTTCAAACTGTTCCTAAAAATAAGCTTGATCGCCTAGTTCAAGGCGGCAATCATCAGGGACTTGTTCTGACTGTTGCTAGTTTTGAATATGCGGATTTGGATGATTTACTTGATCAATTTGATCAGGAGGAGAAACAGCCATTTTTGTTAATGCTTGATTCAATTGAAGATCCGCACAATCTGGGTTCGATTTTGAGAACAGCTGATGCAACTGGGGTCGATGCAATCATTATCCCGAAAAGACACGCAACGGGTTTGACGTCTGTTGTTGCCAAAACCTCAACTGGTGCGATTGATTACGTTCCGGTTGCCCGCGTTAATAACCTTGTACAAACTAGTCAAATGTTGAAAAAACGTGGTTACTGGCTTTTTGGTACAGATATGGATGGAACAGACTATCGTCAGTGGGATAGTAATGGTAAAACTGTTCTTGTAATCGGAAATGAGGGTAAAGGCATTTCTCGCTTACTGAAAGAACAAATGGATCAAATGATTACTTTGCCAATGGTTGGCCATGTGCAATCTCTCAATGCAAGTGTTGCAACTGGTGTTTTGCTATATCAAATGCTGGATACTAGAAATCATCATAAATAAAAAAGTTAAATGAGTGCCCATGCAAAATGTGCGCTCATTTTTTTGGCAAATTTTGTTCTGACAACCTAAAGTGAATTTTGCTGTTATTAACCGTTACATTTACCTCTTAGTGAAAAATTTAAACATTGGTTCGTTTAAATTAAATTTTGCTTCTCAGTATTCTTTAGTTCAGATATCAACTAAAGGAGAATAGCAATATGGCTAAAATAGAAGTAGCAAGGGAAGAAACAGAGTTAATTATGCAAATCAAAAGTGGACAGACTGATGCACTACGTAAGCTTTGCTTTTTGTATCGTCCACTAATTGCGAATATTAAGAAAAAATATCATCTTCGCTCTTACGACAATCAGGATTGGGATCAGGATGCGATGATCATTTGTTATTTAGCTGTGAAAGATTTTGACCCAAAAAAGGGTAATTTCGCTAGCTATTACAAAGTTCGGCTGGTAAATCATGCCAATACGCTTCTTAGACGTGAAATGGCATACCGCAGAAAGGCTTGGGCCAAAGCAATTTCTTTTGAAGCAGCAGCTACTAAAGGAATGAATCCTATTCGGCGGCCAGAAACTTTTTTACCAGAAGTGCCGCTAAGCATAAAACTAGCTGAATTAGTCAACAAGCTATCGATTTTAGAAGTTACGGCTTTATTAATTATTCTCGGACTTTGTCAACCAGAACAGATAATTAACGACTGGCAAATTTTGCCAATGACCTTAGTAAGGGCACGCTCGCGTCTGTTGCAAAAAGCACGATTAATTTTATTAGACTCTGTTTAATAGAAAATGATGAGAATTTAGCGTATAATTAATAATTGTAGAATTATTTTATAGGAGGTAGATTAAGATGGCAGAAGATGTTATCAAGACTGCATTGTTAGATCGTCACATGAAAGAGGTTTTTGACTGGAGTGATTCAGACATGCCAGTTAGGGATGCTCTTTGGGACTATTTCATGGAAAAGAATGGTAGAGATACCATGAAGACGGAAGAAGATATGCTTCCGTTCCTTGATTATTCTGACGATAAAATCGAATCCTTCGTAAATGAAAATCTTAAGAAGTAAATCCGACTATTACAATGTTCTACGCCCGGTGGTTACGCTTTTGTTTGACCACCAAAAACAGCTACTTAATAAGTAGCTGCTTTTTATTTAAAGAGAAAAATTGACTTGAATTTTAGGGCAATTATTAAATGAATTGCTTATACCTGTATTTTTTGCTAAAATACAGTAGTTTGGAAGTGAGATTATGGCAGTGAAAAAAGCATCATTAGCTTGCAGCGTATGCGGCTCGCGTAACTACTCAATCACCGCAGGCAAGAATCGCACGAAGCGGCTTGAATTGAATAAATTTTGTAAACATTGTGGCAAAATGACATTACACAAGGAAACGAGGTAAATTGAATGATTAAGTTTTTTAAGAGCGTAGCACACGAAATGCACTTGGTAACATGGCCAACAGCTAAACAAAACCGTCATGATACTGGAACAGTCATTACTACTTCAGTTTTATTCGCCTTGTTTCTAGGAGTGTTAGACTACTTGTTCAGCGTTTTAACACAAATGTTCATGTAAATAGAAATGAAATTCTATTCGTGATATAATAAATAAAGTTAAAGAAAAAACCTCTGAGTGGAGGTTTTTTTGTTTGCCAAAATAAAAGGAGAAATTTGTAATGGTTGAAACAACAAAGAAGCAATGGTACGTGCTTCATACTTATTCAGGATACGAAGATAAGGTTAGATCTGACTTATTATCACGTGCACAAAGCATGGGGATGCAAGATTATATCTTTCGGGTAATGGTTCCCGAACAAGAAAAAATCGAGAAGGTCAACGACAAGAAAAAAGAAGTTGAAGAAAAAATCTTCCCTGGTTACGTATTAGTTGAAATGGTCATGACTGACGAAAGTTGGTTCGTTGTTCGAAATACACCTAACGTAACTGGATTTGTTGGTTCACACGGTGGTGGTTCTAAGCCATCTCCACTTCTTGAAGAAGAAGTTAATCGTCTGTTACGTCAACAAGGGGAACCTGCAAAACGTCCTCAAGTTGATTACGAAGTTGGAGAAACTGTCACTATTATTGATGGTGCATTTAATGGCGTTGAAGGCAAGATTACTGAAATTCAACCTGATAAATACAAGCTATTTGTTTCAGTTGATATGTTTGGCCGTGCAACTACAACCGAGCTTGACTACGATCAAGTAGAAAAAATTAGCTAAACTTTTA
Source organism: Lactobacillus sp. M0403 (assembly GCF_016101265.1). Taxonomy (NCBI): domain Bacteria; kingdom Bacillati; phylum Bacillota; class Bacilli; order Lactobacillales; family Lactobacillaceae; genus Lactobacillus; species Lactobacillus sp. M0403. Next base: position 45,175 of record NZ_JACFQV010000007.1, read on the forward strand.
CGAGAGATTGCAAATTTAAAAAAACGATGGTACCATATTAAAGTACTTTTATTATTGTGGGAGGAAAAGTAGGTAACTTTTCCATTTTAACCACGCACGGAATCAAGGAGGTTTTGACCGTGGCAAAAAAAGTTATTAACGTTGTCAAATTACAAATACCAGCTGGTGCTGCAACACCCGCTCCTCCAGTTGGTCCTGCTTTAGGTCAAGCAGGAATTAACATTGTAGGTTTTACTAAGGACTTCAATGCTAGAACTGCTGACCAAAAAGGCATGATTATTCCTGTAGTCATCACAGTTTATGAAGACCGTTCATTCGAATTCATAACTAAGACTCCACCAGCTCCAGTTCTTTTGAAGCAAGCTGCTAAGATCGACAAGGCATCCGGTGAACCTAACACCAAGAAAGTTGGTAAGGTAACTAAGGATCAAGTTAAGGAAATCGCTGAAACAAAGATGAAGGACCTTAACGCTGCAGATGTTGAAGCTGCTATGCGAATGATCGAAGGTACTGCTAGAAGCATGGGTATCGAAGTCGAAGACTAATCCTGTTATTTATAACAATTTAGGTGGGAGAGTTTGAGGCTCGTTTGACCACATATTAAGGAGGAAATCACATGCCAAAGCATGGTAAAAAATATTTAGAAGCTGCTAAAAAAGTAGATTCAAAGAAATTATATTCAGTTGCTGAAGCAATTAAGTTAGTTAAAGAAACTTCATATGCTGGTTTCGATGCATCAGTTGAAGTTTCATACAACTTAGGCGTTGACCCTAAACAAGCTGACCAACAAATTCGTGGTTCACTTGTTTTGCCAAACGGTACTGGTAAGACCCAAAAGGTTATTGTCTTTGCTGAAGGTGCTCAAGCTGAACAAGCTAAGGCTGCAGGTGCTGACGAAGTTGGTTCTGACGACTTAGTAGAAAAAGTTCAAAACGGTTACTTAGACTTTGACGTTGTTGTTGCAACACCAACAATGATGGCTAAAGTTGGTCGTTTGGGTCGTGTACTTGGACCTAAAGGTTTAATGCCAAACCCTAAGACCGGTACTGTAACAATGGATATCGAAAAAGCCGTTAAGAACGTTAAGGCTGGTCAAGTTGAATACCGTGTTGACCGTCAAGCAGCTATTCATACTGCTATCGGTAAGGTATCATTTACTGATGAACAATTAGTTGAGAACTTTGATGCTCTTCGTGACGTTATTTTACGTGCACGTCCATCAGCTGCTAAGGGCCAATACATCAAGAGCGTTGCAGTTGCTGCAACCTTTGGTCCTGGGATCAAGCTTGATCCATTAAACTTGGATTAATTCAAAGAAAATAAGGAAGCAACTCTGCCACATGAGCGAGTTGCTTTTTTTATCGACTTTTTAACCTTTAATATTTATCAATTGTAAGATATTTGATAAACTAAGCTTAATCCTATTGTCAAATTGAGGAAAGTATAATGCGTAAAGAGAATGTGGGCAAATTGCTGGCAGTCCTTTTGATTGTGCCACTTTTTTTAGTGGGTTGCAGTCAAAGTAAGGAAAAGATCACGATTGTTGGATCCAGTGCTTTGCAGCCATTAATTGAGCAAGCTGGTAATGATTACCATTTGGCTCATCTTGATAGTAATATTGTTGTTCAAGGTGGTGGTTCTGGAACAGGACTTAGCCAGGTTCAAGCAGGTGCGGTGCAAGTAGGAACATCCGATGTTTTTGCTGAAACCCAAAAGGGAATTGACGAAAAAAAGCTGCAGGACTATCCTGTTGCAATTGTTGGGATTGTTCCAATTGCCAATAAAGGTGTCGGTGTTAAGAACTTATCCAAGAAGCAGCTAGCTGCCATTTTTACGGGAAAAATAACTAATTGGCGTCAAGTTGGTGGTAAAAACTTGCCAATCATTGTGATTAACCGTTCTCGTGGTAGTGGTACAAGAACAACCTTTGAAGATCTGATTTTAAATGGTAAGGATGCTGTCAATTCACAGGAACAGGATTCTAACGGAACGGTTAAAAAGATTGTTAATTCTACACCAGGAACAATCTCATATATTTCATTTCCGTATGCAAATGATGAGAACATTCAGAAAATCAGTATAGATCATGTTCAACCAATCAATAAGAACATACCAACTAATAAGTGGTCACTTTGGTCATATGAACACATGTACACTAAAGGTAAGCCTAACAAGGCAACTGCTAAGTTTATTAACTATGTCTTAAGTAAAAAGGTACAAAGAGATTTAGTACCTAAAATTGGCTATCTAAGTATTCATGAAATGAAAGTTTCGCGCGATAGTGAAAATAAAGTTACGAAAATAGGTAATTAGTATGTCAAAAAAAGAACAAGACTTGCAGGAAGTTGTTGAACAAGCAATTGCTCAACAAAAAGTTCCTCACGTCAAAATTAAGGGGATTGATCCGCATAGTATTGATATTGCGCGGTTAACTAAACCTTCTAAGGAAACCAGACAAGAACGCTGGGGCAAAGGTTTAACTGCTTTAGCAATTTTACTAATCGGTATTTTGATTGTCTCCATTATTGGTTTTGTTGGTAGTCATGGTTTAGCAACCTTTTTTACTGATAAAGTTAACATCTTTCATTTTCTGTTCTCAACTGATTGGAATCCAAGTGCTGGTCCTAATCACGTTGGTGCTGCAGCAATGATTGTTACTTCTTTTGCAGTTACGTTGCTTGCAGCCCTTATTGCTACTCCATTTGCAATCGCAGTAGCACTCTTTATGACTGAATACGAATCAGGCAAGAAAGCAAACCTTCTGCAATCAGTTATGGAACTACTTGTTGGTATTCCATCAGTTGTATATGGGTTCTTGGGTTTAACTGTTGTTGTTCCCGCTGTTAGAACTGTCTTTGGTGGAACAGGTTTTGGTATTTTGACGGCCACCTTAATTCTTTTTGTTATGGTGTTACCAACAATCACTTCTTTAACAGTTGACGCCTTTAAGGCAGTTCCAAAGGAGCTACGTAAATCTTCTGCTGCGCTAGGAGCAACGCAATGGCAAACTATTTACCATGTCGTTCTAAGAGCTGCTCGAGCACGTATTATGACAGCGATTATTTTCGGAATGGCGCGTGCCTTTGGTGAAGCCTTAGCTGTTCAGATGGCGATTGGTAATGCAGTCTTAATGCCTTACAACTTGGTTAGTCCAGCAGCAACCTTAACTAGTCAATTAACTAGTCAAATGGGTAATACAGTTATGGGCACATTGCCTAACAATGCATTATGGAGTTTGGCATTACTACTATTAATAATGTCGTTAGTGTTCAACTTCTTAGTACACTTAATTGGAAAGAAGAGTTAGTAGCAAAATGAATTCAAAGAGAAATGATCGTATCGCTACTGGCGTAATCTATTTGCTAGTTGGCATCGTAATCCTACTTTTGGTTGGTATTATTGGAAACATCTTGATTTCCGGTGTACCACACCTATCATGGCACTTTTTAACCTCTGCTTCTTCTTCATTTGAAGCTGGCGGTGGAATAAGAGATCAACTGTTTAATTCACTCTATTTGTTGATTTTAACTTTATTGATCTCACTACCAATTGCTTTGGGTGCAGCAATCTACTTAGCTGAATATGCAAAGGACAATTGGGTAACCCAATTAATTAGAACTACGATAGAAATTCTTAGTTCACTTCCTTCAATCGTTGTTGGGCTTTTTGGCTATTTACTGTTTGTTGTTCAATTTGGTCTCGGCTTTTCAATTATTGCCGGTGCGTTAGCGCTAACCTTTTTTAATTTGCCAATTTTGACCAGTAACATTGAAGAAGCAATTAAAGGTGTGCCACAAACCCAGCGTGAAGCCGGTTGGGCACTTGGTTTATCTAACTGGAAAACAATCCGCGGCATCGTTTTGCCTGCGGCACTTCCAGGCATTATCACGGGTATCATCCTAAGTGCTGGGCGCGTTTTCGGTGAGGCAGCTGCTTTAATTTATACTGCAGGACAAAGTGGTTCAACTGTTGATTATTCTAATTGGAATATGTTCAGTCCAACCAGCTTTTTAAACGTGATGCGTCCGGCTGAGACTTTGGCTGTCCATATCTGGAAAGTTAATACTGAAGGAATCATTCCCGATGTTACAGTCGTTTCAGCTGCTACTTCTGCCTTATTGGTTATTGTAGTCATTATCTTTAATTTTGGCGCTCGTGCGTTGGGTAATTGGTTATACAATCGCTTGACCGCCGCTAAAATCAAATAAGGAAAATTCTATGGAAAATTGGCAAACTCAAAAGACTTACATTAAGACTTTTAAAGATGAAGATTGTGCTATTTACACTGAGGACTTAAGTGTTTTTTATGGCGGTACAATTCAAAAATTATTTGATGTAAGTCTAGGATTTAAGAAAAACACGATTACTGCCTTAATAGGTGCTTCAGGATCAGGAAAATCAACTTTTTTGCGGTCATTGAACCGCATGAATGATCGTGTAGCGCGTGTAGATGGCAAGATTATGTTTCATGATCTTGATGTAAATCAACAGAAAATCAATGTTTATGAATTGCGCAAAGCGATTGGGATGGTCTTTCAAAAGCCTAACCCGTTCCCTAAGTCAATTAGAGAAAATATAACTTATGCCTTAAAGGCTAATGGTCAACAGGACAAACAAAAGCTTGATCAAATTGTTGAGGAAAGTTTGCGAGCTGCTGCATTGTGGGATGAAGTTAAAGATAAACTTGATAAGAGTGCCTTAGCTCTTTCTGGTGGGCAGCAGCAGCGTTTGTGTATTGCAAGAGCAATCGCACTGAAACCTGAAATTTTGCTCTTAGATGAGCCAGCAAGTGCTCTAGATCCAGTTTCAACTGCTAAGTTGGAAGATACTTTAAAGCAATTGCGTAAGAAGTACACGATGGTAATGGTTACGCACAATATGCAGCAAGCATCCAGAATCAGTGAGTACACTGCTTTCTTTCATTTAGGACATGCACTTGAATATGATACGACTACAAATATTTTCACTAATCCACAAGGTGAGATTACTGAAAAGTACATTCAAGGTAGTTTTGGCTAAAGGAGCGATCATATGACAAATATTATGGAGGCCCAAAACGTCAAATTAAGTTATGGCAAATTTGAGGCGTTGCATGGCATCAGTCTTAACTTTCCAGAAAAGCAGTTAACTGCTTTGATTGGTCCGTCAGGATGCGGAAAATCAACCTTTTTAAGATGCTTGAACCGGATGAATGATGACATTGATAATATCAACATTACAGGTAAGATTTTGCTTGAAGGTGAAGACATTTATCGTGCCAAACTGGATTTAGTTGCATTACGTAAAAAAGTGGGAATGGTTTTCCAACAACCTACACCTTTTCCCTTTCCAGTCTATGACAATGTTGCCTATGGTTTAAGGGTTGCAGGAGTTAAGGATAAACAATTAATTGATCAACGAGTTGAAGAAAGCTTGAAGCAGGCGGCGATTTGGGATGAAACCAAGGATAACTTGCAGCGTAATGCCCAGGAGTTTTCCGGGGGACAGCAGCAGCGAATCTGTATTGCACGTGCGTTAGCTGTTAGACCTGAAGTAGTTTTACTCGATGAGCCGACCTCAGCACTTGATCCAATCTCAAGTGCCGAAATTGAAGAAACTTTGATGGGCTTAAAAAAGAAGTATACATTCATCATGGTTACGCACAACTTGCAACAAGCGAGTCGTGTTTCTAATCAGGTTGCTTTTCTAATGGATGGTGAATTGATTGAGTCTGGGTCAACCGAGCAAATGTTCTTGGCCCCTAAGAAGGAAATAACTAGTAATTATCTTAATGGTCGTTTTGGCTAAATTTGGAGGTGGATCATGCACGAAATATTTTTGGATGAACTGAAAAAGTTAAATACACAATTTATGGAAATGGGAGTCCAAGTCAATGAATTAATTGACAAGGGTACTCGTTCATTTGTTGACCATAATAAAAAGATGGCTCAAGAAATGATTGAACAAGATAAGGTTGTTGCCAAAGAAGCGATTACAATCGAAAAAAAGGCACTTGACCTGATGGCATTGCAGCAACCAGTTGCGACTGACTTCCGTGTGGTAATCAGTATTTTAAAAGCAACTACTGACTTGGAGCGAATTGGTGAAAATGCCAATAGTATTGCCGTTGAAACAGTTAGAGTGAAGGGTAATCCTCGTATTCCTGATGTTGAGGAAATAATTTCACGTATGACACACCAAGTGCGTACGATGTTAATCAAAGTATTGACTGCATATGTTCAAGACGATGAGAAGACTGCTCGTGAAATGCTTGATGGCCATGCAGATGTTCACTATGACTACCGCAAGGCTAGAAAAATGATCATTGATGGTGTCAAAAAGGACCCTAATGTTGCCGTTGCTTCAGCAAGTTACTTTGTCATCATTCGTTTGTTAGAGCGAATCAGTGATCACATTGTTAATTTAGCAAGCTGGGTTATTTACAAGTCTTCTGGTGATTTATTTGAATTAATCAATTCAGACAAGGAAACTTCTGAAAAGGAAACCAAGGAAGAAGCTCCAAAGAAGAGCAAAAAAACTAAAAAGAAATAAAGCTTAAAAGGAACTATTACAGTAGTTCCTTTTTATTAGCAAAATTATTGCTTGCATTTAAAAAGTAACCCTGCTATAGTTAATAAAGTGAATTCTACCTAAGACTCGGGTGGCTAACGCCTCAATATCCCGCCGAGGCCAGAAGATTATGAAGATTTCAAATGCTCCATGTCTTTGTTGGCATGGAGTTTTTTAAGGCCTTATAGAATTTATCAAAAAAATTAACGGAGGTGAATTCGATTGAGTAAAGCTGCTATTGCTGAAAAAGAAAAGTTCGTTGATGCGTTTGCTGAAGAGCTTAAAGCTGCAAAAGCTATCTTGGTAATTAATTACCTTGGTTTAACTGTTGAAGAAGTTACTAACATGCGTAAGGAACTTCGTGATAACGATGTTAAGATGAAGGTTGTTAAGAACACTTACCTAAGACGTGCTGCCGCTAAGGCTGGCATTGAAGGTCTTGAAGATACTTTTGTTGGACCTACAGCTGTTGTTTATACTGATAACGCTGATGACATCACTGAACCAGCTCGTATTGTTTCAAAATACGAAAATGACTTTGATGTTATTGACATTAAGGGTGGTGTGCTTGAAGGTAAGGTAACTTCTAAGGAAGATATCAAGGCTCTTGCTGCTATTCCAGGACGCGAAGGATTACTATCAATGCTTGTTTCTGTATTACAAGCCCCTGTACGTAACGTCGCTTATGCTATTAACGCTGTTGCTGATTCAAAAGACGAATCTGCTGAATAATATAATGTAATTTATATCTAATAAAAATATTTCGGAGGATATATAAATATGGCTTTAGATACTGAAAAGTTTATTGAAGACTTAAAGAGTGCTTCAATTCTTGAATTAAACGACCTTGTAAAGGCTATTGAAGATGAATTTGGCGTTTCTGCTGCTGCACCAGTTGCTGCTGCAGGTGCTGCCGGTGGTGAAGCTGCTGCTAAGTCAAGCTACGATGTTGAATTAACAGAAGCTGGTCAAGAAAAGGTTAAAGTTATTAAGGTTGTTCGTGACCTTACTGGACTTGGCCTTAAGGACTCAAAGGACCTTGTTGATGGTGCTCCTAAGAACGTTAAAGAAGGCGTTTCTGAAGATGAAGCTAACGACATCAAGGCTAAGCTTGAAGAAGTTGGTGCTTCAGTAACTTTGAAATAGTTACAGTCCAACTGGACAAGCTAAATAGAAAAAGCGTAATCCCAATATGTTTGGGGTTGCGCTTTTTTGTTTGTAAAAATATAAGCTTTTATAATTAGAATAATCTACTCAGCCTAATTTTTAAAATAATTAATCATAATCATTAGTTTGTAATATAATTGGATTTATAGTAAAAGTATACAAAGCAGTTAGTGTATTTGTATTTACTAGGAGTTTTTTATTAAAAATAAGCAAGAATGGAGAAAACTAATGAGAAAAAGCAAATGTCGCCAAGCTGTAACAGCACTTGTGGCAATTACAAGTTTGGGAAGCTGCCTAGCATTAAATGCAGAGCCCTCAGAAGCTAAAAAGGTAACTAGTAGAACTGAGCTAACTGTTCCGGCTACAAAGATAGGCCGTATTACCAAAAAGACAAGTTTGTATAATGGAAAAGGCCACAAAATAAAAAAATCAACCTTAAAAAAGGGTGAAAAATTAGCATTAGTTGGTAAAGTAAAGATTAATAAGAAAAAGTACTATAGGGTTGGCTACAATAAATATGTTTTAGCTAAGTATGTAACTATTATCAAGCCAACACCACAACAAGATACTACCAACCCAAGTACAAGCACACCTGTAACACCAACTATACCAAATACTAATGCGACATCAGAAACGCCAAAAACACCAACTACACCGAAGACACCAAGTAAGTCTGAGGATGATGCGGTAAGCAATTTTTCAATTTCTGATTTTAGAAAAGCATTTTTGGATGGTTTAAATGCTGAAAGGGCAAAACGCGGCCTTTCAGCAGTATCAGAGGATTCTCACTACGATGAAGTAGTTCAGGAGAGAACAAAGCTGTTGCCAAATAATTTTTCTCACTTTGACTCAAACAATAAGTTCATTCTTGAAAAGTGCTTTAAAGATGCAAATATTAAAAGTGCAAGTGTTGCAGAATGTATCGCAATGTTTCCATGGGGCTTCAGTGTTGACCATTCTACTAATGAGCTAGTCCCTGCAAAGAATGCTTCAAGTGCTTTGGTTGCTCAAGGGATGCTCTACGAATATATTTATAACGATGCAGCTTCAAACTGGGGTCACCGTGATATCTTGCTAAATCCAAAAGACAAGACAATTGGTTTGGGTGCAGTTATCGGACAAAGTGATCAAATTTTTTCATCTGTAGGAGTTACTTATTAAATAAGTCAATATAGGGACAAACTAAAGTTAGTTTATCCCTTTTTGCTTAAGCAATAATGTAATATGACTTTTTATATTCGTATTCAAAGTCAATCAAGCCACAAGAAAAGGAGATTTAAGTGGGGAAAATACGAAGTCAACAAGTTAAAATAGTGCTATTTTTTACCATATTATTATCATGTGTTTGTCTAACTTCAGTGTCTACAACTACTGAGGTTCATGCGGACAAGATAGATCTTAAGGGCAATTATTTATACGATCGGGATGGTGTAAAGCATAAAATTCCAATCAGTAAAAAAGGTAATCATACTAAAGCTGCAGAGAAAGTTGCTAATTTAATTGTCAAATGTGTTGATAATCGTCCTGGAGATACTGATCTTTACCGGGTTGATATGGCTGCATATTATGTTAGTTTATTTGCTAATCGCGATAATTACACAATGCAAGGACCGTATTATAATAAGGCCTACGGTGTTTTTATTGCAAAAGAATATTCATGTGCTGGAACCGCTGATGCAATGAAAATGGTTTTAACTAAAATGGGCTTTAAAGCTAAACATGTTAATAAAAACAAATATAAGCATCAGTGGTGTACATTAACTATGGATGGACAAAAAGGATATGCAGATGGTCAGGCAGGTTATGCTGCGTACGGACAATATTTCACTAAAAAGAATCAAATTATTTTAGTTCCAATGGATACTATTTTTTCGAAAAAATCAAACGGTGAGATATAGTACTATTTAGGTCACATTTGCAGATTGTTAGTATAACTAAGCCTTTTTTAGGTATTGAAATCTAATAAAAATACCGCTAAGTAATGAAATGGGCTTTTTGTTCTTTCTAATTTGCAAAAGTGAAATGGTTCGTTAAAATTATTTACAGTAAAACTGTTTAAAAAAGAAACGAGTAAATAATGAGTGACCAAGAAAATCAAATGTATTATGCTGCTAACCCTACAGCTAAACATGATGAGCATATAATTGATTATCAGATAAACAAAATTGATTTAAAATTTACAACAGATGCAGGCGTTTTTTCAAAAATGCGTGTAGATTATGGCTCAGGCGTTTTAATCAAGCAAATGGCCGAAGTTGATTTTCCAAGTAGTAACATCTTAGACGTTGGAGCTGGCTATGGTCCGATTGGCCTCTTTGCGGCCAAGTTTTGGCCTGAGCAAACTGTTGATTTAGTTGATGTAAATGAACGGGGTCTTAACTTGGCAGCCCAAAATGCCGAAGTAAATGGCATTACTAATGTTAATATCTACAAATCGGATGTGTATGATGAAGTTCCCAGTGAACGGAAATTTGGTTTAATTGTTACCAATCCCCCAATTCGGGCAGGGAAAAAGGTTGTTTCAAGTATTTTAGCTGGTGCAAAGGACCATTTAGTTGAAGATGGTGTTTTACTAGTCGTTATCCAGAAAAAGCAGGGAGAACCGAGCGCACGTAAGCTGCTGAAAGAAACTTTTGGCAACTGCACAATTCTAATTCGTGATAAGGGTTACTACGTTTTACAGGTGGTGAATTCCTAATGTCTTTTTCAAGTGAAGAAAAGAAAAAATACATGCAATTAGCTTTTGAACAGGCTCGAAAAGCTGAGGCAAAAGGAGAAGTTCCGATTGGTGCAATTTTGGTTGACCCTGAAGGACAGGTAATTGGTGAAGGTTATAATCGTAGAGAGCTTGATCAAGATGCAACGCAGCATGCTGAAATGATGGCAATCCGGCAGGGATGTGAGAAACTAAAAACTTGGCGTCTGCTTGATTGCAGTCTTTTTATAACTTTGGAACCATGCCCAATGTGTGCAGGGGCAATCATTAATTCTAGAATAAAGAACGTCTTCTATGGTGCGCTTGATCCTAAGGCAGGTGCAGCTGGTAGCGTAGTTAACTTGTTTGAAGTGAGCAAGTTTAATCATCATCCCAACGTAATTCGAGGCTTATACCGAGATGAAGCAAGTCAGATGCTCAAATCTTTTTTTAGGGAGATCAGAAACAAGCAAAAAGAAGCTAAAAAGGGAATGGAAAATAGCAAAAATTCTGTAAATTAGTGGAAAAAAATCTCAAAGTACGTTAGTATATCTATTGGGCAATGTTTGGCTTCCAAAGCGTGTCAGGACCGGAAGGTAGCAGCACTAAGGTCGTTCAGGCATGTGCCTTTTATTAGACATTAACAAACTCTTAACTCTTTCGAAGAGTTAAGAGTTTTTTACTAGAGAAAGATAAATCAATGGCTTATCAAGCGTTATACCGCAAATGGCGACCACGCACTTTTGACAGTGTTATTGGTCAAGAAGATATTACGAATACTTTGAAAAATGCGATTAAGCGCGGCACGATTTCACATGCTTTTTTATTTGCAGGACCGCGCGGTACAGGTAAGACTTCGTGTGCCAAGATTTTTGCCAAGGCACTCAACTGTACTAACCTTCAAGATGGCGAACCATGTAATGAGTGCGAGAACTGTCTTGCTGCTGATAAGGGTGCGATGGCTGATATCATGGAAATTGATGCGGCTTCGAATAATGGAGTCGATGAAATCCGTGAAATCCGTGATAAGGTTAAATATGCACCGACTCAGGGGAAATACAAAGTCTACATTATCGATGAGGTTCATATGCTTTCAATGGGGGCATTCAATGCTCTATTGAAGACTTTGGAAGAGCCACCTGAGCATGTTGTCTTTATTTTAGCGACTACTGAATTACAAAAAGTCCCAGCTACAATTATTTCTCGAACGCAGCGCTATAACTTTAAGCGAATTTCGCAAGCTGACCTTGAAAAGAGAATGAAGTATATCCTTGATCAAGAAAATATCAAATATGATGATAAAGCACTTGCTGTAATTGCCGAAGTAGCTGACGGTGGGATGAGGGATGCTCTTAGTATCCTTGATCAATTGCTCAGTTATGAAAATGATTCGGTTGAGTATGATGCGGCACTTGAAATCACTGGCTTTGCTGCCAAAGAAAAAATTGAACAGATTTTATTAGCAATTTTAAATAAAGATGCAAGCCAAGCTCTTGCTTTAGCCCAGAAAGAATTGCAGAATGGTGCGAGCTCGAAAAACATTTTGGATGAGTTAATTGATATGGCCACGAACGCTTTGATTTTGCTAAAAGCTGGTGGTGAAAATAAAAGTAACTTTTTAAGTCAGGATTTCGTTGAGCAGATTAAGGATATTCCTGAACAACGCTACTTTAATTTAATTGCATCTGCCAACACTGCACTAAATGATTTGCGGTATACTAATCAGCAGCAAATTCCCTTAGAGGTCTTCTTGGTTGAAAGTACCAATCAGGAAGTAGCGCCAACCACTGCAGCCGCGCCCGCTACTTCTCCAGTAGTAGAAAAGCAGGCAGCTGACGGTCAAGAACTGCAAGCTGAAGTAACTGCGCTTAAAAAGCAAGTGGTTGAATTAACTGAAAAAATTGCTAAGCTTGGTAAAACGCAAAACGTAAACAGCGACCGCATTTTCCACCTTGATACTGAAATATCAAATGTAGGTAAAATGTCCCAACCTTCTGAAGAAGCTGCTAACCCTAAAAATCATAAAAAGAAGGTTCGCAACGATCAACATGCAGACGAGCAGAATCGCAAACAGGTCTATCATGTTTTGGAAAATGCTACTAAAAAAGATCTACAAGCAATCAAAGATGTATGGCCAGATTTGCAATCTGTTTTAGCTGTTTCTCAGCGAGCACTGCTTGATGTGCTTGAGCCTGTGGCGGCTAGTCCAGATCAGGTAGTGATGAAATGCAAATATGCGCTTTGGTTTGAAAAAGCTAGCTCTGATGATGATCTGCTTGATATTTTGACTGATCAGATTGCGAAATTTACTAAGCATGAGTACCAAATTGTGCTTGTTCCGGATAAGGACTGGTTCACAGTTCGGAAGGAATTTTTACAGTCGCACAGGGATGAACTACTGAAGCGGCAGAAAAAATCTGGTATTGAAGAACCGGAAGCAGAGGAACCAGTGCAAGAGAATAACGATGAAGTTGTTCAAAAAGCGAAAGACTTATTTGGTGACGCTGTTAATATTAAGGATTAAAATTTAAAGGAGAAAAATAATGAGTAAAAGACCTAATTTTGGTGGTATGGGCGGCATGAACATGCAACAAATGATGAAACAAGCTAAAAAGTTGCAAGAGCAGATGGCCCAAGAGCAACAAACTATCACTGCCCAAGAATTCGTAGGAAAGTCTGCAGATGATATGGTAGTTGCAACCTTTAGTGGTGACCGCAAATTGAAGGATATTAGCATTAATAAAGATGCAATTGATCCTGATGATCCGGATATGTTGCAGGATTTGATTATTGATGCTGTTAATAAAGGCTTATCAGAAATTGATGAAGCGACACAGCAAAGTTTAGGTAAATATACGAAGGGTATGATTTAATTGCAATATCCAGCACCAATTGCACATTTGATAGATTCTTATATGAAATTACCTGGAATTGGTGAAAAAACAGCAACCAGGTTAGCTTTTTATACCTTAGATATGCCTGATGAAGATGTTCATGATTTTAGCACTGCTTTAAATGAAGTAAAAGAAAAACTTCATCGCTGTTCAATTTGTGGCAATATTACCGAGCAAGATCCATGTACAATTTGTAGTGATCCAAACCGTGAGCAATCAACTATTATGGTGGTTGAACAACCCAAAGATGTAATGGCATTTGAAGAAATGGGTGAATATAATGGTTTGTACCATGTCCTGCATGGGATTTTGTCGCCAATGGATGGCATTGGACCTGAAGAAATTAACATCAAATCTTTGATTGTTCGCTTGCAAAAACAGGAACAGGTTAAAGAAGTGATTTTGGCACTAAACTCAACGCCGGAAGGCGAGTCTACCGCAATGTATATTAGTAAATTAATTAAGCCATCTGGTATTAAAGTTACGCGCTTAGCAGCCGGTTTGGCAGTTGGTAGTGATATTGAATATGCAAATGCAATTACTCTAAAAAGAGCAGTGCAGGGGAGAACTTCAATCTGATGGCACACGATAAGATTAAAAAACTAGGCGATCAGCGGCTGATCGCTACAATTGAAACACTACAAGAAGAAATTGCGATTCAAAAAAGTCTAGATCCAACTACCCTTGACATGTCAGAAGACAATATCATTGTAGGTAAAATATTGCAGGCCAAGTATTCTTTTTTATATGATGAAGCTCGTCACCGACATACAAGATTTAGTGGTTTTACAAATGCAATTTCAGAATAAAAAAGCTCTAATTTAAGGGCTTTTTTATTTTTACTAAAATTAAAGGACCTTGGGGTGTTAATATAAGACAATCTCTTGTAAAATAGACTCATGGAGAGTTTTATGAATAGCTATTTTATCAGTTTCGAAGGGCCTGATGGGTCCGGTAAAAGCACGGTTTTAGAACAAGTGGTTGCCCAAATTGCACCGCTGCTCAAAACACAATATCTAGTAACGCGCGAACCAGGAGGTTCAATAATCGCTGAAAAAATTCGGCAGCTTATTTTGGATCCGACTAATGAAAAAATGAGTGCAAAAACTGAAGCACTATTATATGCAGCTGCTCGTAGCCAGCATATGAGTGAAACAGTAATTCCAGCACTTAAAGCAGGCAAGGTGATTTTTTCTGATCGCTTTGTCGATAGTTCATTGGCATACCAGGGTGCAGGACGTGATCTTGGAATCGATGCAGTTAAGCAAATTAATAATTTTGCAACTAGTGGCATCGAACCGAACCTAACTCTTTTCTTAGATGTTAAGCCTGAAGTTGGTCTTGCACGAATTGAACGTGCTCGCGCGGGTCAGGAAGACCGTTTGGAACAGGAAAAATTAGCCTTTCATCAAAAGGTTTATGAAGGTTATCTTGAAATTAACCGTAAACATCCAGAGCGAATTGCCATTGTCGATGGAGATCGACCGGTTAATCGAGTAGTAGAAGACTGTGTTAATATTATTAAAAAACGGATACCAAAAGATTTGCTAAAGGACTGATTTGAATGAAATTAATAATTGCAATTGTTCAAAGAGAAGATGCTAGCCGGCTGCAACATGCTTTTGCTAAAGAAAACATTCGTGCAACTAAGTTGGCGACAACAGGTGGCTTTTTAAGTGAAGGTAATACAACTTTCTTAATCGGAATTGATGAAAAACACGTCAAGAAAGTGATGCGCTTAATTCAAGGCGAGTCACAAGGACGTGAAGAGTACATGAATCCTAATTTATCAATGACTGGATTTGATGTTAGCAGTCAACCAGTAAAAATCACAGTTGGCGGTGCAACATGCTTTGTAATACCTGTAGAAGAATTTAAGCAATTTTAATGAAAATCGAACTAGCAAAAAGGGGCAAGAAACAAGCTCAGTTTTTACAACATGCTTATGAAGAAAACAAGTTGGCTCATAGCTATTTATTTGTCGATGCAAATGAAAAGCAAGCCCTAAATACGGCATATTGGCTAGCGTGTTTATTCAATTGTACAGGTGAACAAAAACCGGACGGTACTTGTCAAAATTGTCGCCAAATTATCTCTGAAAATAATCCAGATGTGTTGTTAGTTACACCTGAAAATAAACAGAGTTTAGGAATCGATCAGGTTAGAATACTAAAAGAAGAATTAGCAAAGAGCCCAGTTCAAAGTAGCACGCGCTTTTTCATCATTGATGAGGCACAAAAGCTGACTCTAGCTGCAGCTAATGCTCTTCTTAACCTGTTAGAGGAACCAGTCGCTCCAGTGGTTACAATTTTGATTACTAATAATACGGATCAAATTTTACCAACAATTCGATCGCGTACCCAGATTGTTAATTTTACTGATGGCAAGAAACCTGATAATAAAACGACACTTTTGTTGGAAAATGGTTTTAGCCAAGATGAGATTGATGAATTAGGTAATACTAGTAGTCTTGATCAGGCAATCAAGTATTTTTATCAAGAAATGCTTGAGCACAATTCATTGGCATTGGTAAGTGCGCATAAATTGGCTGAATTGGCTAAAGGCAAGGCCGAGCAGAATTACTTGCTGGTTATGCTAAAGCAAATGGCACAAAAAGATTTAAATAGTGGTAATCAACAGGCTGGTGCAAGAATGCTGAAGTACTTAGTGGAAATTGACAAAATGCAATATAGCAATGTTAGTTTTCGTAATCTTCTTGATTATCTTGCTTTGCAGTGGAAAAGGTAGGTGTTTTTATGGTTGATTCTTATTCAAAATTAGAGCAGCTCCATGAATCGATGGTTAGTATGACTAAAACCATTGAAAGCTTGGAAAATAGTATCTTGGATACACTTAGAGAAAATACAGAACTTAAAGTCGAAAATCAGTTGTTGCGTGAAAAAATGGATAAGATGAGCAATGCCCATAACAACACGATTAAGACGCAAAGTGGTCTTGAATCTTTACGCAAAATATACAATTCAGGTTATCACATCTGCAATATGTACTATGGTTCTCATCGTGACCCTAGTTCGGATTGCATGTTTTGCTTAGATATTTTAGACAATTTTGGTGAAAAGAAGAAAAAACATTAAGGACTTGAGATAGATGCAGCGGCAAAGTAGCTATGCGATAGACAAGGGTAAACTTTATTTAGTACCAACTCCGATTGGTAATTTAGAAGATATAACTATTCGGGCCAAAAAAGTTTTACAGAGCGCGGATTATATTGCTGCCGAAGACACACGAACAAGTGGGATTTTATTGGAAAAGATTGGCGTTCATAATCACATGCTGTCTTTTCATAAATATAATTCTAAACAACGTGCTCCGGAACTAATTAAACTAATGCAAGAAGGAGCTGTAATTGCTGAAATCAGTGATGCTGGTATGCCAGTTATTTCTGATCCTGGTTATGAATTGGTGCAGGAATGTATCAAAAACGATATTCCAGTTGTACCCCTTCCAGGAGCTTCTGCCTTTACGACAGCCCTAATTGCTTCAGGTTTTGATGCGCAACCTTTCACTTACTACGGCTTTTTACCACGAAAAGCTGGCGAGCAGAAGCCGTTTTTTGAACAAATGAATGAGGCAAGAGCAACGTCAATTTTTTATGAAGCACCTCATCGCTTGGTTAAAACGCTTAAAAACATGGCAACAGTTTTTGATTCTGACCGACAAATTGTTGCTGCCAGAGAATTAACCAAAATTCATGAAGAATTTGTTCGCGGTACGATTACTGAATTAAATGATTATTTTGAGGAGAATGCTCCGCGAGGCGAATTTGTAATATTGGTATCACCAAATGCCAAAGAGCAAGAGCAACTCTCCTGGGATGAATTAATTGCATTAGTTGATCAGCGTGTACAGCTTGGCGATAGTAAGAAAGTTGCAATCAAAGAAGTTGCTCAGGCAAATAATGTCTCGAAGAATGAGTTATATGATCGATATCATCAAAAGTAGGCAAGTAATATGAAATATAGTGAACAACATACAGTAAATTATTATGAATGTGATGAAAACCGGCATTTAAGATTACCAGCAATGATTAACTTGATGATGAGTGTTTCTGAGAATCAACTAGCCGATAGCTCTGGTAGTACCGAAGAGTTGACACGTCGCGGCCTGGGCTGGGTAGTAACACAGTACCATTTAGATGTTAATAGATGGCCTGAACCTGGTGAAGTAATTACTCTAACGACTGAACCAATTGGTTATAACCGGTTCCTGGAGTATCGTGATTACCAATTTACTGATGAAAAGGGCAATACCCTGATTACTGGTAAAAGCGAATGGGTTCTATTTGATTTAAGTAAACGTAAATTGGTTTCAACAGATAAAGAAATGATGGATGATTTAGGCATTCCTTTATTGAAAAAGTTGCCACGCTTTCCACGTTTGAAGCCACAAGATGAATATCAAGATAAGCGTCAGTACCGCGTTCGCTATGACGATTTAGATACTAATCATCATATGACTAACGGCCACTACTTTAACTGGTTTATTGATACTTTGGATCGTGATTTTCTTAAGACTCATGTTATTAGTGGGATTGACATCAAGTTTAACCTTGAAGTACGCTATTCGCAGACGCCATTTGCTTGTGTGAAATTGGTTGAAAATGAAGATGAAATTAAGTCATATCACACAATTGCTGATGAAGAACGGAATGATAAAGCCGTTTGTGAACTAACTTGGCGTAAATTATAATATAATTAGACGAGGTTATTAAACCAAGTTTATTATGAAAGAAGTGCTGCAAAATGACTACAAAGGAAATGTTTAAGGTTGAATTGCGCGATCTAGTCCTTTTAGGCTTTGTTGTTGCCATCAAAGTTGTTCTTAGTCGCTTTAGTCTTGGAACAACAGTTGTTCATGTTAGTTTAGGTTTTATTGGAAGCGTCATGCTTGGCTATTTATTTGGCCCAGTTTGGGGTGCAATTGGCGGAGGAATAAGTGACTTTGTGTCCTCAGCGTTATTTGGCAACCAAGGGGGCTTTTTTATTGGCTTCACATTGAGTGCAATGATCGGGCCACTTATTTATGGTTTGCTTTTTTACAAGAAACCAGTTAAAATTTGGCGCATTATTCTTGCAACGATTTTGGTTACAGTTATAGTCAATATTGGATTGAATACACTATGGGTTCATCTGATGTATGGCATGGATCTCAAGGCAGCTTTAATTCAGCGCATCCCTAAAGAGACGATTGTGCCTTGGATCGAAATGGTTGTTACTTACTTTGTTTTACAAGCAATTTCGCGGGTAAAAATTAGAAGATAGTTTTAAAAAGGTAGAAGTAATCTGAAATGAAAATTTTAAGCATATCAACGGCAACTAATGAGTTGAGTGTGGCTTTAAATGAAGATGAACGCTTAATAGTAGAAAAGAATGAATTGGATGAGCGGAACCACAGTGAACATCTCGATCCAATTATTGATGAAATTCTGAACAAAAATAAGCTTAAGTTAAAGGATATTGACCGTTTTGCAGTCGCAATTGGTCCAGGTTCATACACAGGTCTACGTATCGGTGTCACAACAGTGAAAATGTTTGCCAGCATTTTAAATAAAGAAGTAGTTGGCGTTTCTACTTTACAAGCTTTAGCAACCAGTTGCTCTGAAGAAGATACTTTAGTGGTGGCTGGAATTGATGCCAGAAATGACAACTTCTTTGCAGGAGCATACCTTAATGAAAATGGGCAGCCAGTTAATGTTATTCCCGATGGACATTACCACATCGATGTTTTACTTACTGCAATCAACGAGTATTTAAATGATCATAAGCCGAAAAAGCTTCTCTTTATTGGATCTGGTTTTGATAAGCAGATCGAGCAACTTGATACGCTTGAACTGCCATATTCATTTGGCTCTGCTGAGCAAAATGCAATTCATGCAGGTTTAATTGGCAAGCTTGCACTTAGTCAGGAACCAGTTGATCCTGATTTATTGTTACCAAACTATTTGAGACGGACACAAGCTGAAGTAGATTGGCATAAAAAGACGGGTAATCCGTTTGGTCCAGATAGTAATTATGTGGAAGAAGTTTAAACAGCTAGTTACGTTTCCGCATTTAACAAATGATTCAAGTGATTTTCACTTCAGGCCATTTGCCTTTAAATTGCAGCAAGAAACGCTTCAAGTAATGAAGGCAAAAACTGATGAAATCACTAATCTACTATTACTTGAAGAAAAAGTCTATAGTGGTGCGACACCATGGTCAGCTGCAATTTTTCAAGTTGAACTAATTAAAGAGGATTCACTGTATTTAGTGGTTTATCACGGTTCGAGATTAGTGGCAATGATTGGGATGCGCAAGATGAATACTGAAGCCCATGTTACTAACATAATGGTTGATCCGGAGTGGCGACACCAAGGGTTAGGTACTTACTTGATGAAACTGATGATTGACTACGCGCAAAAAGCTAACTGTAGTTTTATTAGTTTAGAAGTGCGAATTGACAATGAAAACGCCAAAAAGCTCTATCAGACTTTGGGCTTTACAGTTAAGTTAGTTCGCCCAAATTATTATCAAGATGTGCATAAAGATGGATTGAATATGGTGCTGGATTTAACAACACAAAAGAAAGGGATTGACTTTGGATAGTAAAAAAGATATCCGTATTTTGGCATATGAAAGCTCATGTGATGAGACTTCAACTTCAGTTGTCAAAAATGGTCGCGAAATTGAAAGTTTAATTGTTGCTACACAAATTAAGAGCCACCAGCGTTTTGGTGGTGTTGTGCCGGAAGTGGCAAGTCGCCACCATATTGAAGTAATCAGTCAAATTACTAAAGAAGCTTTGGCTGAAGCTAATGCTACTTGGAATGATATTGATGCCATTGCTGTAACTTATGGTCCAGGATTGGTTGGTGCGTTGCTAATTGGTGTTAGTGCTGCTAAAGCTGCTTCAATGGCAACAGGGTTACCTTTGATTGGTGTCGACCATATCATGGGTCATATTATGGCAGCACAATTAACAGATGAAATTGTTTATCCTGCATTGGCACTTCAAGTTTCTGGCGGTCATACTGAAATTGTTCTTTTGAAAGACCCAACTCATTTTGAAATTGTTGGTGACACGAGAGATGACGCTGCAGGGGAAGCATACGACAAGATTGGCCGCGTTCTTGGTGTTAATTATCCTGCTGGTAAAACTATTGATGAATGGGCACATCAGGGTAAAGATACATTCAATTTTCCACGTGCAATGATGGAAGACGACGATTATGATTTTTCTTTTTCTGGACTAAAGAGTGCGTTTATTAACACCTGTCACCATGCGGATCAGATTCATCAAGAATTAAATAAATATGATTTGGCGGCTAGTTTTCAAGCTGCGGTGGTTGATGTTTTAGCTCATAAAACAATCAGGGCAATCAAGCAGTATCAACCGAAAACCTTCATTATGGGTGGGGGTGTTGCTGCTAATTTAGGTTTACGTGATCGGATGGAAGCTGAAATTGCTAATCTACCAGAGAATTTAACTCCTAAAGTTATTTTGCCAAGTCTAAAATTATGTGGTGACAATGCAGCAATGATAGGTGCTGCTGCCTATAATCTCTATAACGAAGGTAAATTTTCAGATTTAACTTTAAATGCAGATCCTTCGCTCGAATTACCTTACGCAGCAGAAATGTTAAAGTAAAAACAAAAAGACTCAATTTTTAAGGTTGAGTCTTTTTGTTATGGTTAATATTCGTGATAAAAAGCAACTAATTCACCTTGATCACAAGATGAAAAGCCATTTTTCTCATAAAAGGCACGTGTCTCAGGTTCTTCCATTGTCAAAAGCACTTGTTGGCGCACGTGACGAAATTCTTTACGTACTTTATTAATCAATGTAGAGCCAATTCCCTTGTTTTGATACGCAGGTAAAACCAGTAAGTCTTGAATATAAATAATAGTCAAGCCATCACCAACGACACGAATTAAGCCGATTAGTTGATCATGATTGAATGCGCCAAGCACATAAAGTGAATTATGGACAGCTTGCTGAAGTAGTTCAGGTTTTTCTGTATATGAAGTCCAGCCTACACTTTGATACAAGTTAATTAGCTGTTTTAGATTAATATTCTTATCGGTTAAAAAATTCATTTTGTCCTCCTTAATTTATTTACAAATTAAAGAGCAATACGTAATTTCTCCATTTCATAACCTCGCTTTTTAATTAATGGTATTAGGTAACCTTCATTTTATGAAAAGTGGGTCTAAAAGACAAGATGCTTGAGAACTTAATTAGCTATTCAGCATTTAAAGTTGAAATGTTAAACTAGTTATTTATAAAACTAGTGGAGGATATATTTATGCAACACAATTATGTGGCTTTTAGCCAGGCAGATGTTTTTACCCAAATACCTTATCAGGGTAATCCGGTCGCGGTAATTATTGATGGTGACAAGTTTAGCGATGATGAAATGCAAAAAATAGCGAATTGGACCAACCTTTCGGAAACCACATTTTTATGTTCGCCAACGAATCCTGCTGCTGATTATCGTTTACGTATTTTTACTCCTAAAGAAGAACTATCCTTTGCAGGCCACCCAACGATTGGCTCAGCAAAAGTGGCATTGAATAATGGACTAAAGCCTCAGCATCCTGAATATTTAGTGCAAGAATGTGCTAAGGGATTGGTATCGGTTTATATGAAGCAAGACAAACTGTTCTTTGCCTTACCTGAACCTGAAGTAAAACCAATTCCATCAGATTTATTAGAAGCAATTGCTCAGGCTTTAGGACTCCAAAATATTGACTCAATTAAGTTAGCTAAGGTAGTTGATGTTGGAGCCGTTTGGTACACTTTATATCTTGACACGGTTGAGACTGTTCTCAGTCTAAATCCAGACGATCGCCAACTAGCGTCATTATTGCCAAAAGGCACCTCAGGTGTAACTGTTTTTGCCTTGACAGATGGAAAAACGGAAGTTGAAGTTCGGTCGTTTGCACCAGCACAGGGTGTGCATGAAGATCCTGTTTGTGGGAGTGGGAATGGTGCAGTAGCAGTTTTGGTTAAAGAAGAGCAGCTATTAGCAAAATCTCACTATCTTGCTAGCCAAGGCCAAAAATGTGGGCGCTCCGGTTTAATTGAAGTTGACTTAGATAATCAAGGTCAAATTCTAATTGGCGGACAAGCTGTTGAGTGTATTAAAGGTCAAATTACGCTACCAGAACGGTAATAAAAAGACATTGCAGGATTATGCAATGTCTTTTAGTTTATTCAAAATCATCTAATGCAGTGAGAGCTGTTTCCCAGTCATCATTTGCCTTGTCTAATTCGGTTTGAATGTCTGTTAATTTTTCTTGAAGTGGTCCAAGCTTATCAAAATTAGTAGCAATTTCAGGGTCAGCCATTTCAGTTTGAATTTCTTCTTGCTGCTTTTCAAGTTGGTCGATTTTTGCTTCAGCGGCTTCTACTTCACGTTGCAACTTCCGTTTTTGTGAATCGCGCTGCTTTTGCTCTTGATAAGAAAGCTTGTTGGCTGATTCATCAGAAGGATTTTCCATTTCTGTTGCACTTTGCTCAATAGGGGCTTCAGCCGCACTATCTACCGCTTTAGCTTTTTCATTAAGGTAATATGTGTAATCACCCTCATAAACTTTGGCATGCTGGTCTTTAACTTCAACAATTTTGTTTGATAGTTGATTGATAAAGTAGCGGTCGTGTGAAACGAACAGTAAAGTGCCATCAAACTTTTGTAAGGCTTGTTCAAGTACTTCTTTAGCTTCTAAGTCTAAGTGGTTAGTAGGCTCATCCATTAGCAAAAAGTTGTTATGCTCAAGGGATAAGACTGTCAGAGTCAGCCTAGCTTTCTGTCCACCTGATAGTTGCCCGACTGTCTTATCAATGTCTTTAGCCGTAAAAAGAAAACTTGCTAGAATTGAACGTACATCTCGTTCAGGCATCGTTTTATGGCGATCCCAAATTGTATCAAGCACTGTTTTGGTCGGATCAAGCAGTTGTAATTCTTGATCATAATAACCGATGTCAAGAGAGGCACCGTACTTGATCGAACCACTCTTTGGCTTTAATTCCTTCATGATAGTTTTAAGTAAGGTAGATTTACCAATTCCGTTAGGGCCAATCACTGCAACACGATCGCCCTTGTTAACTTGTAAGGAAATGTCTTCGACCATAGTTTTGGTTGGGTAACCAATAGTTAAGTCACGTAAAATTAATACTTCTTTTCCGGAAGGGCGTTCACTTCTAAAGTTAATTTGAACCTTGCTTTTATGTTTAGGTGGAGTGATCCGTTCCATTTTTTCTAGTTGTTTACGTCGACTTTGGGCACGCTTAGTGGTTTTAGCTCGGGCAATATTCTTTTGAATGAATTCCTCATCCTTTTTGATTTTTTCTTGTTGCCGCTCGTAAGCCTCTTCTTGTTGCATGTTGCGTAACTCACGCTCAGCAACATAGTTAGAGTAGTTTCCCTTAAAAACAGTTAGCTTACCGAATTGCAATTCAAAAATCTGGTTAGCCAAATGATCTAAAAAGTACTGGTCGTGGGAAACAACCAAGATAGCACCAGAATAGCTCTTTAGATAGGTTTCTAACCAGTCCAAAGTATCTAGATCAAGATAGTTGGTAGGCTCATCGAGCAAAAGTAGGGGTGGCTTACGTAACAACAGTTTAACGAAAGCTAATCTAGTTTTTTCACCACCCGAAAGACTACCAATTGTTTTTGTCCATGTTGATTCAGGAAAATTAAAACCATTTAGAATACTCTTAATATCAGACTGATAAGTGTAACCGCCTTGTTGTTCAAAGTTAAATTGAAGCTGATCATACTGTTTAAGCAGCTGCTTATCTTCGGGATGAGCGGCAATTTTTTCCTGCAGAGTATGAATATTCTGGCTCATTTGAATTAGCGTAGCAAAAACAGTCAACATTTCATCCCAAATGTTGTTTTCTTCGTTTAAGCCATTTTCCTGTGCAATATAACCAACGTCGATGTCTTTATTAATCGTGAATTCGCCGTGAGTAGCTTCTTCCTCACCAGTCATAATTTTTAATAGGGTAGTCTTACCAACCCCATTTGGTCCCACTAGACCAATTCGTGCATTTGAATCAATTGAAAAATTGACGTTCTTAAATAGTGTAGTAGCGCCAAATTGTTTCTCTAAGTTGTGTCCTTGTGCAATTATCATAATTTTTCACCTAAAAATTATTTTAGCATACACTGCAGTGCGATAGTGGACGGATTATTGAAGGGAGGCAAAAACAAAGTTAATGAATATTTGGTAATTATCAATTTGTTAGGGGATGTACAAATGAGTTTTCACTAAGTCAAAATTTTTTTGGAAAAACTGAAACCAGCCCCTTTTTTATTAATTCAAGATTGTGAAAAAAACATTTGCAAATGCTATCAATTTATAGGTAAAATAATACTAATTGATGAGCTAATTCACAAATAACTCTTAGGCAAAATAAGTTGGAGGCTTTTAAAATGGAAAAAATCAAAATACCGACTGCGACTGCGAAAAGATTACCGCTATATTATCGCTATTTAATTATTTTAAATGAAGCAGGTAAAGAAAAAGTCTCATCGACTGAATTATCTGAAGCTGTTCAAGTAGATAGTGCTTCAATTAGACGCGACTTTTCATATTTTGGTGCTCTGGGCAAGCGGGGCTATGGCTATGATGTAAAGAGTCTGCTTACATTTTTTAAAAAAATTCTTAATCAAGATACTCTAACTAATGTTGCCTTAGTCGGTGTTGGTAATTTAGGACATGCGCTTCTTAACTATAATTTTAAGCGGAGTAACAACATCCGTATTTCCTGTGCCTTTGATATTGACCCTAAGATTACTGGTAAAATTTTGAGCGGTGTACCAGTATATGAGATGAGCGAGTTGAAGAAGCAATTAAGTGATCAACAAATTACTATTGCCATTTTGACTGTCCCATCTGATTCTGCACAAAGAACTGCCGATGATATGGTGGAAGCAGGCATTAAGGGCATCATGAACTTTACCCCTATTCGCTTATCTGCTCCAACTGGTGTAAGAATTCAGAATGTGGACTTAGCAACTGAATTACAGACATTGATTTACTTCCTTGACTCGGATAAGGGTAAGAATAGCTAGTAATAAACCTAATAATATCAACGTTTTAAATGAATTAGCACTTTGGTGAAAAAAGTGCTAATTTTTTCTTGCTTTTTTTTTGAAAAGGGGTTATTATCATATTTGTAAGTTAGCACTTGAGTAATAGGAGTGCTAACCGACAAGTAATTAAAAATGAAAATAAAACAATAGGAGGGACAAACGTGTTACAACCAATTGGTGATCGCGTGATCGTAAAAGTTAAAGAAGAAGAAGAAAAAACTGTAGGCGGAATCGTCCTTGCTTCAAATGCAAAAGAAAAGCCAACAGAAGGTGAAGTTGTAGCAGTTGGTGAAGGTAGCTATGCTGACAACGGCGACAAGATTCCAATGTCTGTCAATAAGGGCGACGTTGTTCTTTACGACAAGTATTCTGGCACTAACGTTGAATACGAAGGCGAAAAATTCTTAGTCCTTCATGAAAAAGATATTTTAGCAATTGTTAAGTAATCTAAGGAGCGGATATTATGGCAAAAGACATTAAATTTTCAGAAAAAGCAAGACGTTCCCTATTAAAGGGTGTTGATAAATTAGCTGATACTGTTAAAGCAACTATCGGTCCTAAGGGTAGAAATGTTGTTTTGGAACAATCATACGGCAACCCAGAGATTACTAACGATGGTGTAACAATTGCTAAGTCAATTGAATTAAAAGACCACTACGAAAACATGGGTGCTAAGTTAGTAGCTGAAGCAGCACAAAAGACTAATGACATTGCCGGTGATGGTACTACTACTGCAGTTGTTTTAACTCAAGCAATCATCCGTGAAGGAATGAAGAACGTTACTGCTGGTGCTAACCCTGTAGGAGTTCGTCGTGGTATTGAAAAGGCAACTAACGCAGTTGTTGATGAATTACACAAGATCAGCCACACAGTTTCTTCGAAAGATCAAATCGCTCAAGTTGCTTCAGTTTCTTCAGCTTCAAAAGAAGTTGGTGATTTAATTGCTGACGCAATGGAAAAAGTTGGTAATGACGGCGTTATTACCATTGAAGACTCACGTGGTATCGAAACTGAATTATCTGTTGTTGAAGGTATGCAATTTGACCGTGGTTACTTATCACAATATATGGTAACTGACAACGATAAGATGGAAGCTGACTTAGACAATCCTTACGTTTTGATTACTGACAAGAAGATTTCTAACATTCAAGACATCCTACCTTTGTTGCAAGAAATCGTTCAACAAGGTAAATCATTATTGATTATTGCTGATGACGTTTCTGGTGAAGCTCTTCCAACTTTAGTGTTGAACAAGATTCGTGGTACTTTCAATGTTGTAGCCGTTAAGGCTCCTGGCTTTGGTGACCGTCGTAAGGAACAATTACAAGATATTGCTGCTCTTACTGGTGGTACAGTAATTACCGAAGACCTTGGTCTTGAATTAAAGGACACTACAATTGCTCAATTAGGTCAAGCACGTCGTATCACTGTAACTAAGGACTCAACTACTATTGTTGATGGTGCTGGTTCAGAAGATGCTATCAAAGAACGTGAAGATTCAATCAGAAAGCAAATTGCTGATACTACTTCAGACTTTGACAAGAAGAAGTTACAAGAACGTCTTGCTAAGTTAACTGGTGGTGTAGCTGTGATTCATGTCGGTGCTGCAACTGAAACCGAATTGAAAGAACGTAGATACCGTATTGAAGATGCATTGAACTCAACTCGTGCTGCTGTTGACGAAGGTTACGTAGCAGGTGGTGGTACTGCTTTAGTTGATGTTGAAGATGCTGTTAAGGGCCTTAAGGGTGATAACGCAGATGAACAAACAGGTATCAACATTGTTTTACGTGCTTTAAGTGCTCCAGTTCGCCAAATTGCTGAAAACGCTGGTGAAGATGGTTCAGTTATCTTGAACAAACTTGAAAGTCAAGATCCTGAAGTTGGTTACAACGCAGCTACTGACAAGTGGGAAAACATGGTTGAATCTGGTATTATCGACCCAACTAAGGTTACTCGTACTGCATTACAAAACGCTGCCTCAATTGCTGCTTTATTATTAACTACTGAAGCAGTTGTTGCAGAAATCCCAGAAGACAAGCCTGCAGCTGATCCTAACGCTGCTGGTGCCGGCGCTCCTGGTATGATGTAATAATTATTTTGCTGATTCAAAAGAGTCGTTCAAATGAACGACTCTTTTTTATTGCTAAGTTTTAGCTTTTCATCTTGACTTTCTCAAAAATCGTTTATGAGAAATTTGACAAAAAATGATAATAATATTAATATGTTTGCTTGTATTATATTTTTTTCACAAGAAAGGAAAGCTGATGGAATATTTATGCTTACTTGGCGTTCTAGTGATCGTTGTAGGTTTTGCCCTAGGACTAGACACAGTCGCCGTTGTTGTAATTTCTGCTTTGGTATCAGCCTTAGTATCAGGAATCGATTTTGTTTCGTTTTTACGAATTTTAGGAAAAGGATTTATTGATAATCGAATGGTTTCAATCTTTTTCTTAACTTTGCCAACAATCGGAATAATTGAGAGACACGGTCTCAAAAAGGCAGCAGTTAACTTAATTAATAAGATTAAGAACTTAACACCAGGTAGAATTTTTGATATCTATACTGCAATTCGTGAGATTGCTGCACTCTTTGGTATTTCCCTTCAAGGACAAGTTCAATTCATTGCTCCTCTAATTAATCCAATGGCGCAAGCTGCTGGAAAGGTAAATGGTGAATTGACAGAATTAGAAGTTGACCAAATTAAAGGTCGTGCTGCCGCAAGTGAAAACTTTGGTAACTTTTATGCGCAAAACCTATTTATTGGTTCTTCAAGTGTATTGCTAATTGCCAGTACAATGAAATCGCTGGGTCATCCAGTTGAAATAAACTCTATTGTTATAAACACTTTGCCAATTGCGATAATTTGTTATCTTCTATGCTTAGGTTATAACCACATCTTTGATCAAAAACTAAAGAAAGCAAAGGTAAAATAAATGGAAGCGATAATTAATAATTTCTTGTTGGCTTTTTACATTATTATTGGATTATTCTTTTTGGCTGCAGCGATTGAATCATGGCGTGACCAAACAAATCCAGCTCGTTGGGGCACAGGTTTATTCTGGCTGATTTTTGCCGCACTGTTTGCTCTAGGTCAATGGTTACCTAGTGAAGTCAGTGGTGGTTTGCTACTTGTGATTGCTCTGCTTTCACTATTTAAGCAAGTGCGTGTTGGTCATATTAAAGAGTTGAGTGAAAAAGTTGCTTCCGAAACGGTTAGTCGAATTGGCAACTGGATCTTTTTACCAAGTATTTTGCTAGCAATTGTCGCATTAGTAATTGCACAATTTACTAAACTTGGCGGTCAAGTTGGTATTGGAATTGCAGCAGTTATTTCTTTAATCGTTGCAATGATTTTAACTAAATCAAATATTAAAGTTGCTTATGAAGATACTCAGAGAATGGTGCGTTCCGTTGGATCTGCCGGAATTCTGCCACAATTATTAGCAACATTGGGAGTTGTTTTCACTGCCTCTGGTGTTGGTCAAGCAACTTCAAAAGCAATTTCTGGACTATTTCCGGTTGGTAACCATCTATTAGGTGTTATTCTATACTGTGTAGCAATGGCATTGTTTACTGCAATTATGGGTAATGCTTTTGCAGCTTTTGCGGTAATTACAGCTGGTATCGGTATTCCATTCGTGATTGCACAAGGTGGTTCTCCTGTTGTTGTGGCTGCTTTAGGTATGACTGCAGGCTATTGTGGAACTTTGCTAACACCAATGGCAGCAAACTTTAACACTTTGCCGGTTGCATTAATGGAAATGAAAGATCCACTAGGTGTAATCAAACAGCAATATCCAATTGCGTTAATTATGTTGCTTGTTCACATTATCTTGATGTACTTCTTAGCTTTTTAGTAGTTAGAAAAGAGAATGAAAATGAAAATTTTAGTAACAGGTTTTGATCCATTTGGTGATGATAAAATAAATCCTGCAATCGAAGCTGTTAAACGGTTAGACGATGAGATTGCTGGTGCACAAATTATTAAAGTTGAAATACCAACGGTTTTTGGTGATTGTGCCGATGTTGTGCATGATGCGATTGAACAACATCAACCGGATTATGTTTTAAACATTGGTCAAGCTGGCGGGCGTTATGCGCTAACTCCAGAACGAGTTGCGATTAACTTTGATGATGGCAGAATTGCTGATAACAAAGGCTATCAACCGATTGCGACACCAATTCATGAAGATGGTCAGAATGCGTACTTTACCCAATTGCCTGTTAAGGCGATGGTTAAAGCAATCCGTGAAGCTGGAATTCCTGCATTGGTTTCAACAACAGCAGGTACTTTTGTCTGCAACCACATTATGTATCAAGTTCAGTATATGATTGATAAGGAATTTCATGACCTTAAAGCTGGTTTCATGCATATTCCATTTTTACCTGAACAGGTCGTTGCAAGACCAGATACACCAAGCCTAAGTTTGGCTGATGATGTAAGAGGTATTACTGCAGCAATTACTGCTATCGTAGAAATGGACGGGAAAAAAGACCTTCAAAGCATTGAAGGTCACATTGCTTAAGACTTATTAACTAAGTTAGTAAATTGGTTTACACAATCAAATATTTGTAAAAAAAGAGATCGTTTGTTGCGGTCTTTTTTCTTTTGACAGATAGTTTAGCGTATAATGATAACAGTAACGCAAAAGAAGAAGAGGAACAAATGGCTAAAGCAAATTTAACTCCGATGATGGAGCAATATCACGAAATTAAAAAGCAATATCCCGATGCTTTTCTTTTTTATCGCGTCGGGGATTTTTATGAACTGTTTGAAGACGATGCCGTCAAGGGTGCACAGATTCTTGAACTAACTTTAACGCACCGATCAAATAAATCAGAAAACCCAGTTCCAATGGCGGGTGTTCCTCATGTTGCTGTTGATTCCTACGTGGATACTTTGGTTGAAAAGGGTTATAAAGTAGCGCTATGTGAGCAGCTTGAAGATCCTAAAGAAGCTAAAGGGATGGTCAAACGAGGTATTATTCAACTAGTTACACCAGGAACACTAATGAACGACAAGCCAAGTGAGGCTAAGGAGTCCAACTATTTAACTTCCGTTGTTACTACTAAAAACAGCTTCGGCTTGGCCTATAGTGACTTGTCGACAGGTGAAATTTATACGACACATTTAAAAACTTTTGCGGCCGTTTCAAATGAACTACTATCCTTGCGAACTAGAGAAGTTGTTTATAATGGACACTTAAGCGACCGCGACAGTGAATTTTTGCATAAAGCTAATATTACAGTTTCAGAGCCGGCTGAATTAACTGGTAATCATGCTGAAGTTTCATATGCCCAACAGAATTTAACTAATGAGGCTGAAAAAGAAGCAGTTAAGCAATTAGTTGGTTACTTGTTGCAGACACAGCGTCGCAGCTTAGCGCACTTACAGATTGCTCAAAGTTATGAAGTCAGCCAATATTTGCAAATGTCACATACTGTTCGTGACAACTTAGAACTAACTGCTTCAGCTAAAACAGGCAAAAAAATGGGCTCACTTTTTTGGGTGCTCGATAAAACTCACACTGCAATGGGTGGACGTCTTTTAAAGCAGTGGCTTGCTCGTCCACTTTTGTCGGTTAATGAACTGACTAACAGACAGGAAATGGTCCAAGCTCTCCTTGATGGCTATTTCACACGCGAAAACGTTATTGATTCGCTAAAGGGCGTCTATGATTTGGAAAGACTAACAGGACGAATTGCTTTTGGTAACGTTAACGCTCGTGAACTTTTGCAACTAGCACATTCACTTCAAGCTGTTCCCGACATTTTGACTTCATTGGCAAATTCTGATAATCCCGTGTTACAGAACTTTGCGCAAAAGATTGATCCACTAAAAGGAGTTGCTGAGTTAATTAGTTCAACCATTGTCGAACAACCACCAATTTTGACTACAGAGGGTGGCTTGATTCGTGAAGGCGTTGACAGTCAGCTAGACCGTTATCGTGATGCAATGAATAATGGTAAAAAATGGCTAACTGAGATGGAACAGACCGAGCGTCAGAAAACTGGAATTGATAATCTGAAAGTTGGCTATAATAAGGTTTTTGGCTATTATATTCAAGTCACCAATTCAAATAAGAGTAAGGTGCCATTAGATCGTTATACACGCAAGCAGACCTTAACTAATGCTGAAAGATATATCACACCAGAACTAAAAGAACACGAAAATTTGATTTTGGAAGCTCAAACCAAGTCGACAGAACTTGAATATCAATTATTCGTCAAATTACGTGAAGAAGTTAAAAAAGATATTTCTGCTTTACAAAAGTTAGGTGCGCAGATTGCTGAGCTTGACGTCTTTTGTTCGTTTGCGCAAGTGGCCGAAGAAAATAATTACTGTCGTCCAAGTTTCCATACAGATAATCAGGATGTGAAAGTTGTTCTTGGCCGTCATCCCGTTGTTGAAAAGGTTATGAAGTCAGGAAGCTATATTCCAAATGACATCAAGTTGGCAAATGATACCGATATTTATCTTATTACTGGACCAAATATGTCTGGTAAGAGTACGTACATGAGACAAATGGCTTTAATTGCAGTTATGGCTCAGGTCGGTTCATTTGTTCCAGCAGATAGCGCAGATTTGCCGATTTTTGACCAAATTTTTACAAGAATTGGTGCAGCAGACGACCTGATTTCGGGTCAAAGTACTTTTATGGTTGAGATGACCGAAGCAAATGAAGCTTTGCAAAACGCAACTAAAAGAAGTTTGGTTTTATTTGATGAAATTGGGCGTGGGACTGCGACGTATGACGGTATGGCCTTGGCAGGAGCAATTGTGCAGTACTTACATGATGAAGTTGGTGCTAAGGTTCTATTTGCAACTCACTTCCATGAATTAACTGCACTTGAGCAGACCTTACCTCGTTTGAAGAATATTCACGTTGGCGCAACTGAAGAAAATGGTAAGTTAATCTTTTTACATAAGATTTTGCCAGGTCCAGCAGATCAAAGCTATGGTATTCACGTTGCTCAATTAGCAGGATTGCCACGTAAAGTTCTTCGTCAGGCAACAAAATTACTCAATCGTTTAGAAGCACAAGGTAATGATTTGGGGCCATCTTCGGCTCAACTTGACTTATTCTCAAGTGCTACTAGTGATGAAGACGAAAATCCAGTTGAGACGGCTAATTCTGAAAACAAGTTAACAGATAAAGAAAAAGACGTTCTAGATGAAATTTCGAATCTCTATCTGGCTGACCAGACACCGCTTCAAATAATGCAACAAGTTGAAAACTGGCAAGAAGACTTAAAGGATGAGGACTAATCATGGGTCAAATTCACGAATTATCAGTCAATTTATCCAACCAAATAGCTGCTGGAGAAGTAATTGAGCGACCAGCAAGTGTAGTTAAAGAATTAGTTGAAAATGCAATTGATGCCGGTAGTTCTCGCATTCGAATTGACTTTATTGATGCTGGCTTGAAGCAAATTGTTGTTCAAGACAATGGCTCAGGTATTCCAAGTGATCAGATTGATCTTGCCTTCACCAGACATGCGACTAGTAAAATTAATAATGAACACGACTTATTTAACGTGGCAACGCTTGGATTTCGGGGAGAAGCATTGGCCTCGATTGCTGCTGTAAGTCATGTGGAAATTTTAACTAATTCGACGGGGACCATTGGAACTAAAGCGGAATTTTCTGCTGGCGTAAAGAAAAGTCAGGAAGATGCTGCGGCTACTAAGGGAACCCAAATAACCGTTAAAGATTTATTTTTTAACACACCTGCTAGATTAAAATACCTTCGTAGTCCGCGAACAGAAATTATGAAAATCGTTGATATTGTTAATCGAATTGCTCTTGGCTATCCAGAGATTTCGATTACTTTGATGAATGAAGGACGTTTATTGCTCAGAACAGCTGGCAATGATAACTTGAAGCAAACTGTTTCAAGTGTTTATGGCCGTTCAATTGCTGAAAAAATGATGCCTTTTCAGAGCAGTGATAATGATTTTGAGATTGAAGGATTAATTTCTAAGCCAGGTCTGACTAGATCAACACGTAATTTTATTTCAGTCCTACTTAACGGTCGCTATATCAATAATTTTCAATTGGCTACGGCAGTTATGGATGGCTATGGAACAAATTTGAGCGCCAAGCACTATCCAATAGCAGTGGTCAAAATAAAAGTTGATCCGTTACTTGTTGATGTCAATGTGCACCCGACGAAGCGTGAGGTTCGACTTTCAAAAGAAACTGAACTGAGTCGCTTAATTACCAACGCAATCAGCAGTGCATTATTAGCTGATGATGTTCAGGCTGATGCGATTGAAAATTTAAATTCTTCGACTGAAGAAACCAGAATTGATCAGTTAAAGTTTAATCTTAATAAGAACGTCGTTGAAACTAAAAGGCCTGAAATAACGAGTGATGAAGTTCATGAAACCCCTGCTACTGAAATTCACCAGGATCACAATCAGCAATATGTTGATTTGAATGAGCCACGTGAGGATGATCGCTATATCATTACAAAAACTTGGAAGGAAAATGTTGCTAAGCAAGTACAACTTAGACCCTTTTCCAAATCAAAGCTGACTGAAGAAGTGATTTCAGCTGGCGATGAGGTTTTAGCAAATAGCCTGCCAGAACTAAAACTGGTTGGACAAACTAGTGTATACTTAATTGCTACTAGTGGGGATGATCTATATTTGGTTGATCAAGTTGCAGCTAGACGATTGATTTCTTTTGAAAAAATTAGGGCAGAAATGTCTGCACAACAAATCAATCAACAAGGATTACTAACACCACAAATTTTAGAGTTTGGCAGTCTGGATTTTATTCAAATAAAAGACAAGTTACCGGAAATCGAAAAAATCGGTATTTTTCTGGAAGAATTTGGGCAAGATACATTTATTTTAAGGTCGTATCCAACCTGGATTGAAGGTGACCTTGAACAGTCAATTAGATTGATTTTGGATAGCTATTTGAATGTTGACCAAAATAATTATGCAAATTTAGTTAAGCGAATAGCTGCTGATCAAGCTCAAAGAGCAGTTCCTGGACGAAAAAAATTATCAGCTGCCGATTGCAACAACATTTTGACGACCTTGCGCCAAATAGGTGATCCTTATCATGATGCAAAAGGAAACGTTGTGGTTGTGCGCTTACGTGAAAATGACTTGCGGAAAATGTTTAAAAAGGGTGAATAGTTAATGTATGAATATCTTTCTGGTGTAATCACTGTGGTGAAACCAGACTACATTGTAATTGACGTTGGTGGCGTGGGCTATAAAGTTTTTAGTCCCACTCCATTTGCGTATCAAGAGGGGCAGAAAGCGAGAGTTTTTATTGAACAAATCGTTCGGGACACTGGAATAACGCTTTTTGGCTTTCAAACTGAAGATGATAAGGGACTATTTTTGAAACTACTCAGTGTAAGTGGGATAGGACCAAAGTCGGCGTTAGCAATAATGGCCGCTGAAGACAGTAACTCACTGGCTGAAGCAATTGAACAGGGAGAAGTGAAATATCTTACTCGGTTCCCTGGTGTTGGCAAAAAGACTGCTTCGCAAATTGTCCTCGATTTAAAAGGAAAACTTGGCGATTATGTTCAGAAAATTGACAAATTTGCTGATCAAGAAGTTTCTCCTGAATTAAATGATGCACTCCTAGCATTGTTAGCACTTGGCTACACTAAGAAAGAAGTTGACCGGATCACGCCTACTTTGGCAGCTGAAAAGGAAACATCGGCTGATCAATATATTAAAAAGGGACTCGCTTTATTGTTAAAGAAGTAGTTTCTGTGATAAGTTAAACAAAAAGGAAGTGAAAATGGTAATGAATGAAGATGATTCAATTGTTTCAAGAGAAGTTCAAGGAAAAAATGAAGAGCAGACAGAGTTTTCATTGCGCCCGCAAAACCTTAAAGAATATTTAGGTCAAACAAGGGTTAAGAAGGAAATGTCTGTTTACATTGAAGCAGCAAAAAAGAGGGATGAGGCACTGGATCACGTTTTGCTATACGGTCCTCCCGGCCTTGGTAAAACTACTTTAGCTTTTGTCATAGCAAATGAACTTGGCGTCAATTTAAAAAGTACCAGTGGTCCTGCAATTGAAAAGGCGGGTGATTTAGTTGCACTATTAACTGATCTTGATCCAGGAGATATTCTATTTATTGATGAAATTCATCGCTTGCCCAAGCCAATTGAGGAAGTACTTTATTCTGCCATGGAAGACTTTTATGTCGACATTGTAATTGGAGAAGGGCAAACAACTCACGCTGTTCATGTGCCACTGCCACCTTTTACCTTAGTTGGTGCAACAACTTTGGCTGGACAGTTATCCGCCCCTTTGCGAGATCGTTTTGGAATTGTTGAACATTTACAATATTATGATGTTGATGAACTTCAAAAGATTATTCAACGTTCAAGTGAAGTTTTTAATATTAAAATAGGAGATCAAGCTGCTCATGAGCTTGCTAGAAGATCGCGTGGTACGCCTCGAGTAGCCAACCGTTTATTAAGACGTGTTCGTGATTTTGCGCAAGTAAAGGGTGAAAAAGTTATATCCTATGAGACGACTAGAGACTCACTTAAACAACTACAAGTTGATGATGAAGGACTTGACCAGACCGACCGCAAGATTTTGCGAGTGATAATTGAGAGTTACCATGGTGGACCAGTTGGTGTTCGAACAATTGCCGCAAATACTGGTGAAGATGTTGAAACAATTGAGTCTTTATATGAGCCATATTTATTACAACACGGTTTTTTATTAATGACACCGCGCGGGCGCATGGTAACTGAAAAAGCATATTTGCAGCTTGGATTGCCAGTTCCGAACGAATAGTGCAAATGTTGCTTATGTTTTGTATAATATATTTTTAGATAATTAGAAATTTTAATTTGAGGAGTGTAAACGTGAATACTTTATTTTTAGCTAATGCTAATAACGGCATGAGTAGCATGTGGACAATTGTTATCTTTATTGTTTTGATAGCCTTAATGTACTTTACAATGATTAAGCCACAGAAAAAGCAACAACAAAAGAAAATGGAAATGATGAATGAACTTAAAAAGGGCGACAACGTTATCATGATTGATGGCTTGCACGGTAAAGTTGATTCTGTTGATACTAAAGATAAAACTGTTGTGATTGATGCAGATGGTATTTATTTAACTTTCAGTCGCATGGCTGTTCAACAAATTTTGCCAGATAAAACTGCATCTGCTGAAGCTCCAGCAACTGAAGAAAAAGCTGAAAAGCCAGATTCTGAAAAACAAGTTGAAGAACCAGCATCTAAGCCAGAAGAAGACAAACCTTCTAAGTCAAATGAAGAATCTTCACCTAAAGAATAGATATAATAAAAAGTGCCCGGTAAGGCACTTTTTTTATTTATGATTATCAAAAACTGTGTTTAACTGAAAAGTAATATAAAATAAAAGTAAAGATCAATAATACTTTGAAAGGAACCTCTCATGAAAAATATTCCAGTTGTAATGATTATTTTTGGTGGTAGTGGCGACTTAGCCCACCGAAAGCTCTACCCCGCTTTGTTTAATTTATATGAGCAAGGCTTAATTCACGATAACTTTGCTGTAATTGGTACCGCTCGTCGGCCATGGTCTCATGAATATTTGCGTGAACAAGTCAGTGATGCTGTTCATGAAACCCACAGTGAAGTAAACGAAAATGACCTAGCCACTTTTGCAAGTCATTTTTACTATCAATCACATGATGTTACTAACGTTGAGCATTATGAAACTTTGAAAAATCTAGCTCAAGAACTTGATGATCGCTATAGTGCACAAGGAAATCGTATTTTTTATATGGCAATGGCTCCACGCTTTTTTGGTCAAATTGCTCAACATATCAATGATCAACATTTGACCAGTACAGGTTTTAATCGAATTGTGGTTGAAAAACCTTTTGGACGCGACTTGACTAGTGCAGAGGAATTAAATAAGCAAATCACTGCTTCATTTGATGAAGACGATATTTTCCGCATTGATCATTACCTCGGTAAGGAAATGATTCAGAACATCTTGCCACTACGATTAACCAATCCTTTGATTAAAAATGTTTGGAACAATTCTACAATCAAAAATATTCAAGTAACATTGGCAGAACATTTAGGTGTCGAAGCGCGCGGCGGCTACTATGAAACCTCTGGTGCATTGCGTGATATGGTACAAAATCATATTTTTCAAATTATTACTCTCCTAGCAATGCCAGAACCAAAAGATTTATCCTCAAAAAGCATCCATGCAGCTAAACAGGAATTGCTAGATAGTTTAATTATTCCTAATGAAGCAGAAATTGCTAAACACTTTGTACGAGGACAATATTTAGGAAGTGATGTGACTTTTGGTTATCGCCAAGAACCTAATGTTGCCCAAGACTCCAACACGGAAACTTTTGTCGCAGGTGAAGTAAAGTTTGGTAGAGGCCCGTTAGCGGGAATGCCAATTTACTTCAGAACTGGTAAAGAGATGCGCGAGAAAAAGAACCGTATTGATATCGTGCTGAAGCACATGTCTAACCAATACGGTCAGGCGCACTCAAATAATATAACGATTATCATTGATCCTGACATGCAAATTTATATTACGATTAACGGTAAGAAAATCAATACACCTGGGATTAGACGTGAAAATTTGGCTTATCAATTTACCAAAGAAGAGCAAGACAAGGTGCCAGATGGTTATGAACGTTTGCTCCATGATGTTTTTGTTAATGATTCAACCAATTTCACGCATTGGAGTGAATTGAAAAATTACTGGAAATTCATTGATGTAATTGAAGAAGCTTGGCAAAAAGATAACGAAAATGGTCAAGAGCCAGAACAATACTTGCCTTATCGAATGGGACCAAAAGCTGCAAACGATATCTTTGATTCGCCAACTGAACGCTGGATTTATGACTGATTATAGCGATGGCCTGCTGCCTAAAAACGATACTTCTCGTAAAATTATTCATATTGACATGGACGCTTTTTATGCATCAGTGGAGATGCGCGATAAGCCTGAATTGAAAAATAAGGCAGTCGTAATCGGACATGATCCACGTAAAAGTAATGGTCATGGTGTCGTTTCAACTGCTAACTATGTTGCAAGAAGTTATGGTGTTCATTCTGCTATGCCTTCGATTAGGGCATTTCGCCTAGTTCCGGCCGAAAAATTGGTTTTTTTGGAACCGGATTATAAAAAATATTATTCTGTTTCTGCTGAAGTTCATAAAATGATGCACGAAATGACCGACCGTGTTCAGTCAATTGCTTTAGATGAAGCATATTTAGATGTGACTCAAAATAAATTAGGCATCAAATCAGCTGTACAACTCGCCATTGATTTACAGACTCGTGTACGGAGAGAATTAAAATTAAATTGTTCTTTTGGAGTTTCCTACAATCGTTTTCTAGCTAAAATGGGCTCAGAATATTCAAAGCCATTTGGACGAACAGTAATTTTGCCCAGTGAAGCAAAAGAATTTTTAGCTGCACAAAAAATTGGACATTTTCATGGTATTGGACCAAAAACAGAGGAAAAATTAGCTGAAATGGGTATAACCACCGGTAAAGGTTTGCAGCAGACGCATGTTCGAGATTTGATTAAAGAATTTAATCGAATGGGTTATTTGATGGCAGAACATGCAAATGGAATTGATTTATCGCGAGTTATCCCAGACGATGAATACAATCGCAAGTCAATTGGAATTGAGCGTAGTTATGAACCATGCGTTTACGATAAGCAAGTAGCCCTAACTAATCTCAGAAATTACGCTAGTGAGTTGGCAGAAAAACTTAGCTATGGAAATTTTTTTGCTAGGACAGTTGTTTTAAAAATTCGTAATACTGAATTTGAAACAATTACTAGAAGAAGCAAATTAGAACATGCCACCAATCAGGCAATTGAATTTTACGAAGCAGCCAAAGAACTTTTTGAACCACTTGCAGACAGTTTCTTAAGCGATGGAATACGACTATTAGGCATTACGGCGACTGATTTTACTGAAGCAGAATTTGAAAACGTTGACTTGAATTTATTTTCAAGTTAGGGTGTTATTTCTGTTAAACTAGTTAAAGTACTTAAGAGATTAAGAAGGAGAAGAAATGAACACTTTCCCAAAAATATATGAAAAAATCGAACAATATTCGACAATTATTTTGCACCGTCACACTAGTCCAGACCCTGACGCTCTAGGTTCTCAGGCAGGACTTGCACGGTCATTAAGACTTAAATTCCCAGACAAAAGAATTTTATGTGCAGGTGAAAATGATGAAGGTGATTTGGCATGGATTAACACCATGGACGAAGTTACTGAGGTAGATTACAAAGGTGCATTAGTTATTACAACCGATACCGGTAATACTGCGAGAATATCTAATAAGCTATACAGTAAGGGTGACTTTTTAATTAAAATCGATCATCACCCAGATGTTGAACCATATGCGGATTTGAGCTTTGTTGATGACGAAGCACCAGCTGCTTCCCAAATTGTTGCGGACTTTTTATTTGAAGAAAATCTGCCTGTTACTGCAGAAGTTGCATACCCACTTTATGCAGGTATTGTTGGTGATACTGGTCGCTTTATGTATCCGGAAACATCAGAACATACCTTCAATGTTGTTGCAAAATTGACAGCAACAGGCATTAACATTAACGAAATTGCTCGTAATATTAGTGATGTAACTTTTGCGCAGGCCAAATTACAAGCAGAAGTGCTTGAATATATGAAAGTTGATCCTAGTGGCGCGGCATATGCGATTTTGACAAGGGATGCACTAGAAAAACTAGGAGTAGATTCTGATCAAGCATCATGTACTGTATCAACTCCTGGAAGAATTAAAGACATTATTGCTTGGAATGTTTTTGTTGAAAAACCAGATGGAACTTTTAGAGTGCATTATCGTTCAAAAGGTCCAATTATTAACGAACTTGCTGCCCAACATGATGGTGGCGGACACGCCTTAGCCAGTGGAGCTAATGCTAAAGACATGGATGAAGTTAAGCAAATTTTTGCTGAACTAGTTCAGGTGACTAAGGAATATCGCGAAAAAAATGAATAATATTTTTACTAATGAAAAAATTAGACCAGAGTTGCGTGCTGGCTTAAAGAAAATACACTTTAGCCAGCCAACTAAAGTACAGGAAGAAGTTATTCCTGTTTTATTGGAGCGCAAAAATGTCGTTGTTCAAGCCGTAACTGGCTCAGGAAAAACGCATGCCTTTTTGGTACCAATTTTAAATGAAATTGATGAAAAACTTGAATATCCGCAAGCAATTTTGACTGCTCCTAGTCGAGAGTTATCTGAACAGCTTTATCAGGTTGCCCGTCAATTGAGGGATGCGGCTGGTCTGGATATTTCCATTGCTCATTTCGCTGGTGGTAGTGACCGTGAGCGTCAAATGAAAAAAATCAATAACCGCAATCCGCAAGTTATAATTGCCACACCAGGTCGATTACATGATTTTGTTGAAAAGAAAATTTTATTTTTGGATCACGTGCAAAATTTTGTCATTGATGAAGCAGACATGACTTTGGATATGGGTTTTTTAGCTGATATTGATTTTATTGCTCAAAGGTTACCTAAGACAGTGACTTTTGCTGCTTTTTCAGCAACTATTCCAGTTAAATTATCTAACTTTTTGCGGAAATATATGTCACAACCTGAGCAAATTGTCATCGATAATCCAGCTGTAATTTCACCTACAATCAAAAATGATTTGATTGATATTGGCGGGAAAAACCGCAAACGTATACTGTACCAATTACTAACCATGGGGCAGCCTTATTTAGCATTAGTTTTTGCAAATACTAAGCAAGCTGTAGATGAGTTGACTAAATTTTTGCAGGAGCAGGGTTTACGTGTAGCTAAAATTCACGGCGGTATTACTGAACGCGAGCGGAAAAGAACTGTTCGCGAAATAAATGACGGTCAATACCAATACGTTGTTGCGACAGATTTAGCAGCACGTGGATTGGATATAGATGGTGTGAGTCTTGTAGTTAATTATGAGATACCACGTGATTTAGAATTTGTGGTCCACCGTGTTGGTCGAACAGGCAGAAACGGACTTTCGGGTCATGCAGTGACTCTTATTCGCGCTGAAGAAATGAACCGAATTGCTGGACTAGAAAAAATGGGAATTCATTTTGATTTTGTTGAAATTAAAAATGATGAGCTAGTACCGCGAAAGCATTATCGCAGCAGAAATGAACGCAGTTCAGACTCATACACTGTTGATAATAAGGTCAATGGCTATGTTAAAAAAGCCAAAAAGAAGCGTAAACCTGGTTATAAAAAGAAAATTAAGCGTGTGATTCAACAAGATAAAGCGCAGAAAAATAAAATTGAGCAGCGTCATAAGATTCGTAAAGCAAAACAACAGCGTAAACGAAAACGTGATAATAACTCATAGATTTTAAGCAAAAGCCGTTCTTATGGCTTTTGCTTTTTTACTAATTAGCATAAGAAGAATATTATCTAAATAAAGAATAATTATTAACAATTCCTTATAAATGTTTTGTATGATAGCGGTTTAACTGCTATATTTGTTTATTGTATTATAAGAAAAAAGTGTGGTGAAGCAATTAAGTAGAACTAAAAATGATAGTTGATTAAAAGATAGTTTGGAGGAAATAAGAATGGCTACAATAAAGTTTGAAGAGGTTTTAAAGGGAGATCTTTCAAAGAGTATTGTCAGAAAATACACCGTAATTGATTTTTGCAAAAAGGCCGGAATTGAACGAGGTTCTTTTTACCAGCGCTATGGAAATATTTGTGATTTGTTTGCATCTGTAATGGTTTTACAAGTACGAAGAACTCTTCGCGGCTTGGAAAAAGAGTCAATCGAAGCAATGATTTTCAGAATGCTTGAAAAGGTTAGAGCTAATAAATATTATTTCTTAAACATAATCCTAATCTCAAAAGACTCACGAGTCTTTTATGATGTTCTGCGAAAAGAAATTGCTCTTGCAATAGAAAATTATATGCGGCCACGAGGAGCTTTTTCGGTTAGACAGGTAGAGCTAGTTGCAAATGGAATTTATGCAATTACGTACTACTGGATTCTAAGTGAATGCAAACATGATATTCGAGACGTTTATCAATGTATCTGTCTCCTGCTTAAAAATATAAATAAAACCAAAAAAGTGTCTCTAAGTAGCCACATAAATTAGAATGTTAGAAATAACATTCTTTTTTTATAAAAAAAGACTTGCCAAAAAGAGAAATAGTTGCTAGTATTAATAACTGTCGTCAGGACATAGGGCACAACAGCTCGAGCGATTGAACGACAAAAAAATCGAGCAAAACCAGTTGACAAAAGTTAGCAGGTTTAGTAAGATAACAAACGCTGCTAAGGCAAGTCGAAGATAGCGGTCAGAAAAAAGTTCTTGACAAAGAGAACAAGATCTGATTAAATATCTAAGGCGCTGCAACAAGCAGCAGGTAGTACCTTGAAAACTGAACAATGTTTTCGCAAAAATGTGCGGGTTTAAAGAACCCAAAACAAAAGAGCGAAGTC
>NZ_JACFQV010000008.1:0-79181 GCF_016101265.1 Lactobacillus sp. M0403
TAATCAAGATGTCGTCAGTTC
The DNA here is from genome assembly GCF_016101265.1 of Lactobacillus sp. M0403. NCBI lineage: Bacteria > Bacillati > Bacillota > Bacilli > Lactobacillales > Lactobacillaceae > Lactobacillus > Lactobacillus sp. M0403. The sequence goes on from NZ_JACFQV010000008.1 coordinate 22, forward strand.
GAGTCTGACAGCCGGAGCAAAGTACAAGAAAAGAGGATCTTTATTGATCCTCTTTTTTGTTGTACTATATTTTTATTAAATAAATAATATTATAAGATTAGAATGTGATGAGCCTGCGGTTTATAGCTCTTTTTTAGGTGTATAATGTGAATGGATACGTTTTATCTAAAAGGAGGAAAAGCTCATGGTAGGAATTGTGTTAGCCAGCCATGGCGGTTTTGCCGATGGAATTGCGCAGTCTGCGCAAATGCTATTCGGAGAACAAGACAATTTTGCTCATGTTATTTTGTCGCCTGATGAAGGGCCGGAAGATATTAAGAGCAAGATGGAAGATGCAATTGCCTCATTTGATGATTCGAATGAAGTATTGTTAATAGTTGATCTTTGGGGTGGGACACCGTTTAATCAAGCAAACGGTTTACTAGAAGATCATGAAAACTGGGCAGTCGTGTCTGGTATGAATTTACCAATGGTTGTTGAAGCTTTAACGCAGAGAATGACCAATCCTGATCATACTGCAAAAGAAATTGCCACTGCTATTATTGAACCTGCTAAGGATGGTATTAAAACTAAACCAACAGATTTAATGCCAAAAACTGAAGCTTCAGTTCAAGGTGGTGCAGGTGTAGCTAAACCTGCAAAATCTATTCCAGAAGGAACAGTAGTTGGTGATGGACACATCAAGTACGTTCTAGCTAGAATTGATTCACGTTTATTGCACGGTCAAGTTGCTACCGGGTGGATACCAGCAATGCATCCTGATCGCGTTATTGTTGTTTCAGACAGTGTTGCAAAAGATGAGATGCGTAAGAGCATGATTCGTGAAGCTGCACCTGCTGGTGTTAAGGCTCATACTGTTCCAATCAAGAAAATGATTGAAATTGCAAATGATCCTCGCTTTGGTAATACTCATGCATTATTGCTGTTTGAAAATCCTGAGGATGTTCTAACAGTTATTAAAGCTGGTATTGACCTTAAGACTATCAACGTGGGTTCAATGTCTTATAAAGTTGGTGATGTTAACGCTAATAACGTCTTGTCAATGAATCAAGACGACGTTGATACTTTCCGCGAACTTGAAAAAATGGGAGTTGAGTTCGACGTACGGAAAGTACCAACTGATAAAGGCGGTAATATGGACGCAATTTTGAATAAGGCGCAAAGCTTGTTGGATGAACAAAAGAAATAAAAGAGTAGGAGCAAAAAAATGAACGCTATACAAATGATCTTAGTTGTTCTAGTTGCCTTTCTTGCAGGTATGGAAGGTATCTTGGATCAATGGGAATTTCATCAACCACTAGTTGCTTGTACACTAATTGGATTAGTTACTGGACATCTAGATTTAGGAATTATCTTGGGCGGATATTTACAAATGATTGCCCTTGGTTGGGCTAATATTGGTGCCGCAGTTGCACCTGATGCTGCATTAGCCTCAGTAGCTTCAGCTATTATCTTGGTTCAAAGTGGTCAGGGCACCAAAGGAATTGGTATGGCTACAGGTATTGCTATGCCTTTAGCTGTTGCCGGACTATTTTTAACTATGATTGTACGTACTATTTCAACTGGTATTGCGCATATCATGGACGCTGATGCTAAAAAGGGAAATTGGCGCAAAATTAATATGTGGCAATGGGTTGCTGTTTGCTTGCAAGGATTAAGAATTGCTATTCCAGCTGCTTTACTGCTAGCTATTCCAGCATCTACTGTTAGATATTGGTTAGGTTTAATGCCAGCTTGGTTAAGTGATGGTATGTCACTCGGTGGTGCTATGGTCGTAGCTGTTGGTTATGCAATGGTTATTAACATGATGGCTAGCCGTGAAGTTTGGCCATTCTTTGCAATTGGTTTTGCTTTAGCTGCTATCAAGGACCTAACTTTAATTGCATTAGGTGCAATTGGTTTGGCTCTTGCCGTAATGTACTTAGCTCTTGAATCTAAGGGTGGTAATGGCAACAAGAGTTCAGATAATGAAGGTACCGGCGATCCACTCGGCGATATCATTGACGACTATTAAAGTGATATTTAAGAGGAGGATTTTATTATGGCTGATCAAAAAATCAAATTAAGTAAAGCCGACCGCTTCAACGTGATGTGGCACTCACAATTTTTACAAGCATCATGGAACTATGAAAGAATGCAGAACGGTGGTTTTGCATATTCATTAATTCCTGCATTAAGAAAGCTATATCCAAACAAGGATGATATGTCTGCAGCACTTGAACGTCACTTAGTTTTCTTCAACGTTCACCCTTACCTAGTTTCACCAATTTTAGGTGTTACGCTTGCTTTGGAAGAAGATAAGGCAAACGGTGCTGAAGTTCAGGACGAAGCTATTCAAGGTGTTAAGGTCGGAATGATGGGACCTTTGGCTGGTGTCGGTGACCCAGTATTTTGGTATACAGTTCGTCCAATCCTTGGCGCTTTGGGAGCATCAATGGCTATCCAAGGTAACCTTTTAGGACCTATTTTGTTCTTTGTACTTTGGAATGTTATCAGAATTGCCTTTATGTGGTATACACAAGAATTTGGCTATAAAGCAGGTTCTGCAATTACTAATGATGTTTCTGGTGGTCTTTTACAAAAGGTTACCCGTGGTGCTTCAATGATGGGTATGTTTGTCCTTGGTTCGCTAATTGAACGTTGGGTAAACATTCAATTCACGCCAATAGTTTCAAAAACACCGCTTCAAAAGGGTGCGTACATTGATTGGAACTCGATTCCTGCTGGGGCAAAGGGAATTCAACAGGCTTTGATCGATCAAAGTAACGGATTATCGCTTACTAAATTCAAGGTAACCACTTTACAAAACAACTTGGATACCTTGATTCCTGGTTTGGCAGGTTTGCTGTTAACTTTCTTATGTATGTGGCTATTGAAGAAGAAAGTTTCACCAATCGTTATTATTATCGCTATCTTTGTTGTTGGTGTTCTACTACACGTTTTACACATAATTTAAAAAATGGTTGAATCACAGAATACCAAAGTAGATTTGACGACTGACGCTACGTGGTTTCGGGCAGTTGCTTCATATGGCAACATCATGGTTGGAAATAAGGCAATCGAATTTTATAATGATCGCAATCTTTCTGACTATGTCCAAATACCTTGGAATGAAGTTACTTATGTAGTGGCTGATGTTCATTTCAAAGGAAAGTATATTCCGCGATTTGAAATTAGAACTCGCACTAGTGGAACATTTATTTTTACTACTAAAAATAATAAAAAGACATTACGGGCAATCCGTAACTATGTTCCGGCTGATCATATGCGACAGGCATTGAGTCTATGGCAAAATTTAAAGCGAAGATTTACACGTAATTAAAAAAGTTCCTAAGTAGATATCTACTTAGGAACTTTTTCTATTGGTTTTTAGTAAATGAGTTGATTTTACCCTCAATACGTAAATAATCACGAACTTTATCACGTAATGCAGTTACTGCTGCTTCAGCATGCTTTTTCTTTTTGCCATATTTTGGTTAAAGCGGATAAGAGAATAAAAATCAAAATAGCTGCAACCATTGCTACTCGATTATTTGGCAAGATGAGTAACAAAATAATCATCATGATAAAAAACAGTAAGGTTAAATAATCCAAATAGGGAAATCCTGGCATTTTGAAATCACTTAATTTGGCCTCTGGGGTCTGTTTACGGTATGCAATATGCGTCAGTAACATTAAGCACCAGATTATAATAAACATGCTGGTAGAAGTAGAAGAAATGAAATTAAAAGCCTGGTTGCCAATTAAGATAATGACAAAGGGTGCAAGAGCCATTAGACAGGCGGATAAAATTAAACCGTTTTGAGGTAATTGTCTTCTTAAATGACCAAAGGTTTTGTTCCACTTGCCTTTTCCATTGAAGGTAACAGAAAAAAGTAATCGTCCCGCACTATACAAAATACTATTGGTTGATGAAACGGCCGCAGAAATCACAACAAAATTAATGATTGAGCCAGCGTTACGAATGCCAGTTGCTGCAAGAGTCTGTACAAAAGGACTGGAACTAGTTGAAACCTTATTCCAAGGAATAACAATTAGAATTGCAACAATTGCTAAAACATAAAACAAAATAATTCGTAGTGGAACTTCATTAATTGCTTTCTTAATTGTGACTTTAGGATTTTGTGCTTCGGCTGCCGTCAGGCCAACTAATTCAACACCGACAAAACTAAAAATTACCATTTGAAATCCAGCGAAAAAGCCGGAACCGCCTTTGGCAAAGAAGCCACCATTATTAGTTAAATTTGCGAAAGTTACTGGTCCAAAACTGGTTTTTCCACCAGTAACGGCCAAATAAGTTACCAAAATGACAAAAGCAATCACAGTAATAATTTTGATGATTGCAAAACTAAACTCTAGATTTCCAAATAGGCGAGCAGAAAGTAAGTTAATAAAAAGCAGGATAGCAATTGTAACCAGACCTGGAATCCAGGTTGCCAAATGTGGGAACCAATATTGAAAATAGATTCCTAAAGCTGTCATTTCAGCCATTCCTAGCGTGACCCAACTAATCCAATACAGGTAACCGGAAATAAAACCAATATTTTTACCTAAATATTTCTGAATAAAATCAATGTAGGTATGCTTGGATAGGTCGGAGACAATTAATTCACCCAGGGCCCGCATCAATAAAAATAAAAAAATACCGACAATCATGTAAATTAAAATGACGCTTGGACCGGCCATTCTAATACTGTTGCCGACACCCAAAAATAAACCCGTGCCAATTGTACCGCCTAGTGCAATTAACTGAATATGGGCATTGGTTAAGGTTCGTTCATAACCAGAACTATTATTTTCGTTTTCGTCATCCATCTAATCACTCCAAATTCTAGATATGTATTTTTATACTACAATAATCGATTATAGCACTAGTTTAACTACCTTGAATTATTAGTATTAAAAAAAGATGAAAACAATAGTATCATGGAATAAAATAGATAGGTAAAAGGAGTGTTATGGAAATGTTTACAATTGCTAAGTTTTTGTTTGCTGGCCAAGAAATAGAGTTAGTTTTACCTGAAATAAGGCATGCACAAGCGCTATATGAAATTATTGTTCACGATCGAGTAGAACTGGCACGCTTTTTACCATGGGCTGATAAAATTAACGTAGTTGAAGATGAAATAGATTTTATTAAGCAAATGCGTAGGGAAACCGCAGAGTATAAGAAACTTGCTTTAGTAGTTCTAGTTAACGGCGATGCGGCTGGAATGCTTGACCTCCATAATATTAAATTGAAAAATCAAAGTGCGGAAATAGGCTATTGGTTGGGGCAAGCGTATCAGAAGAAAGGAATTATGACTCAAGCAGTTAAAAAGCTGGTTGAAGTATCCTTTAATCAATTAGGATTGCATCGACTTAGCCTATTGGCTGACCATGAAAACAGGGCTAGTTGCGCAATAGCGGAAAGACTTAATTTTGCCCATATAGCATTATTACCAGATGAAGTAAAATATCATGGTGAGTTTCGAGATATGGAGTTGTATACCTTAATAAACAAAAACAGCTTATAGTAGCTATATACTATAAGCCGTTTTATTACTTGTCATCGTAGCCATTGGGATGTTTTTGGTGCCACTGCCAAGCACTTTCAATGGCCTCTTCTGCACTTTCATGTTGCGGTTGCCAGTTTAAGACGGATCTTGCCTTGTCAGAATTAGCGATTAAACTGTCGGGATCTCCGGCTCGTCGTGGTCCGATTGTATAAGGAATATCTATTCCGGTAACACTACGAGCTGCTTGTAAAATTTCAAGATTTGAATAGCCATGCGCGGTTCCCAAATTGAAAACATCTGAATGACCAGTTTTCATTAAATATTGAAGCGCTAAGATATGAGCGTCGATTAAGTCGTTTATTTCAACGTAATCGCGCACGTTAGTACCATCCTTAGTATCGTAATCATCACCAAAAATAGTAAATTCTCCGTCTCCAGTAATAGCACTACGTAGAATATTAGGAATTAAGTGTGTCTCAGGTCCGTGATCTTCACCGTAATTACCGTCTGTTGAAGCTCCTGCGACGTTAAAGTAGCGAAGAGCAACAGACTTAATACCCTCAGATTTATCTGCCCAGTGCATGATTTTTTCCATCATTGCCTTAGTATCACCATAAGGATTAATTGGATTTAGGGGCGAATCTTCTGTAATTGGTAACTTCTTGGGGATGCCATAAGTTGCAGCACTTGATGAAAAGACAAGATACTTAACTTGTGCATCTTTCATAGCTTCTAAAAGGGCAATCATACCGGAAACATTATTATCGTAGTATTTAAGTGGCTTTTTAACAGATTCAGGTACAAGTGAGTAGGCAGCAAAGTGCATCACTGCGTCAATTTTTTCTTCACGTAAAATTTGACTGACTAAGAATTTATCTTCGATATCACCTTGATAAAACTTTGCCTTGGGATTAACAGCTTTTCGATGGCCTGTGTAGAGTGCGTCAAGGACAACAACTTCATAGCCTTGTTCAACTAAATGCTTGACGGCAATTGAACCAATGTAGCCGGCCCCGCCAATAACTAATACACGCATAATTTCCTCCATTAATATTTTTATAGACAGTTAAATTCTAGCATAGTGCAAGAGAGGTTGCTGAAATATTTCTGCTATAATGTTTTATATGGGAAAGTAAAAAGTTAGTCAAAATAGTATGGAAAGAAGTAGTCAAATGATTCATAATGCAACAATTGATCAACAAGTCAATCATCGATCGATTCGTAAATTTAAAGATCAACAATTAACTGAGGAGCAGTTAACGACTTTATACACAGTTTTTCAACATACTGCGACAAGTTTATTTATGCAAAATGCAACGCTTTTACATATTACTGATGAAACTAAACGAGCAAAAATTAGAGAATTGTGCGGGCAAAAATATGTTGGTGCACAAGGAGATCTCTTTATTTTTGTAGTTGATTTATACCGGAATCAACAGATTCGGCAGCAGTTAGGTAAGGATGATGGTCGCCTTCATACTACTGATATTTTCTTCCAGGGTTTGGATGATACGCTGCTTGCTTGGCAAAATGTGGCTAATGCTGTGGAAAGCATGGGCTTAGGTTACGTGCCACTTGGAACAATTAATGATCATCCGTTGGCGATGTTAGATGTATTGGACTTGCCTAAACTGACTTTTCCAGCTTTAGGGATGCAAGTAGGTATACCTGACCAAGATCCACAATTAAAACCACGTTTGCCACTAGAATTTACTACTTTTGAAAATGATTATCCACGTGATTTTACTGTGGATAATTTGAAAGATTACGATCAGGTTGTCACAACTTATTATGATTTGCGTGATACAAATAAACGAATTGATTCATTTACTAAACAAATTACGGGTGAAAAGTTAAATACAAAGGCAATTGACCGTGATGAGTTACCTGAACTTTTACACAAGCAAGAATTGTGCTTAGACTGGAAATTAAACTAAAATTTGATTTTTGTGGAAAAGTTGCCAGTAGCTTATGTAGTCTACTCTAAATAAGAAAAGTCGTGTTTTCAATTGCACGGCTTTTCTTGTTCTGGTATAATTTATACGTTGTAAAAAGCGCTGATTTAGCTCAGTTGGTAGAGCGTTTCCCTCGTAAAGAAAAGGTCGCCAGTTCGATTCTGGCAATCAGCATATTATTATATAATTAAATTTGATAAGTCTTGATTACTTGCGCTTTATGTTAGTAGTCGAGACTTTTTATTTTGAATTTGTGGACAAAAATGGTACACGTTTTATAAAACATGTACCATTTTTTTTAAAAAGAATAGAGATTAATTTACATAGTCTTTTGTGTCTATAATATATTGCAATATGTATTGCAAAATGTAATACATAGTATAAAATATAGTGTGTGTGAATTAGCTTTATTATTTTTCTTGTGAGTTTTTTTCCATATTATCTAAGGCGTATTCACACGCTTGAATGACAAAACTTGAAAAAGTTACATCTTCACCTTTGATTGCCTGCTCAATTTCTTGAGTAAGGCTTAAAGGAAACCTAATTGTCTTGTTTTCTGTTTCTTTGTGGCTAGATTTTATTTTGAACACCAATATAATCACCTCCTGCAAGTCAATTATATTGTGAGTTCTGTTATAAATATGCATTGCAAAATGCAGTGCTGATTATAATGAAATTGAATGAAGATATTATCATGGGTGATAATTTCTAAGTTACTTAATGAAGAAGCATTCAGCAAAGCTTAAAGCTGTGATTCAAGAAAGGCGGGATATTGTAAAGTAAAGATGTTATACGTTGAGCTGCCTTTATGCGAACATTTTATGGTGAATCATAATAAATCAAAGTGAAAAAAGTTAATGTTTGAAAAATAAAGGTTTGCTGCATGGTGATACTTAGTTTTTGGTTGATAAGTTTCAGAAACTAAGTACCGTCTTTTTGTAACATGAATAACAAAGCTGCTATAAGGGCAAAAGTATATAATGCAAGTTGATACAGCCTGCAATTACTTTAAGAGCAAGATATCTCTTGATAAAGCAATGTTGCAGGTAGAAATAGTATAAGATAAATTAATATGAGTTAAAACCTTTTAAAGAGTGTATTCAAATCTCTTTGAGAGGTTTTTTCTTGTCTTAAATAGAATAAATAAATTTTTGAGAAAAACTATAAAGATTAATCACTGACACGTTTGCGATTTGTAGCTTGAAATAATGAGTTTATAGTACCTTATATAGTATTGCAGTATGATTAGTTTATGATATATTGTGATTGCTAAGTGATGAGATAGGTTAACCATGTATGTATTGTTAAAGCAGAAATTGTTTTTACTGCACTAAGTTTATAAAGCAACCATACTAACCGCTTGGTATCTTGACTAGCTAGTCATAATTTTTTATACAGTTATAAGAATATACTATTAAAATGACACTAGAATGCACTAATAATAAAGGTGCTGATTTTAAAAGGAGAAGTCTAAACTAATGAAATATAGAAAACTTCTAACAACATTTTTAGTTGCGATTGGACTAATAGCAGGATATCAAACTACAAATGATGTAACTTTAACGGCTACAGCTGCTGAGTCTGAGCAGGTAACTAAGACAAGTAAGCCAAAAGAGATAAAGCTGTCACCCAATAAAACGCAAGCGGCATTTATAAAGCCGTGGTCATATCAGGAGGAAAGAAAACTAAGTTTGTTGGACTTAGATAATTTAGGTCGTGCCCAAGGTAGTCATATTCAAGTAAAACGCTCAGAATTGCCTACTGAACCCCGTGCACCAAGGCTAACTGTTAATCCAAGTGGTTGGCATAATTATAAAATTGAAACTACTAAGAATGGCAAACCATATACTGCTTGGGCTTTTAACAGAGGGCATTTAGTTGGTTACCAATTTTCAGGTTTAAATGATGAAAAGCGTAACTTAATTACAGAGACGGCTTACTTGAATCAAGGATCTACTACTGGTATGGATGATACTAATTCAAAGGCAATGCTCTATTATGAAAACTTTTTACGCAAGTGGATTAACGAGCACCCCCAAAGTAAACTCGACTATGCTGTAATTCCTTTATATTATCAAGATGAATTAGTTGCCCGTAAGGTGCTACTAAGCTTTGTGGGCGTTACGCCGGCAAATAGACAAACTAAGATTAAGTTACCTATAAGTGGACTAAAAATGAAGGGTAAAGTAACCCAAGTAATTTTAGATAATGATTCTCCGCTGCTAGATATAGATTATCTTACTGGTGCTGCTACAGTTCTTAATAGTGAAAAATACTTACGGCGCGAAGCTGTTCGACAAGAAAGTTTACGTCGTGCAGAAGAAAGTAACGACACTAATTTTGAAAACTAGAAGTGTTTTTTGAAATAGACTTGGAATTCTAATAACTAAAAGGACTATTTAAAGTACTGTGCAGTGCCTTGTTAGATATTGGTAGTAAAAATAAAATACGTAAATTATACCTATGCACATATGCTATAATTTAATTGTATGAGCTTATATCTTAATGGAAAAAGGCATTTATGGAACAAGAGAAAGCTTTTTCGGAAAAAGTTATCGACTTTGATAAAGAACTAGGTAAAGTAACGCTTGAGATACCTAAATCATATAAAATAATAAATCCTTATAGAGGTAGAAATAAAAAGCAAGTTTTCCAATTGGTAAAACTGTTCTACGGAAAATATTTTAATGACAATAACAAGCGCCGCCTAATATTAGGCAGTTCACCAGCAAGAAGAGGTTCGGCCATAACTGGAGTTCCCTTTGAAGATGCTCAAAATCTCCAAAAAGAAACAGGAATTTCAATAGAAAATTTTCATGTAAGTAATGCGTCTTCTACATTTCTAAATAGAGTCATAGATAAATATGGTGGGAGAACAAAATTTTATAGCGATTTTTACTTAAACTTTGTTTGCCCCTTAGGAATAAGTAAGATTAATTCAAAAGGCAACAGTGTAAATTGCAACTATTATGAAAATAAGCAGGTTGAAAATAAATTACTTACCTTTATAATTTCAGCACTTAAAGTGCAGGTTGAGTTTGGAATTGATACGTCGGTATGTTATTGCATTGGTAGTGGTGAAAATTTTCAGGAGTTGAATAAAATCAATAAAGAATTGAAGTTATTCAAGAAAATCACTCCACTAGAGCATCCACGTTTTATTACGCAGTATCATCCTAGGGATGAAGAAGAATATTTGGATAAGTATCTAAGAGCTTTAAAAAGTTAGCAAATATTAACTGATTGTAAAGAAATGAGGTTAACAATATATGTCTGATGTAATTCTTGAAAAAGCAAGACTAATTTATCAAAAGTATCAGAATGGTGAACTTGGTGATACTAGTCTGCCAGAGGATACTAATCCAGGCCTTGATTCTAGTTCGAATGAAAATGCACTTTATTTCATTTTGCCAATGGCTTTAAATTCTCAAAGAAATTCTTATACTCTGTGGGAAAGTGCCCTAAAAACATATGAAGATTCTGAAACGAATTTTGTCTTTTCACCTAATAAGGTCATAAATGCTGATTATGAAGAAGTGCAGGAAGCCTTAACCAAGTATAGACTTGCACTGCAAAGGAATAAGCAAACCAATATCTGGCTTAAATTGTGTCAGACATTCACTGATTTATCTGATGGTAATATTATCAATTTTGCCAGAAATTTATCTGATGATGTGAATAAAATCAGATACTTTATGCAAAAAGAAGCTAAGAAAAAATTTCCTTATCTGTCTGGAGCCAAGCTATGTAATTATTGGCTGTATGTTCTTAGCAATTACACTGCAATTCCTTTGAAAAACACTAACGATATATACATCGCTGCTGATCGTCATATAATCAGAGCTAGTTACAAATTAGGTTTGATTACTAAAGAACAAATGGAAAGCTCAAAAGTACAAACTTATGTTATTGATGCCTGGGCGAAAGAACTGCAGGGAACTGAATTTGTCCCAACAGACCTGCAAAATCCATTGTGGTTATGGAGCAGAAACGGTTTTAAGAATTTAGAATCCTGACTGATAATAGAAAATAAGGGTAATGTAAGCTTGAAGCCTTCATTACCCTTGTTTTTTCTTGTTCTTAACTTGATGAATTATGCATAGTAATCAATGATTGCTTTCAACGTTTTCGCAGCTTCAGGATTGCCAGTGCCTTCTTCATAATATTTACTAAAACGTTCGTCACATATATACATCTTGGCGAGATTTTTATGTGCCTCTGCAGAATATTGGTTTTTTGGCCATAATGTTAGTAAATACTCTTTGTGTAAATCAAACAGATGTTTAGCAGCAGGTTGCTTGATATCAGTAGTATTAGCCAAATTTTTTAGTTCAGTTAAAATTTCAGCAGATAATTCTTTAAAATGTGAAAATTCATTTTCTGATAGAGAATTGAACTTTTGATTGCTGCGATCTATTTGGGCGTCTCCATACTTTTCTCTAATTTCTGTACCGTATTGCTTTTCGTTATTCTTAATTACCTCTTTTTTTAGTGTGGCAAATTTTTCAGTGTCTGTCATTTGTGTTTCTCCTTTCATTGTTGCAAGTGTCTTGTCCAAATTCTTAATCAAATCATCTAGATACTGCTGCTCTGCAACTAATTTGCTACGCTGACTTCGTAAAACTTGATATTGAGTTTCTGGTGAAGTTTGCATAACTTTTTTAATTTGCTCTAGTGGCAGGTCAAATAGCTTTAAGAATAGTATTTTTTGAAGTTGATCAACTTCGGCTTCTTCATAGTAGCGATAATTATTTACAGTGTCTCTGCGCGCTTTTAAAAGTCCCTGTTTATCGTAGTACCGTAAAGTTCGTGTTGAAATGCCAGCTAGTTTTGCTAGTTCATTGATAGAATATGACATGGTTAAAATCTCCTCACTTGCAAAATCAAGTATATTGGTTGACGTAACGTCAAGGTCAAGCACGGAATTAATTTTTTATCAATAAAAAACCAGTATTCTGATTAGAATACTGGTTTTTGTTATGGCGTCTAGTTTACTACATTTAGTTTTTCGCCATTTAAAAAGGCCTGAAGATTATCAACGACGATTCCTAAAAGACGATTGCGAGTCTCGCGAGGTGCCCATGCAATATGAGGGGTAATGTAGCAGTTTTTAGCAGAAAGAAGTGGACTGTCAGCTGAAATTGGTTCTTTTTGGACGACATCAACTCCGGCAGCAGCAATCTTGCCAACATTTAACGCATCTGCAACATTTTTTTCACTGATTAATCCGCCACGTGCTGTATTAATCAAGATAACGCCGTCTTTCATTTGACTAATTGCTTCTTGATTTATCATTTCTGTGGTTTCTGGAGTTTGCGGAACGTGTAGGCTAATAATGTCAGATTGTTGGTATAGCTCTTCCAGGCTGACTTGTTTTACATAATTAGGTAAATCTGTTTTAGGACGGTGATTATAAAAGATGATATTCATAGAAAAAGCATGACCAATTTCGGCTACTTTTTTGGCAATACTACCAAATCCAATTAAGCCAAGGGTCTTACCCTGCAATTCCATTAATGGTTTAGCCCAAAATGTGAAGTCAGGGTTGCTACTCCAACGACCATCATGCACAAGTTGATTGTGTAGTCCCACGTGGCTGGTAATTTCAAGTAGTAGGGCAAAAGTAAATTGAGCAACTGCATCAGTTCCGTATGTAGGAATATTGGTTACAGGGATGTTAGCTTTTGTTGCAGCTTCAGTGTCAATTACATTGTAGCCTGTTGCAGTTACACCAATATACTTGAGATTAGGAGCAGTAGAAATCACATGCTCGTCAAGAGGAGTTTTATTGGTCAAAACGATTTCGGCATCACCAATTCGCTTTAAAATTTCATTATCGTCATTTACTGGAGTTCGATCATAAAAGGTGCAGTCACCCAATTCTTTGAGAGGCGACCAGTCAAGATCACCAGGATTTAACGCATAGCTATCTAAGTTTACAATTTTCATTTCTCAAACCTCTTTAATTATCAATAATACATATTTTACTATAATCTGTTCAAGTAAAATTAATTTTGCAACTAAATTGACAGCATTTTTAGATAATTTTACAATTGATTAGTATGACACTTTTATTGCTGTGCTTATATGTATCTTTTTACTTTAAAAAACTGTGGGAGGATTTTGGAGTATAAGATAGTTAACTAAAAACATGCAGTTATTAAAGTGGCGAATAAGTATATGTTGTTACTGAATATAGAAGGAGTTAGTAATGAAAAAATGTCCTAAGTGTGGCGCTCTAATGGAAAAGAACGTCAACTTTTGTACGAAATGTGGTGCAGATTTGCGTAATGTTGATCTGGGTCAAGAAACTAAGCAAACCAACACTGAGCCTGCTAAAGTTGAAACCGCACCGGCAGAGGAAGTGCAGACACAAACACCCTCTACTGGTCGTTTCCAACATTACTGGCAATGGTTAGTTGAATCTTGGCAAAAACCGGCGCAAAATAATTTATCAACTGAAAGTTGGTATGGCTGGGTAACTATTTTAGTTGAAGATCTTCTTTTTATTTTAGGATTATACTTTTTGGCTAAGGCACTTATTACTGGTGCAATTGGCCTTGCTAGCAGCTTTGGGGTTAGTACTCGGGGTTGGGGAAACTATGACCTTTCTTTTAATATCGTCTTCAGAGTATTTATTATTATTTTAGTTTTTGAAGCGATCATAATCTTAGCGCATTTTGCTGCATATAAATTTGTCTATAATGGTCATCCTAACCTTTTTGCTTTTGTAAATACCAGCACCCATGCAAGTAATTTAAACTTGATTCTTACTGCAATCTTCTTTTTATTAATGCTCTTAGGTCTTAATAGTATTAGGTTCTCTTTGTTCCTAATTCTTTTAATGATAGTGATCTTCTTTATTGGGCAAGAAGTAACTTTATTAGCACACGAGGGTGCAGTACGAGATAAAGTTTATGGAATGTTAATTGCTTTTGGTATCATTTTTGTTTGCACCATAATTGTTAATTCGATTATTTATAATTCGGTTCTGCGCGTGATTATTAACGAATTCATGTCCGGAATCAATGGCGCAATGTAGTTTATGGATGGTGTGAGAAAAATGAGTGAATCTGAATTTTGTCCCAACTGTGGTAAGTTAATTAAGCCTAATGATGAATTTTGTCCTAACTGTGGTGCTAGGATAGCTGCCAAAAAAAAGAGCAGACAGGAATATCGTGCTAAGGAAGGTACCCAAAAGAGCACAAGTTTGACTAAAAATGAACTTGCGACAACAGTCAATCATCAACCGATGAAAAAGAAGAATAAGATTATCTTTTCATGTCTTGGCATCTTAGTTTTAGCATTTATTGCCTTTTATGCTTGGGGTTCTAACCATTACCAACGTCAAAATCAGGTTGATCAAATTACAGCATATTTGAAAAATCCACATGAAAATATGGCGCAATATGTGACTGCAGATAATCCAGCAGTCCATGTGACCAATGCTGCCTTAAAACCAACTCAGAATTATTATTTTAGCCACAGTAGAGCCGCTGACCAGATGGGTGAGGCACTTAAATATAGTGATAACTATGATAATGTTTCGCTCGTACAGTCGGGACGCTATTTGTTGTTTTTCCCTAAGTACACATTAAAGTTTGAAACTTTTTCGCCACAGATTAAAACAAACCACGCTAATTCGACTATTTATGTTAATGGTAAAAAGGTTGGCGGCGTTAATGGTAGTGGGGAAGAGTATTATAAAAAGACGGATCCACTTTTCCCAGGTAAGTATCATATAACTGTTAAGTCAGTTGCTTCAGGACATAACTTAGCAGCTGAAAAGACAGCCAATATTTTTTCTAATGATGCCATTAACATGAACATTAAGACAGTTAACTTCATGATTAAAAGTGTTGCAGGTGCTGACATTTATATCAATGATAAAAAAGCTGGCACTGTTGGTAAAGATGGAACAAAGGACTTTAAGGACTATCCTGCTACCGATGACATGAAAATCTATGTGGTTATCAAAGTTGGTGGTCACGAAATCAAGTCAAAGGTGATTGACTACGATGAACTTGGCTTTGACGATGATGATGACAGTAGCAGTAATGTAATTAAGCCCGAATGGCCTGGCTTAATCAGCCAAGACGATGCGGAAAGTATGCTACAAAATGCATTTAATTCACCAGATGAGGATGATTTTGTCGGTGGAGCAGAAAACAAGGGATATCAAGAACTTCATGGTCAAGTTGGTAACTTTAACGATGATGATGATATTATTGAATACGATATGGAATGTAATGTCGTTTCGGTATCACCTGCTCCAGGAAATTGCAGTAATGTGGTTTACAAAATAACTTATACTTTTGAACATGATGATTATGAGCATAAGCAAGTAATGCTATATTCAGGTGCCGTCTTCCACCAAGATGGGGATGAGAGTGACTCACAAAAGATCAAGTCAATTGGTAACGGTAAGATTATTAGTGATAAGAAATATAATAACTAAGTACATATACTGACTATAAATTGAAATGAGTCCAGAAAGTTAGACAACTTTCTGGACTCTTTTTTTCTTATAAACTAAATTCTATCGTTGATTCTGATGGTTAACCTGTTTTCAAGATGTAGACACAAGTTTTTATCAGGACTACAAAAAAGAACATTATTTTCAATGCTGTGAGAGTTAATTTTAATACCATTTCTATAGACTCTGTTTTCGTTTATTTTCATCTTATTAACTATGTCTTCTGCAAGATCACTATCCAGCATTTCAGAAATACCAAGGGAAAAAATTCCTACATCGTTAGGCTAGCAGTAATACCTGCTTAAAAGGTGCTATACTAAAAGTATAAATAACTATAACTATATAGGCTAGGAGGTTATATGATGAGTTCATCAATGAAATCAAATCAGTCTTCTACTCAACTGTCAAAGAGTTATAAAGGTAAGCAGCTAGTTTGGAGCTCTATATACAGGTTCGCCTTGAAAAATGGTTTAAAAATAGATGTTAAAAAACATCCAGAATTGAACAAACTTGGCTATTGGGCTAAAACGGATGATCAAGCTAATTTACGTCTTTGGTCACAATTAAGCCGTCCAGTTTTGATTAAAGAATTTTGCGAAATAACGCAACTAACGCCAGAGGATTTTTATGTGAATTCGGCCGCTGAAGCAAAGCATAATTGGCCAATTTCACGGAGTTTTAATTAGTCGATGAAATTTTAAGCACACCTTCTTAATTGCAAAGTGTGCTTTTTATATACCTAAAAAAACTGTTTTAATTTATAAAAGGTTAGTACAATAAAAGAAAAAGTAACCAACTATCTTTGAACAATTTCAAACATTGACAAACAAAAAGGAACAATTATAATAATGTTTGACTAAGTTAGTTGCTTAATCTAATTCTAAAAGTAGGTAACCAATGTTAAAAAGTGAAAGAATAAAGACTATTTTGCAAATGGTCAATACTCAAAAGTTTGTAACAGTAGATGAATTAGCTCAAACCATGCAAGTCTCTGACATGACAATCAGAAGAGATCTTAATGAACTTCATAAAGCAAATAAGATATTACGTGTTCATGGCGGAGCACAATTGCTGTCTGATCAAAGTTTGATTGAAAAGAGTTATAAACAAAAACGTGAGATTCATAATAAAGAAAAGGATGAGGTTGCAAAGCGCGCTTGTAATCTGATTCATGAAAACGATTCTATTTTTGTTGGTCCAGGGACCACTTTGGAATTGATGGTAGCAAATCTTAAGGTAAAGAAATTAAGAATTATCACTAATTCGTTACCGGTTTTTGAGGCTGCCAAGAATAATATGAATGACTATGATTTAATCATGGTTGGTGGTGCCTACAGAAGAATTAGTGGTGCGTTTTTAGGAGCATTAGCTAACAATGAATTAAAAACCATGTCATTTTCGATTGGTTTTGTTGGGGTTAATGGTATTAAGGATTCTGCCATGACAACAGCTAACTTAGAAGAAGGTCAAACTGAAGGTATAGGACTAGATCATTCTCAACTAAAATTTGTTGTTGCAGATTACACTAAGCTAGATCATAGTGATTTTCATCAATTTTATGATCTACGTAACGTAGATGGTTTAATCACTAACCATGAAATTGAGCCTGAGTTGGAAAAACAGTACAGTCAATTTACGACTATTTATAAGTAGTTTATTGAGAGGAGATACAACTATGAAAGTTGTCATTGGTAGTGACGAAAATGGTTTTATCTTAAAAGAAAAGATAAAAGGGTATCTGGAAAAGCACGACTACGATGTTGTAGACGTCACGCCAGAACCTGCTGAAGACTTTATTGAGTCTAGTTTAAAAGTTACGCACGAAGTGCTAGACAATGGCATTAAGAAGGCTATTATGTTTGACGAATATGGTGTTGGCTCTGCCATGGCATCGAATAAAGTTAAAGGTATGGTTACAGCAAATGTAAACGAGGAGAGAACAGCTCATATGACCGCTATGCATAATGGCGCAAAGGCAATTGCACTTGGTAGTGGAATTGTAGGTGAAAAGCTGGCTTATTCGATTGTACAGCATTATTTAGATACAGAATATGCAGGCGGACGTCATCAAGTTCGTTTGGACATGCTTGAAGAAATGATTTAAGGAGACTGCAAATGTTAGAAAATGATAGACCACAGCCAGAATTTGTTGATCCTAAGATTGATAAGCATACTGTAATTGCTTTGGGAAATGATCATATTGTAACTTCTATGAAAATGGCAATTTCTGATCATTTAAAAGATGAAGGTTATCAAGTTATTGATGAAGGTACTCACGATAACACAAGAACACATTATCCAATTTATGGAAAGCGTGTAGCTGAAGACGTTGCTGATGGAAGAGCAGATTTAGGTATTGTACTTTGTGGTACGGGTATTGGTATTTCAACTGCTGCAGATAAAAACGAAGGTGTTCGTGCAGCAATGGTTGGTGACGTTGCCCAGGCTGTATATGCTCGCCGCGAATTGAATGCAAATGTATTAGGCTTTGGTGGTATTGTGCTTGGACGCGATTTTATTTTTGACATCGTAGATTCATTCTTAAATGCCAACTATGAGCCAAGTGAAGAAAATAAAAAGTTAATCGAAAAAATCAATGGTATTGCTGAGCCGAATTCTGAACAAAAAGATAATATTCACTTTTTTGATGAAGAGAATAAAAAGTGGGCAGAAGGTTATTACCACGACTAGTAATAATTGAACAGTAAAAAGTAAATAATTAAATTTAATCGCACACATAAGAACTATGATCTAAAAATCATAGTTTTTTTATGATAAAAATGCCATGATGAATTGAATTACCTTAATCCGTTATAGTTTGCTGTATAAAATATGTGCTATTATTATATTCAATAACAATTTTTGGGTTTTGAGTTAGGGAGAATTTTAATGTTTAAAGTTGTAGCATATGGTGTGCGAGAAAACGAAGTAGAGTATTTTAAAAAATTAAATAAATATGATTATGATTTACAACTTGAATCAGAATTATTAACACATAAAAATATTGAAACTGCCAAAGGTGCTGATGCGGTTTTGCTCAGAGCAAATTGTGAGGCGGACGATATTAATTTGGCAAAGCTAAATGAGTGGGGTATCAAGTATGTTTTCACTCGAACAGTTGGCTATAATCATATTGATTTAAAGGCAGCCGCTAAATATGGGATGGAAGTTGCACGAGTTCCTGCATATTCACCATATGCAGTAGCTGAGCTAGCAATGACATTAGGAATGATGCTTTTTCGGCATACGGCTTTGGCAACAAGCATGACTGAACAAGGTAATTTTAGTGTTCCAACTGCAACTTTTTCAGGTGAAGTTCATTCCAGTACTGTTGGAATTGTTGGCACTGGTCGAATTGGTGCCACTGAAGCTCAACTATATAGTGGCATGGGGGCTAAAGTATTGGGCTATGATCCTTATCCTAGTGATTTTGCAAAGCAATATGTTACTTTCGTTAGTCAGGATGAGCTATTAGAGAAGTCTGATATCGTTTCGGTTCACGTTCCTTATTTTCCTGGGCAAAATGATAGTTTAATTGATAAGGAATTTTTGGCTAAAATGAAAGAAACTGCTGTCCTTGTTAACACTGCACGTAGTGAATTGGCTGATTATGCCGCAATCATTTCTGCAATTAAATCCGGGCATATTGCAGGGTTTGCAAGCGATGTTTTACCAAATGAAGCAGAAGTTTTGGGGCACAACTTTAAGGGCAAAATTAAAGATGAAACAACTAAAGCGCTAGTTAATTTATATCCAAAAGTTCTACTAACCCCACATATTGGTTCATATACCAGTCCAGCTTTAACTGACATGATTGCAGTTAGCTATGATAATTTCCATCAAGCTATAGAGACTGGAAAAACAGACAACGACGTTAAATTAGATTAAACAAGACAAAGTTAATGAAAAGACAAGTTGGGTAAAATTCCAACTTGTCTTTTTTAATGACATAAAAAAGCGTTTGCATTTTTGAGTGCTATTAAATATAATATCAGTAGACAAGTGAACAAAAACTAACACAATCAAACAAAAACGAAAACTTGTCGATTTTTTAAGGGGGATTGGCTTGTGAAAGAGAATAGTCTATTTTCTGCGGAAGCTGTGTTTGTCAGCGATGCAACAGATTCAACTGCAATTTTTAAGGAGGTTTCAAAGAGCTTATTTGCACGAGATTTAGTTAAAGAAAGTTTTTTCAATGAAATTACTAAAAGGGAAGAAAAATATCCTACAGGAATAGATACTTCGCCAATTTCAAAGGAATTGCCTAATATAGCAGTTCCACATACTGAGGGAGAGTTTGTCAATACTTGCTTGATAGTTCCAGTAGCATTGAAAAACGAAGTTATATTTAAAAATATGATTGAGCCTGATAAAAATTTATCAGTTAAATTTTTATTTATGATTTTGAATGATAATCCAGAAGGGCAAGCAAACATTTTGGCACAGATTATGGACTTTCTCAGGCTAACACCAGTTTCAAAATTAACCGAGTTGTTTAACTATACTGATCAAGATAAGATCTTCCAGTTTTTAAACAATAGTTTTAATAATCATTAGGGGAGGATATTTATGAGTAAAGAAGTAAAATTTCTTGCAGCATGTGGCGCAGGAGTAAATTCATCTCATCAAATAAAAGATGCAGTAGAAGAAGAGATGAGAAAGCGTGGCTATAACGTAAAAGTTGATGCCTATATGGTGAAAGATGTTAATGAAGAATTGTTATCTCATTATGATGGCTATTTGACAATTGCTAAAACCGATCTCGCATTTACACCTAAAGTTCCACTTATTGATGCTGGAGCTATCTTGTATCGAATGCCAGCTATGGCTAAGCCAGTTTATGATAATGTCGAAAAAGTTGTTAAAGAAATTATTGCTAACTAAAATTTCAAGGGGAAATAAGAATGAACGTAATAATTAATTTTGCTAATTCGCTTTTTAAACCCTTAATTGATATGGGTGCAGCGACAATCATGTTAATTGTTTTGACATTGATTGCTGTGTTGTTCCGTGTCAAATTTACTAAAGCTTTAGAAGGTGGTTTAAAATTAGCCATTGCGATTACAGCAATTGGTAATGTAATGAATATGCTAACTACGGCATTCCAAAAACCTATGCTGCAGTTTGTTAAACACACTGGTATCCATATGGATATGCAAGATATGGGTTGGGCACCTTTAGCAACTATTACTTGGGGATCTCCATATACCTTGTTTTATCTTTTAGTACTGATTATTTTAAATGTTGTGTTATTGCTTTTAAACAAAACTAATACTTTAGATGTTGATATTTTTGACGTATGGCATTTAGCATTTGTAGGACTGTTTTGTGTTTATGTTGGAGCACCACTTTGGCTTTCGACTTTGTTGGTTATATTTATTGGTACGATGAAAATTATTAACTCGGATTTAATGAAGCCGACATTCAATGATTTAATGGATGCGCCTGAAGGCAATCCTATGACCACGACCCACATGAATTATATGATGAATCCAATTATTATGGTCTTTAATAAGTTCTTCGATAAATGCTTACCGTGGCTTGATAAATTTGATTTTGATTCAACAAAGTTAAATGAAAAAATTGGTTTTTGGGGAAGCAGATTTGCAATTGGTGTTTATCTGGGAGTTTTTGTTTCTTTATTAGCTGGTAATAATTTCGCTACTGAACAAGGTTGGAAAGATATGTTTACTCTTTCTTTCATTGGAGGATCGTGTATTGAACTGTTTTCTGTGATTGGTTCATGGTTTATCGCATCTGTTGAACCACTATCACAAGGTATTGCTGATTTTGCAACTAAGAAATTTTCAGGTCGTACATTTAATATTGGTTTAGATTGGCCATTCTTGGCAGGACGTTCTGAAATTTGGGCAGCAGCAAATGTTTTGGCTCCAATTATGATGCTTGAAGCAATGATTTTACCAGGTAACAGATTAATGCCTTTAGGCGGTATTATTGCAATGGGTGTTACACCAGCGTTACTAGTTGTTACTCGCGGTAAAATAATTAGAATGATTATCATTGGTACGGTTGAATTACCAGTCTTTTTATGGGCGGGTACTTTAGTAGGACCATTTGTAACTAATATGGCTCACTCAGTTGGTGCCGCAATTCCAGCTCATACATTAGTTTCAGATACTACAATGGAAGGTCCTGTTGAAAAGTTTTTGGCATACTTGGTTGGTAATGCATGGAAACAACAAGGAATGTTCATTGTTTACGCATTAATTGCTTTAGCTGTTTACCTCTTACTGTTTATCTGGTATGCAAGAGAAATGAAGAAGCGTAATGCAGAATATGAAGCAAAAGAGCAACAAGCCTAAAAAATTTTAGTTTAAGACGAAGGTGATTGGATTGAAAAAAATGAAAAGTTCCTCAAAGGAAAGAGCAAGGCAAAATAAAATCTTCTTTTGGGCTGTAGTCGTAATTGGTATCAATTTTTTACAGTTAATTTTTAAAAACTGGATTACTAGTTTGATTGCAATGGTCGGCACAATTTATGCATTATATCGAATTGTTGTATTCGATAATCCTAAAAATCGCCTTAGTCAGAAATACTATGATTGGAAAGGCAATAAATTAATTAAATAGTAACTTTAAAAACCATTAGGGGTACTTACCTAATGGCTTTTTTGACTAAATAAGTAGTTTTCAAAGTTACAAAAAATATAAATAGTGAGAGACATTATATAAAGGTTTAAATTATATTTTTTGAAATTTCAATTGAATTGTATAAAGCCGGTGACTACATTGTAAGAATCAGTAGACTATTAGTTTAGTTGACACAATTATTTGTAAAAAAGTAATTGAAAGCAGATTGAAATAAACCGCTTTCTTTGCTAAGCTTTAAGTGGTATCAACCAGTTAAAGAGAAAGGGAGTGTGTTAATGCAAAAACCACTTTACCGGCAGGTCATTCGAGATTTAGAAAACCAAATTAGACAAATGAAGCCTAATGAAAAATTGCCTAGCGAACGCCAATTATTAGTAAAGTATAGCGTTAGTCGAAATACGATTAGGCTTGCTTTACAGGATTTGGAAGAACGCGGGCTAATTTACCGTCTCCATGGCAAAGGGACTTTCGTTTCAAGTAACTTTTTAAGTCAACCCAACATCGGTGGGATGTACTCGTTTACTGAAGAACTTAAAAAAATTGGGCAGAAGGCCTCAACGCAAAATCAAAGTTTGTCGCTAATCGTTCCTGACGAACATATTGCCACACAGCTAAATATGGCTTCGACTGAAAAGGCATATAAATTAGTCCGCTTACGATTAGCTAATAATCAGCCACGAATTTTTAGCACATCTTATTTACCAGAAAAATTATTTCCTGGACTTGAACTGTCAGACTTAAATGACAAACCTCTATATGATGTGATGAAGGAAAAGTATGATCAGATAAGTGTGATGGCTTTTGAAGATGTCCAAGCAGTTTGTCTTAACCAAGAAGAAAGTGAAAACTTGGCAGAAAAAGTCGGTTCGCCTAGTTTGAAAATTTTCCGAAAAACAATTAATGATAAAAATGTGCCAATTGAATTCACAATTTCGTTAGCGCGAGGCGATAAATTTGTTTATCGGTCAAGACAATATAACGATTTATTTTAATATTTATAACTACTAAGGAAGGTTAAAAAATGTTTACTAAAACTGATGAAGAATTAACAAAAATGGGTGCAAAGATTACAACACGTGAAATTGAACAACAACCAGAATTATGGCAAGAAACCTGGTCAATATATCAGAATAATAAAGCAAAAATAACTGACTTTTTAAATCAAGTTCAAAATCAATGGGACAAAGTAAGAGTGATTTTCACAGGTGCAGGAACTAGTGCATACGTAGGAAACATGATAATGCCTTATTTACAAAAGAATGGCGATCGTACTAAGTACAATTTTGAGGCAATTGATACAACCAAAATAGTTTCTACACCAGAAGACTATTTAGAAGAGCAAACTCCAACTATCTTGGTATCATTTGCTCGTAGTGGTAATTCACCTGAATCAGTCGCAACTGTTGAATTAGCTAAAAAACTAGTCAAAAATTTGGCCCAAATTGCAATAACTTGTGCACCTGAGGGACAGTTAGCTCAAGATTTAAAAGATGATGCTAATGGATTAGTACTATTGATGCCAGAGAAATCTCTTGATCAAGGATTTGCGATGACCGGATCATTTTCTTGCATGAGCTTAATGGCACTACTAGTTTTCGATACGTTAGCAGATGATCGTAAGGAAAAAATAATAGGTCAAATTGCACATATGGGTCAAAGTGTTATCGAAAGAGAAGATGAAATTCAAACTTTGGTTAACACTGACTTTAACCGTATTGCCTATATTGGAAGTGGATGTTTAGGTGGATTAGCAGAAGAGACACGACTCAAGATTCTAGAGTTAACTGCTGGCGAAGTAGCAGCATTATTTGATACTTCGATGGGCTTACGTCATGGTCCAAAGTCATTTTTAGATAAGAAAACCATTGTTTTTGACTTTGTATCCAACAGCACGTACACAAGACAATATGACTTAGACATTTTAAATGAAATTAAAGACGACCAAATTGTTCCATTAGTAATGGCAGTTGGACAAGAAAAAGACGGTCAAAACTTTTCAGGAAAGGCATTTACCTTTAGTGATGAAGAGCTGTTACCTGATGCTTACTTGGCACTACCAGATGTAATGTTTGGTCAAACAATCGCCTTATTAACTTCAATTAAAGTTAATAATAAACCTGATACACCATCACCAACAGGTACGGTTAACCGTGTTGTCAAGGGTGTAACAATTCATGAATTCTAGTTTTAGAGAATCATTACTATATAAAATATTTTTATAAGTAAACTTTTTATCAGGAGCATATTGACAAAAAGTGGTTGGTACCTTAATATGAAATTGTGAAAGCGTTTTAATTAATATTTAGATTTCCTTATAAAGATATGGAGGAAGAAATATGAATATTGTGGGGGCAAGAGTCGATGAACGCTTAGTTCATGGTCAAGTTGCTAATCTTTGGACACCAAATTTGCAAGTAGAGCGAATTATTGTACTTGATGAAAAAGCGGCACAGGACGACATTCAAAAAAGCGGTCTAAGGATGGCAACACCAATGACTACAAGATTAAGTGTTTTACCAACTGAAGTAGCTGCTGATCACTTAAAGAAGAATCGTTATGGCAATCAGAGATTGTTTCTTGTTGCCAAAAAGCCAGATAAGTTTCTTGATCTTCTTAATTTAGGAGTTGATCTCGATACAATCAATGTTGGTAATATGTCAAAACAAGATGATACTACTGAGTTAACTAAACAGGTTAACATTAATGCCGATGAAGCTCAGACTTTCAGAGAAATTGCCAATAAGGGCGTTAAGTTGATTGCACAGCTCAATCCTAGTGTTGATGCTCGTGACTTGATGAAATTAATTGATGAAAAAATGAAGTAGGAGGAAGAAAATGGCTTGGTGGCAAATATTACTGCTTACTTTGTATGCAGGATTAGAAATTTTAGACGAACTACAAGTTTATTCAGCATTGAATACACCAGTTGGTGCTGGCTTAATTGCTGGTATTATCATGGGCGATTTGCCAACAGGATTATTCATTGGTGCTTCAATGCAATTAACCGTTTTAGGAATCGGTACTTTTGGTGGAGCATCAAAGATTGATGCAACGACTGGTACAGTCTTAGCAACAGCCTTTTCTACTACTGTTAGAGGAATGAGTCCACAAACGGCTATTTCTTCAATTGCTGTTCCGGTTGCTGCAATTATGATTGAATTGGATATTTTAGCTAGATTTGCAAATACCTATTTCTCTCACAGAATTGATCACTTAATTGATCAAGATAAGATCAACTATAAAGCAGTTGAACGAAATGTTTTATATGGTGCAATTCCTTGGTCCTTATCTCGTGCAGTCCCAGTCTTTATTGCTTTAGCCTTTGGACGTGGCCTTGTACAAACCATCGCTAATGCACTAAATGGTGATTTATTATGGCTAGGTAATGGATTAGCAGTTGCTGGTGCTACTTTACCAGCTGTTGGTTTTGCAGTTTTATTGCGTTATCTACCAGTTAAAAAGCATGCCGCATACTTGATTTTGGGTTTCACGGTTACCACATTGTTCTCAGTTCTCTTTAGCAGTATTCAAGCTCTTGGAACTGGCCTATCTCAAGTTAATAAAGGTTTTACTTCAATTTTCAATGGCTTACCAATGCTTGCAATTGCAATGCTAGGACTAGCTCTCGCAATTTTGCACTATAAGAGCATCCCACTTACAAAGGGCGCTACCCAAACTACTGAAAACCAGAGTAGCAATGCAAATTCTGATTCTGACGATGAAGGAGAGATTACTGATGACGAACTCTAAACCTAAATATAAATTGACGGATCAAGATTTCAATCAGATTAACCGGAGATCACTCTTTGGCTTTCAACTAGGTTGGAATTATGAAAAAATGCAGAACAGTGGCTATCTTTACACGATTTTGCCACAATTACGTAAAATTTATGGTGATGATACACCTGAATTACGTGAAATGATGAAGACGCATATGCAGTTCTTCAACACTTCTAATTTCTTTAATACGATTATCACAGGCTTGGATCTTGCCGTTGAAGAGAATGAAGGAATTGAAGGTAAGGATACTGTAACTGGTATTAAAGTTGGTTTAATGGGCTCATTTGCAGCCATCGGTGACTCGATTTTTGCATCATTAATTCCAACTATCTTTGGTGCCTTGGCAGCTTCAATGGCTACGCAAGGAAATCCAATTGGAGTAATCATTTGGGTTGCTGCATGTTTGTTAATCTGTGTCTTCCGTTGGAAGCAACTTCGCTTTGCCTATGGTAAGGGTGTCTCACTTGTTACTGACATGAGAGATCAGCTTAATGCCTTAACCGATTCAGCAACTGTTCTAGGTGTCTTCATGGTTGGCGCATTAGTTGCAACGATGGTTAACATTAAATTTGCTTGGGTACCACAAATTGGTAAGGTAACAATGAATATTCAAAATAATTTGGATATGATTATTCCTAAGTTATTACCAGCTGCGGTTGTGGGCTTTGTATACTGGATGCTTGGTAAGAAGGGCATGACTTCAACTAAAGCAATCTTTATTGTTCTAATACTTTGTGTCATTCTAGGTGGTCTTGGAATTGTTACAAAGATATAATAGAATATAGTGACAGTTACTAAGACATCTTAAATGATTTGATTATTAAATAGAGAGATAAAGTATGGCAGAAAAAGAGTTAATTTTAATTAGTCATGGAACCATGGCAGAAGGTGTGAAAACCAGTGCCGAACTGATTATGGGTGAACAAGAGCACTTGCATACAGTTTGTTTATTACCGTCAGAAGGTCCAGATGATTTTAAACAAAAGTTTGAAGAGCAAATTTCAGGAATGAATGCTGAAGACATTACAGTTTTTGCAGATTTGATGGGTGGTACTCCAGCTAATGTAGTAAGTAGAATGATCATGAGTGGCCAAAATATCCATTTGGTTTCAGGAATGAATTTACCACTTGTAATCGAATGGCTTAATAGTCAAATGAACGGGACAGAATCCGATTTGATTACAGCGGGTAAAGCAGGAATTGTTGATGTTACTGAAATGTTAGCCAACATGAAAAAATAAAATTTGCTAAGTTAAAAGCCTAGTTCTTATTAAAGAACTAGGCTTTTTAGTTGAATTAAAAACATAACTGAATTGTTTCTAAGGAACTAAGTGGTTCGTCAATTGTAGCAATGTCATGTTCAATGTGAATTTGAACTTGCTTTCTTTCCAACTTATTACCATGTTTTCTGATGATGGTAACTGTGTCACTTGGAAGAGGTGCGGCTAGATGCCAATTAATTTGTTGGTAACCATCTAAGGTAAAGTTAGATAGCCATGCGGCTGTACGATCTTCTTGTACAAGTAATTTAACGTTTGGCATTTCCACTAAATAGTCGGCTGGACAAATGCTATTTATCATTTGCTGTAATAGACCCTGTTTATACGTTGTGAATTGTGCTTCCCAACCATGAGCAGAATCTTGATCTATCGGCAAGATAAGAATGTGGTCATCAACTATTGCCATTACATTACCAAGCTTTTCATCAAGTGAGTTATATGCATAAGACCAAATGCTGACATTACTATTCGGCTGATATTCCAACTTTAGGTAACTACCAGTTTGTTGCAGCATAGTGATTCGTGGGTTATCGACACCTTCAACAGTATGACCATCTGCTTGTTCAAACACTTGGTAATTTGACCTATGAGGGTGCCATTCAGCTTTTTTGATATGTAATAAACTACCTAAGCCACGATCAAGCAATACTTGGATACTCTCACCATCGAGAAGAACATGATTGTTTGCAATTAAGTCCGAGATTTGCGTATTCGTCAAATTGCGGAGCAGTTGCCCCGCAATTGCAAGAGTTTCACCAGTCAAACGGCTATTTGCTGCAAGTGGAAAAATTGTTGTGGCGAAACTAAATGATCCCAAGAGACTTGCCCAATTTTTTTCGTGAGGTAAGAGCTCTTGGATGTCTTTACCTGTCGTTGTATGTATGTGATAGCTCGAATCTTGATCTACTAAGATTTTGATGCCGCTTAAATGGTCAATTGGCAGACGGTTTTCTACTAATTGGTTAACGAATGGTTTGATTTCCGCAAGCATTTCTGCATATTGCCAACTATTATTAATACCATTTCCCATCATATCGAAAAGGTTTAGCAAAATTCCTTGACTGCCTATTAAAGCAGTGGAAATGATTTGGAACTTAGTAAATGACAGTGATTTAACTAGCGGTGAGTACATATAGCTTTCTAGCTCAGGATATAGCTCTGCATTTTCACCTAGAAAAGCGGCAGTTATTCGTGTGTACTCTTCAAAGGCACGCCCGTACTGCAATGGAGCCACTTCATTGTATGCAGGTAAATGGGGACGTGCAATTTTTGGATGTCCTGCTCCTGCTTGGGCTGAGAACAACTTATTCCAGTCGCGTCCTTCTAGGGCATGCCAGTCAGGATAGGAGGTCATTTGTGCCAAATCAGTTTCTGGACTAACTTGATGAACTGCCTGTTCAATTAGATGCTCGGTTTCAATCATTTCAATTCGTGCTTGATCTAAATAAACTTTTCGCTCAAGTGTCGGTTCCCCTGGCTGCAAAAGTTTGGCAACAAATTCTGAGCGCGTTTCTTCATGTGGTAACTTCTGATTATAAAGTTGCATGTGATAATCACAAAAGCACATTAATTTTAGTGGTGAGTGGTTATAGTGACGAAAATCATCTTCTAGCCAGAGGCGGCGAGGATGAATACTGGCATATTGTGCATATGTTTCGGCTAAGTACTGCCGCCATTTTGGATCGGCTGGGCAAGCCATGTCTTTAGCCTTATTACCGTCAAGATCAACAAAAGTGTTAAAACCAATTTCAGGATTAACATGATAGCCGCGATCTGAATGCATAATTGTTGTCCAAGGATTCAGACTTGTAGTAACGCCAATCTCCGCTAGCTCTTTCTGCAATGGTTTAATTGCATCAAGCCAGCGCTCGGTCTCATTTCTAGTCAAATGACTGTGGTTCATTTCCTCACCGTTAATGAAAAACGCAACGTCGTCAATTTGCCCTTTTTTTACAAAATCAATTAGTTTCTGATCTTTAGCTGGAGTATTTGACCGTGGGTCCAGCATGTATCGTAGTGTATAAATAAAGCTCATAATTTCATTCCTAATAATAAAAACTGCTAAATTATTTAAACTTATCATAGCAGTTATTGATGAAATAGAACATTAGTTAAAAAAATATTAATCATTTTTAAACTATGCTATCGGTGAAAAGAAGCTAGCCGGAAAAAATTTATGCCTTGCAATCTAAATAAGTGGTTGGACCTTTAATTCACAACTATCTATTTATCTGACATTTAAAATAGCTTATAATAACTTTTATTAATATTTTTTAATAAAAATCAAATATTTGTTAATTAGCGTGATAATTACGCGCAATTGACTTGTTAAATGAAAACCTTAAAAACTATCAGTTTATAGGAGGAAAGAGCAATTAATCAGCAGAAAGAAACCGAGCAGGTAAAAGAAGTTAAAACATTACAACTACAAGCAATTGCAAGTGTTGAAAAACAGCGTGATTATTTTGAAATTAAATATGTAGGTGGCTTAGTCGGACGCCTATATTTGATTGATGCAACTACGTTCCGCTACTATGTTGATCCATTGAAAAAATTTCAAGAGCCGGAACAGTCTGAAGAAGGGTTACACGCACAAATCTTTGTTAAAGATGTTTACGGTTCCGCAGGCATGACTGAAGCTAGTTTAAAAGAAACTGCAAACGGCTGGCAAATTTCAACTGGAATAATTGAGATTTACTTCAAGCAAGCGCCGGCAGTAATGTCTGTAAACAAAAATAGTCAAACTATCCTAGAAGAAGCGGAGCCACTTGAACTGACTAATGTAAAAACAACACAGACTTTGGTTAATCATAGTGCAAGCTATTTTGGTGGTGGTACACAAAATGGACGATTTAATCTAACGGGTGAAAAGATTGAAATCGTCAATACTGGTAACTGGGTTGATCAAGGTGTAGCTTCTCCAAGTCCATTTTATTGGTCCAATGCAGGTTATGGCGTCATTCGTAACACCTATAAGCCAGGCCACTATGATTTTTCTAATATTGATAGTCAGAAAATAACTATCAATCATGAAGAAGAGCGTTTTGATGCAGTTTACTTCCTTGCGGACACTGCATATGAATTACTTCATGAGTATCATCAATTAACTGGTCAGCCGATTTTAATGCCAATCTTTGGCTTTTATGAAGCTCACTTGAACGCATATAACCGTGACTATTGGATTGAAGTGAAGCCAGATGAAAAAGGTGCAATTAAATATCCAGATGGCAAATACTATCGTGAGTATTTGCCCAAGGACTTGCCAGCAGAACTAAAGCCGCAGTCAATTAGAGAGACTTTGAATGGGGAGCATGGCGGGGTAACTTATCAATTCAGTGCACGAGCAATGCTAGAACAATATCTTGAACATGATATGCCGCTAGGCTGGTTTTTACCAAATGATGGTTATGGGGCTGGTTACGGGCAAACAGATACATTAGAAGGAAACTTGGCCAATCTGGCAGAATTTATTAAGTTTGCCAACGCTAAAGGAGTTCAAGTAGGATTATGGACGCAACAAAACTTATCTCCAGTTGATCCTGAACATCCGAAACCAGATGATCGTGACTTTGAAAAAGAACTTGTTGCTGGTGTAACTGCATTGAAAACTGATGAAGCTTGGGTTGGCAATGGTTATTCATTTGGTTTAAACGCTACTCAAAGCACAGCTAAGATGGTTGAAAAAATAAAAGGAGATCAGCTCCGTCCATTTATTCTCACGCTTGATGGCTGGGTGGGTACCCAGAACACAGGTGCTGTTTGGACTGGGGATGAAGTTGGTGGAGAATGGGAATATATTCGCTTCCAAATTCCGACATATATCGGCGAAGGGCTTTCTGGTCAGCCAAACGTTGCCTCTGATATGGATGGCATCTTTGGCGGCGAACATCCAATTATTAACACTAGAGACTATCAATGGAAAACATATACACCAATTGAACTTAACATGGATGGTTGGGGTAAAAATCCTAAGAATCCTTTTGTTTTTGGCGGTATCACAACTAAGCTTAATCGGGCGTACTTGAAACAAAAATCAATGATGCTTCCTTATAGCTATAGTATTGCGGCTCAAGCTTCCTTTGAGAGTAAGCCAATGATTCGTGCAATGTTTTTGGAATATCCAGAAGTTCCGGAATACTACACTAATTTAGTTAGGTATCAATATCTCTGGGGACCTAATTTCTTAGTAGCACCAATTTATCAAGATACGGCAAGTGATAAAGATGGTAATGACGTACGTAATGAAATCTACTTACCTAATACTGAGCAAATTTGGATTGACTATTATACAGGTCAAGAATATCAAGGCGGACAAGTTATCAATAACTTTGATGCGCCTTTGTGGAAATTGCCTGTCTTTGTTAAAGCTGGGGCAATTATTCCGATGGCACCTGCAACGAATACACCGCGTGACTATCTGGAACTAAAGAAACAACGACAAATAGTGTTTTATCCTGCTGGTGACACCAATTTCACGCTTTATGAAGATGACGGCATTTCGGCTAAATATCAAAAGGGTGAGTATGCCCAAACAAGAATAACAAGTCAATTGGCCGATAATAATTTGACAATCAAGCTTGAAAGAACTCAGGGTGAGTACGAAGGATTTGATCCTGAAAAAGTAACTGAACTAGATATTAGAACTAAGAAAGCTCCTGTAGCTATTGAAGTGAAGGTTGGAAATGATGAGGTTCAGCTAACTGAGGTAAATAGTATAGAAGAATTTGAAAAGCAAGCTAATTGTTTTTATTTTGACCAACACTATTTAACTAATCCATATTTGAAAGAATTCAATCCAAAGCTTGAACAATCCTTTTTAAGAATGAAAATTAGTCAGACTGATATTGTTCAAACTGATTTAACAGTAAATATTACTGGGGTTGATGACACTCCTGTTGCCGTTAATAAGATTCCAGCAGTAAATGATACTGTGGCTATTCCAGTGGAACTTAAGCAAGATGAGACCCAAACAACTGACACTGCTATTAGTGCTTTGTGGGAACCAGTTCTTCGTAGTGAGAGTTATCAACTAAAAATTGATCACCTTTTATACACTAACATCAAAAAGCCACAGTTCACTTTGAATAGTTTGAAACCCGACACCCTACACGAATTTCAGGTACGTGTTGTAACTGAAAAGGGTGTATCAGCTTGGAGTCCAAAGGTTAACTTTAAGACAAAAATACAAGTTGAAAAAGAGAAATAATTTTCGAACTAAAAAGAAATATTTTCAGTAAATCAGACATTTAACAGAAAATATTTTCAAAAAACTCCACATAGTTGGAAACCTTTACAAATATGTTAGCGCTTCTTTAAAACGGCATTGTATCGGTATATAATAACAGTGTGCGATTAAAGAAAATACTAAAAGGAGACATATAATGAGAACAATTTCTGCGGCAGTTGCCAAACATATGGAAAATTTGTCAACAACTGATGGGGTAATTAGCGCTTTAGCAATTGACCAACGTGGTTCACTTAAACAAATGTTGGCAGATGCTGCTAACAAGCCAGCTGATGAAACAACAATTGTTGATTTTAAAAAGGCAGTTTCAAGTGAATTAACGCCATATGCTTCGTCGATTTTGACAGATCCAGAATACGGTTTACCAGCAACGAAAGTAAGAGATAAGAATTGTGGTTTACTGCTTTCATATGAAAAAACAGGATATGACACAACAGAGCCTGGTAGAATGCCTGACCTTATTGCTAATCAATCTGGTTTGCGTATCAAAAATGAAGGCGGAGACGCAATTAAGTTTTTAGTTTATTATGATCCAGATGAAGGTCAGGAAATTAATGATAAAAAACAAGCCTTTGTTGAGCGTGTTGGTGCAGAGGCAAGAGCAAATGAATTGCCATTCTTTTTAGAAGTATTAACCTACGATGCAAATATTGCAGATGCCAAAAGTGAAGAATTTGCAAAAGTTAAGGCTAACAAAGTTATTGAGACAATGAAAGAATTTTCAAAACCTCAATATGATGTAACTGTATTGAAGGTAGAAATACCTTTTAATATTAAGTATGTTGAAGGCTTCAATGGCTCTAACAATGTTGTTTACACTCAGCAAGAGGCAAAGGACTTATTAAAAGAGCAGTCTGAAGCAACAGACTTGCCATATATCTTCCTGTCTGCTGGAGTAACCAGTGAAGAATTTATTGCCGAAATTAAAATGGCTGAGGAAGCTGGCGCTGACTTTAATGGTGTTTTATGTGGACGTGCTACTTGGAAACCATCTATTGAACCATTTGCTGGCGAAAGTGAAGAAGCAGGTCGAAAGTGGCTATCGACAAAAGGTAAAGAAAACATTGAAAATCTTAACGCAGCTCTCAAAGGTGCAAAATCTTGGCGTGAAAAGTTAAGTGTTGAATAATAGCTCTAATGTTTGAAATTAATTAACTGAATATACTTTTTATACTATTGCTGTATTGAAAAATATAGCAATAGTTTTTTGTTTGTATCTTATCGATACTATCTGCTAATTATTAATTCGTACTTGTTAAATTAGTTTCAATAGATCTGCAGCTGTAGATCTAGCTCCCTCAGCTGTTGTTTAAAGAACAGATTTTTTTACACATAAAAAGGCACTATTTTTAAGTAATGCCTTTTGCTTTTTTACATATTAATTTTGGTTATAGTAATCTATCCATTCTTGGCTGCTACCTGTTACTTCAATAAACACTAATCCAACACAAGAGGAATTTCCATCCCAGTAATAGTTTAATCCTAAAGAACCGTATGATAATTTATCGTCTTTGCCTAAAATGGTTCTGGCGTAGTAATCATCATTTTTTAGACTTTCAAAGATTTCAGTTGCTACATGCTCAGGATTTCGATCTTTTATATTAAAAACGGCTGGAGCCCCTAAGTAGTTTCCGTAATACTTATAGTTATCAACAGCACGGATTGCATTCATTCCTTTGGATGTCAAAGTTGGCAGATACTTTTTAATATCCGCACTATTAATATCGTCCGCATAGCTAAACATGTTATCTGTTGTTGATGAAACTTTTTTGATAAAGGAATCTAATTCCAAATTAGACTTATATGCGGGATAGCCTTTTTCTACACGATACGCTTGTATTTTCTCCCACAAGTAATTCTTAACTTGGGCTAGTTGACTGTCACTAAAATATACTGCATATCCTTGTTTATCATTGCTATTTGCAAGTAAACTTCTAACTTCTTTTGGTGTCGGCTTATCTCTTCGCTCTGATAGCCCTGTGTCAATTTTGTCAGTGGAATCACTGGTCTTATCTTTTTCAGTATTAGTTGCAGTGCCACTACTCTTAGCAGTAGAAGCTAAAATATACTGATTATTCCCAAGTTTGTAGAATAAATATCCTTTAATTTTAGTAGTGCCATATGCAACTTTTTGTGTGCCGGCAGAAATAAGTTTACCTGTCGATACAAATTTGCTATTGAAAATCATAGCAGGCTTAGTCAGTGTTATTTGAAACCCGTTGTTTGCTTTTCCTTGGTTTGAAGTAGCAGCTGCATTAGCTGATTTAATATACCGTGTCTTCGACAAACAGTAGTATTTTTTACCTTTTATATTTATTGTGCCGTGCGTAGTGAAGACTTGCCCTTTTTTCAAACTTTTACCGTGTTTTCGTACACCGCGCTTAGTATATACATATGCGTTGCGCTTGAGCTGCACCATTGTGGTAGCAGCATTTGCTGTTTGCGTGAGAGGAGCTGGGCTTTGTTTACTATTAAAGCTAATTCCTAATAATGCAATGCCAAGAAGAATAGCTATATACTTTTTTCTTTTAGTTTTCATTTTTAAATTCTTTAAGATGGTATTTTATAATTTGATAGATCCTGTGTTTATAATACATTATGGCAAAATTAAGGTAAAGTCGGTCACTAGTCTGTAGACGGTTATCTTTTTTATGACTTAAAATTCTAATACATAAAAGGCATTCTCCAAACTAATATTTGGAAAATGCCTTTTTGCTTGAATTCTTAGTTTTTCTGACAAGATACAACTGACCATTAAGTTAAATGAGTTAGGTATATTTAAGCATAGTTGTGATTGCTACTTACTTTTATAAAAATTAGTTCGAACAGAATATGCATCACTAAAGATACGCGTCATGATCTGTAGTGGCAAGCGTGATCTGACCTCATATTCAGGGAAATAATTTGTTTTTGACTGGTAGCCGATAAATGAAAGCGTTGAATAGTGACTAATACTGCCATTTGAATTCGTCGAGAAAGTTAAAATTGGAATATCGTTTTTGTTTAAAATTTTAGCTGCAGCAACCAATTCTTCAGTTTCACCGTTGAGGGTAATAAAAATCACTAACGAGTCAGGTTTAATTTTTTTAGCAATTGTTTTGATGATATTGGGATCCGAATGGAACTCACAGTACTTACCGGTAAGCTGAAGCTTTACCATCATCTCATTTGCGATTGATTCTGATAAGCCGCGAGCAAAAATATAGACTAATTTAGCTTGTTTAGTCATTGAAATACTGTCTTCAAGCATACTATAGCTCAAATTATGGAGTGTGTTGTTCATTTCAATTTCGTTTTTAGTAATCACACTACGGATTTTATCGTCTGCGTCATTGAGAACACTAAAAGAAGAGGAGGAGTTACTCTTGAGCTTTAATGATTCACGATAGGACGTATAACCACTGTATCCCATTTTTTGCATTGTTCTGACAATTGTAGCTGTAGAGACATGAGCAAATTGGCTTAACTTAACAATCGACATTTTCGCAATCTTATCAGGATTGTTTTCTACAATATTCCACAAATGTAGTTCAGCAGAACTTAATTCTCTTGATGACATTCTTTTACCCCTTTTGTAAATGTTTTTCTGCTTATTCAAGTAAACGCTATCATTATTGAAAATCGTTACACTCTATAGCCTATATAATAATCCAAAAGGTGGTAAAGGAGAGAATACTTTGATATACACAATAACTTTAAATCCGGCAATTGATTTAGTAATTGTAACCAAAAAATTAGAGCCTAAGGTTGTTAATCGAACTGAGCGATTTGAATTGCAACCTAATGGTAAAGGTGTCAACGTTTCATTTATTTTAAAGAAACTAAATATTGACAGTATTGCAACAGGAATAGGTGGTGGTTTCACATTAGATTATGTTACATCGGGATTAGAAGATAGTGGGATTAAGGCCAACTTCTATAAAGTTGATGAACCAACTAGGGTTAATGTTTTTACTAATGTAATTGATCAAAATACTGAATATAAAGAGGTTAATCCAGGTCCCATAATTAGTCAAGCTGTCCAAGAAAAGTTTTTGAACTACTTGGATTCTAACGTTCATAAAAACGACATGATTGTAATTTCTGGAAGTTTTTCTAGGGGAATTGAACCTAACTTTTTAGTTAAGATTGCTCAAATTGCAGAAAAAAATGCAGTCAAATTAGTAATTGATTGTAGCTACCTGGCAGTTTTGGATACATTAAGGTTTCATCCATTTTTGCTTAAACCAAATGATGATGAACTTGCCACTTTTTTTAATTATCACGGTGAGATGACACAAGAAAAGATAATCGAGCTTGCACAAAGATTAATTAGACTGGGGTGTCAGAATGTCCTGGTTTCACTAGGAGCACAAGGGGCTGCGTTAGTTAATGAAAACACTGTACTTTATGCTAATGCACCTAAAATCAAGTTAGTGAATTCAGCTTGTGCAGGTGATACGATGCTTGGAACATTTATTGGATTATTATCCAAGGGCAAATCAGCTAAAGAAGCTCTTAAAACAGCAGTTGCTGCAGGTAGTGATACAGCTAGCAGATTGGGGTTAACCAATTTTGAACTAGATGAGTTATTGCCACAAATTACAATTAGAGAAGGGAAGACTGAATGATGACTAAATATGACTTGGTGGGAGCAACTGGTTGTGCAACCGGTGTTGCCCATACTTTTATGGCTGAGGAAGCTTTAGAAAAAGCTGCTCAAAAGCTGGGATATACAATTAAAATTGAAACGCACGGTCAGACCGGTATTGAAAACAAATTATCACCAGAAGAAATCAAGGATGCTAAGGCAGTCATAATTGCTTCTGATATAGATGTTGGAACAGATCGTTTTGCTGGAAAAAGGCTAGTTATGGTCCCAGTTGCACGAGGTGTAAAAGATCCAGATGCATTAGTGAAGAAGGCTCTAACAGCGCCTATTTATAAAGAAGGGCAGACGGCCAAAGGAGAAAACGAAGCTAGTGCGACACAAACGCAGAATTTCGGCAATAAGATTTATACTTCATTAATGAATGGTGTTTCTCACATGTTACCGTTCGTGGTAGCAGGCGGTGTCTTAACAGCTATTTCCTTTTTCTGGGGAATTGACTCTGCTAACCCTAAAAGTAGTGAGTATAATCAAATTGCTGCAATGCTAAATACGGTCGGTGGTACCACGATGAACCTGATGGCACCAGTTTTGGGAGCTTACATAGCTGAAGCCTTTACACAAAGAACTGGTTTCGTAGTGGGACTAGCAGCTGGATTTGTGACCTTTAATGGAGGTGGCGGATTTTTAGGAGCAATTGTAGCAGGTTACTTGGCTGCAATCGTTGTTACGCTATTACAAAAATTATTCAAGCCATTGCCTGACAATAAATTTAGAGGCTTAAAGTCAATCTTTTTACTTCCTGTCCTAGGCGTTTTAATCACTGGTTCAATTATGTTTATGTTGAATACCCCAATTAAGGTAATTAACGTTGGTTTAATGAACTGGCTTAGAGGATTTGAAAATACTAATCCTGCATTATTGGGGATTATTATCGGTGTAATGTGTGCATCTGACTTCGGTGGCCCGATTAACAAGGCAGCATATGTTACTGGAACAGTCCTTTTAGCACAAGGAAATTATTATTTCATGGCTGGTGTTTCAGCTGCTTGTATTGCACCACCTTTGGCAACAGGTTTTGCAGTTCTATTTAACCCTAAAGCATATTCAAATAGTGAAAGAGCTGCGGGTTATGTTAACTTTTTATTAGGTTCAACTCACATTACAGAAGGTGCTATTCCATTTGCAGCTAAACATCCGCTTTGGAATATACCTGCATTCATGATTGGTTCAGCAATCGCTTCGGTTCTAACTTATATTACACGTATCACGGTTCCTGCACCTCATGGTGGTTTTATTGTTTTACCTTTAGTTAATAAACCATTTCTATGGGTTCTATGGATATTAATTGGTTCAGTTGTTTCTGGAGCTCTTTTAGCACTAATTGCTGGTAGGTTTGCCAAAAAAGAGCAACTTGCAACTGAGAATGTCACAGCTAGTGTCTCAAATAATGGTGAAGTAAGTGCTGATGAATCATTTGATCCTAGTGAAATTCTTGAACTAAAAAACATTCAAGTTAATGTAGACGTTGCAAGTCGTAATGACGCTTTACACTATTTAGCTGACTTTGCTGAAAAAAATGGTTTAGCAAATGATAGTGAAAAAGTATATGACAGTTATCTTAATCGTGAAAAGGAGGGTTCAACAGGAATGACTGACGGTTTTGCAATACCTCATGCCCAGTCTTCTGCAATTACCAAGTCCTCGATGATTGTTCTCAAACTCAAAAATCCAGTTGAGTGGCAATCACTAGATGGTCAAAAAATTGATACAGTTATCTCTTTCCTAATTCCACAGGTAGATAGTAATGCCCATTTACAGTACTTATCAAACACAGCTAAGCTTTTAACCCATCAGGAATTTATTACTCAGCTCAAGAATGCTAAATCACCTGATGAAATTATGGCACTGTTTAAAAACTAGCAAATAAAAAATCCTAACTTCTTAATAAGTTAGGATTTTTCTTTATTTGATTAATCCGTAATCTTTTTTGCCTCATCGAGAGCCTTCATAATAGAAGGATTTTTTGAATGGCAATCTTTAATCATTTGGATATCTTCGTCACTCAATGTAACAGTATATTTGCTCATGATTATTGTCCTTTCTGCAAAAAACTTATCTTAACTATAGCACTTTTAGTGCTAAATTTAATTAAGAATGGCGAAAAAACCAGAGATAGCACCGATAAAATAGCGATTGTTATTTTTCAATCTTGTTTCAAAAGCGACCTAAAAAAAGCCTAATTGCTAAATACAAACGTTAGTTCTTGTAAATAGCAAATATAAGTAAATCTAGCACTATAAGTGGTTTTCACACGTTTACTAATTTTAAAAAATTCTATTACAAATGTGACAAGTATTTTTATTTAGGTAATTATTTCTTAAAAAGCGAGTGATACTTCTGTTATGGTTCTGCAATTTTTAGGTTGTAGGATATAGAACATCAAAGCGAAAGTCACTTTTGTGCTTTCAATTTGAGATAGAAAAAAGATTGGGTTTTTTATAAGGAGAGATTTTTTTGAAGGTAAAATCTATCTTGGCTAAAACAGCAGCAGTAGCAGCAATGTCAATTTCTGGTGTAGCATTAATGAACAGCACCAATACAGACACGGTTCAAGCTGCAACAGTAGAAAATGATGCAGAAGTTGTAACTGTAAATTATGTAGATGGCAATTCTATCCGCGTTTGGAACAGCTACAATCATCCTGAAGCTACTGGACAAATTTTGCCAAGTAATTCTTCCTGGAAAGTTATTAAAACTGCTTATGACAAAGATGGTCATAAATGGTACGACCTAGGTAAGAATCAATGGGTAAGAGCTAAGTACGTTAACAAAGGCTACTACCCAGAAAATGCTTCAAGTCAAGAAGCAGTAGTTGCAGATGATAATTCAGCTAATGCGGAAGATACAAGTGTAAACTACAGCGCAAATGCGCAAAATTATGTAAGTCCAGCTGGCTCAGAATCTGAAGCTAAGGCATGGATTGCAAGTCGGGAATCCGGCGGCTCATACAGTGCACAAAATGGCCAATATATTGGCAAATATCAACTATCAGCTTCCTACCTTAATGGAGATTACTCCGCTGCTAACCAAGAACGTGTTGCCAATAATTATGTTGCGCAACGTTATGGTTCATGGGCAGCCGCTAAGGCATTCTGGCAAGCAAATGGCTGGTACTAATAATTCCGCTAAAAATATAAATAACAATTTAACAAAAAAGAAGAGCTAGTTTAATTACTAGCTCTTTTTTTGTATTTGAAATTAATGGTCAATTGCATAGGTCAGCTTATCACTACGAAGTATTTGTGAGGTGATGTGTAAAGGTTGGCCCTTTTCGTCATAAACAAAGTCTTTGATTAGCATTAAAGGTGAATTCTGGTCAACATTTAGTAGAACTGATTCTTCTTTAGTTGCAAATGCTATTTTAAAAGTCTTTCTACCTGTACTAGGTATTGTTGCAAATTGTTCCTTTAACAACTGATATAAAGGGCGATTAAGGTCAGCGCTTTTTAATTGGTCAAATTTGGGTGGCAACCAAATCCACTCAAGGCAAAAAGGCACGTCATCAATATATCGAAGACGATTGATTGCAATCAATTGTTCTGTAGCATCTAAATGGAAAAAGGATCGTTGTTCATCGGTGCCATAAGTGTCTTCTATACTAATTAGACGCGTTGCCATGTTTTTACCAGCACGTTCAACACTATCAGTTAGACTAGAAAACTGATGCTTTTTTGTTTTGATTTCGTTTCGGTTGTCAGAAACGTATGTACCTTTTCCAGGTAATTTAATCAAAATGTTTTGATCTGTAAGTAATTTTAACGCTTTACGGACTGTAGTACGGCTAACTGCAAATTCTTCACGTAGTTCTGCTTCTGAAGGGATGCTACTGCCAACTTGATATTGCTGGTTATTAATACGCTCTTTGATAATATTTGCCAAACTAACATAAAGTGGTAAATGCTCTGCTTTTTTTAACATAAATACCTGTCCTTAAATTTTGCTTTCTCTAATTATAGCAAAAACCCTTTAAAATAAACATCTTTCCAACTTTACTC
Source organism: Lactobacillus sp. M0403 (assembly GCF_016101265.1). Classification (NCBI taxonomy): domain Bacteria; kingdom Bacillati; phylum Bacillota; class Bacilli; order Lactobacillales; family Lactobacillaceae; genus Lactobacillus; species Lactobacillus sp. M0403. The sequence goes on from NZ_JACFQV010000008.1 coordinate 41,514, forward strand.
CTTAATTTTTAATACCTGTATCAAAATATTAACTTTACTTTTTAAATAAAGCGCTTTATTATGAAGTTAGTTAGATACATGTATCATTTTTAAAGGAGAAAATACATGAAAGTACAAGAAGAAGTTTCGCAAATAGTCAAGCGAGCAGTTGACAGACTAGAAAAGCAAGGTGGGGTGAAACAAGTAGTCTGGATTGGAGCAGGTGGCTCATTTGGCGGTTTTTATGGTGCACACTATTTTATGCAACAAGAATCCAGTCAATTGTATTCAACAATGTGCACGAGCGGAGAATTCATTTATGCTGCTCCAAAGAATATTGATAAAAATACTCTGGTAGTACTTTGCTCTATGAGAGGAACAATTGAAACAATTGAAGCCGCGAAAGTTGCACGAGATTCCGGCGCGACAACAATTGCTCTGTATGTTGATGAATCAGAGCTTGTAGAAGTAACAGACTTTAAAATTAAGTATGAGAGCTTGGCGCTTGATGAAAGTAGACTAGACCGAGTAAACGGCAGTATTGGTCTTTGCATAGCAATGAACGTGCTTAACGAGGTAGAAGGCTATGAAAATTATGATTTGGCAATGAGTTCATTTGACTTGCTTGATCCAATTTACCGTAAGGCCGTTGTATATACCACGCCACTGGCTAAAGAATGGGCCGAATTAAATAAAAATCAGAAAACAATATATGTAATTGCGAGTGGACCAGCACTTGGTGCGGCTTATGTTTTCTCAATTTGTAATTTAGAAGAGATGCTGCAATTAGATTCACCAACTGTACACAGCTATGAGTACTTTAACGGTCCGTTTGAAGTTACCGACAAAAATAGATCAATTTTTCAATTATTGGCTACTGGAAAAACCAGACCTGAAGATGAAAGAGCTCTGAGGTTTGAGCAAAGATTTGGTGGGAAAAAGCTATATGTTTTAGACGGTAAAGAAATAGGTTTAGATGACCTTAAGCCAGAAGTATCACCGTATTTTAATCACTCCATTTTCTCGTCAGTTCTTAATAACGTATATATGCGTGAATTATCATATACAACTCATGAGAGTTATGAGACACGCAGATATATGTGGAAAGAAGAATACAAATAATTAACTTGTTCAAAATACTGGTTGACACTAAATCTTACTAAAACTATGTGCACAAAGATAATAACTCAAAATTAAAATTATCATATAAAACAAATGATAACGCTTTAAACTGAAAATAATACAAAAATAATTTAATTATTTTCAAATAAAGCCTTTACAGAAATTGGGCGATATAATATTATACATGTGTACGTGTTAATACATCTTATATTTATGGGGAGCTGTATGACATTGTCCATGATTAGGGGTGAAAGAAAGTGAAAATAATTTTAGTTAGCCATGGAAAATTGGCAAAAGGTATGAAAGACACAGTTGAAATGATTGCCGGTCAACAAGAAAACCTTGAAGCATATGAAGCTTATGAAAATGGGACCAGTGATGACAGTTTTATCAATGATCTTAAAAATTCACTTGCTTCAAGCAAGAACGATGATGTGATTGTCGTAACGGATGTTTTAGGGGGATCAGTTAATAATGAGGCCACACAATTACTGAAGGATCATCCGAACTTAACAATTCTAACTGGAATGAATTTACCTCTGATTATTACATTAGTTACGACAGTCAATTCTGGAATTTCAGATGAAAAGGTTTCAGAAGCGATTGATGAAGGAAAGAAAGGAGTTTTGTCTGTTAATAAGTTAATGACTGAAAAAGATGATGAAGGAGATTTATTATGATTAAAGTAATAAGAGTTGATCACAGATTACTACACGGTCAAGTTGTATTTTCTTGGACAAAGTTTGCCAATATTGAGCGAGTAATTGTCATTGATACTGCAACCGCAAACGATGATTTTAAGAAAATGTCGTTGAAATTGGCTAAGCCTGAAGATATTAAGTTGAACGTGTTTAGTGTTGACGCAGCAATTGAAAAAATTGATCGAATTAAAGCGCTCGACGATAACATTATGTTGCTTTTTGAAAATGTAACAGAACTGAGTAAATTTATTGTTGCTTATGGTCCAGTTGAAGAAATTAACTATGGTTTGATTCCTTCAAAAGATGGAGCTAAAAGATTTAGCAATGCAATTTACTTGTTGCCTGAGGAAGTTGAATTAACTAAGAAAATGTGCGACCAAGGTATCAAGATTTCAATGCAACAGGTCCCTTCGTCTAATAAGGAACTTCTAAATAATCTTATTTAGAAAGAAAGGTATAAAAAATGTTTTGGAAAGCGTTAATTGTCGGACTGATTGGTGTTTTTGCCATGTTCGACTCCAGATTATTAGGACGTGAAAACTTTGAGCAGCCACTGATTGTTAGTACTTTAGTAGGACTAGCCTTAGGTGATCCAGCAAAGGGATTAATGGTTGGTGCAACCTTGCAATTGGTTTCAATGGGAATCGTTGCTGTAGGTGCAGCTACACCACCAGATATGGTGTTAGGCTCAGTTGTTGCTTCTGCTTTCGCGATTCTGTCCAACACGAGTGCTCAAGCAGCGTTGACGGTTGCTTTACCAGTTGCCGTATTAGGTCAAATGATTGGTATTGTCGTTAGAATGCTGTTCTCTTCCTTTAACCAGTTAGCAAATAAAGCAATCGATGCTGGGAAGTTCAAGAAAGCTCGTAGCTATCACATTGTATATGGTCCAATTATTTATGCTCTGCTCTACTTTGTGCCAATCTTCTTGGCAATTTTCTTAGGAACAAATGCAGTTTCGAGCTTCGTCAAATTGATTCCAGCTTGGTTAACAAATGGTTTGACCCTAGCAAGTAAGATTTTGCCAGCATATGGATTTGCACTATTAATGTCAACGATGATTGATAAGAAAAATGCAGTTTACCTATTTCTTGGTTTCTTTATTGCCGCATACGGCAAAATGTCAGTAATTAGTGTTGCAATTTTTGCAGTTATTTTAGTTGTCATTCTAAACAAGTTTATGTCTGGAAATGACAATAATAACACTCAACCATCATCCAGTGACAGTTTAGATGACTTAGAAGAATTATAGGAGACAAAAATGGCTGAACAAAAACACACAGATAAACGATTACGTCATAAGTTCTCGCAATTCTTTTGGAGAGCATGGGCAATTCAGACTTCGTGGAACTATGAAAGTCAAATGAACATGGGTTTTATGTATGGTATGGCACCAACAATTGATGAGATTTATGGTGAAAATCCTGACACCCCAGAAAAATTGCAGAAGAAAAAGGATGCATACCACCGTCACATGGCCTTCTTCAACTGTACGCCACAGTTAACCTCATTTGTTTTGGGATTATCGTCGGCGATGGAAGAAGAGTATGCGGCTAACCCAGATACTTTTGATCCTGAATCAATTAACAGTGTTAAGACTTCATTGATGGGACCATTGTCAGGAATTGGCGATTCTTTCTTCCAAGGAACGATTAAAATTATTGCTTTTGGTTTGGGGATTAACATGGCGCAGCAGGGAAACCTGTTTGGTCCAATCTTGGCAATGATTATCTCCATTATCCCTTCAGCAATAGTTACTTACTGGGGTGGTAAGTGGGGTTACCTACAAGGTAAGAAGAATATCCAGAAATTGATCAGCAACGGTACAATCAACCGAATCATGTCATTAATGAATGTGATTGGATTAATGGTTATTGGGGCGATGATTGCGACAATGATTGGAATTACAACCCCAATTAAGTTTGGCAAGAGTTTTGTTTTACAGACTACATTGGATTCAATCTTCCCACAAATGCTTCCATTAGCCTTTACATTCGGCATGTTTTACCTAATCAAAAAGAAGGTAAATACCGCTTGGATTATGGTCATTTGTATTGTAGGCGGTATCCTGCTTAGCGTATTAGGGATATTTAATTAATTTATTGGTAATTAGTAATTTTAGAGAATATATTTTAGGAGAAAAATTATTATGGATTTTGGAAAAGTTAAAGCAATTGTCGAAGACATTAAGTCAAAGCAACCAGGAATTGATCGTGTAATGTTCGTTGGCTGTGGTGCCTCAATGGCAGATTTGTATCCTGGCTATTACTTCATTGCTCATGAGAGTACTAAGTTATTGTCATCAATTCAAACAGCTAATGAATTTAATTACGACACACCAAAAGGAGTAGGTGATCACACTATCGTTATCACAGCTTCTTTAGGTGGTAGCACACCAGAATCAGTTGCTGCAACTAAGAAAGCTAGAGAACTTGGTGCACATGTTGTAACTTTGTCAATGGCTGAAGATTCACCAATCATTAAAGAAACTGAATACAAAGTTGTTCACGGTTTCCAAGAAAACTATGCTGCTAAGACTGAAAAGATGACATATTGCTTGGCTTTGGCAATTGAAATTGTTAAAGAATTTGAAGGCTATGAATTTTACGATGAAGCCTTAGCTGCCTTTGATGGCATGCCAGACTTGATTCAAAATGCAGTTAAATCAGTTGGTCCAGCTGCTAAAGAATTTGGTGAAAAATACAAAGATGAGAAGACAATTTATGTGTTGAGTAGTGGTGCTTCACTTGGTGTTGCATATTCAACTGCTTCATTCCTCTTTATGGAAATGCAATGGATTGCGGCTCCAACTGTTCACTCTGGTGAGTACTTCCACGGTCCATTTGAACTGACAGAGAAAGATGCGCCATACTTGTTATTTATGAATGATGGTAAGACACGTCATCTAGATGCTAGAGCATTAACCTTCTTACAAAGATTTGATGCAAAAATCACAAATATTGACGCTAAAGATTATGGCTTAAACGAAATTGCTAGTGAAAATGTTATTGATTACTTTAACCCAATGATTCATACAGGTGTAATGCGTGTCTTTGCTGAAGAATTAGCTAAGGCAAGAAAGCACCCATTAACTAAGCGTCGCTACATGTGGAAACTTACTTACTAATTAAAACAATAATTATCAAAAAGGATCCTATTTTAAAAATAGAATCCTTTTTTCTTTTCTAAGGGTTTAATACTTATCCTACAGTTAATAAAATGAGAGGACATTTTAAGATGGAAAATAATAAGGTAAACGAAGCTGTCAAACTGGCAGCAAATCATCATCAAGGGAAAATAACCAGTATTTACTTTACTGCATGTGGTGGCTCGCTTGTTGATTTTTATGTTTCAAAGTACTTTTTAGAAGCAGAAGCCAAAACAATAACTACTGGTTGGTATAATGCAAGTGAATTCGTAAATGTTCCACCTGCAAAGGTGGGCGAAGATTCGATTGTATTTATTTGCTCACATAGTGGTGATACACCAGAAACGGTAGAAGCAGCCAAAATTGCTCAAGCAAAAGGTGCATTTACAATTGGTTTGACTTTTAATGAAAATGCCAATTTACTGAAATATTCGAATGCTAAAATTATTTATGAATGGGGTAATGAGGAAGAAGTCGTCAACAACCCGATGGCAATTACACTAGATGCAACAGTAAAACTGCTACAAAACTTTGAAGACTATCAATATGCTGCAGATTTTGACGATGGTTTTAAGAAGATTGATACTGTGATTTCAAGAGCAATCAGACAGGTACAACCGAGAACAAAGAAGTTTGCACAAGTTTATCAAAATGAGACAATGTTTTATGTTTTGGGAAGTGGACCATCCTTCGGACATGCATATGGATTCTCTATCTGCTCATTAATGGAAATGCAATGGTTAAACTCTTCTTCAATTCATTCTGGTGAATATTTCCATGGCCCTTTCGAAGTTACTGATAAGAATCTTCCTTATATTTTATTAAAAAGTTTAGGTAGAACGCGTGTATTAGATGAGCGTGCGGAACGCTTTTTAGCAAAGTATGCGCAAAAAGTAGAAGTTGTTGATGCTAAAGAACTTGGTTTGGATTTAATTGACGATAAAGTTTCAGAGTACTTTAGTCCGATTTTGTTTTATACTGTTCTATGTGAATATAGAGCTAAATTGGCTGCTGTCCATGATCATTCATTAGACGTAAGAAGATACATGGGCAAGGTGGAATATTAATATAGGTAGTGGTGACTTTAAGTGAAGGAAACGGGTTCTTTATACTCTCAAGTGATGGAGAAGATAAGACAGAAAATCATTAGTGGGGAATATCCAGTTAATAGTAAATTGCCAAATGAGTTTGATTTAAGTGAGCAGTTTGATGTTAGTCGTGTTACTTTAAGAAAAGCAATTAAAGGCTTAGCTGATGATGGGTTGGTCGAAAAGATTCAAGGGGTTGGAACTTTTGTCCGGCAGCCGCAGAAAGTTAAACGCATTGTTAGCTCTTCGGCCGTAGAGAGTTTTTCAGAAATAGCCGAAAAAGAGGGCTTTAAAGCTAGTGTTGAAGTAGTCAAGGTCAAGGAAGTAGAAACACCAAGTGAATTAAAGGATGTCCTTGAAAGCCGTAGAGCATTGTTTATTGAGCGAGTCCATTTGGTCAATGAAGAACCGATTATGCTTGAATGTAATTATTTTCCCTTACCTCGTTTTAAAAAGTTAAAGGACGAAGATTTACATAAATCTTTGTATCAAATATTGCGTGAAAAATATCAAATCAATAAATTGAATTCACGTGACATGATTATTAGCGTAGCTTTAGCAAGCTTGAGTGAAGCAAAGCTTTTAAAAAAATCGATTGGTTTTCCCTTACTACTTTTGCAAGTCTGTGTTGAAGATGAGAATCATCAGGTAGTTCATGCTGGTCAGCAATATGTTATTTCTGATCGATATGAATTCCATGTGTAGTAAAAGGTAAGCTTTTTAATTGGTAATTGTAAAAAACGTAAAAAGTTGATGAAGGAAATAAAGTGGTAATAACGTATAATTAGTTTTAGAATTAAACATAAACCATAAAGAGCCGTTAGGTAAAGAATACTCTTGAGGAAGATAAATGAAGAAAAGTAAACTTGCCCTTGTCGCGATTAACCTTATTTTTTTAGTAACTGTTCCAGTACTTGAATTGACTGAGTCAGATCAGGTGGCAGCAGCTACTGTTAAAGGCTATGTTAAAACTAGAAGCAATAAAAAAGTGCGCTTATACACGATTAAAGGCAAGCACTCTAATTTTTATGCAAGTCCAAAGTATCGTTATCCATATAGTTCGAAAAAGAAAATTGGCAAGCAAAAGCGTGTAGCATACAAGATTGGCAATAATTCTCACTGGATTTTAGCCAAAGATGCAACTGTAATAAAACAACCGAGTCCTGAAAAATATGTTCAAGCACAGCTACAAATGCCAGCGGGATATACCAAGCTAGAGCTGTTACAAGCTTATCAGGGCAATCCTAGTCAGGCTTTTATCAATGCCTCAATTAAAGGGATGAGGACTAATAGCTTTAGTCGCATTAGTGCAGCTGAAAATGAAGAAGATAACCATAATATGGTAGACTTGGCTAAACCAACACCAGAACAAATTGATACTTTAACCACTTTTTCACTCCGCTTAATTAATCAGGCTAGAAGCCAACTAGGTCTTGAATTGTGGCAAGACAGCGTTGGTGCACGAAAACTAGCGCGTGACATAGCAATCCAATATACTGAAAATAATAAAACAATCAAGGATAGCCATTACGTTACTGGGATAGTTAAAGCATGTAAGTCCAATGGACTAAATCTTGATGATAATTATGTCGAAGACATGGCAGGTTTTTATAATCCTAATAGAATAATGTCAATGACAGAATTAAAGAAAAGCGTTTATTTTGGTTTGAAACAAATGATTTTTGGCTATACAGGTAGTGGTGAAGAGGGTCGAAATGATCGCAGCAACTATCAAGAATGGGAACATGCAGGCGACCTATTTAATACTCAGGGCTCTCTACATGATGGTGATTATAACTATTATGGTTTTAGCCTTTCCCATAATAATGATATTTGCTCAATGCACTTTATCAGTATTCCAACTTATATTGTAAAAAATAATACGTATAATACTGGCTTTAAGCCATAATGAATTTGTAAAGAAGATAGTCGAAATTTGACTATCTTTTTTGTTAGCAAATAATAAAAAAATGCTAAAATTAATTATCTTGAATAAAGTGAGGGTTAGAAAATGCCAACTTATATTAAATTAGCGCAAAAAAGCGATTTACCAGAAATAATGAAGATAATTGACGAAGCAAAGCAATTAATGAAAAACGATGGTACTCCTCAGTGGCAAGAAGGAAAGCCTAATGAAGCAATATTATCTGATGATATTGAAAAAGAACGTGCATATTGTTTAATGGTTGATCACGCTATTGCAGGAATTGCTGTTTTAATGACGACCCCTGAACCGACGTACGAGCAAATTGAAGGTGAATGGAACAATGATGTTGATCAATATGCGACAATTCACCGCATTGCGATTTCGACTAAGTTCCGTGGCCAGCATCTAGGAAAAATTTTTATGTCCAACTTAATTTCTCGTGGAATGATGCTTGGAATACATAATTTTAGAATCGATACACATGCTGTTAATAAGAGAATGCAAGGTCTAATTAAAGCTACCGGCTTTGAAGAACGTGGGGTTATTTATATTGATCAAACTGAAAACGGTGCTAGAAATGCTTATGAATTAAACCTGTAGTTTTAGCTGAGTTAATAAGGTAATTACGGATATGAAAAAATAATTTTCCCTCTTGACTTACGAACAACATTTTTCTATACTATTAAATGTTGAGCGAACAAGTAAAAGCTCAAAGGAATGGGTTATAGCCAAGTGGTAAGGCACTAGTTTTTGGTACTAGTATGCGCTGGTTCGAATCCAGCTAACCCAATTGTTCTTACGAACACCCAACCCAAATAAAGGCAGTCCATTTAATTATGAACTGCTTTTTTATTATAAAAATTAATAACAAATTAAATAAATATGGTAGAAAAATAATTTCGTTAACTGTATAATTTAAAAAAAGCAAGAAAACAGAAGTTAGGGTGAAACATATGGTTAACTTAATTAATTACACTAAAAAAGGTCTAGCAGATCTTCCTTCAAATCCAATTTTGAAGTTTTCCGATTACGCAAGTAAGATTCCTGATGTTATCAAGTTCACTTTGGGTGAGCCTGATTTCGACACACCAGAGCACATCAAGCAAGCTGCTATCAAGAGTGTTACTGATAATCACTCGCACTATGCCCCATCAAATGGAACAATTGGTTTGCGAAAAGCTGCAGCTAACTTTTTGGCTGAAAAATATGGTCAAAAGTATGATCCAGAAACTGAAGTTTTGGTTACTACTGGTGTTTCTGAATCAATTTTTGACACAGTTTTAGCGTGTCTTAACCAAGGCGACGTGATGGTTGTGCCTACTCCTGTTTTCCCACTTTATATGTCTGATGCCAATATCATTAATCAAGGAGTAGAAATTGTTAAAGTTGATACTTCTGATGATGGCTTCAAGTTAACACCAGAAAAATTACAGGCTGTGCTTGATCAATATGGTGACCGTGTTCGGATGCTAGTAATGAACTATCCTACTAATCCAACAGGGGTAACTTATACACAAGATGAGCTTGATGCATTAGCTGATGTGATTCGTGACAAGCCAATTTTTGCCTTGTGTGATGAAATTTATAGTGAACTTTGCTACGACGGTCCACACGCTTCAATGGAGAAATCATTGCATGATCAAGTTATTGTGATGAATGGTGTCTCAAAGGCATGGGCAATGACCGGATACCGGATTGGAATTGTTTGTGCGCCAAAGGACGTTTTGGAACAAATCGCTAAGGTGCACCAGACAATCGTAACGACTGAACCTACACCAATGCAGGATGCGGCTGAAGAAGCTTTTAAAAATGGGATGGATGATTCCAAACCAATGAAAGAAGAATTCCAAAAGCGGCGCGACGTTTTATATAAAGGTTTAACTGAAATTGGCTTTGAATGTGCAAAACCTGAAGGTGCCTTCTACATCTTTGCTAAAATTCCAGAAGGACTAGAGCAAGACGATAACAAATTTATTTATGACTTGGTTGATAAAGCTCATGTCGCTGTTACAAGTGGTTCATGCTTTGCAAAAGGTGGTGAAGGCTATATCCGTTTCTCATATGCAGTTGCCATGGCAGAGATTGAGGAAGGCCTAAAACGAATTGCAAAATACGTTGAAGAATATAAGAAGTAAAATAGCATAATTTTTGCTTGCAATTACGCATGTTTTTAGATAAGATAGTTAACGTGCGTAACGGAGGAGTAGCGAAGTGGCTAAACGCGGCGGTCTGTAAAACCGCTCTCTCTGAGTTCGGCGGTTCGAATCCACCCTCCTCCATTATCAGTGGGTTATAGCCAAGTGGTAAGGCACTAGTTTTTGGTACTAGTATGCGCTGGTTCGAATCCAGCTAACCCAATTAAGATTACAAACTAAAGGCAGCTCTTGATAGTTGCCTTTTTACTTTCTTTTATTGACTGTTTAAAATACAATTTTCATGCGAGAACAATGACTTGGCACTGAAAAAGAGTAGGATGATAGCTAGTTTGCTTTTTAACTAAGAAAGGAATTTTATGTCGAGACTAGTTAAAGTTGGGGCTGGAGGTAGTGAAATCGGCTGGCACGAAGCTTTAAAAGATTTACGTGCAGATGATGTATTACTTCTAGAACCGGGCTTTTATGAATTACCACAGGATACCCTGTTTTCAGACATTACAGTTAAGGGTACTGGTAGTTTGCCAGAAGATACGACAATTCTTGGCTATGTTAACATTGCGGCTGATAGTCAGTTTGTTAACTTAGAGAATTTATGCATCAATACTAATACAGATTCAAACAGCTTATTTGTGCCCGCTGAAGCAAACACTTATTTAACATTACGCAATTGCATAATTAAGGGTTACGGTAACGATACAGCAGCTATTGCTGCTAACGGTAAAGTGACCTTAGAACTGTATTCGACCATGATTTTAAATGGTTCACTATCTATTTTTGCAAACGCCGATTTTCGCTTAGAAATGAATGATTCTTCAATTGAACATGTTTCGGAAGAATTTGGTACTTTGGCACTTGAGGGTCACGGTACGGCTATTATTAACAACTCTCGTATTCAAGGTAGTATTGATACTTTTACAAAAACAAATGCGGAAATTGATTTAAATAATTCCGTTACAAATTCAATGCTGCTTCAGGGTGAAGTTTGGCTGAATATGTTGAACAGTAAAGTCGTATCCGATGATGATACTTCTATGTATATTACTGATAAAACCTGGGCTAACATCATTGGTTCGGATTTTAATGGTGGAATCTATCTCGATAAAACTCCGCACGTGATTATTCAAAACAGCCAACTTAACCGAATGATCGCAGTTAATGATACAGAAATAACAATGATTAATTCTATTGTAGTTAATCATGCTGACTTTCAAGATAAGGCAAAGTGTTCGGCACGCAGAGTAACTTTTAATGGCGGGGCTGAGTACCAATACTTTTTAGCGCTTGGTGATCAAGCGTTTTTAGAAGGTCATGACCTGATTTTTAATTCTAACGGGGCGGATTTGGCAGTGAAAGATGCAGCCAAGATGCATGCCAGTGTGATTGCCAGTAGTGATGACTCGATTGCTGTTGAATGCAGTCAAGGGGCTAGTGTGCAACTTTTGGGTATGAAGTGGACCAACAAGAAAAAATAGCGCCAAAAAATTAATTTGATTTAGCTTGGCTAAAATAGACCAATTTGGAATATAATATGGTCATACATGGAGGTGTGATAATTGGAAGAACCAATGTACATCAAAATTCATAATCAAATAAAACGTGAAATTGAGAATCACGTATACAAAGTCGGCAGTAGAATTCCAGCCGAACGACAATTGGCGCAAAAATTTGGTGTTTCGCGGATGACTTTACGTCAAGCAATCAAGACACTTGAGGATGAAGGAATCCTTGAACAGCGCATTGGTAGTGGCACTTATGTGGCTAACCAAAAAGTTCAAGAAAAAATGTCTGGTATCATGTCATTTACTGATATAACTCATGCTAACGGACAAACACCGTCAAGTAAGCTAATTTCGTATCGAATCGGTAAGCCTTCATTGTCAGAAACTGAACGTCTCGACTTGGCTCCTAACCAAGAGGTCTTGCGAATGGAGCGTATTCGCTATGCCGATGATGTGCCTATTTGTTATGAGGTTGTAACTATACCACAGAGCCTGATTGCGAAAATGTCCAAGGCAGATATTTCATCGCACCTCTACCAAACGTTAGAAAAAAATGGTTATAAAATAGGTCGAGTAACAGAACATATTTCTGCTGCGATTGCTAATGAAAATTCTGCCCGTTTACTTGATGCCAAAAAAGGCGAGGCGCTGATTACACGTCTGCAAGTAACTGAGCTCTCCACGGGATTACCTTTTGAATATACCAGGGCCAGCTATGTAGCTGATCGTTTCGAATTTACTTTTTCTAAATAAAAAAACTCTGAACTGCTTTAATTATGATATGCCGCCCAAATTTGGGGGCATATCATTAGCTTAGTTCAGAGTTTTTTATTTTAAATCTTGTTTGATTTTAGTAGAAGAGATTCCAGGTGTACGAGGCAAATAAACGACGTCACAATATGATTTGAGAAAATCAAATTTACCTTCCCAGTCATTACCCATTACAAAAGTGTCAATATCATACTTTTGTATGTCGGTGGTTTTTTGGTCCCAGTCTTGTTCTGGAATAACTTCGTCAACGTAACGAATAGCTTCTAAAATAAACTTTCGTTCGGCGTAATTGTTGTATGATTCTTTATGTTTTTGCAGCTCATTGAATTCATCGGTCGAAAGACCGACGATCAGGTAGTCACCTAGCTCACGAGCGCGCTTTAGTAAGCGAACATGACCATAGTGCAATAAATCAAAAGTGCCATAAGTGATAACTTTTTTCATTTGTAGTGTTACTCCTCTTACTTCGACAACTAAATATTATCATATTTATAGAAAAGGTAAAACATAGTCCGAAATACCAAATTGTCTGCTAAAATAAGGTAAATTAATCGCAGGAGGAAACTAACATGAGTAAAGTAAGCGTTTTAGGCGTTGACTTTGATAATAAGAGTTTCAAGCAATTTCAGAATGAACTTATCGGTCGGATTAATACTCACCAATCTACCTTTGTAGTAACTGCAAATCCAGAAATTGTCATGTCAGCGAACGAAAATCCCGAATTTATGAAGATTTTGAATTATGATGCGGATTATGTCACTCCTGATGGAATTGGCGTGGTTAAAGCCGCTAAAATACTGGGAACACCATTAAAAGAACGAGTAACAGGCTATGATTTATTTTCTTGGCTAATGAAATTGGCTAACGAACGTAGCCTAAGGGTTTACTTAATTGGGGCTAAACCTAAGGTAATACACGCAATTCAAACTAAAATTGCGCGTGAATATTCTGATATCCAGCTGGTTGGTGCAGAAGACGGCTACTTTAAAGATGATTTAGAAGTAGTTGCATACCAAATTGAGCGTGCTGAACCAGATTTGGTTTTTGCAGCCCTAGGATCACCTCGACAAGAACAACTGCTTGATATTTTGCGTAAAAACCTATTACCTGCTTTGATGATGGGCGTAGGTGGCAGTTTTGATGTCTTTTCTGGAATGGTTAAACGGGCACCTCAAGTCTGGCAAAAAGCACACTTGGAATGGTTTTACCGTTTGCTAAAAGAGCCATCACGCTATAAAAGAATGGGAAAGATTCCTAAATTTATGGTAGAAGTTTATAAGTCTAAAAAGGACCGAAGATAAGCATGAAAGTTTTGCATGTTAATGCTGGCCTCGAATCTGGTGGCGGGTTAACGCACATTATTAACTTATTAACTGAAGCTAAGCTGCAAGGTAAAGATTTTACTTTATTATGTTTAGCAGAAGGGCCGGTAGCTCGAGCTGCAAGGGAGGCAAAGTTAAATTGTCATGTACTAGGCTCAAGTAGTCGCTACGATTTGACCGCGCTCAGGCGCTTAGCTACTTTTATCAACGAAGGCAATTATCAAATTGTGCACACTCATGGTGCGCGTGCCAATCTTTTTATGGCGCTAATTAAACGCCGAATTACTGCTAAATGGTGCGTAACGGTTCACTCTGATCCATATTTAGATTTTGAGGGAAGAGGATTAGCAGGTAAAGCTTTTACCAAAACTAATGTTAAGGCAATCAAGGCGGCAGATTGCGTATTTGCGGTAACACAGAAATTTGCTAATTTACTCACAGAACAAGCTCATGTTGATGGAAAGAAAGTTCATGTCATTTATAACGGAACTTTTTTCCATCAAGATAGCGACATCCCAGCTAAGTATGAACACCCTCATTTTAATATTGTTAATGTTGCGCGAGCTGAAAAAGTTAAGGGTCAAGAATTGCTGCTAAAGGCTTTAAAAAAGCTGGATAATCAAAATGTTCATCTATATCTTGCTGGTGATGGTACACAGCTAGATAATTTGAGGACCTTAACACAAAAATTGGATTTGGGCTCACAGGTAAACTTTCAAGGCTTTATGACACATAAGCAATTGAAGCATCTTTATCGCCGTATGGATCTGGCTGTTTTAACATCGTATTCGGAGAGTTTCCCGCTTGTTTTGCTAGAGGCTAGTGACAACTTGCTACCACTTCTTTCAACAGCAGTCGGCGATATTAAAAAGATGATTCCGGATGGACAACACGGCTTTGTTGCCGAAGTCGGAAGTGTTGATTCAATTACCAACGCTTTGAAAAGTGCTGTCGCTATGCCACCGGCTGAGCTTAGACAAATGGCTGAGCGTGAAAAGAAATATGTTGCGGCTAACTTTTCTCTGGCACAACAATTAGCAAGTATTGAAAAAGTTTATCAAACACTGCTAGCAGTCCATTAAATTGTTTAAACTGGGATAAGTGGTTATAATTAAGAACAAAAAAATTTATTGTAATCAAGTTAAGAGGACACAATGTTTTACCAAGAACTAGACCAAGATGATTCTTTAACCCTGCATACTGATTTGTACGAAATCAATATGATGTATACCTACTTTAAAAAGGGTATTTCCGAGCGTAATGCTGTTTTTGAAGTATATTATCGTGAAGAACCATTTGGCAATGGCTATTCAGTTTTTGCGGGCTTAGAACACGTAATACTATATTTAAATAATCTGAAATTCAAAGAAAGTGATCTCGAGTATCTAAAAAATGAAGTAGGATATGATGATGACTTTATTGACTACCTGCGCAATCTGAAAATGAAATTGACAGTGCGTTCAATGAGTGAAGGTGAAATTGTTTTTGCCAATGAGCCGCTTCTTCAAGTAGAGGGACCGCTTGCTCAATGTCAATTGGTTGAAACAGCAATTTTAAATATTATCAACTATCAAACATTATTGGCCACCAAGGCAGCAAGAGTGAAATTGGCTGTTCAAGGCGATGGCGTAATGGAATTTGGTACGCGGCGTGCACAAGAAACAGACGCTGCAATTTGGGGAACTAGAGCTGCATATATTGGCGGTTTTGACTCCACTAGTAATGTCCGTGCAGGGAAACTGTTTGGTATTCCTGTTTCTGGGACGCATGCACATTCACTTGTTGAAGCTTTTGGCAGTGAATATGAAGCATTTAAGGCTTACGCCGAAACGCATCATGATTGTGTTTTCTTAGTTGATACCTATGACACAGTCAGAAGTGGTGTTCCTAATGCCATTCGAGTAGCAAATGAAATGGGCGACAAAATTAATTTCCAGGGTGTTCGAATTGACTCTGGAGATATGGCCTACATTTCAAAACAGGTTCGTCATGAACTAGATGATGCGGGCTACACGGACGCAAAAATTTATGCTTCAAACGATTTAGACGAGACAACTATTACTAGTTTGAAAATGCAAGGTGCCAAAATTGACGTTTGGGGAATCGGTACTAAGTACATTACCGCTTATGATCAGCCTGCACTCGGTGCTGTTTACAAGCTAGTATCAATTGAAGACGACAGTCACCAAATGCGTGATACGCTCAAAATATCTTCAAATGCGATTAAGGTTTCTACGCCTGGTAAAAAGCAAGTTTGGCGTATTTCTGCTAATACTGCTAAGAAAAATGAGGGTGATTGGGTTGCACGTGCTGGAGTTGATCCAAGAAAATTTGATTCACTTTACATGTTCCACCCGCAATATAACTACATTAATAAAGTCGTAACTGACTATACTGCTGAGCCACTGCTAAAAGATATTTTTAAAGACGGCAAGTTAGTATACAAGCAACCTAAATTGATTGAAATAAAACAGTTCTGCGCTGCTAATTTAGACGGCTTGTGGGATGAATATAAACGTAGCCTAAATCCACAGGAATACCCAGTTGACCTCTCACAAGATCTATATGATAGTAAAATGAACTTAATTCAAGATATTCGTAACCATATTAATGAAGGAGAATTAGGTAAATGAGACCATTGCAAAAAGAAATAATTGCCTATGAACATGTTTTACCAGAAATTGATCCCAAAAAAGAAATTAGACGATCCGTTGACTTTCTAAAGGATTATTTAAAAGCCAATCCATTTTTAAAATCTTATGTTTTGGGAATTTCGGGCGGACAAGATTCAACCTTAACTGGTAAATTATGCCAGATGGCAATTACCGAAATGCGAGAAGAAACTGGCGATAAGTCATATCAGTTTATTGCAGTGCGCTTGCCATATGGTGTTCAAGCTGATGCCCAAGATGCAGCTGACGCGGTTAAGTTCCAAAAACCAGATCAGGATTTGATTGTTAATATTAAGCCTGCTGTTGATGCAATGGTTGCTAGCTTAAATGAAGCTGGACAAGAAATAACTGATTTTAATAAGGGCAACATTAAAGCGCGTGAACGGATGGTTGTGCAGTATGGCATAGCTGGTGCTAATAATGGTGCTGTTGTTGGAACTGATCACGCAGCTGAAAACTTTAGTGGTTTTTACACAAAATATGGCGATGGTGCGGCTGATCTTACGCCTCTTTTCCGTTTGGACAAGCGACAAGGTAAACAAATGCTCAAAGAACTTGGTTGTCCTGAGCATTTATACTTAAAGACTCCTACAGCTGATCTGGAAGAAGACCAACCAGATCTTCCTGATGAGACAGCTTTGGGAGTAACGTATCAAGAAGTTGATGATTACCTTGAAGGACGAGAAGTGTCAGACGAGGCCGCTGAAAAAATTGAGGCACTCTGGCGAAAGAGTGAGCATAAGCGCCGCATGCCAGTTTCGGTATTTGATGATTTTTATAAGCACAAATAAAAAAGTGGTCTAAAAATAACAAGATTAATTTGCAAACTCAGTATGTGAATAAGCTGCTAGATCTGCTTATTATGCATTGACAAAGATTGTGCAAGTAGTACAATTACTGTTAACTTAAGATATGTTTTTTAAATTAACAGTTCAAAGAGAGAGCTAATTGGTGAGAAGGGCTTACTGTTATTTAAAAAATGCTCCTTATAGATTTAACGAATAAAAATAATTAAGAGGTAACGAACACTGTTGCAATTGAGGTGGTACCGCGTTTTAAAGCGTCCTTGAATTTGGCAACGGTGTTTTTATTTTTGGATAAAAAAGGGAGAGATATTGATGAAGAAACTAACAAGTTCGGAATTTAGACAAATGTTTTTGGACTTCTTCGAACAACATGGTCATATGGTGATGCCAAGTCAATCACTAATTCCGCAAGATGATCCAACACTACTTTGGATTAACTCTGGTGTTGCAACAATGAAGAAATACTTTGATGGTTCTGTTGTACCTAAAAATCATCGAATTACTAGTTCACAAAAATCAATTAGAACTAATGATATTGAAAACGTAGGTAAAACAGCACGTCACCAAACCTTCTTTGAAATGCTTGGTAACTTTTCAGTTGGTGATTACTTTAAAAAAGAGGCTATTTCTTGGGCTTGGGAATTTTTGACTAGTCCAGAATGGCTTGATTTGGATAAAGAAAAGCTTTACTGCACGGTTTACCCTAAAGATACTGAAGCACATAAAATTTGGCTTGAAGTTGGCATGCCTGAAGATCATATTGTTAAATTAGAAGAAAACTTCTGGGACATTGGTGAAGGTCCATGTGGTCCTGACTCCGAAATCTTCTATGATCGTGGTCAAGAAAATAATGACGTGGCAGAAGACGATCCAGAGAACTTCCCTGGTGGTGAAAATGCGCGTTATCTAGAAATTTGGAACATTGTGTTCTCCCAATACAACCACTTGGCAAATGGTGAATATGTTGATCAACCGCATAAAAACATTGATACGGGAATGGGACTAGAGCGTGTACTGTCAATTTTACAAGACGCTCCAACTAACTTTGAAACTGATTTATTCTTGCCAATCATCCACGAAACAGAAAAGATGACTGCAAATAAGAAATATGGCGAAAACGCAGCAGACACTACTGCCTTCAAGATAATTGCCGATCACGTTCGAACAGTCAGTTTTGCTATTGCTGATGGGGCATTACCATCAAATACTGGACGTGGTTACGTTCTACGTCGATTAATTCGTCGTGCCGATTTAAATGGTCAACGCTTAGGTATTAAAGGTTCATTTCTTTATAAATTAGTACCTGTTGTTGGTAAGATTATGGAAAGCCATTATCCAGAAGTTACTGATCAGAAGGACTTTATTGCTAAAGTAATTAAGAACGAAGAAGAAAGATTCCAATTAACTCTTGATTCTGGTTTAACTCTACTTGATGACTTAATTGAAAAGGCTAAGAAGTCTGACGATAAAACAATTTCAGGAAAAGATGCATTTAAGTTATTCGATACTTACGGTTTTCCTTACGAATTAACTTTTGAAACTGCACAAGATGCAGGATTAGAAGTTGATAAAAAGGGCTTTGACGCTGAAATGAAAGCTCAAAAAGAACGTGCACGTAAAGCACGTGG
Organism: Lactobacillus sp. M0403; assembly: GCF_016101265.1. Lineage (NCBI taxonomy): Bacteria > Bacillati > Bacillota > Bacilli > Lactobacillales > Lactobacillaceae > Lactobacillus > Lactobacillus sp. M0403. The sequence continues at coordinate 60,333 of NZ_JACFQV010000008.1, forward strand.
TGATTTGCAATCAATGGGTGCACAAGATGAAACTTTAATGAACCTAAAAGATAAATCTGAGTTTGAGTACGGCGTATACGAAGACAATGCAAAATTGATTGATATTCTTGTTGATGACAAATTAGTTGATCGTGCTGATGGTGATCATGCAGTCTTAATCTTTGATAAGACTCCATTTTACGCTGAACGAGGCGGTCAGGTAGCCGATCACGGTAATATTTACAATCGTGAAGGTGAATTAGTTGCTCAAGTAACTGACGTACAACACGCACCAAATGATCAAAACATGCACTTTGTTGATGTTGTTTTGCCACTAGAAAAGGGTGAAGAATACACCTTAAAGATTGACCGTGTTCGTCGTGAAGGTTTACGTCATTCACATACAGCTACGCACTTATTGCACGCTGCTTTAAGAAGTGTGTTAGGTGAGCATACTCATCAAGCAGGAAGTTTGGTAGAACCTGATTTCTTACGCTTTGACTTTACTGCTATCGAACCAATGACCGCGAAAGAAATTAAATCGGTTGAAAACTTAGTTAACCAAAAGATTTGGGAAGCAATTGAAGTTAAAACAACCATTACTGATCCAGAAAAAGGAAAAGACATGGGAGCTTTAGCCTTATTTGATGGTAAATATGGTGATAAGGTCCGCGTTGTTCAAATGGAAGACTTCTCAATTGAATTCTGTGGTGGTACCCACTGTGCTAATACCAATCAAATTGGTGTCTTCAAGATTATTTCCGAGTCAGCAATTGGTGCGGGAATGAGAAGAATTGAAGCAGTGATGTCCAAAAAGGCATATGAATACCTATCAAACCGTTCCGAATTATTGGACGAAATTCAAGCAGAAGTAAAATCAACTAAGCCTGAAGATATTCTTGATAAAGTTGGTAGTCTAGAACAAGAGCTGCATGATAGCCAAAAACAAGTTGAAGACTTGAACTCTCAAATTAATCAAGTTAAAGCTGGTTCAATTTTTAATAACGTCGAACAAGCTGGTGATTTATCAATTATTGCGCAAAAAGTTTACGTTAACGGTATGAATGACTTACGTGAACTGGCTGATACCTGGAAGAGTGAGAACAAATCAGACGTTCTAGTTTTAGCTGCAGGTAAAGATGGCAAGGCCAACATGATTATTAGTCTAAATGACAAGGCGCTAGATGCAGGTCTCAAAGCAGGTGACCTAATTAAACAAGTTGCCCCAACCTTTGGTGGTGGCGGTGGTGGCCGTCCAAACATGGCTCAAGCAGGTGGTAAAAAACCTGAAGGGCTTGAAGATGCCATCAAACAAGTAATTTCAATCGTTACAGAAAATTAAGTGATTGAGTTTAACAGGTTTTTCAAGTAAAATTATGCTAGGAGGAATGATTATGAGTTCGCTAGATAAGACAATGCATTTTGACTTTAATGAAAATAAAGGCAAGAATGTCTATGACACTCTCCAAGAGGTATATAATGCCCTTGAAGAAAAAGGATACAATCCAGTTAACCAGATTGTCGGTTACTTACTGTCTGGCGATCCGGCATATATTCCACGGCATAATGACGCACGTAATTTGATTTTAAAACATGAACGTGATGAAATAATTGAAGAGCTTGTAAAAAGTTATCTTGGCAAAAATAAATAATGCGCTTGCTTGGTTTGGATGTCGGTTCAAAGACAGTCGGAGTGGCAGTTAGTGATGAATTGGGAATAACCGCCCAAAAAGTTACAACCATTCCGATTGATGAAGATCGATTTAATTTTGGGATGCGTCCTTTGAAGAAAATCGTTCGTGAATATAATCCGTCCGGTTTTGTGCTAGGATTACCTAAGAATATGGACGGTTCATCTGGTGCTTCTGTTAAAAGAAGTAAGGCATACGGTCAAAGATTGCAAGAAAAGTTTGGCTTGCCAGTTTATTATTCAGATGAACGCTTGACCACAGTTGAATCCCAGCGTGTGCTGGTTGATGAAGCTGAAATTCATGACCGCCATAAACGTAAAGAAGTTATTGACCAAATGGCCGCGGTTTTAATTCTGCAAAATTATTTAGACCTAAATCGAAAGGATTAATATGACACAAGAAATACAAGGCGATGATCGCCAATTAACTTTAGTTGATGAAAATGGTAATGAGGAGTTATACGAAGTTTTATTCACTTTTCATTCAGACGATTATGACAAGTCTTACATTTTACTTTATCCAGCTTCGACGGATGAAGATGAGGAAATCGAAGTCCTTGCATTCAGTTTTGATGCTGACGCTGATGGAGATGTAACCAGCAACGATTTGCATGAAATTGAGGCAGACGATGAATGGGATATGGTTCAGGGTGTACTCAATACATTCTTGGACGATGACCGTTTAAACGGTGAATAAATGAAAAAGACTGGCGAAGCCAGCCTTTTTTTATTAATAGAGATTTTAAATAGATGAATAATAAAATATTAGAAACACTAGAATTTGCAAAAATCACTGAGAAATTGCAAAAAATGGCGATTACGGCTCCAGCTAAAAAAATGGCGGCTAAGCTTTTGCCAAGTGCTGATTTTACTCAAGTTGAAAGAGAACTAAGTCAAACACTAACCGGTGCAAACTTGTTGCGCATAAAAGGGCAGATGCCGTTAACTGACTTCATGGATGTTACGCCAAGTACGAAACGTTTGCGAATTAAGGCTAATTTGAATGCCCATGAATTGGGTAACTTGCTACTGGTGCTAACTCTGGCTAATGACATTAATAACTTTGTGGCTGATGTAGATGAAGAAGAACTTGATTTATCGGCCATTGAAACTATTTTAGCAGAGTTAGATGTACCAGATACCTTATTCAATCAGTTAAAAAAGGCGCTTGATTATGACGGTGAAATTCTTGATAGTGCCTCCACTAAGTTGGCACAGCTACGTCATGAACTAAAAAATAATGACCGTGAAATCAAGAATCGAATGGATGCTTACACTAAGGGAAGCAGTAGCAAGTATTTGTCTGAACAAATTGTGACAATCAGAGATGAGCGCTACGTTATTCCAGTTAAGCAAGAATACCGAAATAAGTTTGGCGGTGTAGTTCATGATCAAAGTGCCAGTGGACAAACACTGTTTATTGAGCCTAGCAGCGTCCTGAACTTAAATAATCAACAACAAAACTTGCTTGCCGAAGAAAGACGAGAAATTGAACGCATTTTACGTAATCTTTCTGATTTAGCACGCGAAGAGGTTGATCAAATTGATACTATTTTTTCTGCAATTGTTCAATTAGACTTTATTCAGGCTAAGGCCAGGCTTGCTCATGAAATGAAAGCGACCGAGCCTAAATTAACGCAGGACCACTCACTTTCATTTATTAAAGCGAGACACCCTTTAATCGATCCTGAAAAAGTTGTGGCTAATGATATCCGTTTGGGCGAAGAATTTGACACAATTTTAATAACGGGACCGAACACAGGTGGTAAGACAATCACTTTGAAAACCGTTGGTTTGTTGCAGTTAATGGCACAAGCAGGACTATTTATTCCAGCAGCTGAAGGCAGTAAAGCAGCAGTTTTCCGTGATATTTGTGCTGATATTGGTGATGAACAGTCAATTGAGCAATCGCTCAGTACCTTTTCATCCCACATTAATGGCATCATTGATATTATGAAAAATGTCGATGATCAAACTTTGGTTTTAATTGATGAAATTGGTGCGGGAACTGATCCAGAAGAAGGAGCCAGTTTAGCAATTAGCATTTTAGACTTTTTACGCAAAAAGCAGGCTAAAATTATTGTGACTACACACTATCCAGAGCTGAAACTGTATGGTTACAATCGGCCAAAAGTTACCAATGCTTCAATGGAATTTGACTTGAAGACTTTATCGCCGACCTATCGGCTACAAATTGGGATTCCCGGTCACAGTAATGCCTTCGCAATTGCGCGAAGACTAGGGATGCGCGAAGACGTGGTCAAAAGCGCCGAAAGCCTTATGTCAGATGATAATGCCGACATTAATCAAATGATTGAGGAATTGACTAAGCAGACTAAGGCAGCGACAGATGCTCGCAATCATTTAGTGACAAGTCTTGATCGTAGCAAAAAGCTTGAGCTTAAACTGCAGCAAGCACTTGACTGGTACAATCAACGCGTCCAAAAACAACTCGAATTTGCTCAGGAACGTGCTAATGAGGTTGTCGCAAAGAGCCGTAAAAAAGCCGAAAAGATTATCGAACAGCTTGAAAATCAGCAGGGTAGTGTGAAGCAGAATGAGCTAATTGAGGCAAAAAGTGAATTCAACCAGCTTGAAAAGCAGAATGAAAATTTGGCGCATAATCGTGTTTTGCAAAAAGAAAAACGTCGTCACCATGTCAAAGTTGGCGACAAGGTTAAGGTTTTGTCATACGGCCAGACTGGTACAATAACTAAAAAGATGTCAGAGCATGAGTATGAAGTACAAATGGGCATTATTAAGGTTAAAGTCAGTGACCGTGACATTGAAAAAGTTGGTGTGGATAATGAAGCAAAGAAGCATTCAACCAAGCTAGTCCGCGCTACTGGTGCTAATCGTCGCAGTAATGCACGTAGTGAATTAGACTTGCGTGGACAGCGCTATGATGAAGCAATGACCAATCTTGATCGTTATATTGATTCAGTTTTACTGGCTGGGCTTGATGTAGTGACGATTATTCATGGTATCGGAACAGGTGCCATTAGAAAGGGCGTTTGGCAATACTTAAAGGCAAGTAGACACGTCAAGAGCTTTAACTACGCTCCTGCAAACGAGGGTGGCAACGGAGCAACGATTGTTCACTTGAAGTAGCGCGTTTAACTTGTAAAAAGTAAGTTACATGCTATAATTAAATTACTTATAAAAAGCTACAACTATTTAGGGAGGTTTTACTCATGGTTGATGAACTTACAGATCAAAACTTTGAAGAAGAAACTAAAGATGGCGTTGTCCTAACTGACTTTTGGGCAACATGGTGTGGTCCTTGCAAAATGCAATCACCAGTTATTGATGAATTAGCTGAAGAGCGTCAAGATGTTAAATTCACCAAGATGGATGTTGATGAAAATAAAGATACACCAAGTTCTTTAGGTGTAATGGCAATTCCAACTTTAATTATCAAAAAGAATGGTGAAATTGTTGATCGTTTGACAGGATACACACCTAAGGCAAAGCTTGATCAAATTTTGAATCAATATACAGATTAAAAGTATAGAAAAAACCTTCTGCAATTAGCAGAAGGTTTTTTGATTGTTCTAACTTGGAAAGTGACGAACAGATCACTATTAGTTGTTTCTAGCTTGTAAAAGATCACGAATTTGTTTTAAGTAATCTTCTGAAGTAGGTTGAGCTGGTTTTTGCTCAGCAGGTTTAGGTCTAGTTACTTTGTTGACTGCTTTAACAAGCAGGAAGACAATAAAGGCGATAATTAAGAAATTAATCACCGTATTGATAAATGCACCATATTTAAATGTTGCACCGCCAACTTTCAAAACTAAGTTGGATAAGTCGATTCGACCGATAAATAGACCGATAAGTGGGTTGATTAGGTTGGATACTAATGAATTTACAATATTGGTGAATGCACCGCCGATGATAACACCGACTGCTAAATCAATTACATTGCCACGTTCAATAAATTGCTTAAATTCTTTCAGCATAATTTTTTCCTCCATTCTCACTTTAATCATAGAGCAAAGATGGCAAGAAACTCAATTAAACTGCTTTTTAATTTAATCAAATTTGGCTGCTATGTGAACTAAATTATTTTTGTGATCAATTTCTAATTCGCATTCAGTTGTGCGGCCAGTTTCTTTTTCAACTGCCTCCGCAATGATTCCTGCTTCAAGCGAAAACTCTTGGCTGTCACTATTAAGCCGGTCGGTAACGCTTTGGCCTGTTAATTCAAAATCAATTTCTGTTCTGCGTTCCTTTATTTTAGTTAAAGTGCCAAATTCAGTTGTTTCAAAGAAACTATTAACATCTTCAAAGGAAGCTAAATCGTATTTACGAGCGATTCTTTTGCCGCCCCAATATAAAATTTCTTCGCTCGTTTCACCTAAAATAGTTGGTAATAAAAAGTCGCGATATAACTGATTAACAAAATATACGTGTTCACTTTGTTGCTGATTGTCTTGCATTAAGAATTCATCCCTTTTATTTTCTTATATTTTACCTTAAAATTGATTGAAATAGAAAAAAATAAGGGGATTTTATATTATGGATAATCGGCCAATCGGGTTGTTAGATTCAGGTGTTGGCGGTTTAACAGTAGTTAAAAAAATTATTGAGCAAATGCCAAATGAAGCAACAGTTTTTATTGGTGATAATGCACATATTCCATATGGTGATAAAACTAAAGCTGAAATTACTGAATTAACGAGACAAAGTGTTGAATTCTTATTGAGTAAAAATGTTAAATTGATTATTTTTGCCTGTAATACAGCGACTAAGGTTGCACTAGATGTTATCCAAAATGAAACTAACACTAAGCTGATTGGTGTGATTAAATCTGGCAGCATCGCTGCAATACGTGCGACTAAAAATAAGCATATCGCTGTTGTCGGAACTCAAATGACGGCGTCATCGCACGCTTACAAAAAAGAAATTACGGCTCTTGATCCTACAATTGAAGTTACAGAATTAGCTGCTCCTAAGTTAGTGCCACTAATCGAAAATAATGCTACACCAGAGGATATTTTGCCTGTTTTAAAGGAAACACTAGAACCATTACAAAAGAAGAGTTTTGATACATTAATCTTGGGCTGTACCCATTATCCAATTATTCAAAAGCAATTTGCACAGTGTTTACCTAATAACGTGCAATTAATTAACCCTGCTGATGAGATTGCCAGATATACAGAAGAATTATTGCAGACCAAAGGAGCAACATGCGAACGGCCAAATTTGGGCAAGCATGAGTACTTTACAACTGGGGATGTCAAAAAAGTAAATAAATTGGGAGCGCAAATTCTCGCTGATCCGAATTTTAATGCAATTCAAGTATAAAAGGGACGAAAAATGAAAGAAATTTTATTTGCTACAACTAATCAAGGAAAAGTAAGGGAACTTCGAGAAGCTTTTAAACAGGCTAAGATTGACGTTCAAATCAAGACTAATGCAGATTTAAAGCATCCACCTGTTGTTGAAGAATACGGAACGACTTTTGAACAAAATGCGAAGCTAAAAGCACATGCTTTGGCCGAATTTAGTAACATGATTACGATTGCTGATGATTCTGGTTTGATGGTTGATGCACTTGATGGTGCACCTGGGGTGCGCTCAGCACGTTTTGCTGGTGAAGAGCACAATGATCAAAAAAATAATGCTAAATTGTTAGTTGAGCTCGGTGGAGTTCCATCAGAAAAGAGAACGGCCAAATTTAATACAACAATTGTGGCATCATATCCGGGCGAATTTGAACATGACTTAGTTGTTTCTGGGCAGTGCGCGGGTCGAATTCTGGTGGCACCAGCAGGTGAAGATGGTTTTGGTTACGATCCACTTTTTTATGTGCCAGAAAAAGGTAAGACTTTTGCTCAAATGACGGTTGCTGAAAAAAATGGACTATCACATCGTGGTCGAGCAATCCAAAAGCTGCTTGAGGAATTTCCGACCTGGCTAGCCCAGTTTTAAACAAAAAAGGTTAATTACACTAAAGTATGTTGTTTGTTACGAACTTAATGTAATTAGCCTTTTTTATTGCGCTAAATTGATGTCATGTGCCTGTAAAGTTTTTAAATACTCAGATAAATAGCGGTCTTGCACTGCTTTTTCATTGCCTGGCTTGACTTGAAAATGAACAACATATTTCACTGTTTGAGCAGTTTGAGAAGTAACCCCAACAATTAATGGTTTTTGAATAAGCGCTTTTTCTTTGCCCTCATTTTGTGAGTTAACCTGATCGATCAATTCTCGAACATAATTGAAGTCATTATCAACTTTTAACTGCAGTTCAATGTCGAGTCCTATACCACCGTGTGCGAGATTCTGAACAATTGAGATGTTACGATTAGGAATATAGATAATAGAACCATCGGTGCCTTTGAGTCTAGTAGTTCTGAGTCCCAGTTGAATCACTACACCCGTTTGATTGTTTATTTGAACAAGGTCACCCACGTCAAATTGATCTTCGCTTAAAATAAAGAAGCCGTTGACGAGGTCACTAACAAAGCCTTGTGCGCCCATCCCTAATGCAAGTGAGAAAATACCAGCGCTTGCGAGCAAGGTGCCGATTGGAACACCCAGAATTGATAAAACTGCAAAGAGGTAAAAGAAAATTACAGTGTAGGAAAAAATACTGTTAATTAGGGCAGCAACTGTCTTAGACCGCTTATTTTGGGGTCTTTTGCTGTTTTTCCAATAATGATTAATTATTTTTTTGCCAAAATGAGAAATTAAGAAGAAGATAATTGTGGAGATGGCAAGCTGCCAAACCACAGTCAACACTTGCGTACCAATTTGGTCCCAATTAAATTTTAAATTTCTTTGATTTAGTTGAAATGTCGGTTTCATGGTTTCCCGCCTTTCTTATATGCATATTAATCATAGCAAAATATTACATATAGATTGAGATTGAAGCATTTTAATGCTAGACTTTTTTTAAGGTATAGAATTGGAGGTAGAAGATGGAGAATATATCTTATGGTGAAGTAGCAGGGTTGATTGCCGCTGCGGCATTATTAGTTTTGGTACTTTTCACAATTCCTGTACTTATCCACGCTGCAAAAGCAGCAAAGCAAGCGAATCAAACAATCAAAGCTGCCAACGAATCACTTGAACAAATCTCAAAAGATGTTGATGTTTTGGCCCATCAAACAAGTGACTTGCTTGATAAGACCAATGTGCTTTTAGCAGATGTCAATGTTAAGATGGAGACTTTAGATCCTGTTGTCAAGGCTGCTGCTGATTTAGGTGAAAGTGTCTCAGATGTGAACGCCTCTTCACGTAAGATGGCAAAGCGGGTTAGCAACTTTCATTTAAATAGTGGTAACGGGTTCGTATCTTCTGCTTTATCGTCAATGTTTGCGCGTAGGAAACGTCGCAAGGGTAAAGAATAGAAAAAAGGAGTTTTTTACAATGAAGAAATTTACAAACTTTGTTTTAGGTGCAATCATTGGTGGTGCAGCAGGTTTTCTAGCTGGCTCATTATTAGTTAGTGATGAACAAATCGATGATTTGAAGAAAAAAGTTAAGGACAATGACACTGTTCAAGACCTTAAGAAGAAATATGACAATGGTACTGAAATCGTGAAAAATCAATTAGCTTCATTCCCAAAAAATGTTGAAGATGATTCTGAATTGAAAGATTTTGATGATATCGTGATTGATAACTCTTCAGACGATGATCCAATGTTAGCTGATAAAGCTGAGGATTCAGTAAGTGATTTACACAACGCTGAAGCACCTGAGAGACCAGATGCTTTTCCTAAAGAAGATCCTTTAGTAAGACCATAATTAAAATTGCTTAATAAAAAATGCACTAGCAGGAAGTTAAATTCTGTTAGTGCATTTTTAGTTCTTGTAAATCTTAATCACTAAGTGGGATGTATTTAAGTTCCTTGCTGGTATGAGTAAATGGTTCATAACCGTCTTTAGTTACGACACCGCAGTCCTCGATTCTAACACCAGCAACGCCTGGAAGATAAATTCCTGGTTCAATCGAGAAGCACATGCCTTCCTCGATTACCAAGTCATTGCCACCAACAATTGAAGGGTACTCATGAACGTCTTTACCAATTCCGTGACCTAAACGGTGAATGAAGTATTCGCCGTAGCCAGCCTTTGTAATGATGTCACGTGCAACTCCATCTAACTCAGAAGCGGTCATGCCAGGCTTAACTGCATCAATTGCGGCTTGCTGTGCTTCACGATCAATTTCATAGATTTCTTTAGCTTTAGCACTTGGTTCACCGTAGGCAACTGTTCTGCTGGCGTCTGATGCGTAGCCGTTATGCATAGTTCCAAGATCAAATAAAACGAGTTCATTAGGTTGAACTTTATTCATTGTTGGACCTAAGTGTGGATTAGCTGCATTTGCCCCGGTTTGAACAATTGTTTCAAAACTTTCGTGCATAACACCTTTTTGCACCTTTAATTGATATTCAATTTGTCCAGCAATATAGCGCTCGGTTACACCAGTTTTAATTGCGTTAAAACCAATCTCAAAAGCAAAATCTGCTTCGCGTCCGGCAGCTTGTAATTGTTTAACTTCTTCTGGTGTTTTATATAGTCGAATTTTAGCAATAAAGTTTGAAACATCACCATCAAAATTTGCGTCTGGGAATTGTTCATGCATCAGTTGGAAATGTGCTACAGACAAATTATTTTTCTCTAGTGCCCATTTTTGGTATTCTGAAGTCCTACCTTTAATTTTATCTGCAATTACTGCCCATGGGTCTTCTGAATCAAGGTAGCCGAAGACATCACCATCCCAAGCAGAATTTTTAGCTTCTTCAACATTTAAGGCAGGAACGAAAACAAATGGATCGCTATCTTTAAATGCTAGAAGAGCAAAGATACGCTCGTGTGGTTCCATGTCGTAGCCAGTAAAATAAGCGATTGTGGTTGGATTGGAAATATAAGCAACATCATTGCCAGATGCTTGCAGCCATTCTTGTAATTTGTTTAAATTCATAAACTTTTCCTTTCATATCAAGTAATTAATTATGAAAAGTATATCATGTTATAGCAATGAAAAAATGAAAGAATAGCTGTAAACGTTTGCACTTTTTGGGAAATCATGATAAATTTGTTAGGAGTATTCAAGATAGGGGATTAGAGATGCGTAAACAAGATATTACAATTTATGACGTTGCTCGCGAAGCTAAAGTGTCGATGGCGACCGTTTCACGAGTAGTTAATGGCAATACCAATGTTCGTAAAGATACACGTGAACGTGTATTAAAGGTGATCAACCGGCTGCACTACCAGCCAAATGCAGTAGCGCAAGGGCTTGCCTCTAAACGAACAACAACGGTTGGACTAATCGTTCCAGATTTAACTAACCTTTACTTTGCTGAGCTTTCAAAGGGAATCGATGACATCGCATTACTGTACAAGTATAATATCATCATTACTAGTATTGAAAACCGCTTAATGAAGGAAGATCAAGCAATTCAAGGTCTATTGAACAAGCAAGTTGACGGCATAATTTACATGTCAGATAATTTGCCAGAAGAAGCTGCCGAAGCTTTCAAGCGTACAGATACACCAGTTGTTTTGGCTGGTACTAAAAGTAATCATCAAGAGTTTCCGTCAGTTGCAATTGACTACATGAAGGCTGACACTGAGGCATTAAACTTACTTTATAACGATGGTAAGAAGAACTTAGCGCTTGTACTAGATGACCCAGATACAGTCGTAAATGCAGAAAATCGCATTCCAGCATATAAGAAGTTTATGGCTGACCATAATTTGGGTGAGGGGCACATTTATAGCAATATTAAAGATCATTCTGATGGCTATAATCTGTATTCCCAATTGCGTCAGGATGGCATTGATGGTGTAATCGTTACCCGAGATATTACCGCTGTCGGCATTTTAAATGCCGCAACTGATGCAGGTACAAAGATTCCTGAAGAAATGGAAATTGTAACTGCTAGTGCAACACAGATTGCTTCTGTCGTTAGACCAGCACTGACAGCCATTCGTCAACCACTTTATGATATTGGTGCTGTGGCAATGAGATTGCTAACTAAGCTAATGAACAACGAAGAAATTGACCAAAGGCAAATTGAATTGCCATATGAATTGTTGAAAAAGCAAAGTACGGCAAATAAATAATAAACAAAAAATCGATTCATTATGAAGTGAATCGATTTTTTGCTACTTTCAATTATTTAACTTCCAAGTTGCTCTAATTTGTTGGGTAAAGTTTAGAGTTTTTGGTGCTTGTAAAGGCAGATATTCCAGTAGAGCGATATTAGTGTAGCGATTAATTCTAGGTAGCTTATTGTAATTATGCCAACTAGTTCCGTCAAAGAAACCATAGAAAAGAATATCGCGAGCCTTAACCCAACCTAAAGAGGTGTGCAGCCACATGCTTTTTGGACTGCCATTAAAGTTCTGAATTTTATACAAAGTATTAATTGGCATTTCCTTTTTGGTTTTTGCTTGATTTTCAGGTAAGCGATAAATCGGTACTTTGTGTTGGGGCTTGGCCAGTATTTGTTTGTCTTGGTACGGAGCAACGTCCCGTGGCTTTAAATCAAGGTTGACAAACTCGGCGGAAATGAAGGTTTGATTGTCAATTTGATAGTAGAGTTGATTGTGGGCACGGACGCCGTACATTACTTCCAATTTTTGCCCAGGTTTAACATACTTCTTTTGTTTAACTCTGACGTATGGATTCATCATTGTCGCTGTTTTTTCTTTACCAAAATAGATGCCGTTACGATGAATGTCGTATTTCTTAGTGCCTTGCTTAGCCAGCTTATATTTAAAACCGGTACTTGGAAAGTTGGTTACAACACCATCTATATTTTTATTAATCAGCCAATGCCATAATTCAGGTGATTCATCCATTTCTGCCCAAACATAAACTTGTTTGTTGATGCGGTGAAGCCAGTGAATTAGCCAAGAGTGATTCAAAATTAAGTCCGACGAAACATTGACCGCATCGACTTGCGGTAAATTACTAAAGTTGATTCGTTTAAGGCTACCGACAAGTAAAATTAGGTATGCGTCTGGCATGATTTTCCGAAAGTGAAATAAGCTGGCTGCAGAAAAAGAGTGAATCATAACTCTTTTTTCCATATGATACTTTTTTATCGTTGCAGCAATTTTATCTTCTAGTTGGTAAGACGGATCAATTGAATGATCAATTTTGGTTTCTAAAACAAATTTGGTATTTGGCTTTTTTTGGTAGTGTTCAAATAACTCATCCAGACTTATCACATGTTCACCGTTATCATATGTTAATTGGCTAAGTGCCTGCCAAGTATTTTGTGATACAATTGCATGTGTATGAGTAACTCGATATAAATCATCATCATGTGAGACAACTAGTTGACCGTCTGCTGAAAGATGAAGGTCGAGTTCAACGTAATCAGCACCTGAATTAAAGGCGGAATCATCGCTCTGGATTGTTTCTTCAGGATATTTCGTGGGATCGCCGCGGTGCCCGACAACAGTAAAACCACTACTTGTCAAAAAGATTATGGTAAGAAAAATAGCCGTAAATACATGGCTTTTACGTTTCATGTGTACACCTCTATTGTTTATTACGATAGCATGGTTACACATTTTTTGCTATATTTAACAGTTTAATTTTAGGGATAATTTAGATGAAGCAAGAGTATGAAGAATTAGATTTAATTGAAGAAATCACACGCAATGATGGCAGTAAATACTTTGAAATTTCTAACATTGATCAAAATGGGATAGCCGAACTGGCGGTTGATCACGGGAATATAAAAAATGTGCGCATCTTGCAACTAAATATTCCACGTACTAAAGCGTTAATCACTTATGAAGAGTATATTAACAAAAACTACCACCTTGAAACATTAACCAATGAGGATGATTGGAAAAATCCTGATTGGGTTGAATGGGATAAGCCAAAGGGTAAAGTCTTGGATGCGTACGAAATGATTTTGAAATCGAATCAGATCGGTTAGGGGACAAGAGATGGAAAAACTTCGTATTTTACATACTAATGATTTGCACTCACATTTTGAAAACTTTCCTAAAATCGGTCGTTATCTGAAAAAGGCGCAACAAGATAAGACTGTCGACCAGGTGCTAACGTTTGATGCTGGTGACTTCATGGATAGATCCCATCCATTAACTGATGCAACTTATGGTCAAGCTAATATTAAATTGATGAATTCGTTTAATTACGATGCCATCACAATTGGCAACAATGAGGGAATATCGAACTCGCATGAAGTAGTTGAGCACCTTTTTGATCATGCCAATTTTCCTGTAGTTCTTGCTAACTTACGTGAAGAAGATGAATCAATGCCGCATTGGGCGGTTCAAGATAAAATTCTGACAACCAAAAAAGGCACAAGAATTGCATTAATTGGTTTAACGGCTGCTTATCCCTTATCTTATGAACCTAATCATTGGCACGTTAAAATGCTAAAAGATGCGATGGATGAAGTTCTATCCAAAATTGAAGGAAAATATGATGTTTTAATCCTATTGACGCATGTTGGTCTTAATATGGATTCCTTTTTGGCCCATAATTATCCAGAAATTGATTTAATCATTGGTGGCCATACGCATGATCTGTTACCACATGGCAGAAATGTAAATGGTGTTTGGATTACTCAAACTGGTAAATGGGGTCATTATGTAGGAAATATTCATGTGGAAATTGATGACAAGCACCATATCCAAAGAATCTCACCACATGTTGTAGCTACAAGTTCGATGAGAGAACATGATGATGATCAAAAAACCATTTTAGGTTACCAAGAACGTGGAAAAGAAATCCTAAGCCAAGAGAAAGTTGCAGATTTACCAGAAAAATATGATGAAGACCGTGAGGCAGCAATTGATGTGTCTCTAGATGCGATTGCTGATTTTGCAGGAACAAATCTAGCAATGTTAAGTACTGGCTTATTTTTAGAACCATTTAAAAAAGGAATCATAACTAAGTATGACTTGCAAAAAATATTGCCTCATTCAATGCACGTTGTACGCTCAAAATTAAAAGGCAGTGACCTATGGCGCCTTGTCATGGAAATTGAAAAAAATCGCCATTACCTTGATCATTTTCCACTTCAAGGAATGAGTTTTCGGGGAAAAGTATTTGGTCAAATGCACTATCGCGGAATAAAGTTTGATCCACTAAGCAAAGCCGTTTTTGTTGAGGGGAAGGAAATAAACCCAGCAAAAGAATATCAAATTGCTGTTTTGGACCACTATGTTTTGGTGCCTTTTTTCCCTACGCTTGCAATTGTGGGAGATAATCAATTTTTATTCCCACAATTTTTGCGTGAAGTAATTGGTGATTATTTAGCTAAAAAATATCCAATATAGGAAGTGAAACTAATGGCGGACAAAAAGAGCCCAATTGATGAACCGAAAAAAGAAAATAAGTTTGAGGAACAGCAACCGCTTCGTCATTCACTTGCAGCGGTCAAAATAGTTGGCAAGCAAATCAAAATTAACAAGCAACTGTATCAAGTACTTGTGGATAAACAAGAAGCGCTTGATACTGACCTTTTAAGTAAAAAATATGACCCTTATTTAGATCAATATGATTATATTGTGGGTGATGTTTCGAGTGAACATTTGCGCCTAAAGGGCTTTTTTAAAGATAAAGTACAAACGGCAATTGACCGCAAGGAACAGACAATTGCTGATTATTTGATGGAATACTGTAATCCTGGTGGCGGCTATTTTATTTTGCAACTGGTGAGCCCGGTGCATCACTACCGAAATACTAAGTTTAAAAGACGTACCAGTGTAACCCGCTATAAGAAGCAAACTGCACCTAACAATAAGACTGCTACTTTTAAAAAGTATAAAAAGAGTGCGTCACGCATCAAAAAGCCAAAAACAGTTACAGTGAAAAAGGCACAAGCTAATAATCATACTTTTGTAATCAAAAAGAGGAAAGGTAGCAATTAAGTGAAAGATTATCAATTGTTTTTAATTGATCTGGATGGAACAATCTATCGCGGAAAAGAGACTATTGCATCTGGTGTAAGATTTGTTCATCGACTTGAGGCAGCTGGCAAAAATTATCTTTTTTTGACTAATAATACAACGCGTACACCGCAAATGGTTGTAGATAAGTTGGCTGGGCATGGAGTAGCGACAGATACTTCACATGTGTATACGCCTTGCATGGCGACTACTAGTTATTTGCTAAATAAAAAAGAGACTGATAGTGGCAAAATTGGTGTTTATTTAATTGGACAAATTGGTTTATGGCATGAATTCCTCAGCCATCCCGAATTCGAAATCAACGAAGAGAAGCCAGATTACGTAGTGGTAGGAATGGACACTGATTTGACTTACCACAAAGTTCAAGTTGCTACTAACGCAATTAGAAATGGCGCGAAGTTTATTGGGACAAATGCTGATGTCAATTTACCGAGTGAAAATGGCTTACTACCCGGAAACGGTTCGCAGTGTGCGATGATCGCCACGGCAACTGGAGTAGAGCCACTGTTCATTGGGAAGCCTTCCGAAATTATCATTGAACGTGTTTTGCAAAAAATGGGTTGTTCAAAAGAAGACGCACTAATTGTGGGTGATAATTATGATACAGATATCAAAGCTGGATTTAACAGTAAAGTGGACCAACTGCTAGTTACAACGGGCATTACTCAGCCAGAAGATATTGCAGATAAAAAGCAACCAACAATTTTAGTTGACGACTTGGATAAGGTTAAACTATGAAAAAAAGCAATCCCATTTTAGCCGTAATGTTTCATTTCATATTCGGTATTACTAGTAGTGTTGTTGGTGCAATAATTGCAAGCTGGCCCTTACTACTTGTTTTTGTCATTGTTCAAAAGACTTATAAAACTGTCAACCTATCAGTTGGGCAAGTAATTCATAACTACAATCAACTGATGGGTTATTTGGTTTGGCCATTTAAGCAGCATTTGCATATGAGCAATTTCCCAACTTCAGTAATGGCGGCGCAACACTTTGCGGAAGTAAAGAGACTGTTTATTTTAGCGGTTTTTGCGTTTTTGTGCTGCCTAATAATTTTCTTAATTACTAAAAACAAAAAAAGCAAAGCACTTAAACTTGATAAAGTTTGGGCTTTACTCTTTCTACTTTTACCAATTGTTGTATTACCGTTTGCTTTAACTAACTTTGACGATTTTTTTATTACTTTTCACCATTTATTTTTCGCCGGTAGTAACACATGGTTATTTGATCCATCAACCGATCCAATTATTAACGTACTTACAGAAGGCTTTTTTGCGTCATGTTTTGCTGTGGGCGGAATTATTTATGAATTATATTTTGTAAATCAATTATTGAAAAAATAAAAAGGAGCTCCATTAATGGAGCTCCTTTTTTTGTGTCATTCGTTTTTTTAAGCCAACAATTAAAATTGGTAAAACTGAAATAAGTATGATTGCTAGAATTAACATTGAGAAATGATCTTTAACAAATGGGATGTTGCCGAATAAGGCACCAATAATTGTAAAGAGTCCACTCCAGATAATGCCGCCAATAATATTGTAAATGGCAAACGTACCGTAGTGCATTTTACTACCACCAGAGATAAAAGGAACAAATGTCCTAATAAAGGGGATGAACCTACCAATTACAATTGTGATTGAGCCATGCCGCTCAAAAAATCGTTCGGCTGCTTCACGATTTTTTTGGTTAATTAGTTTATTAAACCAGGAATGTTTCGCTCCAGCCTTGACCGAACGTGCCCCGATTTCATAGTTACATGCATCACCGAGTATTGCGGCTAGTAAAACTGCAAAATACACGAGCCAAATGTTGAGGTGATATTTTGGATTGACTGCCATTGAACTAGCGGCGAAAATCAATGAATCACCTGGCAAAAAAGGGAAAATGACTAATCCAGTTTCAATAAAAATAATGGCAAAAATAATCAAGTATGTCCAGCTGCCAAACTGGTTGACTATTTCAATCAGATGGTGATCAATGTGAAGAATAAAATTGATTATTGTCATATATGTTGCTCCTAAATACTGGTTGAATGAATGGTTAAAGTCTTTTCGGGAAATAGTGCACGCATAATTGCAGTTACTGCAATCTGTGCTTCGCCAAATCCAAGACCGATGACCGGAACTTTGCCAGGATAAGCTGCTACATCTCCAATCGCATAAATGCCAGGGATGTTAGCTTCCATTTCACGCGAAACTTTAATATGGCCGTCTTCAAGGTCAACACCCCATTTGCGGACAATACTATTATTCGCGCGAAAGCCATAAGCAACGACTATTTGATCGAACTGCTTTTGTAATAACTCAGTTTGACCGACCTGCTTAAGTCCGATATCAAGTTGATTATTTCGTATTGCAATCGTTTTAGGAAGATAAGGAGTGAGAACTTGAACATTTTTTAAACTTTTGAGTTCTTGCAATGTTGATTCTAAACCGCGGAAATCTGCCCTTCGATGAATTAAATTGATTTTAGTTCCGGGTTGTTTTGCTAATTCAAGTGCCCAGTCAAGTGCAGAATCTCCGCCACCAAAAACGCCGATTGATTTTCCAGCAAAGTGACTCGGGTCTTTAACAAAGTAATGGACACGCTTTTCAATGGCTTCATCCATCTTCAGAGGGAACTTTTTGGGAGAAAATGAACCTGTTCCAGTGGCGATAATAATACTCTTTACTTGAAAATCATTATCGATAATAAATCCTTGATCATTCTTTTCAATTGATGTTACTCGATGGTTCAATTGAAAAGTAGTCTTATCCTTGGCGGAATCAATTAAGTGATCAGTTAATTCCTGACCAGATATTTTTCCAAAAACAGGAATATCAAATATTTCCTTAAAAGGATATAGAAGTTTTGGTTGTCCCCCAATTTCTTTTAAAGCTTCAAAAGTAACTGTTTTTAATCCATGTAGGTGTGCAAAACTAGCGCAGAACAATCCTATTGGTCCAGCACCAATAATTGCTGTATCAAATTTTTTGATTTTTAAAACCTCCTCTAAACGCTGATATAATAACTTTAACATGATTAAAAAAGATAATCATCAGGAATAAATCGAAAAAAAGTACTTGCCAAAAAGAGAAATAGTTGCTAGTATTAATAACTGTCGTCAGGACACAGGGCACAACAGCTCAAGCGATTGAACGACAAAAAAATCAAACAAAACCAGTTGACAAAGGTTAGCAGGTTTAGTAAGATAACAAACGCTGCTAAGGCAAGCCGGCGATAAAGGTCAGAAAAAAGTTCTTGACAAAGAGAACAAG
>NZ_JACFQV010000009.1:0-7024 GCF_016101265.1 Lactobacillus sp. M0403
TCAATGTCATTCTTGATTTGCTTAGCATAATCGTCTAAGTCTTGCTTAGCTGCATCCTTTTGTCCATTTAAGTCTACTTTATTTGATTGATGAGCTGCTTCAATTGCTGCTTGTCCTGCATCACGTGCTGAATTTATGCTATCAGCGGTAGGAGCACTATTAATGTTCGCTATCGCCTCAGTTAGAGCCGCATTAACCGCCTGAATTTGTTCATTCTTTTCAGATGTCGTTAGAGTATTATCCTTAGTAATTGCATCTTTTGTATTTTTTGCAATTATATCCCTTAAGTAAGCTATAGCTGCAGCTCTTTGATCATCTAATGAATCGCCTGATTTATGAATTGCTCTAATTGTATTTATTCCATCATCCTTTGCCTTATTTACGGCATCGGCATCTGGTGCGTTATTAACGTTATCGATGGCTGTAGCTAAAGCTTGATCTACTGCCTTGGTCTGCTCTTCCTTTTTAGCAGCTGTTAAAGTTGGATCATTTGCAATCGCGGCTTTTGCTTTAGTTGCTTCATCTTTTAATGTATCTATGGCATCATCTTTTTGTTTAGCTAATGGCGTACCCGGATCTTTAGCAGCATCAATCTTAGCTATACCATCTTGATAAGCTTTATCAACTTCACTTTGAAGCTCAGCCTTATTTATTTTATCAATTGCTTCATTTCTTGCAGCATTTATGGCATCTTTTTGCTTAGTCTTTTCATCTGTAGTCAGATTTACATTACCATCAACAGCTGTTATGGCATCATCGGCATGAGAATTGATATCATTAATTGCAGTTGTTTTTTCCTGATCAAGTGAATGATAAACATATTTAATGCTGTCTGTACCATTTGCCATGATAAATGTTGACCCAGCTGGAACTTCCTTACCATTTACTTCAACATGATCAAAAGCATAGTTTTTAACATCTGGTGCTTTAGGAATCTCCGTAACATCACCAGTTTTACTAGAAACTGTAATAGGCTGAATTGGTTGAACTGCAATTCCATCTTTGTTTACATATGTTGGATTAATTGTTTGTTGATTACCTTCTACATAGATAGTAACAAGTGGATTTTCAGTTCCAACTAAAGTAGATTTTGGCTGAACGCTTTGACCAGTTGCTTCAACATAGTAGTGGTAACCAGCAGGAACGTTATCTTTTGTATAGGAACTATCTGTCCAGTTAATAGTGTTGCCGTAGTTAGCAGTAGCTGTAGTTATACCTCTTGACCCTTCGATACCAGTTTTACCTGAAAGGCTAGTAGTTAATGCTCCCCTATCTTTATGGTTAATATCAACGTATTGATATTGTAATTTTTGGGGAACACCAAATACATAAATATTATAGATATGGTCATATTGTTTATTATTTTGCCCTGGTTGAGACTGCATTGGAACAATACCAATAGTTGCCTGACCGTATTGATCACCGTCGTCATCAGGTAATGAATCACCGCCGCTTTGCATATCAGCTTTAGCACCTGAAAATACTTGGTTTCCAATTGCCCACATGTAGTTCTCAGGCATATTTCCACCATCAGCTGCATATTTGGCAATAAATGATGAATTAAGCGGAATATACTGACCAATATAATTATTCTTGTCATTGATATCTAGCTTAATTGGAGAACCAATCTTTTTACCATTTTGGTCAACGTATTGAATTGCCATTGTACCAACTGGAATAGCAACGGTTTGTAATTCACGCGTTTTTCTTGAAACAATAGGAGAAACACTCGTGTTGTTATTTAAGTCAGTTAAAGTAGCAACTCCACCTTTAACAACCATTTTACCAAATTGAGCAGCATTATCTCCTGCTTCATTAGTTGCTAAAGAATTCGAACCATCCCAAGTTTTAATACTAGAGTTATTTAGTGAAACAGTACCAGGTCCTGAAAATATACCAGCAGTCGCGGTAGTTGGATTCCCAGAGTTATCTTCTATTGCTAACAAAAGTGATTTTGGTGAAATAAAGCTTACACTAGAAGTACCAGCAACTTGGATAATAGCAGCTTTTGCTCTTTGATGGATATTAAAGGTAGTTCCTGCATTAAATACTGCTTTTTGAGATGCTTGTAATTGAATGGCACCAGGCATAGTAGTAATAGGAGCAGATAAATTAAAATTCTGTCCAAAATTAAATGTTCCAGTTCCTTTCGAACCTTGGGTAGCATTTAAGAAATACTGGAATCCTGTCTGAGTCCAAGAAACATCATCACCAACTGTTATTTTGTCGAAGTCTAGATAGATAGCTGGAAAATTAGCAGTAGAACCATTATAGGTACGCGCAATATTCGTAGACCCGTCTCCCATAATGAACTCGTTACCGTCTTTACCATATCCGGCATCACCTACTGCAGAGCCAGAATCACTGAAATAGAATTGAGAGTGCGCAGTGGCATTTTTTGATCTATCCATTTCAACTTTTGCATTATTAGCAAAAATTATTCTGGTTACGTGTCTAGTGACCTCATTAGTAAGGAAAAAGTAATTAGTTCCAGAAAAAGTAACTTTTGAGTCATGCGCAACAACCACGTGAATCGGATTGGAATTAGAATTCTCATCCATAGGTATTAGTCTAACATTGTCAATATTTACATTCAGACCCTGACCATCGCTACTATATACTAAACTGTATTTATCATTATCAATAGAGCCATTAAATCCCTGTTTAAAAACACCATTTGTTACTGTTACAGTGGTCATATTTGTACGAACTGTATCAGGATACGATAAAGTTTGTGATCCTAACTCAATTGTATGGCCATTACCATTGACAACAACACTTGCTCCAGGAGCACGATTGCTGATTGTGACTTTGCTATCATATGCTATATCACCTGTTATGTTGATATAGGTAACAGAAGAATCTGCCCAAGCAGTTGCCAAATCAGCAAGAGTTGCAACATTAGCTACCTTTTGCTTGTAATTATCTGGATTAAGAACTTGATCTGGGGTTGGAATATTTACAGATGTTGGTGAATTCTGTTTCGAGTCTAGGCTTGCATTAAAGCCTGGACGGCCAGCATCATCATCAGGACCAACCGTAACACTATTATCCCCTGTTGTATCTGCAGCAGTATCTACTCTTGGCGTAGCTTCGGCTTGAGAAGTATACTGATTTGTATCTTTCTTATCTGCAGTAGTATTCGCAGTAGTTTGACCAGTAACTGAATCAGTAGAAGCTGCTCTTGGTGCTAACTTACTTGCTTCAGTTTTACCAGTTTGGTTACCAGCAACTAATGAAGAAGTGTCTTCTGATTTGACAGTCTTTGTAGTTGAAGTCTTGTCAGAAGTTGCAGTAATGCCAGCAGTATCAGAACTCGTTCTGAAGAAAGAACTAAGTCCTTTATATGTAGAAACGCCCACTTTTTTGTTAGTAGCAGGCTTCTTTGACATATCAACGACTGGTTCTTTTTTAGCACTAGTCTTCTTTTTAGAAGCAGTAATAGTACCTGGCTTATAGCTATTAGTGATGCTAATATTTGCATCGTCTAAAATTGCTTTAATAGCAGGTAAATCCTCAGCTTTGTTTACTTTATCTTTAGCATCAGCAACAATAGCATCAACATTCTTAAGTTGAGTACTTTTAGCACTACTTGAAAGGTTTTGATCAGCGTTGATCTTTGCTTTTGCAGTGGTTGCTGTTGTATCAATAGTAGTCAAAGCATTTTGCTTAGCATCATCAACCGACTTCGAGTCAATTGATTTTTGTAACTCTTGGTCTACTCCCTTTTGATCATTTTGGGATTCGACTTCAGCGGCTTTTACCGGAGTAGAAGCACTACTGCCGAGGTATATTCCACCAAGCATGAAAGTCAATAAAGAATAGCTTACGAGCCAGCCTTTTTTGCTTTTATGCATTTTATAATTTGTATTTTTAGTCTCTTCGACTAACCTTGGATTTTTTTTCAAATTATACTCTCCAATCTCCCTATTAATATATAACACCACTAGTTTAGCACATCCTCAGCACTTAGAATAGTTATTTTTAAAGTGATTTTGTTAACATGAAACCAGTTATAGCAACCATTACGGCAACAGTTATATGAACAGCAATCGTTTTTTAACACATATGTTTTTTAAAATAATTAAACGTAATAATGAAAAAGTATTTTCTTTATAAAGCTTATTTATAAAGAACTTGTATATATCAAAATTATAGTCAGCTACTTAGTTATTTAATTTTATTGATTGTTTAGCACAAAAATATTTAAAAGTTTTTATAATAACGTTATTTAAAACAAAGGAAATAAATACAAGTATGGTTTTTTTAAAAATGTTCTTTAGTGCCTTTTATTATATCTTCATACATAAAATTTGGTTTATTTCTGTATTAGAAGTTAGTTTCTTAATTGATATCATTACATTATTTATTATTTCTAACTTAGTTAATTAAGACTCGATTATTTCCAACAAAAAAGGCAACAAACTATTTAAAGTTTGTTGCCTTTTGTTATGAATTCTTTTGAAGATTAACTTCAAAAATATTTTTCAGTGTTTCTATTCAAAAGCTGTCTGTTTTACAAATTGACCATTGCCAATTGAATAGTAAGTTTTACCTTTGATTACAATAATTTCACCATAAGTACGAATAGTCTCGCCAACATTCATAGTTACTTTACCAATGCGTTTACCTTCAATATTATAAACATCGGCTTTTGAAGTTAATACACGAGAGGTACCGTTGACTTCATCACTATCAAGATATTGACCGTTACCAATTTCAATAAACTTGCGACCATTGATAGTCTTGGTTTCACCAGTTGCTACTCGTGAACCAGCTGATAAAACAACTTGACCATTTTGTTGACCTTCACTGTTATAAACATTTGCGTTGTGATTCAACACTGCATTTGCAATAACACCGTCAGCTAATGTTTCGTTTGCTTCCTTGTCATTGGTTCCAAAGTTAACTGCTTTTACATAGCGATCATCATCGATGATGTAAAATTCTTTATCACCAATCTTAACTGGATCACCATAAGTATCTACTTCAGTATTCCTTCTAAGTAACTGAGTGCCTACACGCTTGCCATCTTTATTATAAACAAATGAGTTCTTCAATAAGATACGTTTTTGAGCATTGATGTTATTAGCAGCGATGTATAAACCATTGTCAGTCAAATAGAATTCGCGGCCATTAATCATTTCAGTTCCGTAAGTGTTAATCATTGAACCCTTTTGAGCAACTAATAAGTTTGCACGCTTACCTTCTTTGTTATAGAAGTAAGCATTATGAGCAAGTTTTCTTTCAACTGCTCCAGTTGTATCTGGAGCTGCTGTATCAGCAAATGTTCTTGTATCAATTCCTGAAAATTCTGTGTTTTCAGCATTAGAACTTGCTGAATTTGAATTTGTCGACTCAATGCTTTGTTCATTAGGAACTTGTGAGTCAGATGTGTTGGATTCTGACGAATTACTCTCTGAACCATTTGATTCGGAACCGTTGGACTCTGATGCATTGCTCTCTGAACCATTTGATTCAGATCCGTTGGACTCGGATGAGTTGCTCTCTGAACCATTCGACTCAGAACCATTTGATTCGGATGAGTTGCTCTCTGAACTATTTGATTCAGATCCGTTGGACTCGGATGCGTTGCTTTCTGAGCCATTTGATTCAGATCCGTTGGACTCAGATGAGTTGCTCTCTGAACCATTCGATTCAGATCCGTTGGACTCGGATGCGTTGCTCTCTGAACCATTCGATTCAGATCCGTTGGACTCTGACGAGTTGCTCTCTGAACCATTTGATTCAGATCCGTTGGACTCGGATGCGTTGCTCTCTGAACCATTTGACTCGGAACCGTTAGATTCGGATGAGTTGCTTTCTGAGCCATTTGATTCGGAACCATTTGACTCAGATGAATTACTCTCTGAACCATTTGATTCTGAGCCGTTGGACTCTGACGAGTTGCTCTCAGAACCGTTTGATTCGGATGAGTTGCTCTCTGAACCATTGGACTCGGATGAGTTGCTTTCTGAGCCATTTGATTCGGATCCGTTTGATTCGGATGCATTACTCTCTGAACCATTTGATTCAGAACCATTTGATTCAGATCCGTTGGATTCGGATGAGTTGCTCTCTGAGCCATTTGATTCTGATCCGTTTGATTCGGATGAGTTGCTCTCTGAGCCATTCGATTCAGAACCATTGGATTCGGATGAGTTGCTTTCTGAGCCATTTGATTCGGAGCCGTTTGATTCTGATCCGTTGGACTCTGACGAGTTGCTCTCTGAGCCATTTGATTCTGATCCGTTGGATTCGGATGAGTTGCTCTCTGAGCCATTTGATTCGGAACCGTTGGACTCTGATGAATTACTCTCTGAGCCATTCGATTCGGAACCGTTGGACTCTGATGAATTACTCTCTGAACCATTCGATTCAGATCCATTTGATTCTGAGCCGTTGGACTCTAACGAGTTGCTTTCTGAGCCATTTGATTCGGAACCATTTGACTCAGATGAATTACTCTCTGAACCATTCGATTCGGAACCGTTGGACTCTGATGAATTACTCTCTGAACCATTCGATTCAGATCCATTTGACTCTGACGAGTTGCTCTCTGAACCATTTGATTCTGATCCGTTGGACTCTGATGAATTGCTCTCTGAGCCATTTGCTTCGGAACCGTTGGACTCGGATGCATTACTCTCTGAGCCATTCGATTCAGATCCATTTGACTCCGACGAGTTGCTCTCTGAACCATTTGATTCTGAGCCGTTGGACTCTGACGAGTTGCTCTCAGAACCGTTTGATTCGGATGAGTTGCTCTCTGAACCATTGGACTCGGATGAGTTGCTTTCTGAGCCATTTGATTCGGAACCGTTTGATTCTGATCCGTTTGACTCGGATGCGTTGCTCTCTGAGCCATTTGATTCGGATCCGTTTGACTCTGACGAGTTGCTCTCTGAACCATTTGATTCAGAGCCATTTGACTCTGATGCGTTGCTCTCTGAGCCATTTGATTCGGATCCGTTTGACTCTGACGAGTTGCTCTCTGAACCATTTGATTCAGAGCCATTTGATT
>NZ_JACFQV010000009.1:7120-13136 GCF_016101265.1 Lactobacillus sp. M0403
GATTCGGAACCGTTTGACTCGGATGCATTACTCTCTGAGCCATTCGATTCGGATCCGTTTGACTCGGATGCGTTGCTCCCTGAGCCATTTGATTCGGATCCGTTTGACTCTGACGAATTGCTCTCTGAACCATTTGATTCGGATCCGTTTGATTCGGATGAGTTGCTCTCTGAGCCATTTGATTCGGAACCGTTTGACTCGGATGCATTACTCTCTGAGCCATTTGATTCGGATCCGTTTGATTCGGATGCGTTGCTCCCTGAGCCATTTGATTCGGATCCGTTTGACTCGGATGCATTGCTCTCTGAACCATTTGATTCAGATCCGTTTGAGTTTGAACCATTAGATCCAGCGCCGTTTGAAGCAGTTGGATTTGTAACAATTGCATCAATTTCTGCTTGAATGCTACTTATTACTTTTAAGACTTGTGAATCTGTTGCTGCATCAATCTTGGCATTACCGTTTTGAACAGCTTGATCGATTTTATCCTTTGCGCTTTGCTTTTCAGCATCACTCAAGTTAGATAAGCGGTCAACTTCCTTCTTTGCTGATTCAGCTTTCTTGCTAATAATACCTTTGGCTTGAGTCTTGAGCTTAAGTGAAGCAGTGTTTGTTGCTGCATTGTTGATCTGAGCTATTCCATCTGCTAATGCTTGGCTAACTGATTCACTGCTTGTAGCTTGTGCAACCTTGTCTCTAGCTACTGCAGCAGCGGAATCTACAAGTTGGTAAACTGCAATTTTTTCACTAGTAGTTAAAGATGAATCTTGAGCAACCTTAATTTTTGCATCATTTACAGCTTTAGTAATTGACTCGTTGGCTGCTACTTTTTGATCATCGATAGTAACCATTGGATTTTGAGCAAATGCAATAGCTGTTAATCCATCAGATTTAGCTTTATCTACCTCTGCAGCACTGTTTGCTTGATTAATGGCCTTTTGTGCTGCACTAGCTGCATTAGAAACAGCCATCTTTTCTTTAGCCTTTTCAGCTGCTGATTTTGTTTGATCGCTATCAATCTTAGCATTTGCACTAGCTAATGCATCCTCAATGACCTTATTAGCTGCTAACTTTTGATCTTTTAATGGCTTTCCAGGAATGTATTGAGCATCAATTGCCTTAATTCCAGCATCTTGTCTATCTTTAACTTCTTGAGCATTTTCAGCGCGGTCGATAGCATTTTGTGCTTTCTGGGCTTCCAAGTCAACGTTAGCTGATTGAGTTGCTTTAGCAGAAGCAGTTAATCCTTGATCACTGCTAATTGCTTCTTTAATCGTAGTTGCTTCAGCACTAATTGCGTTCTTAGCATTTAGCTTAACAGTTGTTAATTCAGCTGCACTATTGTTCTTAACTACTGCATTAATTGCATCAACTCCAGCAACTTTAGCCTTATTAATAGTTTGAGCATCAGTTGCTGACTTAATAGCATCCTTAGCTGCATTAGCTGCATCATCAACAGCTTGTTTTGCTTTAGCCTTTTCTGGAGCAGTTAAGTTCTTGGCTTGATCAATCGAAGCTTTAGCTGCTGCTACAGTATCATCAATAATCTTGACTGCTTCAGCTCTTTGTACTTGTAATTTTTCACCCTTGATATGTTGAGCGTCAATTGCATTAATACCGGCAACTTCACGGTCACTAATTTCTTGAGCATTCTTAGCACGGTCAACAGCATTTTGAGCCTTTTGAAGCTCTGCGTTAACTTTCGCAGTTTGAGTTGCTTTAGTTGTATCACTCAAGGAAGTGTCATTAGCAATAATCTTCTTAATAGTTGCTGCTTCTTGAGCAAGTATATCCTTAGCAGCTTGCTTTTGTGTTTCAAGATCATTACCTGACAGGTGTTGTGCATGAAGAATGTTGACACCATTTACATACTCATCTTGAACAGCTTGAGCATCAGTTGCAGCATCAATCTTATCTAAAGCCTTTTGCTTTTGTGCTTCAACTGCTTTGACTTGATCTGCCTTAGTACTGTCTTCAAGAACCTCATCACTGTTAATTTCTTCCTTAACAATTTCGGCTTCGTCTCTAATTAATTGCTTAGCATATTCTTTTTGATCAGCTAAAGAAATCAAATTAGTTACATACTTGGAGTTAATAGCTGCAATACCTTTTTCGCGAGCAATCTTAATACCTTGGGCATTTACTGCTGCATCGATATTATCTTTTGCTTTGGCTGCAGCATCATCAACAGCAGCAGACTGTTCAGCCTTAGCTTTGCTATCTAATGAAGAATCCTTATTAATCCAACCTTTTACCTTTGATGCTTCGAGATCAATTCGGTCTTTAGCTTCCTGACGTTGTTGATCTAAGCTAGAAGTATTTGATTGATGATCATTATTAATAGCGGTGATACCGTCTTCAGTTGCTGCAATTATAGCTTGGGCAGAAGATGCGTTATCAATATTGTTTTTCGCAATAATTTCATCAGCATCAACAGCTGCCTTTTGAGAAGCTTTTTCAGTATCAGTTAATGTCGTATCAGCGGAAATGGCTGACTTAACAGTTCTAGCTTCCTGACTAATTCTTGCTTTCGCTGACTGTCTTTGCTCATCTAAAGAAGTACCAGATACATGATCAGCATTAATTGCTTTAATACCTTCTTTTAATGCATTTTGTACGTCTTGAGCATTAGAAGCAAGATCAATCTTGTCTTTGGCTGCTTGAGCGTCAATATCAACCTTGGCCTTCTGAGTAGCCTTATCAGAACTTAGTAAAGTTGTATCAGTGTCAATTTCACCCTTAACTTTAACAACTTCCTGATCAATTCGATCCTTAGCATCTTGCTTTTGGTCAGATAATGGAACATCACTACGGACATGATCACGTCTAATTGCTTTAATTCCCTGATCACGCGCATCGATTATTCCTTGTGCATCAGTTGCAGCATCAATATTGTTTTTAGCATCAGTAGCATCTTTATCAACGTTACGTTTTTGAGCAGTCTTTTCAGCTGTAGTTAAAGCTTCGTCAGCTTCGATTTCACCCTTGACTTCTACGGCAACCTGATCAATCCGATCCTTAGCACTTTGTTTTTGATCTGCTATTGGTAGGGTATTTGATTGATGATCAGCTCTAATCTTTTCAATTCCGCGATCACGTGAATCGATTATTCCTTGTGCGTCAGAGGCTAAATTAATATTCTGTTTTGCTTCCGCAGCATCTTTATCAACATTAACTTTTTGAGCTATCTTTTCAGAATTAGTCAATGTAATATCGGCATCGATTTCAGTCTTAACTTCACTTGCAACTTGATCAATTCGGTCTTTTGCAGTGGTCTTCTGACTACTTAAATCCGTACCTGGCTTGTGAGCAGCATTAATCTTATTCTTACCGTCTGCGACTGCTTGAATAACTTCATCTGGCGTATTTGCAGCATCGATTGCTGTATTAGCTTCTGTTACAGCTTGATCAACATCTTGCTTCTGCTTGTTCTTTTCAGCAGTAGTTAAGTTTTGATCGGCATCAATCTGGTTTTTAACTGAATCTGCTTCATTAGCTATATCTTGCTTCGCATTGTTCTTTTGACTGCTTAAGTCCTTGCCTGGTTGGTAAGCACCATTGATCTTGTCTTTACCATCTTGCTCTGCCTTAGCAACCTCATCTGGTGTTGTTGCTGCGTTAATCGCATCTTTAGCTTCGGAAGCTGCTTTATCGACATCCTGTTTCTGTTTGTTCTTTTCGTCAGTCGTCAGATTCTTGTCGGCATCAATCTTGTCCTTAACATCGTTGGCAGTCTTATCAATTTCCTTGTTAGAGTCTGCCTTTTGATCTGTTAAGCTCTTGCCTGGCTTATATGCGGCATTAATCTTGGCTATACCATCTGCTACTGCCTTGGCAATTTCATCTGGCGTGGTTGCAGCATCGATTGCGGCATTGGCTTCTGTTACTGCCTGATCAACATTCTTCTTTTGTTCTTCTTTTGTAGCAGTTGTTAATAAGCTGTCGGCATCGATACTATCCTTAACCGATTTTGCTTTATCGGCAATTTCTTGCTTACCGTTACTCTTTTGGGTACTTAAATCTGTTGTACCTGGCTTGTATGCGGCATTAATCTTGGCCTTACCATCTGCTACTGCCTTGGCAATTTCATCTGGTGTAGTTGCGGCATCAATTGCAGCATTGGCTTCTGTTACTGCCTGATCAACATTCTTCTTTTGTTCTTCTTTTGTAGCAGTTGTTAATAAGCTATCGGCATCGATACTATCCTTAACCGATTTTGCTTCATTGGCTATGTCTTGCTTAGCATTGTTCTTTTGGGTACTTAAATCTGTTGTACCTGGCTTGTATGCGGCATTAATCTTGACCTTACCATCTGCTACTGCCTTGGCAATTTCATCTGGCGTGGTTGCGGCATCAATTGCGGCATTGGCTTCTGCTACAGCGTTATCAACATCTTGCTTCTGCTTGTTCTTTTCAACAGTAGTTAATAAGCTATCGGCATCGATACTATCCTTAACCGATTTTGCTTCATTGGCTATGTCTTGCTTAGCATTGTTCTTTTGGGTACTTAAATCTGTTGTACCTGGCTTGTATGCGGCATTAATCTTGACCTTACCATCTGCTACTGCCTTGGCAATTTCATCTGGCGTGGTTGCGGCATCAATTGCGGCATTGGCTTCTGCTACAGCGTTATCAACATCTTGCTTCTGCTTGTTCTTTTCGGTAGTTGGTAAGTTATCATCAGCATTGATTCGGTTCTTAACTGTAGTTGCTTCATCGGCAATTTCTTGCTTAGCATTGTTCTTTTGACTACTTAAGTCCTTGCCCGGCACATATGCAGCTTTAATCTTGTCTTTACCATCTGCTTCTGCCTTAGCAATTTCATCTGGTGTGGTTGCGGCATCAATTGCGGCATTGGCTTCTGCTACGGCATTATCAACATTCTTCTTTTGTTCTTCTTTTGTAGCAGTAGTCAAGTTTTGATCGGCATCAATGCTGCTCTTAACAATACTTGCTTGACTAGCAATGTTGCCTTTAGCAATTGCCTTTTGATTGGTTAAGTCCTTACCTTGTACATATGCGGCATTAATCTTGGCCTTACCATCTTCGACTGCCTTGGCAATTTCATCTGATGTGTTTGCGGCATCGATTGCGGCATTGGCTTCTGCTACAGCGTTATCAACGTCTTGCTTCTGCTTTGCCTTGTCTGCTGTTGTTAATAAGCTGTCGGCATCAATCTTATCCTTAACCGATTTTGCTTCATCGGCAATTTCTTGCTTAGCGTTATCTTGGGCATCTTTAAGCGTTCCTTGTACATATGCTGTACTGATAAACTGCTTACCCATGCTAAGTGCTTGAGCTATACCATCACCACTAGTTGCACTATCAATATTACTCTTGACAGTTTCACCCAAACTCTTTGCACGATTCTTTTGTTCTTCTTTTTTAGCTGTACTCAAGTACGGGTCAGCGTCAATTTGACCTTGGACTCTTGCCACTTCATCATCAATATCGCGCTTAGCAGTAGCTTTTGCATTATCAAGATTTCCTGGCTGATATGCTGCTGCTATTGCTGCTTTACCATCTTCAAGGGCCTTGTCCACTTCTTCAAAACTGGTAGCACTATCGATGTCGTTCTTAGCTGCCGTTCCTGCTGCTACTGCTGCTGCAGTTTGGGTAGCCTTGGAACCTGAATCTAAGTCACTATCGCTTGAAATCAAGTTCTTGCAATCAGTTACTGCAGTATCAATTGCGTCTTTAGCGGTCTGCTTTGCATCATCCACTGTACCATCAACATATGCATTTTCAACATCAGTTTTACCAGCTGCTAAAGCTTGAGCTACTTCATCACCAGTTGTTGCAGCCTTGATCTTGCTCTTAGCTGCTGCACCTCTGCTTTCAGCGTCTGCTATTTGCGCTGCTTTCTTGGCAGCTGGTAGATGCTTATCTGCGTTTATCTTAGCTTTTGTAGCTGCTACTTTGTCATCAATATCGCCATTAGCTTTCAGCTTGGCATCAGAAATATTACCTGATATATATGCATTTTCAACATCTTTTTTACCAGCTGCTAAAGCTT